>CP141729.1:2400000-3000000 GCA_035621215.1 Oscillospiraceae bacterium MB08-C2-2 | reverse complement strand
TGGGGTAATCAGAACGCCCGGTGCCCATAACCGCCACACCGTTTTCTTTAGCAAGGTCATAATCAATTTCCGGCACCGGGTTGGCCATAGCAAAAATAATCGGGTCACGGTTCATGCTTCTGACCATTTCGGCGGTTACCAAATTGGGAGCGGAAACCCCCACAAATAGGTCGGCACCCACCATCAAATCCGCCAAAGCCCCGGTTATGCCTTCCATGTTGGTCACCTCCGCCATTTCTTTCTGAAAAGCATCCATATTGACCCGGCCTTTATAGAGAGGGCCGTGAATATCCGCCATGGCAAGATGGCGCACCCCTACCTCCATCAGAAGGGAGGCTACCGCCATACCGGCGGCTCCTGCACCGCTGACCACCACTCGAATTTGCCCAATTTCTTTTTTAACCAGCTTTAAGGCGTTGAATACTGCCGCAACCACCACCACCGCAGTGCCGTGCTGATCGTCATGAAAAATCGGTATATCGCAGCTTTCCTTGAGCCTGCGCTCAATTTCAAAACAGCGGGGAGCCGAAATATCCTCTAAATTTATGCCGCCAAAGCTGCCTGCCAACAAAGTAACAGTTTTGACTATATCCTCCACTTCCTTGCTGCGCACGCATAGAGGAATGGCATCAATCCCCCCAAAGGCACTGAACAAGGCACATTTGCCTTCCATAACCGGCATACCAGCCTCCGGGCCGATATCCCCCAACCCCAGCACAGCGGTTCCATCGGTTACCACCGCCACCGTATTCCACCGGCGGGTATAAAGGTAGCTCAGTTCGGGCTCCTTGCTGATCAGCTTGCAAGGCTCCGCCACCCCCGGTGTATAAGCCAAGGCCAGCTCTTCTCTTGTTCCCATAGGGCAATTGGGTTCCACTCGGATTTTTCCGCGCCACTGTTTATGAAGCTCCAGTGCTTTTTCCTGATTTGTCATAAATAGCCCCTCTTTTTTATACTTATTCCGCTTCCAGCCAGTGGCTTGCCCCTCTATGCAAAAGCTCCGTGAAGGAAACACTGCTTTCTTTTTTCATTTTACTAGTTCCTATGTGAAAAATCAAACATTCTTTTTTCCTTTCAGAATATTTTTATATCACCCAAATTGCAGAAAAAACTTTTTATAATCACACATTTTTGCTAACGGCCATCTAAAGGCCGCATATGTTTTAAGAAAAAAATATTTTTGCACCTGAAGGCTCGGCCTTCATAAGATGCAAAAAGGCCCCGGTTATTACCGGGGCCTTTTTCTATAGGGAATGTGTACCAAGGACTAGCAGCATCCGCCGCCGCAACCGCCACAGTTGTTTCCGCAGCCGTCTCCACAGCTGTTTCCGCATCCGCCCCAGCTATTTCCGCAGCAGCAGAATACCAGGAGAAGAATGATGATGATCCAACAGCAGCTATTTCCTCCGAAATTGTTAAACATAAAAGCAGTTCCTCCTTTTCATTGGGTTCAATCTATACTATGTGATTGGGCATCGGTTGGTTACAGCAAAATTAGGAATTTCATTTGGCATAAGGTTCTTTATCTCAGTCAATATTATGGATGCGGCCAGAAGCCGCTAAATCAGATCACCGCACCCTATTTGCACTGGCTCTGCCGAAGGGCTCCCCCAGCGAATGAATTGGGTATAAACGGCCTGGCAGACCTGTTTATATACTCATATAGCTTCGCCCACAAACACGCACTACGTGCATATGAGTATGAAGCCAGTATAGACCGCCTTTGGCGGTTAGCGGCAGATCGCCGCAGGTTTAAAACCCCACTGCAGTTTTAAACCTATACAACTATAGCAAACGGGTATAATAAAGGGGCTTGTGGTGCGCATATATTTCATGGAGGCCATAATGACGGCGCTCCAATGGGAAGGGATGATTTTCATGTTTCGATTCAGTGGATTTACCCAAAAGGCCAACAACGCCATCAATGTTGCCATGAACCAGGCCGCCAATATGGGGCATACCTATGTGGGAAGCGAGCACCTTATTTTGGGTATGCTGGATGAAGGCAGCGGGACTGCCTATACGGTGCTTTCTCAAAAGAACGTCACTTATGCGGCTTATGAAAAATGCTTGGTCACCACAGTGGGAAAAGGTGAGAAAACGGCTTTAACACCGGAGGATTTTACTCCACGGTGTAAGAAAATACTCGAAATGTCCATCATCAAGGCACGCATGCTGGGGCAATCCTATGTGGGAACCGAGCACATCTTAATGGTGCTCATTAAGGAAACCGACAGCTATGGCCTCAAGCTGCTCAAGGATTTGGGCTGTGAGCCGGATAATATCTACAACACCATGACCGAGGCCATATCCTCCGAGCTTTCGGAGCTGAACCCACTGGATAAAAACAAGCGAAATATGGTGCGCCCGCCCAAAACCGGAACCAGCCGCACTCCTTCACTAGACAAATACAGCCAGGATTTGACCGATCAGGCCCGGTTTGGCAATCTGGACCCGGTAATCGGCCGGGAGCAGGAGGTTGAGCGCCTGATCCAGATTCTTTCCCGCCGCACAAAAAACAATCCTTGCCTCATCGGTGAAGCAGGGGTGGGTAAAACGGCTATTGTGGAAGGGCTGGCTCAACGCATTGTCAATGGCATGGTGCCGGATTCCCTGCAAGGAAAGCGCCTTGTAACGCTGGATTTGACCAGTATGGTGGCGGGTGCAAAATATCGGGGTGATTTTGAGGACCGCATTAAAAGTGTGTTGCAGGAGGTTTCAGGGGCCTGCGATGTGATTCTGTTTATTGACGAAATCCACACCATTATGGGCGCAGGCGCCGCTGAAGGCGCTATCGATGCCGCCAATATTCTCAAGCCCCAGCTGGCCCGAGGCAGCCTCCAGCTGATCGGAGCCACCACCATTGCGGAATACCGCAAGCATATCGAAAAGGATTCTGCTTTGGAGCGCCGCTTTCAGAGCATTATGGTTGATCCCCCCAACGAAGAGGATACCATCTGCATTCTCAAGGGGCTACGCAGCCGCTATGAGCAGCACCACCGTATTAAAATAACCGATGAAGCCATTTTGGCCGCCGTGGATTTATCCTCCAAGTATATTCAGGATCGTTATCTGCCTGATAAAGCCATTGACCTCATTGATGAGGCCGCCAGCCGTGTAAAGCTAAAAACTTTTACAGGCCCTCGGGATATCAGTGATATGGAACTGCGCCTCACCCAGCTCCGCTCCGAGAAAGAAGGAGCTATCAATTCACAGGATTTTGAGCTGGCCGCCGGGATTCGGGATCGGGAACGACAGCTGCACAGCAAAATATCCGGGCTGCGTATGATGAAGCCGGGTATCGATGCTCCGACCGAGCGTCAGGTAACCCGGGAGGATATTGCCCAGCTTGTGGCCGCTTCCACCGGCATACAGGTGGAAAGCCTGACCCAAGAGCAAAACCTGAGGCTCATCAATCTGGAGCAAAGCCTGCATAAGCGGGTGATTGGCCAACAGGAGGCGGTTGCCGCTGTTTCCAACGCCATTCGCCGCAGCCGTGTGGGCCTCAAGGACCCCCACCGCCCCATCGGCTCCTTTATTTTCCTAGGGCCCACTGGTGTGGGCAAAACTGAGCTGTGTCTGGCACTGGCCGAAAGTCTCTTTTCCAAGAAGGATTCCCTCATCCGGCTGGATATGTCGGAGTATATGGAAAAACATGCTGTCTCCAAGCTGACCGGCTCCCCTCCCGGCTACATCGGCTACGATGATGGGGGCCAGCTCACCGAACGGGTGCGCCGCAAGCCTTATTCGGTTTTGCTTTTTGACGAGATGGAAAAAGCCCACCCGGATGTTTTCAACCTGCTGCTGCAAATTTTGGAGGATGGCATCCTCACCGACGCCCAAGGCCGTACAGTCAGCTTTAAGAATACCGTGATTATCATGACCTCCAACCTTGGTGCACGGCATATTGTAGGCAAAAAAAGCTTTGGCTTCACCAGCCTGGTGGAGGATTTATCCGCCGAGCACAGCGAAATGAAGCGGGATGTAATGAACGAGCTCAAGCAGACCTTTAAGCCGGAGTTTATCACCCGTGTGGATGAGATTATTGTATTCAACAAGCTGACACAGGAAGAAATCAAAAAGATTGCTGAAAAGCTGTTTGGTCAGCTTGCCCAGCGCACAAAAGAAATGGGAATCAATCTGGAGTTTACCGAATCGGCTGTGGAGCAGATTTCACTGGCGGGCTTTGACCTAATTTATGGTGCACGGCCTCTTCGCAGAGCTGTTCAGCAGAAGATCGAGGATCGCTTGGCCGAAAAGATTCTGGCAGGCCAGATCAAATCCGGCGAATCATTGGTTTGCGATTTCAAAGATGAATTTGTTTTTCTGAAAAGCTAAAGGGCTGAAATTTCAAGAAAGCAGAGAACCGATCTCCCGGTTCTCTGCTTTCTTTGCATACTGTATTCTTGACGGGCGGCTCTACAAAAGGTATACTTTCAATGAAACCAATAACAGGAGGTATCCCTCTATGGAGCTTACAACAGGATTAACCGCCACCGCTGTTACTACGGTGACGCAGGAGAACACGGCCGCCGCGGTGGGAAGCGGCAGCGTGGCTGTTTTCGCTACCCCTATGATGATTGCCTTAATGGAAAAAGCTGCCGCCGGGTGCATTGTCCCCGCTTTACAGCCCGGGCAAACTTCGGTGGGAACGCAGATTCAGACTACCCATTCCGCCGCCACCCCCGTTGGCAAAACGGTAACGGCCACCGCCACTGTCACGCTGGTGGATCGCCGCAAGGTGGTTTTTGATGTATCCGCCCACGACGGCGCACAGGAAATCGGCAAAGGCACCCATACCCGTTTTATCGTAGAAGAAGAAGCGTTTATGGCCAAAGCACAGGGCAACGCCTAATCAAACCAATGGCGTATTGAGAAAGAAGCACCCCGGAACAAAAAAGTTCCGCGGTGCTTCTTTCTGTTATTTTTTCGACCCAAGGGACTTCTCAAAGGTGAGAAAATCCCCCGCTTCAATCTGAGCGTATCCCAGCCGCTCTGCCAGCCGCAGGGAAGGAAGATTTTGAGGATGCACGGTGCAAACCAACCGCCGAAGCAGCAGAATCTCCTTGGCCAATTTTTCCAGCCGCATGACCGCCTCCGTGGCATAACCCTTGTTTTGGCTTTGCTTCTCCCCGATCAGATAAGCAATTTCCCCGTTGCCGATTCCATAGTCGATGCTCTGAAGCCCCACCACACCTATGTTTTGGCCGCTTGCTTTCTCCTCCACCATAAAATCCAGCCGAGTGGCATCTTCAGTATACCGGCCAAACCACTGCTCCTGTCCAGAAAGGGTGACCTTGTGGGGATTTTTAAACCAGCGGATAATGGCCTCATCGCTGCGCCAGCGAGAAATATCCGCGCTATCCTCCAGACGAATACCTCGGAAAAGCAGTCGTTCCGATTCAAAGTCCAAATTTTTCAGTCGTGGTAAAAAAAGACTTTTCTCTTCAATATCCCCTAAGTGCAGCGGCTGGCCGGGTAAAAGATCACGAGCAGCGGTAGCCTCCAATACCTCGTTCCAAAAGGAGGGGCGCAGGCCGTAGCCCGGGCGCACCACCCGGACACAATTGGCCGTAAAGGGCTGTCCCTTTACAATGGGTTTGGATACAAAGATAGACTTTCGAAAGGCCAGCGAGCTTGTTTCACTGGGGGTCAGGCGGTAGCCTCCTTGGCCCCGGATTTGCCGGGCAGCTTGGGTATACCGCACCAGCTGACAGAATTCTTCCGGTTCCATGGAAAAGGCGCTGTCCGGATTTTTAATGGCCCGGCTCAGGCAAAAGTGCTTTTCCACCACACAAGCCCCCATGGAAACCGCTACCACAGCGGCAAGGCTCCCCATGGAATGATCCGACAGCCCGATCGGCACCCCGAAGCGTGCCTGCATTTCCGGGATCACCGCCAGATTCATGTCTGCCCAATTGGCCGGGTATTCGCTGCAGCATTTCAAAAGAATCACCTGCTCGTTTCCCATGCGGCGGCAGGCAACCAATGCCTCGCCGATATCCTCGGGTGAACCCAAACCGCAGGAAATCACCATGGGCTTCCCTTTAGAGGCGGTGTATTCAATCAGGGGAATATCCACCAGCTCAAAGGAGGCGATTTTATAGAATTCCACCCCCAGCTCTTCGAGAAAATCCACCGCTGTGGCATCAAAGGGAGTGGAAAGGAAATCCAGCCCCACCTTGCGGCATTCCGCCTGTATAGGGCCGTGCCACTCCCAAGGGGTATATGCCTCTTTGTATAAATCGTGGAGGGTATAACCATCCCACAGTCCGCCTTCAATGCGGAAATACTCATTATCACAGTCAAGGGTCAGAGTATCGGCGGTATAGGTCTGAATTTTCAGGCAGTCCGCTCCCGCCTCCTTGGCCGCCCGGACAATTTCAAGGGCGTTTTCCAGTTTGCCGGCATGATTGGCCGACATTTCCGCAATGGTATACACCCCTTGGGTGAGCTTTTCAAACATAGTCACGCTGCCAATTTCCTCCGTCCGATGCTTCTAGGGTATGTTTGATAAATTGCTTTGGAGGTCTAGTTGACCAGATTTTGATGCATTTCAAGGCGGAGTAGGAAGGAATGCTGACGCATTCCGACTGACAACAACGCTGAAAGGCGCAAAAGATAGTCAATCCGACACTGAATTGGATTTTTCAAACACGCCCTAGTTCCAAGCCAGTAAATCCGTTTCGATAGCTGTATAGGGATTGATGGAAACGTTGTTGACCGTTACCCCAAAATGCAGGTGCGGCCCGGTGGAAAAGCCTGTGCTGCCCACCTCGCCGATTTTCTGCCCGGTGGTCACCATATCCCCGGTGGAAACCGCAAGAGAATTCATGTGATAATACCAGCTTTTCAGGCCATACCCATGCTCAATCAAAACGGTGTTGCCGGTGAGCTGCAAATAGCCTGCATACAGCACCCGGCCATTGTTGGTCGCACCCACCCGGGTTCCCACAGGCAGGGCAATATCAGCCGCCCCGTGGACGGAGCCTTCTTTAGAGCCATTGGTATAGCGGATGGTTCCAAAGGGCGTGGTAATTTTTCCTCCCTGAACGGGCAAAATAAAGCGTCCCTCCCAGTAAGCTTCCGCATCCCGCACTTCCTTGAGCGGGTTAATAATCCGGGCATATTCCGCATTGGCCTTCTGAGAAAGAATGGTCTGCTCCGCTGTGGAAGCACTGACCGTAAGCTGCTGGACATGGAATTCTTTGTTTTGGGCACGGATGCTATATGTACCGGAAACATCCCCGCTGCTCAAAGTCAGGCTGTATTCCCCCTTCTGGGTAAAGCAGCTCACCGGCAGAAGCGCCACGTGTGTGCCGTCTCCCCGGTCAAAAAAGGTGGGGGTAAAGTTGAGATTGGTAGAGGCGGTAACGCTCTGCCCCTTGGGCACGTTATAGGCCCGCAGAATAGCAAGCTCACCGGGGTAGGTATCACTGCCCGCCACCTCAAAGGTAACCGGCAGAGTGTATTCCAGCTCCAGCGGCCAGACAACTTCGCCCCTATAGTAGGTGGAGTCGTATACAGCTGTGATTTGCGCCAGATAGCGTCCACTGGCCTCTGGCTGAAAATCCCCCGCCTGTGCAAGAGGCCCTTCAAAAACCGTTTTTCCGGCCAGCGCTATACGCACAGCGGCGGACTGAGGCTCAAGGGAAAGCTCTATCTTAGGGAAGGCGGCCTTCCCTTCCAACACAAAGCTGGGAGTGCTTTCAGCGGGAGTAAAGGCAGTACGGCAATACTTCCCATCCGGGCGGAGATAGCTGTAGGTGCTCTCGAGGGGCATAAGCTCCTGTCTGCTTTCCTCATAATCTGCAACAGCCTTCGGGATAGGGCGGTTAAGATAGAAATCCGTCCCTAAGGCTTCCCACAGTGCCCCATAGGCTTCTGTGGAAATCTGGCGGCAGTTCCCCCAAAACTGGAGAAAAAGCTTGGATTCATCCGACAGCACCCGATACAGAGTGCCGCTCCCCTCTTTGGTCTCGGTTTGGAATCGTGCTAACTCCCCGGCATCCTCCGGCGAAGCCGCTTTTGAGGATTGGATCAAAAGCTGGTTGAACGCCTCCACCAGTTTAGAATCCTCTACCCGCCGGGGCGAAAGCATTTGGGCATCCCCCGAAACGGTAAAGGCTGTCACTTTTTCTGGCGTATAGGCTCCCTGCACCGTGAGCATACCAATAGCAAGGCCTGCCAGCACCACAATCAGCAGGATCAGCTTCCATCTTTTCTTCATGGCACTCTCTCCCCTCTGCTTAATAGTATGAGTATAGCATAAAAAGCATTCGGTTTACAGACACCGGAGCAGGCTGTGCCAATAAAAAGAAAAAATCCTTCCCCGAAGGAAAGACTTAAGGGTGTAGACTTTTGTCTACACCCTCTATGTGGGGCATCCAATGCCCTCCATATTCTCCCCCGACCCGGCCACTTCGGCACAATCGGGAATTCCTGCGTCGAAATCAATTCGACTGGGCCAGAATTAATAATAAAGATACTACTTCTTTAAACCAGAGGCTTCAGGATAATCTTGCCGTATTACATCTGTTTTTTGATGCGGCTCAGGGCGGATTTTTCCAGACGGCTCACCTGTGCCTGAGAGATGCCGATTTCTTCCGCCACCTCCATTTGGGTTTTACCCACAAAAAAGCGCAGGGAAAGAATTTTCTTTTCGCGCTCGCCCAGATTTTCGATGGCTTCTTTGAGGGAAATTTCATCCAGCCAATCCTTATCGCTTTGCTTATCCCCTACCTGATCCATCACAAAAATGGTATCGCCGCCATCGGAATAGGCAGGCTCATACAGGGACATAGGCTCCACAATGGCCTCAATGGCCAGCACAACCTCTTCTTTTTTTACGCCCATTTCCTTGGCGATTTCCTCGATGGTAGGCTCTTTGAGCTGCTCGTTGACCAGCCGCTCCTTGACCTGCATGGCCCGATAGGCCGTATCCCGCATACTGCGGCTGACACGGATGCTGTTGTTATCCCGCAGGTAGCGCCGGATTTCCCCTATTATCATTGGAATGAATGTATCATGTAGAAAAAATTATAGTAATTTAAAATGAACGCCCACATGGTTATCCTTGATAACCACCTTTTCGATGCACCAGCGCACCACCTCCTGCTTTTCCTTGATGGTCATGTAGTCCCACACCTCGGACAGGCTTTCGATTTTGGAGAGGGTTTCTCTGGCCCGATTGGTGGCAGTGCCACGCTCCTGTTCCCTGATCATCTGCTTATGGAGACCCTCCAGCTCCTTCTTATGCTCCTCAATGGTCTCCAGAAGCAATTCATTTCCATCGTTGGCATAAAGGGTATACAGACGCTTGATCTTCCCCGAAACCTGCTGGTATTGCTGCTGTAGAATTTCCAGAGCGTTTGTTTCGGTGACCAGAGCTTTGTCGGGGTCCCGCTGGTCAACGGCAAACTGGAACAGACTTTTGACCACCGCATCCTCCACCTCATCGGCCCACACCTTTTCGTTGTCGCAGTCGGGGTCTTTGATCAGGTAGGCCTTGGTTTTCTGCTGGGAATAGCAGACCAGCTTGTGCCCGTTTTTGCCCCACTTCTGATACCGCATTTTGGCGCCGCAGCGGCCGCACTCCACAAGGCCGGTGAGAAGATTATCGGTGGTGGTGGTTCGCTGAACCGATCGCTGCCGCATCATCTCCATGGCTCTTTCATAGGTCTCCGCATCGATAATCGGCTGATGCTGTCCCTGATATTCCACGCCGTTGTAGCAGATGACGCCGATGTTGGTCTTTCGGGTAAGAATCTGAGTGGCCAGCCGGTCATACTTAAGGCCCACCATCTCGGCCACCCGGTTGACAGAATAGCCCTGCAAATACAGCTCATAGATACGCCGCACCGTTTCCGCATCCCGGTTGGGTACCAGAATTCCCTTATCACGGTCATAATCATAGCCAAAGGGGACGCGTCCCCCGCCCATCCACAGGCCGGTTTTAACCCGTTCCTTCATCCCCATGCGGGTACGCTCCCGAATCTGCTCCCGCTCCAGCTGGGCAAAGGCGGACATGATGCCCAGCATGGCCCGGCCCATTGAGGTGGAGGTATCCAGACTTTCATTGAGGGAGACAAAGTCAGCGTTGTGGGGATTGAACACATCCTCAATGAGGTACAAGGTATCCTTCTGGCTACGGGAAAGGCGGTCCAGCTTGTAGACGATCACATGGCTGATCCGATTCTGCTTCACATCATCGATCAGGCGCTGCATCTCCGGACGCTCAATGTTGGAGCCGGTAAACCCACCATCCACATAAAAATCATAAGCTGCAATCCGCTTGGATTTGCAGTGGGCCTCCAGCATCTCTTTCTGGGCATCGATGGAATAACCTTCCTCACGCTGGGCCTCGGTGGAAACACGGATGTATAAAGCTGCCTTTTTTTTAGGTTCCATTTCAGCACTCCCAACAAAAAAAATAGAGACTATACAGCCCCTATATTGTAACATATTCACGATAAAATTTCTACCGTTTTTGATCTGGAAGGTTCTGTGTCGAAAGCTCCGGTGCTGAGGCGTTGACACGGGCAATGACACGGCCTATAATTGCATTAACGTGATCACTTTGGGTTATGGCGACTTTGCGGAGATCGGCCTCGGAGATTTCCTGACCGCCCATATACAGCGTGACAACCATGCCATCACCTCCTTTGTAATAAGAGTATGCACCACGTTAATTGGTGGTAATCAGGTAAGGGAAAAGATTGCGGTTCAACAGAAGAATATAGCATCCGGGAGCTGGAATGTGCGGATGAGGGAGTGACCCCCTTTACGCCTTTCTGAGCGTAATGGACCCGAACTGCATATTACAAGGGTAAGATAGATAAAGTGATTACCTAAGGTGGTGCGCCACATAGTCGATGATACTGCTTTTAGGTATCAGGTATTTGCTCCCTATCTTGATATAGGGCAATTGCCCGGATCGCAACAACTCGTATGCGGTATTCTTGCTGATGCGCAACATATCACACAGGTTCGCATGGGTAACGATGTCTGGGTAGTCAGCGAATAACCCATTCACAGCTTCGATATTATTCACAAAAATCACCTCCTTCCAGTTGACTGCAATTAGGTCTTTGCTGCTTTCCACATTCAGTCGCAATGGTATCCATCGAAACACCATATTTAAATAGAATCCTTTTTGCCTCATCTGACAAATCCTCCACCTTATGCGGAATCACACGTCTTGGCTGGTTTGCAAATTTTTCGGAGATGATGTTCAGGCGAAACAGCTCATCGACAATAGCGGCAGCTCGATTGCCCATTCGAAATTGTTTCTGAATTTGATGGGCTGAAATGCTGTCACGCCCCAAAGCCCACAGAAGGACATCAGCCAGTTCTTTGGTGTCTTTTTCAACAGGCTTATCATAAAACACAATATTTTTTATAGCTTCATCAGAGACTTTCTCCGCTGTGCTGATTACAAATTTATTTGTTTCATCATAGCCAACAGGCGGAACAGCGAGTATTTGTTTGATTTCTTCAGGCGCTACATATGCGCCTTGAAGGGATTGAACACCTTTTTGTGATTTAAAGAGCATCGCCCCCTCACCGGGCAGCTTTTCTGCCCCAGCAAACCCGAGCGCCGTTGAAGAATTATGATGATTGGCGCATTGAAACGCTATCCGGCAGATAATCTCACTCAAATCCACTTTGGCATTCTTCAGCGTAGGATCATGAGTTGCCAAAATCATGCTGATCTTGGCTTTGCGGCCTCGACGCAACAAATGGTTTACTGCTGTCACTAATTTTTTCGCCGCCTGTTTATCGTCCACATGAGAGATCATGGAAAGAAATTCGTCTATGATACAAACGAGGAACGGCTTGTTGTGCAGTTCATTTTCATCTAGGCTCAACCGCTGTTCCATTTCATCAACCACTTGATCGAATACTCTGATGCCTGTTTCGATATCCTTTATAACCGGATGGGAAAGATTGGGAATATCATTGAATAGTGACAAGCTATTTGCACCGATATCGAACAACAACAGATTTACATCCGAAACGGGGCAAGCAACAATGATGCTCACGATAATACATTGGAGTGCCACACTCTTGCCGGTTCCGGTTGGACCGGCAACTAATAAATGCGGCATAGCTGCCAGATCAACAACAACCATATTTCCTCGCAGATCATATCCAAGAGCAAGAGAGAGCATCATATTGCTGTTAGTGAAAATTGGGCTACGCAGTATTTTAAGCAAGCGATTTTCACTAACCTTATGCTCGGAGAGTGCGATACGGATAAATATTCCCTCTTTGAATGGGTGAAAAAAGGGGAGCCCCATTGCAACCTGAACATCGTTGGCACGATCAAGAATTGTTTGAACTCTGGTGCCGGGGGCTAGCCTGATGGTAAAGACATACCTCTGCAAGTCATAAATAACCTGCACCGCTGTCACCGTAATATCAGCGCCATGGTGTCGATAGTGTTTTCTAATTTTATTGGCAAGCCTGTTCGCCCTCTTCATATAATTCATATGGAACAACTCCTTATTTTAAAATATCGTTCCTTCTTTCATACATTTGGTCTAAGATTCAGATGCCAATTACCCGCTCAAGTAAAGATAGAGCGGAATAATAGAATATCAAAGTAAACGAATGAACGAAGCAACGTGTTGTTGGTCTATTTCCAGCCGATCTTCTTTGCGGTTGTGATAGTTGGCGGGAAGCCCAGGAGAAGAATTGGCTCAGGGGCACCCAACCTCATTTAAGGCTACCGCAGCTTTGATGTACGGCCGCCGGGAAAGAACTTACTTTCCGCATACATTTCTGTTATTTTTAGTATAGTTGATGCCGAATCCCGAATGATATCGTCGACCCAGTCAGAGCAATTGATCTTCTTGGACTTGCCTTTCTTCTTGCTCTTTTTCCGAGATTTTTTTTTAGGCTTCTTCTTAGATTTTGGAAGCTTGTCCAACGCTTTTTCTCTTTTTTTCTTTTTTTTAGATTTCTTTTTCTTTTTTCGCTTTTCCTGATCGCGGATTAGTCGGTAGACTTCTTGTGCAATCTGGCTGTCAGCTGAAGCAGAGGCCATGTCGGATTCCACTGGGAAAACTGTATAGGTGCCGTCTGGTGTCATAATGCTTTTCTCCTCTCTCTATGGTGCTGATTGGTTTCTCATGGTACAAGCATAAAATATCAAATATAGGGCTTCAACGCAGGACAGAACCGGACATACGCGGACGCTTGCGGACAACCCGTTTGGAAAGAGGTGCAATACGTTGACTTTTAGCAAGTTTGCGCAAATTTTATATCCATATCTTGGAACAAACAAAAAGCCCTCTGAGTTTGTCGTTTTTTTGACCGCCCAAATCATGAAGGATTCTTTTGTGGATGCAGATTTTCCTCTTGCCAACAAACAAGATGATACGCTTAGAAGAATTTTCAACGGAACAAAAGATTTAAGCCGCAAGGATGCCATATGGATTCTCTCACATTTAGATTCCGAAAACTTTAAGGGGTTTTTGTCGGAATTACCAAACCATGTGCTTAAGCGAATTGGTGATGATATATGGGAAAATAAAAAGATCGATACATATACCGAAAATGACATCATTGATGAATGTAACGATCTCTTTGTGTTAATCTTGAAAGAACTGGCTACCTATGCTAGCAAGGCCAATTCAATTAATGCTAAGTCTCATAGTGAACTGGTATCGGAAGCGATGCTTGGCATCTTTAATCAAGCAATACGTGATTATTCGGTTGCGGATTTCATTAATAATGAATTATTCAAGGTGTACCGGCCTTTTGTTCTAAACACTTGCATGGATCAGCCGCCAATGATTGATGATTTTGTCATGGATGACAATGCTTTAAAGCGTCTGAAAGAGTCTTCCAATGATTCTCCAAACACCGGTGAAACACCGTCGACTATTAAGATGGTCTCCCTATCAATAGTAAGACAATTTATTGAATACGTTGAAACAAAGATCATAGTCCCATTTGTGCTTGACCAAGAAGGGAGCATTTATCAACAGATTCAACAGTTCGGGCAGCTTCTTGAAAATTATCACGAGTATATATGTAAGCACATTGTATTATCTGGTGACATTATAAAACTGAGAAACAGCACCATTGAGCTGATGATGGAATTCTACTCTCAATCCATGGATTACCGCTTTAAAATCAGCTCATTGCATGAAAAGATCTGTGGCATCTCATTAGTACCGCCATTGCCAAAAGCTGAAGAAGATGCAGATATTTCTGAGCAAGAAGCTTTTGATGCTCTGATCAGCCAGTTTGGTGCCTATTTCCATTTATAGATAGAGAGCAACGGCGATCCCCCGCCTTTTGGCAGGAGGATCGCCGTCAAACTTGCCGGAGTCTATGTTTGCTGTATACTATAAAAAAGATGGCGTCTATCGTTCCATCACTCATTTCATCCTTCATCTCAATGGCATAAATGAGCGATGCTTCAAATTGCTGACGGTGGACGATGGAACCACATACGGACAGAAGAACCGATAGAAGGCCCCCTCTTTCCCAAATGAGGGCCCCTCTGAAGACAGGACTGGTCGCAGTGGTCAGCCTACAGACATATCACAGTCGGAGGCGGCTTTGGTCAGGGTAAGTTTTCCAAACAAAAAAGGCCCCCATGGTGGAGGCCCAAATACTACATCCTGTCGGTTACAACGGAAGCAAACCGCTCTATTACTTTTTTATCGTGTTCATTTGCAATGTCCAGCATTTCTTGCAGGATAGCGGTATTGTTATAATCCCTGCGCAGCATTTCAGTAAGCAGCGCAAACCGATACTGCGGATTGTGGGCATTGCTTTTTTGTTTTGCCTCCAGCTCACGGTCATTAAACTCACCCAGATTTTCTTGTCGGAAAACAATCGGAACCTCAAAATCCGGAAGTGCCAAACCGTTATCACTCAGAATGAGAGCCACTGTGTTAAAAATATGGGTGCACCCCACCGTTACAGCGCTCTCAAAGCCTCGGCAGGTTGCGGGGTCCTTAAACAGCTTTTCCTCAAGGCTGTTTATTTCGGAATTGTTCATGGATTTTATGATTCCGTCTCCAAGGGAATGCACTGCCCCGCTAGCGGCGTTGAGTACCCCTGCGCCTACGGCACCCTTGATGGCTCCTTCTATTCCGAAGCCGCCGCCGATCCACTGTCCCCGACCCGCCTGCGAGTAGGCACGCTTGATCTGCAATTCGGAGGCCCTCTCCTCAATGCGCCGAACCTTTTTGAGGAAAGCCGGTATTTTATCCTCCAGCGCCAAACGATCCGTGCACAGGTTATACAGGGCTTCCGCATCATAGATATCGATTCCGAATTTTAAGAGCACCCCCGTGCCCCACATGAGAGCAAGCATTAAACAGGTGCTGTAGATTTTTTCAATTCTGGCCATGAGCATGCCAAAGCTTGTCATGTGCTCATAGTAAAGCTGGTTAAACTGGTCAACAATCATTTGCCGCTTGCGCGCTGTCGCATTGATGATATAGATGCCTTGCCAGCCCTCTTTGGAGCAGGATAGCTCGTAGCCGCCGCTTAGTGCAAAGTGAAGCTCCGGCAAGTATACAGGTATAACCAGTATATCCTCAACAGCATATTGGGCCAGAATATCCCGGGCGGCCTCCTGCATGGAGCCGGTGCTGTTGGTTGCGACATCAGACAGATAATCGCACGCCCGGTTATAGTTATAAGGAAAAAGGACCGATTCATACCTGCCCTGGAGGCTGCATAGCGCTACCACGTATCTGGAATTGTATTCGCCTAGAATTGCGGCAGCCTCATAAGAGGAAATTGCCTTTTCATCGTCCCGTGAAACACTGTCTTTGCCATAGATTTTCACGGCGATATTGTGGTAGGACCACCCTAGGGCCTTTGCGGCCGAATCTTTGTCACTGTCGTCGTTGTCATAGTATTGCTTGCCATAATAAGCGGACTTGAGTAAGTTAACCGGAACCCCCTCCCGCCCATGGGAATAATACTCCCAAAGTCTTTTTTGAGCCTCGGCATAGCCGCCGCCTTCCATTTCCGAAGCTGCTGCAAATGCTTGTGAAGCCGGTACAAATTTGCCCATCTTTTCGTAGCTAAGGCCCGACAAATATTGAATGGCGCCGCAAAGCTCATTGGAAAGAGCATAGGCTTCTTTCATGTCAATGGATTCAAAGATGGCCGCCGCTTTTTCAGCGTCATCCTTTTCCAGCGTCACGACGCCCTTATAATACTCGATATACACATCCTCATCCGGCCCGCCGCCTTTTGCCTTGGCCAGACAGGCAAGGGCCCTGTCATAATCCTTGGAGCCCATTGAAATATCGCTGATGCCAAACAACTCTACAATGGCAGGGACAAAGCCTTTTTGCGCAAACAGCTCCACATATTTTTGATGGAGAGATATGTCCTTTAGCTGGCCATCATCCGAAGTAAGCTCCAGCAAATCAAGCATGGCCGCCTGATGGCCTCTTTCGGCGACGGCAATCAATTTGCTTGCGGCAATCTCCCGATCGATGCTGTCGGCTTCCTCCTTGCCCAACAGGCGTATGGCATCCTGATAAAGCTTTTGGGGACTGTCCTGCTTTAAGCTGGATACATGGGAGCTGCGCTGTACCTTCTCCTTAATCTTGAAATACAATGCGTAAAAAGGAGCCATAATTATGAAAAGTGCCACCAGGATTATGATGATATAAATCATAGCACCGCTCCTTTTAACGTAGTCACCTCGGAAGCTCTTTTGGTCCAAAACTCCTGTAAAGATTTGATCACTGCGTCAGCGTTTTCACTATATGGAAGGTTCAATTTGACAATCCCATACTCTATGGATTTCACTGTATAGACAGCTTCAATATAATCCATGCGCACCTTTTCGGCATCCCAAACCAAAACATCGAGAAACCCTCCGTAACTCTTGTTTTCTTTCAGCTCCCGGATATTTTCCTTGCCACCCAGACCAATGGTAAGGATCAGATTCTTGTCGTTAAGCATCCGGATTTTTTCCCACATGGATTTGACTTTTTCTACTTTTTCTTCGCTTCCATATCTTGCTTTCAGAGCCTCCAGTTCTTTCCGGGCATTTTCCTTCTTTTCAATGGGATCAAAAACAATCTCCCGTATTTTTTCAAAGATGGTCACAGGGATTCCAATCACAATCAGAACAAGTAAAACCTTGACCCACACAGGCAAGCGTAAAAATATTGCGAAAATCAGTTTCAAGTCCATATTCTTCACCCTTAATCATGTATTTGTATAAATTCTCCGAGTCTCCTGATACCGTTTTGTCCCCTCCATCATCACGCCCTCCCTTATGATCCCCGGCATAATTATTTGTGTTCCCTCTAAAACCGCAGATTTCTTGCGTATCTACCAAAATTATACATAAGAATCATGCGCAATTCAAGAACCAAACGTAGGATTCTACTGAAAATTTAAGCCGTACTCGTCAAATGCTTATACTAAAATCAGTATAGCAACAGGAGGCGAGGGTCTTGATTGGTGAAAGATTAGCAGAGCTGCGCAAGGATAGGGACTGGGATCAGCGGGAGCTGGCAAATCAGCTGCAGGTATCGTATCACACAATTTCTTCTTATGAGCGAAATATAAGCCAACCAAACCATGAAATGCTGATCAAAATTGCAAAGCTCTTTGATATTTCGGCCGATTACTTATTGGGGCTGATTCGGGAGCGAGCTTCCTATCGGCGGGATGAATATGCCCTTGTACTAAACAGGTCACTGAGCCAAGAGCAGATTGACCAGATCAAACAGTTTATCGCTTTTGTTGAAAGACAGGCGGATGCTGAATCCCCAAGCAGATAGAGAAATTGTTGGAGAAACCATATCCGGAGTGGAACAGTGGAAAACCCACCATTCCATCCCGGAAATTTTTATGGATAAACAGATATGATTCAGTGTTGCCAAACAGCCTTACCCCGCCAGAACAATACAAACTAAGAGACTGGATGCAGCCAAGACTTTTTATATTTCTTACAATCACGGACATACTCTTCAAAGGCTTCCTGTCGAAACTGCTCCAGCTTCTTCTTACTTCGTTCGGATTCAATCTTTTCGATATATGTATCTAATAAATTAGGAATGTGCTGAATTTTCCAATTTTGAGGAATGGTGACAGGATTGATTCCAATTGTCTCCAAGTCTTTCAGTGAGCGCCTGAAATCCTCCAACTCTTTTCCCTGCAATGTTTCTTGAGCCTTAGGGATTCCACGACACGCATTGACCAGCTCCAGTGCCTCTATGAGCCGATCGTTTTTGTTGACATTGAAGTTGAAGCGCTTCACTTTTTCCCTTGCAGTTTTAAGGGTGTAATAATCGCCCCGTCGGATGGTTTTATAATAGTATTGGGTAACCATCTCTTGTGAAAACTCATCGGAAAGAAGTGCATGGATTAGGTTAAAGCCGGACATATCTGGGCTTTTCATTGCTTGGGATACGCTATAAATTTTCAAATATTTGATCTGAACCTCAAATCGTATGACAGCCACAGCATCTTTCAGACTGGGGTTATCGGGATATTTTTTTTGAAGCTGGCTGTACTTTCCGTAACAATTGATGTTTACACAGGCGTTTTTCAAATAAAAACTGTTTTCACACGGCTTCTGTCGCTTGGAGGTCTTATGGTATTCTGTCCATTCCTCAAAATGATTGGGGATATCTGCCTTCTGAATCAGCTTCATGATCAGATCCACAGCACAATTTATATCCAGCTCCCGCAGCTCAAAATTCACACAAAAATCAATGCGATTCAAAAAATAGGAAGTAAAGTCTTTCAGAATCGGTGATATTTTTCCTGCCTCAAGATTGAAGTTTTTTTCCACCACATTCAGATAGCTCTCATTGGCCGCTGTTATATAGTCTGTAATCCCTGCAAGCAGTTTCGGATTGATTGTCACCTTGATGCTGCAAGGCTTGTTCTCTGCAGGTGAATTGTTCATGTATCCGGGAGAATCACTTGCCGTTGTAATCATCCAACTGATTCCTCTATGGGCATTCTTGTATTTTATGTAGTAATATCTGGTTCTACGGGAAAATAAATATTGTGCGAATGCATCCGCATCTGGAGGAATCCTAGTGGGATTGCTTAAAAAAATATAGACATCTTCGTAGACTTTAAATGCCTTTAACAATTGTATGGCCTCATTGGTGGTCAGTCTTTGAGATATTGTAAACGTGTGGAATCCAATAGAACTAAAATTCATAACAATTTCCTCCAGTGTGTTTTTTAATTATTTTGGTATTCAGATTACTTTTTTTGTATACGCATTTTTAAGATTTTATATAATCCTTATATTGTTAAAGACACACGTGTTTCGTATGTATGCAATATGGATATATTGTACATATCTATATCAATTATTTCTGTTTATTAATAATATATATACAAATTTTAATTAAAGATAAAAGCAAGTCACTGGTTGCTCTCCAACCAGTGACTTGCTTTTAATAGCTTATTGTGAAATCATCTTATGGACAGACTAGCGTATCCTGCGCACTATAGAGAATTGCGGAAAGCAAGGATTTACTGCTTTAACCCATATGCCCAGTGCCCGCCTTGACGATATTTAACCAAATTGCCCTCAACCACTTGTTTTGCCAAAATCCGATTGGCCGTAGCGGCAGATACTCCACAAATTTTTCGAACATCAGCATTCATAATAAAGGGATGGCTTTCCAGAAAGGCTTGTATCTTGCCCCAGCGCATTGCTGCCTTATCCATCGTTACATCACTCATATCATCCATCAATTCAATCGCATCAATGAGCGATGAGTTGATGACTGAGAGCATAAACTCGATAAATACGGTGGATTCACCGGCACTATTGGACGCATTGATGGCTGCATAGTATTCCTGCTGATGCGCATAAATCATCGATTCCACGGGCAGCCACGCAAACATGGAATTCCATTTGGAAAGAAGCAGAGTATGCCATAGGCGGCCAATACGACCGTTAGCATCTGCAAAAGGATGAATCAGTTCCAGCTCGTAGTGAAATACACAGCTGCGAATGAGCATATGCAAATCGCTGTTCTTAATCCAATCCAATAGCTCCACAACCAGATCTGGAACATACTGCGGCAAGGTCCCAATATGCAGAATGTTTCCTCTTTGGTCTGCTACCCCTACAGGCCGGGTACGGAATATACCAGATTCTTCTACCAGGCCGTGAGTCATGACACCATGAGCAACAAGCAGGTCATCCACCGAGTAGGGATCAAGCGCATCCATCCGCTCATAGATTTCGTAAGCATTTTTAACCTCGGCAATATCCTTGGGCGGCGCTAGAACCTGCTTGCCGTTGAGCACGGCTGTCACCTGTTCAATGCTCAGCGTATTCTGTTCAATAGCCAGAGAACCATGAATTGTCCGGATACGGTTTTCCCCCCGCAAGGTGGGGTTACCGGAAAGCCGTTGAACAGAGGTCAGATGCCCTATCTGCTCAGCAATTTCCGCCACATAATTAATAATCTGGCTGGTAATTTCGAAGGGAGGCTTCTTGTTTTTCATGCTACTCCTCCATATTAATGGTATATTAATTATACTCGACGCCTATTGAAAAAACAACGCATCACTCATTTTATCTCTCATAAAAGAATGTTATCAGAACAAGCAGGCTTGTCGTTTACCCTATAAGCCTGAATAAAAATAACCGGCAGATACCTTCAAATCTACCGATTATAGCCATTGTTCAGTTTGCGAACTGTCTTTGTACATCCATCTTGCCATTGATAATCCTGTGAATATCCACCGTCTTTTTCGTCTCATTCACGATATAGAACACCAGATAATCAAGCACAACCATCTTGCGATACAAAGAAATGTCATCGTAAATGGGATGCATCACAGGCATGTCTGCAAGTTGTGGGGCTTGCTTATCCAGTATAGAAAAGAATCTTGCGGCCTTTGCTAGAAATGCACCCAATTGCTCATCGATTACCATTAGGTCTAAATTTGCTATAGACAAATACCGGACCCTATATTTCTTCATGGCCATATTTTTCCCTGAACCTGCCGAATACTTCATTATGGCTCAACCACTTGGTAGTTGGATCGTTTGCTTGTATCTGGGCTTCTTCCAACTTTGTCAGCGCCGATGATAAAATGAAGGAAAGTGCCAATTAAAAAATGCAGTTTTCTGGCGGATAGGGATGACATATGATACACTTTTTTCTGTCTGTAAAAAGCAGATAGAAAGGGTGGCAAAATGGAAGGAGACAACTGGATGGACATCCGAAGCGACCGCCAAAAAGGAATGAGCTACACAGAGATCGCCCGCAAGTACAACATAGACCCACGCACAGCAAAACGATATGCCCAGGCCGACACAAAACCGGTGTACAGCCTGACAGATCCCAAGCCATCAAAACTGGATCCATACAAAGAACAGATTGACGTGTGGCTGGAAGAAGCGCCGTATTCGGCGCTGCGGATACTGGAGAAGATCAAGGAAATGGGATTTCCGGGAGAATACTCCATCGTGAAGCACTACGTGCGAGGGAAAAAAGGACAGTTGGATGAGAAAGCAACGGTGCGGTTTGAGACGATGCCGGGGCTACAAGGCCAGGTGGACTGGGCATTCTTTGAAGATCATGTTGTGCTGGAAGATGGGAAACAGAAGAAGCTGTACTGCTTCCTGATGGTGCTGGGATACTCCCGGATGCGGTACATAGAATTTGTGACGGACATGAGCACCAACACGCTGATCCGCTGCCACCAGAACGCATTTCGGTACTTTCACGGCTACCCGGAGGAGATACTGTACGACAACATGAAGCAGGTGGTCGTCAAGCGTCTGCTCCGGCAGGAGGACAGCACGCTCAACCGACAATTTGAGGATTTTGCTGGATTCTACGGGTTCAAGCCGGTATTGTGCCGACCCTACCGGGGCCAGACAAAGGGCAAGGTGGAGCGGACAGTGGCGTTTGTTCGGGATAATTTCATGGTGGGAATCCGGTACAATTCGCTTGACGACCTAAACGGACAGGCCGTGGCATGGTGCAACAAGGTCAATGGGAAAGTGCACGCCACCACAAATGAGATTCCATTTGAGAGGCTAAAAAAAGAGGGCCTCAGCCCCCTTTCCAGAGAATATATCATCGACAAAATCAACCTGCGCCGGGTACAAAAAGACTGCCTCATCTCGTATGCCGGCAATCAGTATTCTGTACCAGCAGAATACGTCGGCAGAGATGTGGCAGTCGTAGCCCTGGACAACATGCTTGCCGCCTACTACGAAGGAAAGCAAATCGCCCTGCACCGCATATCGTACCAGAAAAAAGATATGGTAGTCAATGCCCAACATTACCGAAGATTAACCCTTAAGCAATCATTTGACATCGAAAACACCTTGCTGGACGGCGACAATGTCATTGATTTTCCTATCCGGCCGCCAAGTCTGTCCGCATACGATGAAGTAGCGGAGGTGGCGCAGTATGAGTGAAGTTTTGTACGAGCGACTCAAAGAAAACCTGGAATCCCTCAAAATGCGCAATACCCTGGAGATCATCGACAACTACCTGGAACGAGCTATCAAGGATGAACTCAACATTGTGGATGTCCTCGATCATATCTTCACCGAAGAGGCTAGGAGCAAGCGTCAGAGAGCTTACGAGAAGCAGATTCAGATGTCCGGCTTCCCCATCAAGAAGACCTTGGAGGACTTTGATTTCTCTTTTCAACCCTCCATCGACAAGCGCCAGATCGACGAGCTTTCTACCATGCGGTTCGTGGAGAATGCTGAGAATGTAGTGTTTTTGGGGCCACCTGGCGTTGGCAAAACCCATCTGGCCAATGCGCTGGGTATGGTTGCCGCCAAAAACCGCTACTCCACCTACTACATCAACTGCCATACCCTCATTGAGCAGCTGAAGAAAAGCCACTACGAGAATCGGCTACCAGACAAACTCCGCACCCTCATCCGTTACAAGGTGCTCATCATCGACGAAATTGGGTATTTGCCCATGGATATTCAAGGCGCTAACTTGTTCTTTCAACTCATTGCCAAAAGATACGAGAAAGCCTCTACCATCTTTACCTCAAACAAGACTTTTTCCCAGTGGAATGAAGTTTTTGCCGATGTTACCATTGCTTCCGCTATCCTCGACAGAGTGCTTCACCACTGTACCGTCATCAACATCAAGGGCGAAAGTTATCGCCTGAAAGAGCGCAAAGAGTACATGAAGCAAAAGCAGCAAATCGTCAATACCTTGTTTGAGCAGAACGCTCAGTAATCTAACTTTATACCCGACATTCCTCCCGCCGAAAACCTACAAAATTTATTCGGCGTTTTATTGCAAATTTAAACCGCCGTTGACATCCAAAATATCATTGGGCTTTTCCTTGTAACCGTATCGGTTGGCCCAGCGTTTCAGTTGGGATTGTGTTCGGCGACTGAACCGAAGCAGCTCCTCCCAAAAGCGCTCCACCAGATACAGGACACGGGCAATGCATTCCTCCTGATATTCGTAGCTGTCGGTAAAGCTAGTGCGATCCACATGAATGTGGAGGCCGCAGGTATGTGCCATATGGCTTTTGTATCCCAGTGACAATGCTTGCTCCAGTAATACCTTCCACGGCATAGATTCCATGTGGTAAGTAAGGCTCATGGGGTGGGTAACAATCTCAAGACCATCGTCCAGACTGGAATCAGATTTGATGTAGATACGCTTTCTCTGGCTGTTGGCAAGCTCGCAGAGCTTTTGAGCATTGCATTCATCCTTCCCGGCATCGTCGATTTCCAGCTCCACACCGAAGAAGCGTGTGCCTTCTCCATAGAAGATGGGTTCGGGCTTGTAGCTGTAGGAATGCAGATAGATGTTTTTCTCGTGACGATCATAGCAGGTCTGGCAATAGGGGTAGTCATTGTCATCGTCATCCTCGGTGTAGTAGACATCCTCGTTGGGAACTAAGGTTCCGCAGCGTTCGCAGTTGGTGTAATGATAATCGTAGCAGTGATCACATACAGTGGCACCATCATTTGCAATGAGCTCACCACAACGGGCACAGCAAATAGCTTCTTTCTCAATGCAGCGGGAACAATAGACCTTGCCATCAAAGGTTTGGTAGGTATCCTCGGTCAATTCACAGCCACATTTGCAGCAGATTAATATGGTTTCTTTCAAGATGATTCCTCCTTCAAGCATAAAAATAGAGCCTCCTTGGTGGAGGCCCTTGCAGGTTACCGCTTCTTCAATTGTTAGGCGGGTTTCTTTTTTCTGAGCTTACCGACATAGCCAATAAACTGGACAGCAGACTTTACAGCAGCCACCAGTGCGGATATGGCTAATACCACAAGCTCCGCTATTTTTAGCTTGGTCATTGCGACCCCTCCATTCTATATATATTTAGAGGGATAATATATGACTGGAGGGGTGGAGGATGCGGGAGATTCACTTTTGCGTTAATATGTCATAGGGGGAAAATTTAGTACAGCCAAAACTATAAGGAAACCGTCGCAAAACCATAATCCCATGTTATAATACTCTTAGTCGAGTGTGTACTTGGGTTTGAAAGGAAACTATTTAAACTATTATGAATAAAATACTCTTTTGCGCTTCTACTGCATCACACATGCGAAATTTCCACCTTCCCTATATAAAAGCGCTCAGTGAAAGAGGCTACGAAGTTTGGGTAGCGACAAACAGCGCCGAATCCATTCCTTATGCAAAGCGTGCAGTTGCTTTTCCCTTTAAAAAAAGTCTTTTTAGTTTTAGCAATATCACCGCTATTTTTAAGTTTAGAAAATTTCTTAAAAATGAGCGGTTTGATAAAATCAGTACTCATACTGCCCTTGCCAGCGTAATCCTGCGGTTGGCCATTTTACTTTTGCCAAAAGATCAGAGGCCTCGCGTATATTATATTGCACATGGTTTTCTCTTTGGTGAATCAGATGGATGGAAAAAGTGGATATATCTATTGCCTGAAAAAATATGTGCTCCTGTTACCAACGTATTGATGGTCATGAATCAGGAGGATTTAGAGCTGGCGAAAAGATATTATCTTTATAAAGAGCAGCTTTGCTTTATCCATGGAATAGGATTTGATTCTTCTCGATTTAAACTACTTTCTGACGAAGATCGGTGCAAAAGACGCCAGGCAATGGGATTTTCTCCATCGGATTTCCTATATATCTATGCTGCAGAATTCTCCAAACGGAAAAACCAGCAATTATTGATTAAAGCTTTTGCCAAGGTAGCCCATCAAATTCCACAGGCTCACCTGCTTTTGGCTGGTAGCGGTGTCTTGCTAAAACAATGTAGAGAATTAGTTGATAAACTGCATATGCAAGATCGTATTCATTTTTTAGGGTATGTGCGACAAATGCAAGAACTCTATCCGCTTTGCGATGCCGCTGTTTCTTCGAGCAAAATAGAGGGTCTCCCTTTTAATATTATGGAAGCGATGGCATGCGGGCTTCCTGTATTAATAAGTAATGTAAAGGGCCATCGTGATTTGGTCCAAAATAAAGCAGAGTTTTTGTTTGATACAGAGCTAGAACTCTGTGATAAGCTTGCCCAATATGCACAAATAAGGATGAAACTGATAGATTGGTTCGATATACTGGACAAATGTTCCACTGATAGTATCCTACCAATGGTTTTAGGGAAATATATGCATATAGAACATTTTATATAGCGCATGCAAAGAATGAATATGTATATTCATCTTGATGGGGAGATATCGCAAATGAAGAATATTAAATTATTATCCTATAGTGGCTTAGATGATCAGACGGACTGGAGTGTGCATGAGGCAAGAATCTTAGAAATGTCGGAATTTATAGATGAAGAAGATACTTCCGTTATAGATATGTTTGCAAGACATATGTATCTCCAAAAGCTACTTTCTCCGCATATTATATATTACCCCGTAGATTTCATACAGCGATGTTCAGAAACATTGGTTTGTGATTTTAATAAAAAAGAATTTCCCCATATTTCAGCTGATATTGCTTTTCTTGCGGGTGTACTAGAATATATTCAAGATATGGAATGGTTTCTCACCCATGTTACATCTTGTGCAAAAAAAATTATTCTGTCCTATCATGACCAAGAAGCCTTTCCCAGCGTGAATTTTCGAAGAGGATATGGTTGGATTAACGATTTCACAATAGATCAGATTATAGCGACTCTGCACGCAAAAGGTTTTATGCTGACGAAAAAAAATATCCGTCCTTGCACACCTGCCATTTTATGTTTTATTCAGGCAACGCCAGAGCATTTGAATAAAAATTATCTTTGCTCAGGTTGTGCAGCCTGCGCCAATATTTGTCCTGTTGACGCTTTGGTTCTGGAACCAGATGAAGACGGATTTTTTCGTCCCCAGATATCTTTACAAAAATGCATTAGCTGTAACAAATGTGTGCAGGTATGCCCGGTTTTGCATCCTCTATATAGCAATACATCTGCTCCGTCCTGCTATGCTTATTGTGCAGATGATCATACACGTTTTCATAGTTCCTCTGGTGGTGTTTTCCCTTTACTCGCCCATAGAATCCTTGACAAAGGCGGTATTGCATGCGGCGTCGCTTGGAAAAAAGACTTTGGTGTTCAGCATATTCTCATAGATAATTTGGAAGAACTGCCTACCCTGCTCCGCTCAAAATATCTGCAAAGTGAGGTGAGGCTTGTTTATCGACAGATTCAAAATAATCTTGAAGCAGGATTGCCTGTGCTGTTTTCGGGATGCCCCTGTCAGGTGGCTGCTCTTAATGCTTATTTAGGAAAGCCGTACGAATTGCTTTATACGATAGATTTATTATGCCATTATTCTCCATCATCCAAGCATTTCCAGCAATATTTGGATGATACCTTCGGCAAGCAAAACATTGCGAGTTGTACTTTTCGTACTAAAGAGTTAGGATGGAACTGTAACGCTCATAATGTGACTTTTAAAGATAATACCGAACAAAACCGTCTTTTTGATCAGGACTTTTATCAACAAAGTTTTCACGGTAGACTTTTGATGAATGATGCCTGTGAAATTTGCCGATTCTCTAGTTTCCCCCGGCAGGGCGATATTACCATCGGAGATTTTCATGGAATAGGAGGCTATGATCCTGCGTTGAATGACGGAAAAGGGACA
This sequence comes from Oscillospiraceae bacterium MB08-C2-2, assembly GCA_035621215.1. Lineage (NCBI taxonomy): Bacteria > Bacillati > Bacillota > Clostridia > Eubacteriales > Oscillospiraceae > Oscillospiraceae bacterium MB08-C2-2. The sequence continues at coordinate 2,972,934 of CP141729.1, read as the reverse complement.
AGCGTAATTCTTGTAAATAATTCAAAGGGCAAATACCTTTTACAAATGCTCCAAGAGAATAACACGATTTGTAAGGAAGTACCCCTTGAATGGATTATGAACAACCGCGTAAACAATCAGTTTCCTGTACATCCCGCTAGAGACCGTCTCTATGCTCTCGCAAAATATTTACCTTTTAATAAAGCAGCAGAGTATGCTATAAAACCTCGGTATGATGTAGGAATTGTAGGGGTATGGAGTGTAGAGAACTATGGCTCCAATATGACCTATTATGCTTTATATCGGATCATCCGTGACATGGGTCTTGAACCACTTATGATTGAGCGGCCACTCGATTCGGAGTGGAAACCACACCCGACTCCAACCGGATTCAAGCATAACCCATATCGACCTTTTGATTTAGCACCCTTGTATGCAAATTCAGGAGAACTACAGCAACTGAACAACGAATGCGACCTATTTCTAGTAGGTTCCGATCAACTTTTGAACGGCCACTTGTATCTGCAGTTTGGACAATATATCACCCTGAATTGGGTGGAAGATAGGAAAAAGAAAATCGCCTACGCTACTTCATTTGGTGCAGATCGTTTTGTGCAAAGGGATGATATAAGGGCCGAAATAGCATATTTCCTGAAAAAGTTTGACTGCCTGTCATTCCGGGATAGTCCGAGCATGGACTTTGCAAAAAGCCAGATGGAGGTAGATGCAGACCTTGTGCTGGATCCTGTATTTTTATGCGATAAAAAACATTTTAATGACTTAGCAGCAAAAGGCAAGGCACCAGATAAAAAATACGTTGCAGCATATATTTTAGATCCGGATGTTGATAAAAAGGCAATCCTTGCATCCATTGAGGAGTGTTTACAATTAAAATCTAATATTCACACCGATATAGCGTACAAACATGATGCCATTGGCCAAATATGGGGAATATCGTCCAGCGAAGATACTTTTAACGAGGATTGGCTGAGAAGTATTGTGCAAAGTGAATTTGTTGTCACTGATTCTTTTCATGGTATGTGCTTTGCCATTATATATCGCAAACCCTTTCTTGCCATCCCAAATGAAGGGAGAGGAACCGCACGCTTCACTTCGTTGCTGGAAACATTGGGGCTGCAAGACAGGCTAATCAGCCATTTAGATCAGCTTCAAGAAAGGCTTTCTCATTTGCTTGACATCGATTATGATCGTGTATTTCTCCTGCTAGAAAAAGAAGTTGAAAAGAGCCGTACGTGGCTGGAAAAAGCGCTGGTTCCGGTAATGGGCAAATCCAAGTCTACCTATGATTTTTTAAAAGATTATGCACAAATTTTCGGAGAACGCTTTGCGGGCGTAGATGAGTTCACAAGCAATGTGCATCAGCGGCTCCAACAGAATGATGAATTTGTAAATAATGCGCACCAGCATTTTAGGCTAAATGACGAAACATTAAGCAATGTTCACCAGAGGATTCAGCAAAATAACGAGTTTGCCAAACATATAGCAGACAAAATTTCTTTGATAGAAACCGCCTGTGCACAAACCACTATGGACATCTCAGTGTATACGGCCAAACAGCAGCTTATAGAACAACGAATTGCAATGTTGGAGAATGAATTGCTTTATATTTATGGTTCTAAATCTTATTTTATTGGGAGATGTATCGCCTTCCTCCCCGGCAAGTTTGTCGCTATACTACAAAAAATTTATAAAAAACTTAAACGGTAGCCTGCTATCAATTAGAAAGGGCCTTCCATTTAGCCGGAAGGCCCTTTTGAATCCCTTATACAGATAATGTCCTATAATTTAAGCTTGTTCAAGAAGTTTCTTACTTGTTTCCAAGGCCCTAGCCAGTACCTGGTCCATATTGTAGTACTGAAAATCTGCCAGTCTACCACAAGGAATAAGGTTAGAAATTCTTTCTGCCATCTTACGGTAGATGTCATATTGTCGTTTGCTTTCGTCCGTGAGTACAGGATAATACGGTTCATTCACCTCTTCAGGGTCATAATGAAGCGGATATTCCACTGCATACGAAGTCCCACGTACATCCTGGAACGGCAGCTTCTTAAATTCGGTAATTCTAGTGTAGCCCGGCTCCTGAGGATAGGCAACCACCGGGGCATCCTGTAAACTCTCCTTCTCTTCATATTTCCAATCAAAACGCAAGGAACGATACGGAAGCCGGCCAGCGCAACACCCAAACAACTCATCCAACGCACCTGTATAAATCACAGGTATCAAAACGGCCCGTCCATCCTGCAAGAGTTCCGTCCCTGAAGGGGAAACAGTAAGAGATTCGAATGCCTCTTGTCCCAGTTGGATTGAAATGTTAGGATGGTCCAGCAACTTCTGAAAGAAAGCTACAAAACTATGAGCAGGCATCACTTGGTAGGGATCATCGAAATATCCCTCATCATAGGAAAAACGTAATGGTACCCTTTTCAGAACGCTGGGATCGATTTCTGACGGAGGGACACCCCATTGCTTAGCGGTATAAGGCGCGTAGTCCTCTCGAAACAAAAATTCCGCATAGCCACGGATATCCGGATCTGAATGCTGCAAAACTTCCACGACAGTAGCAGTTAACTGTCCTGAAAAAGCCTTCCGCAGCTTTTCTTTCAACTTTGCCGCCTCTTCTTTTGGATAAAAAGTATCAATAGTGGTGAAATTGAAAGGTGTAGGGGTATATTTATCATCCCAAACTGCGCCACAAGTCAGTTTGTATGGCTGCCAATCAGCGTAACGGCATATATATTCATATAGGTACTGCTCTTTAGTATGGAATGTGTGAGGCCCATATTTTTGAATCAAAATGCCATGAGTATCTCGATAATCGTACATATTTCCACCGATGTGATCTCGGCGTTCCCAAATTTGAACCCGTAACCCTTTTTCAGCTAACTGGCGTGCGATAACAGAACCACATAATCCACAACCAATAATCAAAACATCCATTTTTATCACTCTCTAACGAAAAGGTTTCGCCATTTTCCCCACACTGCAGCACCTTGTGCTCTTTTAGCCACCCAAAGTATGAGAGCTGCATATGCGAGCGAGCATATGATATACGGAAAAAGCATCTGCCAATAGGTAGCATTTGGCATCAAAATTGGAATGTACGTGCGGATACTCCAATGACTCACATAAAGTGCCAGCGAATAGTCCGCCAACTGATTAAACCACGGTAGATTTAAGACTGAATTCACTGAACTTTTTTGGGAGAAGACGATGATACATCCCATCGCTATTATGGCAATAACTAAAAAATCCAACTTGGAATACCTATGGGTGTACATATAAAAAAACGCAATACCAAAACACATAAACTGTATACACGCTAAAGCTCTAGATCCCACTATCGTAAAAGATACCGCCTTTAAACGAAGTGCCAAAACGTAACAACACCCGCCTAGACAAAGGCCCGCAAATGCTCGCAACAGAGAAATCGAGATCAATCCATACTGCTCTGCCCAAATATCAATATGCCCTGTACGCATACACAGATATCCATATAGTACCAAACTAGCACTGGGAGCAACGATGTATAAAAAAGACTCCCCCCACTCCTGAACCAACAGCATAAAAAACGGAAGACTTATAAATAGAGCAGAAAGATACCACAATGGCAGATTAAGAAAAGTAACGTATACCCCAGACATCGGCAACAGCGCCATTTCAAACACACTATATACCAGCGAGCGTACAAATACCCATGGACTTGGCTTTTCGAGCAGATTGATTAGAATATAATGAATAAGAGTGGACGGAATAACATAACACATTATGCGACGATATTTATTCCAAACTATTCGCATAATCTCTGCCCTCGAAACAATCGTCGATTTTTGAACGGATTGTACCGCAAAGAAACCGGACAGAAGAAAGAAGAATTCAACTGCTAAATATCCCTCAGTAAAAGGATAACTGTAAGTATCCTCCGGTGACAGCCCACTGGTGTGAACCATATGCACTACAAATGCAAACAACATTCTAAGCAAGTTTAGTTCTCTGTTCACTACAACGGACTGCTTTTCCGCAAATGCACAGCCAACCACTTTAGAACCCACCATGTGTTTCCATAAAAGCTTTAAAAAGCTGTAGGTTTCTATCCTTATCCGCTAAAATTAAATGCTCCACTCCACCAATCCGGTCCAAAGGCCAGTCAATCGCAATATCCGGGTCATTCCACATAATGCCGTCATCATACTCACCATAAAACTTTTCAGCACATTTATAGGAAACAACAGATTGCTCTAATACCAGATAACCATGAGCACAACCGGCAGGAACTAAAATCTCGTTATACTTTTGCCCAATCAGGTCAAAAGCCAACCAGCTTTTAAATGTTGGGCTATCCTTCCTTAAATCAACAACAACATCCCACACATGACCCCAAATACACCGTACCAGCTTTGGCTGCTGCTTGACACGCTGAAAATGCAAAGCACGAATAACGCCTTTGTGAGAGGTTGTATAAAATACTTCCTGTAAGTCATGTTTGATGCCGTTGGCTTCAAAAACTTCTTTTGAGTAGTCTTTGGTAAAGCAGCCCCGAATATCATCCGCATTAAATGAGGTAATCTCCAACAAACCCGGAATTTGTGTTTCATGAAATTCAAACTTTTGAATCATTTGCTTACACTCTCCTGTGGCTTCCACCATTGCATCGTTTTCCGGCAACCTTCAGCAAAGCTTATTTCAGCCCGAAAACCAGTGTCACGCTGAGTCTCGGAACAATCAAATCGGGACAAAGGCAAATCAATGCCGGTAAATGGAACATCTCCAAAGTGGAATGGCAGATCGACGGCAATAGCGGATTGCATCTCCAATAAGAATTCCTTGAGAGGGCGGGCGGTGGAACTGCCTATGAGATATTCATGGAACGGTTTCCCCTTTTCTCCAATTAGGCGGAATGCTCTTGCTACATCATCAATGTACACAAAATCGTAATTTTGCGTACCTGCTGTAAATTGAGGAGACTCCCCCCGTAAGCATTTTTGAATTGTAGTATTGACCATTCGAGGACTGCGTTCCCCAACACCATAAGCATTGGTGATCTCCGGCCAGACAATCTCGATGCCAATTTCAGCAGCCACCGACATACACATAACGTGTGCAATCAGTTTTCCGCCTCCATAAATGTACCCCAATCCCGGACGATTACCTTGGGTATATGCAGCCGCCATTGTTTCATGCTCCATGATGCTTCCTGCACACAGAAAGCGCCTGCAACCAATCTGCTTTGCTACCCGCAATGCATCCACTGTCCACTGTGCATTTTGTAACTGCAAGGCAGTGTCTGCACGAGCAGGCCCTGCACTCCCGGCCCAAGCAAAATGGAAAAACAGAGCATCTTCTAGCAGAGGAGTTTTTTCTGTAAGAGAGGCTAAATTGGAAAGATCGCAGGCAACAAATTGGACTCGAGAATCAGTCGGAATATTATGATTGCATCCTTCCAAATCCAATGCATAAATCCGGTAATCATGTTGAAGGAGCTCACGCACCACAGCACTTCCGACAAAACCATTTGCACCGGTAATGACGGCTGTCTTCATTTATAGTTCACTCCCATACTCGTTAATCTGTCTATCCATAACCCCTGCAACATCTTCCTTAGCCAACCATGCTTTTGCCCATTCGCAGGTCTTATCAATTGCATCTACAACGTGCCAGCGTGGCTTCCAGCCAAAAACTGATTTGATCTTAGAGCAGTCCAACTTAAGAAAATTTGCTTCATGAGGGCCTCCGACCCAGCGATTTTCCCAACTGGCACCCACACCCCATGTCGCACAAAAAATATCCACCAGTTCACCAGTGGTAACGCAGTCACAATCATCGGGCCCAACATTATACCAACCGGCAAACTTTTTATCTTCATACTGCTTTTGAGCAATCATAAGATAGGCATATAACGGCTCAAGCACATGCTGATAAGGACGGGTAGAATGAGGATTGCGCACAATAATAACCTCACGATTCTTAACCGCCCTTACACAATCAGGAATGATTCGATCATTGGCAAAGTCTCCACCGCCAATGACATTTCCCGCCCGGGCTGTACTGACAGCCACTCCGTTCTCAGCAAAGAAGCTGTTCACATAACTGTGAGTCACAAGCTCCGAACAAGATTTGGAGTTAGAATAGGGATCAAACCCATCCAGCGGTTCATTCTCCCGGTATCCCCATTCCCACTCGTTGTTGTGATACACCTTATCAGTGGTTACATTCAGTACACTTTTTACACTCTGCGATTGCCGGACACACTCCAGAATATTCACTGTTCCCATAACATTCGTTTCATAGGTATATACTGGATCTTTATAGCTGGCCCGTACAATTGGCTGTGCCGCCAAATGCAAAACGATTTCCGGATGGGCATTGTCGAAAACTTTTTTCAGTGTGCTAAGATCCCTAATATCGCCAATGACAGAAGTCATTTTCCCTGCAAGACCAGCTAGGGAAAAGAGATTGGGTTCAGTAGGTGCGGGCAATGAATACCCGGTTACAATTGCGCCTGCACCAACCAGTATACGAGAGAGCCAAGCTCCTTTAAAACCAGTATGTCCGGTAACAAAAACTCGCTTACCTTGATAAAAAGAAAGATCAGCCATCACTTCCACACCTTCCAAGGGGCTTGTCCTTTTTCCAACAGTTCCTCCAGATGCTGCTTGTCCCTCAACGTATCCATACACTGCCAGAAGCCATCATATTGGTAAGCAACCAACTGTCCCTCTCCGGACAATTGTTCTAGGGGCTCCCGTTCAAAAACAATCGCATCTCCTGCAATGTAGTCCAAAACTTGTGGCTCTAATACCATGAATCCGCCGTTGATCCAGCCGCCGTCTTCTTTCCGCTTTTCCGCAAAGCGACTGATCGTGTTGTCCTTAGAAATCTCCAAAGTGCCAAAACGCCCGCCAGGTTGGACCGCAGTCATCGTGGCCAACTTGCCATGGGACTGATGGAATTCCAGTAGTTTGCTCAAATCAATATCGCATACGCCATCCCCGTAGGTCAGCATAAATGGTTCATTGCCTATATAATCCTTTACTCGCTTAATGCGACCGCCTGTCATAGTATTCAGCCCGGTGTCCACTACTGTAACCTTCCATGGCTCGGCAACATTGTTGTGTATGGTCATACAGTTTCCGTTACAAAAATCAAAGGTAATGTCCGAGCGGTGAAGATAATAATCAGCAAAATATTCTTTGATTACATGCTGTTTATATCCTGCGCAGATTACAAACTCATTTAAGCCATAGTAAGAGTAGGATTTCATAATGTGCCAAAGGATTGGCTGTTCACCGATTTCAATCATGGGCTTGGGTTTAAGGTGACTTTCTTCCGAAATACGGGTACCGAAACCGCCAGCTAAAAGTACAACTTTCATAATCGCTTCCCCACTTTCTATTAATCCTCAATATTTTATTTTACTTTAATGGGTCGATATTGAGGTCTGAATATGTAATAAATCTGCTTGCAAAATCGCCAACGCTTGGAACCTTTTGGCAAAATCCTCTTAGCAAATTCTCGGCGAAGTGTACCCTTCGGCAGTAACTTATCCGCTAATTTACGCACACCGGAACGAGGATCAATTAATTTATGAAATCCGGCAAATACCTGTAAATCATAAATTGCGGGCTCAATATTTTTAATTCTCCGAACTGTGCAGTTCTCCATCATTCTATAGAGACAAATCTCATAGAAAGCAGACCTTCGTGCAATAGTCCACCACTCATCTGCATATTGCAATTCCGGATATTTCCACGGCTTACATTGCGTGATATAATGCAAAATGCTGGGTGATTCAGACGCTAGATCATAGAGCTTCTTTTCATTTTCTGAAACAAGAGAAAGCTGCGGCTTGGTTTCATCACTAATACAAGCCATAAAATTCCATCTGTAGTCTAAATTAACAATTTTTCCTTCACATATTTTGTTTAGCAAATCCTGTTCTACTATTCTAAAATTGTTTTGGGAAATTTGTTGTAATAAACTTTTCAGAGTAAATTTTGCTCTAAATGCTTCGAGATTTATCAGCAGTACGCCCGCGTTAAAATAACTGTATTCATCCTTGAGTCCTAAATTTTCTTTGCAATATTTTGTTATACTTTTATCCACATTGATATATGGATTGTTAAGGAATCCATGAAACAAAATTTCCTTTGCAGCCGCAATATAATTATCTTGTAAATTCAAGGTATATAGCTTTGACAGATCATCTTTAATTAGGATATCACAATCTAAAACCAATGCTTTCTTATAATTTTCAAGTAGCCACGGAACTAAAATGGTATAGTATGTTTCTTCTGACAACTCTTCGTTGTCCTCCGGCAAATAAAATTTGGCATTATAAACTATTGTTTTGACATTGATAAAGCGCAAAGAAAAATTCGCTTTTTTAAAAATTGATTTTAATTTCTTTTTATTAAGTTCACTTATGCTTTTTTCCAATATAATAATATCATAATTTTCTTGTTCTGTGGAATGCTCGACTAATGATCCTAAAGCAACAGCGAGATAAGGACAAAAAAAATCACTAGAGGAAAATACAATTACATTATTTTTGATTTGGAAAGCCGGAGTCAAAGGCGATCTTTTTACAACTTCATCTATAAATACTCCTTGTGTGTATAGTATTTTTTTGTTATCCTTATCTATTTTTAATAGAAAAATCCCAAGCAGATGTTCTCCTACATAACCTATAATACGCTTTTTTTCAGAATTATAATGAGAAGTATCAATTTCAGTTTCAAGTTTAAATAATACTCCAAATAAGAATTCGCAATATTCATTAAACAATTCTTTATTCATTATAAAAAGGTTATAAAACGTTGTTTTAGATTGATTGAAATAGTCCTGCGCATATTTAAATGCATCAGCATAATCTGTTTTAATAATTTTTAAAACAGTATCTATTACATTTACATCAAAATTTGTAATATCGCGCTTCCACATTTCATAGACAGAATTGTGTCCTACAGATTTTACATCATATCTTTCTAAAACTAACGCATCGGTATCTGCAATTTTATTCTGCATTAATTTTATATTATTTAACTTGAATTTCTGGGTACTTGTGTCAAAATCAGGTGAATATACCAGGCCAGTCCTACTTCTATCATTAACAGCTGCAGAAAAATTCTTCTCGGAGAACGACAAAAATCTTCTATAATGGCATAAACCATAATAATCTGTCTCGATATTCTTCCACGCCCAATACAGGACTGTTAATTCGCAAAAACTATCTTTTTTCTCCGAAATATTATCCCCTGTATTGTCCCCCAACATAGTGATATTCTCACGTTTATCATAAACCGCACCACACCGTACATTTACATACAATGGATTGTCAATCGTTTCGCTATCTTGATCAATGCGGTGGGATACAAATATTTTGATGTCAGGCTTCTTTTGTATCGGTTTTCCCATTTTTCAGAACTCCTCTAGCAATTATATGGTGGGCTATCGCGCGCCCTTGCTTTGTCCATGTTCTTTATTTTTAACTGCTACTACCCAGTAATAAATACTTTTTAAAATTTCTCGTTTTTTTGAACCCACCGGCATAACTGGGTCAATTAGAGCCCGTAGTCCACGGTCCATGCAACTCAATATATACCGCTCAATTAAATCTAAAAAGCCCTTTATTCGATTGGTTTTATTAAAAAATACCAGTTGAAGTTCTTTTACCTTCCACTGCTCATAGGTGGAAACATGATAGATAAAAATGCCATATAGCATCTCTCCAATAAAAGCTGGCGTACGAAGCATGGTTTGCGTATAACCAGTAGTATCTAACCTACGCGCTACTTCAAACATAATTGGAAATTGAAATTCACACAACCGTTCGAATAACTCTTTTTTCAATATATAACAATTAAATCCTCTATGTAGGTTGCCGGCAAAATATTCTCTCGCTGAACTACTATATTGGGGAGCCATTTTATCAACCAGTTGAAACATTAAATCTATGGATGACTGTTCAAAAAATTCGCCCACATAGGCATTCCACATTTGATTTACAGTGTCCTGCTTATTTCTTGGGGTTGGAATCTTCCGAACATCTGCATACTCGGATACAATAATGTCATAGTTAGAAATCATCTGTTCCATCATAGAAGCATTTAACAATCCATATCGTTTTTTACTGGCTGGCATTAAAGCTGCGCCTTGAACCATATTAAACGCATCTGTCTTAAACCTGCGCTGGGAAAATGAAAGGTACCTTCGATAATGACACAGTCCGTAATAATCTGCCTGTACATTTTTCCACGCCCAATATTGCACAGTATATTCGCAAAAGCTCAAGCGATTTTCCGAAATGTTGTCACCCGCATCATCGCCCAGAATATTCATGCGATTTTTGGTATCAAATACAGCTCCGCAACGTACAGGAACATACAGAGGAGTAGAAATCAGTTCACTATCCATATCAATGCGGTGTGATACTAATATTTTGATGTTACTCAACTGACCCATCCTTCCCGAGAGGAGTATTGCGTCTAAAAACTTTTAGCCTATCTAAAAGAACTGATGGTATCAGTCCAACTAAAACAGGTTTGCAGACATAAGGAAATGCTTTTGGTAGCAGTCCCATTCGCCGAAACAAAACAAAACGAGTCTTCATTTCATTGATTCTTCTATGGATAGTTCCATTAGTCTTTCCCTTGTCCGGAATAGTATATATAAAATATGGATGCTGTATATTTGCCCCCATATAGCCTCTTTCATAGAGGCGTAACAGCAAATCATAATCCTCGCATCCATCACATCGATTTTCTTCACAATATCCGTCAACTGCATTTAATACATTTTTATAAAATACTAATGTTGGATGTATAAAAGGTTGGGTAAAAAGAAAATCGCGAACAATCGGCCGTTCGGGAAAACGATACATACCAACAATACGTTTGCCTTGCATTAGCCTAACCTCGCAACCGACAAACGCTATCCCTGGATTATTACTTAAGTAATAAACTTGCCTTTCCAATCGTGCAGGTTGAGAATAATCATCATCATCCTGTCGGGCAATCAAAGTACCCTTGGCTTCTTTTAGGCAGCGGTTAAGTTTTTGGGCCAACGTATCTGCACTTGTACCATCGATTAAGCGTATACGACCATCCTCTTTTTGCAAACTTTCAAGCAATTCACAAGCAGAAGTGGTAGAATTATACTGACAAATTAAAAATTCAAAATGCGAATATGTTTGTTTTAAAATCGATCTTACAGAACGTTCCAAAAGCAGCGTGTCCCGCCTCTGGTAACGCACACCCATAATAACAGAAACAAATGGTTTCTTTTCAAAGTACATATTGATCACATATTTCTTCAGTTAATCCCAACATGCGAACTCGTCCTTGATCCAACCACAAAACCCGGTCACACATTTTTTTAATCTGACTCAAATTGTGAGAAACAAACAACACTGTTGTACCGCCCGACATTAGCTGCATCATGCGGTCCCGACTTTTTTTCTGGAACGCCTCATCCCCTACAGCTAAAATTTCATCAACAATCAATATTTGGGGGTTAACCACTGTGGCGATAGAAAAAGCCAGTCTCATTAACATCCCGGATGAATAATTGCGTATAGGGACATCTATAAACTGGCCCAACTCTGAAAACTCCAGTATTTTCTCATATTCAGACTTAAGAAACTCTTCCGAGTATCCTAGAATAGCGCCATTCAAGAAAATGTTTTCCTTTCCGGTTAAATCCATATCAAAACCGGAACCCAGCTCCAACATAGGAACAATATTGCCGCCGCACACACTCGTCCCTTGGGTAGGATTTAGAATACCTGAAATCACCTTAAGCAAGGTACTTTTTCCTGAGCCGTTACGTCCAATAATTCCCAGAACCTCGCCTTGGAACACCTCAAACGACACATCTTTTAAAGCCCAGAATTCACGGTAGGTAAGCTTTCTACCCAGTTTTGCAGTGATGAATTCCTTCAGCGACATAATTCGATCACCTGCCAGTCGGAATTGCATGGAAACGTTTTTGACATCTATCATTTTTTCTTTCATGCTTTAAAGCCCCTTTTTTATAAATACAATACAAAACGATCCTGTGTCCTTTTAAACACAAAGGCACCAAGCGCAAGGAAGCCGATAGCGAAAAGAAAACATTGCACATATATAATCAGCTCAGGAGAAACCCCATCTATAACACAAGTTCGTACAAATTTGATAAAATAATAAAGAGGATTTCCTTTTAAAAGCATAGCCACATTGGAAGGAAGGATACTCTCCGGATAAAATATGGGGGTTAAATACATCCAGATCATGCTAATCACACCCCACAAAAACTGCATATCTCTAAAAAATACCATAGCGGCTGCCAATAGCATACCAAGGCCCAAACAAAGTACCGCCAAACATACCAAAACAAACGGCAACAGGAAATAAGCTTTGGTCGGATGAAGTCCAGAGACAAATGCTACAATAAAAAGCGGAACCATGGCAATCAGCAAATTAATGAATGAAGATATCACTCTTGTAAGTGGATAAATATATTTGGGTACATACACTTTAGTAATTAAATTTGCATTACCAACAATAGCTCCTAAAGTCATACCACATGCTTCAGAAAAATAATTGAACATTACGATACCACACAACAAATAAACCGTATAATAGGGAATATCAAATCGGAATAAGCTGGAGAATACAAGGTATTGTACTATCATTGTTAAAAGCGGATTTAGCAAGCTCCATAAAACGCCTAAAACAGAGCGCTTATATTTTGCCTTAAAGTCTCTAGCAACCAATTGCTGAATCAAAAACCGATATTTTCGGATAGCAATGAAAGCCATAAGAATCAAGGGCTTTTTACCTTTTTTAACGTACCTCAGCGTGGTCCATAAATAAAGAACAAGCAGAATTGCACCGCCAGCAACAAACTTCCAATAATGCAGACCCGTCCAAATATACTCTTCTCCTTGAACTGAAAAACAAAGCATGCCAGAAGCAGGCTGCCCATTCAAGTAAAGCTGAAAGCCGTCTTCTACTGCAGCCGTATTCATTAAGGGAGATAGTGCACTCCCTATATTGGAGTCTGCAGTAATTCTCAGCAATAAAGGTACACCATATAAGCCCTCTTTGGGTTGCTCCAAAGTTATAAGACTGACGAATCCTTCCGTTATTTCTGCAGCAGATAACTCCTGATGTAGAAGTTGTGTGTTTCCGTTCAACTCATAAAGATCAACGAACACTGTTCCTGAATTGCTTCTACCATAAGTTCCCCAAGCCACAGAAATAGATGTAAGACGCTGAATTTTATTGATAAACGTTTGCTCAACTTGATTCCCAGTAACTATCTCCACCGATCCAGAATTAGGTGTAGGCATACTTATATTCTCTCTGGATTGTCGAAAATGAAGTTGACGCCCTGCTAAAAAATAAAAAAGTACGGATAAAGCCAAATAACCAAGCATCATTACAACACTTATTTTGCGTAGCATGGTTTGGTTAAATACTGGATTTGAAATTAATCGATTTTCCTCTCTTGATTGCTGTATATTCGGTTCCATAAAACACCTATATTCCCTTCACTTAGGAAGCTTTTTTATTATATTCTTTACTACAACTCAATACTATTTTGACAAAAAACACCATATTACCGCAATTTTATACTTTTTAGTTTACTACAACGGATATTCGCTGTCAAGCTTAGTATATATGTGGCACACACCTACTGTTCATAATTCTCTAAGGCGCCAAAGATTCAATATGCAAGTGTTCATAATTACTTTTATCAGTTTACAAACATAGCTGATAATCTATATGACAGACTTTATAGCTTTCACATAAAATATCCCTTGCTGCATCCACTTCGCAACAAGGGATATTTTGTGATTCACAACCGCCCCAGCATCTCCTCCACATCACTCTGCCGGCTGACCTCCAAAACAGTCCCAACCCTTGTCCTACCACCCTCACATACCTTCCGCACCCTCTCCACCCCGCAATACTCCAGCAGCTCCTCCCACCGCGTGAGCCCGCACATTCGTGCAACAGTAGCCCAAGTAGGCGAATTTGCCCTGCGATTCCGGTTATACATAGCCGCCGAATCGGGGTCAATTGCTTTATATTGCACCGCAAAATCCCGCACCCAATCCTCCGTGCTTTTGTGGCCGTATCGCTGGGACTGGCACAGCAGCTGGGACTTGGGGTAATGGGCATCAAGGAATTCCCGGGCTGTCATCCCAAACCGGTTCTTAATCACCGGAACAGGTGGCAGCCCTTTTTTCGTCAAATCTCTGGTATTGGGAACTCTTCCATTCTCCAAAATCCACTGGTCTATGGTATCAAAGATGGTTGCCTCCGACCATGCGGTAAAGGGGATCTCTGCCATTACCTCCTGCAGTTTGGCTGTAATTTCGGTGATTTCTGCTGTTTGCTCATATGTAGATAACATCTCGCAGACCCGCATCAATGCTTGCTTTCTATTCATTTCAGGTTCTTTTCTCCTTCTATTTCGACTAAATATAGTCATTGGCACAGCATAGGTAGAAAACCGCACGTTATGGCTGGTATCAAAATTATCAATGGATTTAATCAGACCGATGCAGCCCACCTGAAACAGGTCATCCAGATTTTCGCCCCTGTTGGTGAATTTCTGCACAACGCTGAGAACAAGGCGTAGATTACCGCTAATTAGCTCATTGCGAGCCTTTTCATCGCCTTTTTTGATCCGTTCCAGCAGCTCTATCTTTTCACTTTCCTTAAGTACCTTCAGCTTGGAAGTGTTTACCCCGCAGATTTCCACTTTATTAATCAGCACACTCTGTTCCCCCTATCCAACCTTCTTACATATGTAAGTATTGGCATAGCAGGGGTGCAAAATGCATACGCTTAGCGGGGAATTTTATTCACTGACAGGAAAATCCTTCAAAAGGCTTTCAGTATCGGATTTTCAGTTTTCAGGAAATACGTTCCAATTCTTTTTCAGGTTATTAAATACAGTATTTCCAGTATGCCCCACCTTATAGCTGCTGAATTTTATTGTTGAGTTACATATAAACAGGTAAACAGGCTAGCAGCGCTTCAGTCTATAAGGAGAGGATGATCTGTGGCAACAATATTCCTTTGACAGGTTAAAAAATCAATGCTATAATTAATTATAGAACATATGTTTATATTATTAAACTGGCGTGTAAATCCGAAAGGCGCATTCGGATTTATGCGCTACTTTACACTTTAGGAGGAATTTTGAATATGTCTTACTCAAAGAAAACAGCCAACTATAACCTCCCGCAATGGGAGCCGAACGACAAACCTAGTATGAGGGATTATAATGAAGCTTTCACTGCCGTTGATTCACAATTGGCAAATAAGGCGAACTTGTCTGTCTTAGGTGCAACTAGTTGGGACAGTGGGAATTTTCCCATAGAAAGTGGCACATGGGAACCTACGATAACAGGGGCGAACGGAGGGTCCCCTTCGGGGTATACAATACGTTCCGGGACTTACATGCGGATGGGAAATATCGTCATGGCACGGTTTGATATTGCAATAAGTGGGGTAGGCGATTTATCGGGGCAACTACAGATAACGGGGATTCCCTTCGCAGCTCAGTCCGGAAGCTTATTCTTTGTGGGGGTCGCGGGCGTAGGATATGGGGGATTGTCATCCGGTCTGTTTGGCGTTACAGGCGGTCTAGGTGGTCTAGGCGGCAATATTATTAATTTATACAAGGCATATAGCAATGGAGGGACTGTAAGCCTGTTTGGCGTTGACATTACCGATAAATTCGCACCCTTCGGCCATGTAGTTTACAATATTACATAGGAGGATAATAATATTATGAGAAAAATATTTATTGATAATATCAGTGATACTGGTACATGCTCGATACTTATCAGAGAAATTGATCCCGAAACCTTTGAGGCGCAAAACCACCGGGAGGCCCTTGTTCCGGGCCAATTTGAGAGAGCAATGGAAATGCTACCTGACAACTTATACGCTGTGATGGAAGCTCTCTGGACACCGGAGGTTATTGCGGCTTGGCAGCAGAAACAGACTGAAATGAAGGAGCAAGCGTCCACTTTCTAATTCGCCTTATTTGCCTTAAGCGAATCGAACTCAAACAAATAACAATTAAAGAAGGCCGCCCATTGCGTGGCGGCCTTCTTCATCGAAAGGAGGAAAACGTATGTTAGCAAGACCCACCTGCCTGCGCATCCCCGACCTCTATGAGGAGAGCATGGCTTGCATAAGCTGGGAGTCGGTGGACGGTGCAGAGGGTTACGAGCTGGATATTCATTATGACGAGGATTTTGAAGCGGCATCGATCGGCAAAACATGGGGGGACATGGACGAAGCGGGCCTAACTTGGATGCAGATTGATGTGCAGGGCCTAACGTGGGCGCAGATTGAAAAACTGCCTGCACAGGGCCTGACTTGGCAGAACATCGAGTACCACAACCTTTCCTGGGCGGAGATAGAACAGAAAAATCTGAGCTGGTCTGAGATTCAGCGCCTGCCGGTGCGTTTTACTGTCTACAAGGGTACCGGAGAAAAAACACCCGCACCCGATCAGGGGCTGACATGGCAGAACATTGACAGTATGGGACTAACTTGGGCACAGATCGAAGCCCGAGCCTGGAGCTGGCAGAACTTTGAGCTGCAACCGTCCGTTGGCTTGAACTGGGCGCAAATTGACAACGAAAACCTGACTTGGACACAGATCGAGGCCAGAGGCTGGACGTGGCAGGAACTTGAGAATCAGGTGCCTTACGGCTTAACTTGGGGCAGTCTAGATGGACATTATCTTACTTGGAATGAATTTGAGGAACTGGGGCTCACGTGGCAGCAGCTTGAAAAGCATCCCGCCGATGCTAAGACCCACATCACCCATACCGTTAAAATACCCACTCATAAGAAGAAAGCGACCTTTCGTGTACGCTCCTATGAGGATTCTGTAGCGTCTCCCTATCTGGAAACGAGCTTGCTCCCCATTGTCCCCATATTTTACCGGGAGGATAGCCTGACCCTTGCCGTCAAAGCTGGTTCCAGCTATGCAGTGCAGCTTCATGCGAAGGATATCGATGATTTTAAGAGCATTGTTATGGCTTTAGAATATCCCACCACCATGCTGAGGCTGGATGAGCTTGGCCTTGAAACCCCCACCGGAAAATGCGATTTTGTCAGCAAGACCTACAAGCCTGCCATCCAACTGGTTTCCCAAAAGGCCGGTCAGGTGAAGTTCAGATACACCCAACCCCTCACCAAAGGCTATGAATGGGACGGTCTAGTAATATCCGCACAGTTTACTGCCTTGCAGGCCGGGAACGCTCTATTAACCCTATCCTAAAAGAATGGAGGAATAAAAGGATGAATAACAAATATAAAGCTGATTCTATAAATAAACTTGCCGCCCAAGCCGTATCATCCGACACAGAAGGAGATGTTACCCCTCTTAAGAACTATCCCGATGCTCCGTTTTCCTATTCATCGGCTGAAAACGAAAGTGCCTCCATGGGCACAGGTGCATTTCAGCTGACTGCTACCGACTTTATCCTACCCGGTAAAAACGGTCTGGATTTGGTCATGACCCGGCAATACAATTCCAGCAATGCTGCCCTGCACAATCTAGTATCTCGTGAGGTAACCGGCAAAGAAAGACGTTATGGCTATGTGATTTACAAATATGCGGTAAGGAAAAATATTAAAACTGGCGGTACCATTGAAACCAACAATGTGCCTTTGTGGGGAGAATGCGATTTTCAGGATCGTGATCAGCGCACTGCAGCAAGAGCGAAGGCTATGGATGAATATAAAGATGAAGTAATAAAATCCATTATCCAAGATGATGAAGAAATCACAGAAACCCTCAAGTATAAGGACACCCAAGTGGAGTATTACATCCGTCACACCGAAACAGAGGAAAACAATTATTTTGTAGATGCGTATGGATTGGGGCACGGCTGGAGCTTTGCCTTTCCCTCCATTGAGCAGATTGCCGAGGTCAAGAGCAACGGAAAGGATGTGGAAAACAGACCGTATCTGCATCTGGCCGATGGCAGAACCCTCCGTCTGAAAGATACCCCCACCAGCACCAGCGGCAGCAATCTGGTGGATTACTCTCTGGGGGATGTGCGCATCCAGCAAACAGGAGGTACCATCAGTCATGCCGGTTCACAGGCATCCTATGAATACATCCTATCCTATAAAAACGGCCAGAAAGACTATCTGAGCTCCAGCACCATTGTCGCCCGCCAGGATCGCTTTGGCAACACCATCCTGTTTCGCTTTACCAAGGACAGCGGCGCTGAGATGGTTGACTCGCTGGGGCGTACAGTCAGGCTGACCAGAACCAACACCTCTAGCGGATATACCCTGACTTGGGAACTCCCCGATACCGGCAAAATCATATACACTATTTCCAAGGCTGAGGAAGGTGTTCGTCTTTCACAAGTAAGGGATCAGGAAAACCAGTTAACTTCCTATGACTACGCCATCAACGACACCTTTCAGCAGATTAACAAGAATATTAGTGGGGACACTAATAAGAAAGTCTCCTATCTCAACCTTAAAGAAATTGTTCATCCTACTGGACTTCAAAGTACGTATAAATATAGTACGGTAACACAGGAAGAGGAATATTGGGAATTTGACGTTGAAGATCCGCCTAAGGAGCTCTCCTCTCAGGAAAAAAGAAATTGGTCGGGTAAACGGTTTGGCGAATATTCATATGGCCGCCAGCGGCAATACAATGTGCTCCAGTGGAGGCAGGATCATGATGGTACTCAAGCGCTGAATCGGCAGGACTACACCTTCACCGGAGGGGTATATGAAAAGCGTAGCAGAAGGGTTTTTCTACATTACATGTCCAAGGCTACCATTCAGGAAGAAAAATCCGGTATCCCGGTGGTGCGCACTTTCCTCTTCAACGAAAAATCCATGCTTCAATCGATTACCGAAGTTCATAACAATGTAGCTATGCAGGAAGATTTCTTTGATTACGACAATGATAAAAACAAACAGCGCACCCAGCAGATCACTAAACGGTATAATGCCGTTACAGCTTCTCCCCGTCCGATTCTACAGGCGCAGACAAACTGGACCTACGATCCAAAGGGAAATGTGAAAACCCAAACCCTGCCCCTACAGGGCACCACCACCTTTGACTACGATGCCGCCTACAGCCTGCTCACAGAAAAGCTTTGGTACAAGGATGCCTCCACCCAAATCCGGGAGAACTATTCCTTGCGCTCCGATCAGAAGCTTGTGGAGTGGAAAAAGGTCTATGAGCAGAAAAACGGTGTGGAAACCCTCAAAGAGGCCACACAGTATCAGTATGATGCAAACAACAACCTTTCCAGTGAGCGGCACTATGCCAACCTCAACCTTACGCCTTCCCCATATGATGCTGTGATTTCCTATTCCTACAGCAACACTAATCCCCAACTGGACAGTAACATCTATAGCGGCGTATACCTAACCGAAAAGAGAATAATCGGCCTCCGAGATGCAAATGGTGCAGTACTGCCCGATGTGGTGGAGAAATACAGTAGGGATGCCCATGGGCGGGCACTGCGAGTGACCGATCCCAGCGGGCGGGTGACCAACTATACCTACGACAGGCTTGGCAGGGTTATTCGGGAGGTTTATCCCGATCAATCCCACAAGGAAACCCAGTATGTAGTTTCCGAGTCGCAAAACTGGATTATGGTATCCGAAAAGGATACCAGCGGCAAGCTGCTGCGGCAGAATCGGTTGGAATACACCCCTCTGGGCAAAATCCAGCGAACCTATGCCCTGAATCCTGAAACCTGCCTGACCTACCACACCTATGATGCCCGGAATCGCCTTGTCCGTGAATATGCCTACAGCACCGAAGGCACCACCGCTACCGCCTATACCTACGATGCCTTCGACCGTATCCTTTCCAAGACCACAACCGGGCCGGGCATAACGCCATACGAAGAAAGATACAGCTATGATGATGCCTTTGACCCGGCCCAGGGACTGCGAAAAGATACCAAAGAGGTCATCGGTGATGCCAACTCCCCCACTGTGATTTCCACAGTACTCAGGGATGTGTTGGAAAGGGTGCGGGAAGAAGCGGTGGGAGCCGCCGTCACCCGGTACGCCTACAATCAGGCAGGCAACCGGATTTCCCAGACCGACCCCTTGGGGAATATCACCCTGTGGGCCTATGATTATGCCGGCAGAATGGAAACCGAGACCCGAACGACCGAGAGTGGATCGGTTACCGCTGTTACCAGCTACAATCCGCTGGGTCACAAGCAAAACTTCCGGGATTTTCGGGGGAACAGCACCACCTTTCTGCACGATGCCGCAGGCAGACTGCTGGAGCAATCGGTGGATTTAAACGGCTCCGAAAGGATGATTACTCGGTATGCCTACAATCCCTCCGGTGAGGTCACCAGCCAGAAAAGCCTTGCGAATAATGGCGTGTGGCGGGAAACCGGCTATACCTACGACAGTCGCAGTCGGGTGGTGGATACCATTCTGTATGACGGCAAGGCCGAAACCCGTACCCGTTTCGAGTACGATGCACTTGGCAACAAAGCCGCTGTGTATACCGGTATGCTGGGCAGTTCCATCGCCGGAGCCGCCAAGACCACCTATACCTACGATCGCTTCGGCAGCGTACAAACCATGACCGATCCCATTGGCAACAGTCCCAGCCCTTCAAGCCCCGAAAGGCGTACCGAGTTCTACAGCTACGATGCTTACGGGAAGCTGCGCACCAAACAAGACCGCAACGGCGATCTGACCACCTATACCTATGATGGCTTGGGCAGAGTGCTTTCTGAGCGAGCCGCCGACAGCGAGAAAAAGCAGGCGGATGCCTTTCGCTTGTATGTCTATACCAAAACCGGGCAAACAGCCATGGAGGAAAACAGCCAGCTTCGCATCCGGTATGCCTACGACAGCATGGGCCGCCTGCTTTCCCAAACCGAGGTCTGCCTTTCCAGCTCCGCCAGCACCGTAACCAAAAACTATACCTATGATCTGTATGGCAACCGCAAAAGCTTCATTCTCCGTAAGGATGGCGTTACCGAACTGTCTCTTGCCTACGATTACGACAGGCAGAATCGGCTTACGGTTCTGAAAAAGGATGGCCACAGTCTTGCCACCTACGCCTATGATGAAAACGGCAACCGCAAGAGCCTTGTCTATCCACAAAGCGGTATCACGACCGAGTATGTTTACAACGCTGCCAATCTGGTGACCGGGCTAACCAACAAAAAGAGTGGTGCTCATTGTTCCTCCTACCACTACAGCTACTTCCCGGACGGCAACCAAGCTCGCAAGCTCAGCAAGGGTTCTGGGCGAGCGGATAGGATCACCGATTATCTGTATGATGGCCTTGGCCGGCTCACCGAAGAAAAGGAGCAGGACGGCAGAAGGATTCTATACCAGTATGACCGCTTCTCCAACCGCTCCCGCATGACGGTCACCGACGCATCCGGCAAAAATACCGTTACCTCCTATGCATACGACCTGCGAAACCGTTTGGAAACCGAAACCAAAACCGATCACAAGGGCGCAAGGGAGATTTTCCATTACCGCTACGATTACAACGGCAACCAACTTTATCGGGAATGGGAGCGGCTCACGCCGCAGGGCGATGCTGAAAAAAAGCAACCGGGACGGGTCGGCTTCTATTCGAATAAGTTCGGGCAGGATGTTGTCATTCTGGAAAAGCGAGGGTATAATGGGTTTAATCAGCTTGTTAGCCTGTATCGGGATACCTTGGTGACAAGCTATGCCTACCGCCCGGACGGCCTGCGGCACAAAAAGAGTTTTGCCGATGGCACCAGCCATACCCACATCTGGGATGGGCAAAATATGGTGGCGGAGTATGGTGAAAGTGGTCGGATATTCGCACGGTATTTACGGGGCATAAACCTCATTGCCAGAGAGCAGGACGGACTTTGCCAGTATTACCTGTTCAACGCCCATGGGGATGCGGTGGAGCGAACCGATCAAAGCGGCACCACCCTCAAGAATTATGATTACGATGCCTTTGGGGTGGAGAAAAGCCCGGAGAAGCTGGATGGGAACCCCTTCCGCTATTGCGGGGAGTATTTTGACCGGGAGGCCGGGACAGTTTATTTAAGGGCGAGGAACTATGAGCCCGTAACCGGGCGCTTTATAAGTGAAGACCCGATAATGTGGGGGCTAAATTGGTATGCATATTGTGGAGGAAATCCAATTCTGTATATCGACCCACTAGGGCTAAAAAGCTATATCTTTTACGACCCATTTGGAGATGATGCAGACAACGAAATTGATAAGAATCCTAATGCGCTATCATATGAAACTGCACAGGCTTTTCAGCGAATGTTGGCAAAACGATACGGTATTTCAAAAAAAGACATGGATTCGGAAATTGTACTTTATGCCCTAAAGGATTATAATGACTTTAAGGACTATTGGAATAATACGATGGAATCCGATCCCGATGCAATAATATTTAATGCCCATGCAAACCCAGACTTAATACAACTTACCCGCAAACTTAGAGGTAAAGGTCCAATGCACCACATAAATATCAATGATGTTGACATCGATTTAGATGTCAAAACCATTGAGGCACTTTATCTATTAGGATGTGAACCAGGTGCTCCCGGTAATGGCGGCAACAATAATATTGCGCAAGCATTTTGGGATAAGATGAATATTACAACAATGTTTGCAGCAGATGCAGGGGTAGGCTTTAACAGAGAGCGTTCTTGGTTTAACAAAAATATTACTGGCGTTACAATCAACGTTTCTTCCACGAGCTCAAATTCCAGTTATACCCCGCAAGGAATGTTAATGTGGAATAGCACGTCTAGCGGGGTACCTGTCCCATTAAAAGACCCTTTTAAACCGACCTTTGCACAGTTGGCAAATTTGACAAAATAATAGAAATGAGGCCAACCAAGATGAAAAAATTACAAATGAAATCTTTTTTATATAAGTATAGGACTGTGCTTTTTATCTTGGTTGGCCTATTCATTCTCTGTATAGGAGGAGTGAAAATATATAACATCAAGCAACAAGAAGTTTTATTGGCAGATGGTACATTCGAGTACAACGAAGTTTCAATATCCTATATTTCAACTGTATATAAAGTCAATCCGGAAGCATGTTTGCCTTTTCTGTATTATGTACCCGAAGAAGAAGTGGCAACTCCTACATTCTGGTGCTTTAGAGATATAGTTACAGACCAGCATTATCCAAATGGACTTGGGATTGAGTATCCTAAAATTCAAGAAAACCAAGAACTTATATTTTCATACGGTAGAGCTATTGAAAAGCTACGTTATATTAAAGCAAGCATGTACCCACCTTATAAAGAAAAATATTATAGCCTACTGGATAAAGGTTATTCCAATCAACCGTATTGTCCCTACGGTGTACCACTTATGTCAAAGGTATATGAGCCTAATACAGTTTATTTCTATGCTGTAGACAAAGGCGAATTAAAGGACTTTCCTGATCAAGCCATCCAACCAAGCAGAGTTTATTCTGAAAGTTTTGAAATAGCGAAATAAGACATTAGCCACCGAATTTAATTTCGGTGAATCCGGAGGCCTTTCTTTTGCAGGCAATAATATTGCTTCACCGCCATTTTTAATATGAACCAGAAGCTTTATCTTTTTACTTGTCTTAAATACCCTCTTTATCAATCAACACACTTAGTGCCCCCTATCCAATCTACTTACATATAGTAAGCAGGTTGGATAGGGGGCACTTTCATCCTTCAATCCAAAATTTCATTTTTTACGAAATACGTTCCAATTCTTTTTTCAGCCTTTTGACAATTCTTTTTTCCAGCCGTGAGATATAGGATTGGGAAATCCCAATAATATCCGCAACTTCCTTCTGGGTGCGTTCCTCGCCATCCAGCAAACCAAAACGGAGCTGCATGATCTTTTTTTCTCGCTCTCCCAGCTTGTTAACCGTTTCAAGCAGTATATTTTTTTCAATGGCCTGCTCAATGGGCCGATTGATGCTATCTGAATCGGTTCCCAGTATATCCGAAAGCAAAAGCTCGTTGCCGTCCCAATCAATATTAAGAGGCTCATCAATGGAAATCTCATGCTTTTGCGATTGGCATTTGCGCATAAACATCAAGATTTCGTTTTCTATACAGCGGCTGGCATAGGTGGCCAGCTTAATGCCCCGGGCAGGGCAAAAGGTGTTGACCGCTTTAATAAGGCCAATGGTACCAATGGAAATGAGATCCTCCACCCCCACACCGGAGGATTCAAATTTACGGGCAATATACACCACAAGGCGCAGATTATGCACAATCAGCTCCTGTTTGGCCTGATCATCCCCCACCTCCAGCTTGAGGAAAACCCCGGCTTCTTCTTCTTTGGTTAAGGGAGGCGGCAGCGTATCCGGGCCGTTTATGTAATAAATTTTGCGTATTTTTGCCCGCAGTATGCGGGTTAGGATAAAAATCCGAATGCTCTCCAGACTCAGCAGCCTTGTTCCCTTTTCCATAATCCCTCTCCATCCTCCGCCCTTCGCAAAACCGGCAAGGAGGCCCTAAGCCGGCCCTGTTCTGCGGCTGTCGCTTTTTACGGCCAGCGACACGCCGAATTTTATAGTTGAATTCGTGTGATACGGTAGAGAAGCACCCCATGAATGTATTTTGTCAGTATTTCAGAATTTGTTATCCCCTAGGCTTAGATCGGAACACTGGCCAAATCAGGGTTCAAAATCGCATTGTAATCACTTGTGCCTACCTTTTTTGGAGAAAGCCCAATGTAAACTCTCTCCACCCGGTGGCAGTGCCCACTTCGGGAAAGCTCCAGCCGATCCGGCCGAAAGGCGGGGATCAGCCCTGCCTGGCCCAATCCTTCATAAGGGATCAAGCGCAGAGAAAGAGGCAAATCCTTCCCGGTGAGGTATTCTCCCGAAAGCACCGAATCCACCACTTGGGGAGGCAAGATTTCAACAAGATCACCCACCCAGCAGATCATCACCGGAGTGGCACTAAAAGGCTCATACAGGCTGTTGCCCGTATCCAGAAGCCCTGTCACTCGGGTGTTTTTTTTATTCAGGAAGATTTTCACCTCAAACACGCTGGCAGGCAGGCGGCTTCCCCTGAAAATACGGTTTGCCACCGTCAGCACTAGATAAGCGGCACCGGTACAGCCAATAAGAACCACAGGGGAAATATCAAAATACACAGCGCCGTTAAAACACAGCATCCCTTGGGGAGCAAAAGCAAACCACAAGGCCACCATAACGCCGGCAAAAAGGAAATTCACCGTAAAAAACAGAAAAAGCTGCATTAAAAAAGCACCCCTGCGCAAAGGCGCATAAACCACCGCTACAATCAGGCTGGAAACAGCCAGCTTGATCAAAGTGGAAAGGATAAAACCCATATAGGGTAAAAAAATCACCAGCGAGCTGGCGGCCCCCGCAAGGCTTCCCAGAATTACCCGGGAGCGGCGGGGCATCCGGCCGGAAAGCCGGGAACAGCAAAGTATCAGCAGCATGGTCACAGCATAGTTGAGGACCATCAGCACATCCACATAAACATATGTATCCATTTCAGCCTCTTCCCCATTGCAGGCCCGGCACGGACATGGTAAAACCCTTCTCCCCATTATTCATGCCTGCTCATTGTCCCATCGCCATCCATTATAGGGGACAAAGAGGATTTGATTCTGTCGGAAAATGTGTTTTGAGGCAAATTAACCGAATCGGGGTAAAAAAGCCTCACATATTGGCCAGATTCCCATAGTATATAAAGAGAATATCATTTTGCAGGCTTTGCTGACAGGACGCATTTTTGATTGCATATGGAGTGATGAATCATGGCATGTTCTAATGTTCGTTCCAATGGCCAAAATGTGGCCACTTCTATTTCGGGAAACAATTTTACCCAAGGCACCACCGCATCCTCACCTCTGGCCCGCCAGACCCAGCTCGGGTGTGCCTGCCGCACCTGTACCAACGGCAATACACTGTTCAACATTTTGGGCAGATGCCGCTTTTGCGGGAACTGCCTGAATCGGGCGGGAGCGGTTACCACCCGTGCCGCAGCTACCGAATCCTGCCTGACACAAGCCGCCAACGAAGGGGTTTGCCGGGGTGAATGCTTTAGTGTTCCCTGCCGCTGCCGATTCTGTGGACGGTGCCTCAATTCCAATGGTGTTGTCAGCTCTGTCAACACCACACAGTTGGTGAGCACCCCCACAACCGATTGCACTGTTATTCAAGAAGCAGCGGAATCCGGCGATATTCGGGAATGCTGCGATACTGTCAGCGGCTGCGGCAAATATCTGGCATCCAGCCGCGACACCTTCTGGCCCACCTTTACCCGCCCCCGGTGGCTCACCTGCGCCGAGCTTTACAGCACACGTCTGGAATGATCTTGATCCCGCTACCCCGAGGCCAGCTATAGTTGTATAGGTTTAAAATCGCAACGTGGTTTTAAACAGCGGCAATCTGCCGCTAACCGCCATAGGCGGTCTATACCGGCTTCATACTCATATACATGCAGTGCGTGTCTGTGGGCGAAGCCCATAGTTTTAAAATTGCTCCACAATTTTAAAACTATATGAGTATACATATGCGCTCCTTCCACAATGCCTGAGAAAAAGGCTGTGGGAGGGCGTTTTCTTTTTGTGGGCGGTATGTTTGCCTGCGGCTCTGCCCACAATATACCCAAAGAACCTATTTCATTCAGAGAGTCGGTGTTAGCCTTGTATAAGCGTATGATCGGAGTTTACTGCTGTATGGCGGTGCTTCTGACTGTCTGCCTTTTTCGTGTGTATGCCATCAATGTATCTGATTCGCTGACTATGGCGGCGGATGTACAGAGCAGACAGGCGTTGGTGGTCTCCACCACACGGGGAACCATCTATGACCGCAGTATGGTGCCTCTTGTCAACAGCAGTTCCAAATACATTGCCTCGGTGCTGCCCACCCCACAGGCGGCGGGCGTGCTGCTGCCCGCTCTGGAGGAAAAACAGCGCCCGGCTGTACTCAATATGCTCACAGCCGGCTCCCCCTTTGCGCTGGAGGTGCCCACCAACGATCTCTACGCTCTGGGAGTGGATGTGTTTCGTGTTTCCCAACGGTATTCCCAGAATCCGCAGCTTGCCCCCCATATCATCGGCTACCTGAACGGGCAGGAGCAAACGGGTGCCGCAGGCATTGAAAAGGCTTTTGACAGCCTTCTGAAAAAAAGCGGCGGCCAGATCGTGGCCCGCTACCAGGTGGACGCTATGGGGCGTTCCATGGAAAACGGAGCGGTGCAGATTGACCGGAGCGGCGAAAACGACCGGGGCGGCGTTGTGCTGACCTTGGATGCCTCCATGCAGGCCGCCACTCAGAGCGCTCTGGAAAAAGGCTGTGAAAAGGGTGCTGTAGTGGTTATGGATATCGGCACCGGAGACATTCTGGCTATGGCCAGTGTGCCGGATTTTGACCCCGGCAACATTGCCGCCAGCCTGGAAAGCAAGGACGCCCCCTTTATCAACCGGGCCATCAGCGGCTATAACATCGGCTCTGTTTTTAAGGTAATTGTATCCGCCGCCGCTCTGGAAAACGGCATTACCCCCGATTTTTCTTATACCTGTCAGGGCTCCATCGATGTGGATGGGCAGGTTTTCCGCTGCAACAACCACGCCATTCACGGCACTGTGGATATGGAGCGGGCACTGGAGGTTTCCTGCAACACCTATTTTATCAACCTAGCCCTGACCTTGGGGCCGGATTATATCCCTGCCCTTTCCAGCTATATGGGACTGGGCAGTGCCTCTGAGCTGGCGGAAGGCTTTACCACACAATCCGGTAATCTGCCCACCCGGCAGGAGCTGAGCAACCGGGCGTCCCTTGCCAACTTTGGCTTTGGGCAAGGCAGCTCGCTGGCCACTCCCCTGCAAATGGCTCAGGCTATTTCCGCTATCGCCAATTCAGGTATGGCCGTAACCCCCCGGTTAGTTATGGGCGAAACGGAAGACGGTTCTTCCCTCAGTGTTTCCTATCCCAGCTATTCCCCCAACCGTATTTTATCCGAGAACACCGCCAAAACCGTGCAGGGACTAATGGTCAAGGTCATTGAAGAAGGCTCCGGCCGCAAAGCAAGACCCATCACCGGCGGAGCGGGCGGCAAGACCTCCTCTGCCCAGACCGGAATATACGATGAAAACGGCAAAGAAATCGTTCATGCTTGGTTTGCAGGCTTTTTTCCGGCTGCCAAGCCCAAATATGCGGCTGTCGTTTTCGTGGAAGGCGGGGAATCCGGTGAAAATGCAGCGGGGCCTATTTTCAAACAGGTTGCGGATGGAATCATCGGCTTGGATTTGGCCGCCGGTTCCTCTAAGACCCTTGGGCTTTCCTCGGCGGAGAAAACCGTGCCTATCCCCTGAATAACTTCGCTGCCAAAGGGCCCTATGGAGGATTGCGGTTGCATTCGGCAGACGAATAAGGTATAATAATTACAGAGCGCTACTATACTTCATTTCTATGGCTCACCTTACGGCGATGGCCAATTCTACCATTCACTGCGTTCATGGTATCCTATTTTCAGATGTAAATACTGTGCTTTACCATGGGCAGGGTAATCCGCTCGCTTTGCCACGCCCGCTCTGATGCGCAATGACATCATATTCGCTTTTATAGCAGACTTTTTTAGGAATTATGCAGGGGGGAAACATGGATGAACAATACCTTCAAACTGGTAACCGACAGCAGCTGTGATCTGCCGCTGGACTATCTGGCGGAAAACGATATCGGCTCAGTGGAGCTGCTTTATACCATCGGCGGCAAAGAATATGCGGCCTATGATGCTGCAATGCCCATTGGCACCCTGTATCAACGGATGCGGGATGGTGAAATGCCCCAAACTGCACAGGTAAATGTAGAAAGCATGCGTTCCTTTTTTGAGAACATTCTGACCCAAGGGCTGGATGTGCTGTATCTCGGCTTTTCCTCCGGGCTTTCCGGCACCTGCCAAAGCGGCCAGATCGCTGCCAAGGAGCTGGCGGCGGAATACCCGCAGCGCAAAATCATCGTTGTGGATACCCTTTGTGCTTCTTTGGGGCAGGGTCTGTTGGTGCATCTGGCCAACCAGAAAAAGCAGCAGGGCATGTCTATAGAAGAAGTGGCTCAGTGGGCGGAGGATACCAAGCTCCATCTGGTTCATGTTTTCACAGTGGATGATCTGATGCATCTGCACCGGGGCGGGCGGGTTTCCAAAGCCTCGGCCATTATGGGCTCCATGCTGGGCATCAAGCCTATTCTGCATGTGGATAATGCAGGCAGGCTCATCCCCATTCATAAGGTTCGGGGACGCAGGCAATCCCTGAACTATCTAGTAGAGTACGCCGCTGCCAACATGGGCCAGTGGCACAACGAGGTCTTTTTCATCAGCCATGGTGACTGCCTCGAGGAGGCACAATACGTGGCAAAGGTGATGGAAGAAAAAACCGGCATTAAGCCCGGCATCATCGATTATGTAGGTTCTGTGATCGGCACTCACTCGGGGCCGGGCACGATGGCTCTGTTCATTCTGGGAAATCAGCGCTGACCCCTTCGCCCCACAACATAGGAGAATATTACCATGCAAAGCTCTTTGACCATTTGCTGTCCATGCCATTTCGGGCTGGAAAGCGTGCTTTCATACGAAGTTAAAAAAATTGGCGGGCAGAATATACAAGTTGCCGACGGCCGGGTCACCTTTGAAGGAGCCCCTTCTCTCGTGGCCCGGTCTAACTTGTGGCTTCGCACGGCCGAGCGTGTCTGCATTGTGCTGGGCACCTTTCAGGCCACCACCTTCACACAGCTTTTTGATGAAATGGAAAAGCTGCCTCTGGAGGAGTTTGTTGGCATAAACGATGCTTTCCCTGTCAAGGGCTGGTCGCTGAAATCTCAGCTTTTCAGCATATCCGATTGCCAGTCCATCCTCAAAAAGGCCGCTGTTAAACGTCTGGAAAAGGTTTACGGCCAAAGCTGGTTTGAAGAAACCGGGCCTGTTCACCAAATCCAGTTTTCCATTATGAAGGATGAAGTCACCATTATGCTGGATACGTCCGGCACCGGGCTCCACAAGCGGGGCTACCGCCGGGATGCATTGGAAGCACCCATCAAGGAAACGCTGGCCGCCGGAATCGCCGATCTTGCCCATATCCGCAAGGATGCCCTCGTCATTGACCCTATGTGCGGCTCGGGAACCCTGCTGATTGAATCGGCCCTGCGGGCTTATAACATCGCACCGGGTATCCATCGTCATTTTGCCGCCGAAAGCTGGGATTATTTCGATGCATCCATCTGGAAGGATGAGCGGAAGGCCGCTTTGTCCGCCATTGACCGCACCTCTGGTTTCCACGGCATCGGCTATGATCTGGATAAAGCCGCCTCGGATTTAACCCGTGCCAATGCAGTGAAAGCGGGAATCGGCAGTAAAATTGAAGCCACCATGCGCGGGCTGGCACAATTCACCGTGGATGCGGAGCAGGCTGTGATTTTATGCAACCCGCCTTATGGCGAGCGTATGATGGAAATCAAAGAAACCGAAGATCTTTACCGCCTCATGGGCCGGGTCTTCCCCAAGCGGAAAGGGCTCAGCTATTATATCATCACCCCACATGAAGATTTTGAGGATTTGTTTGGCCGCAAAGCGGACAAGCGCCGCAAGCTCTATAATGGCATGATCAAGTGCCAGCTGTTTATGTATTATAACTAAGCGATCATACGAATTAAATCGAGTGAACACAGGGCGGTCAAAAGCATTTGTTTGACTGCCCTACGCTTTTGCCAACAGGCGGAGGAACCCATATGAAAACACTGACTGTGTTGGATACCACTTTACGGGATGGGGAGCAATCCCCCGGGTGCAGCATGCAGTTAAAAGAAAAGCTGGAGGTTGCCAAGCAGCTGGAACACCTTGGGGTGGATTTTATTGAGGCAGGCTTCCCCATTGCTTCACCGGACGACTTTCAAGCGGTGAAAGCCATTGCCAATACCATCAAAGGAGCCGGTATCGCCGGGCTTTGCCGGGCCACTGCCGGGGATATCTCCTGCGCATGGGAGGCGCTAAAGGGGGCTGCTGCCCCCCGTATCCACATTTTTTTGGCCACCAGCGATATTCATTTGCGCTATAAGTTGGGCATCTCCCGGGAAGAAGTGCTGGATAAAGCCGTCTCCGCCGTGGCCTTTGCCCGCCGCTTTCTCCCGGATGTGGAATTTTCCGCCGAGGATGCCACCCGCACCGACCGGGATTTCCTCATGGAGGTATACAACCGGGTCATACAGGCGGGGGCAACCCTCATCAATGTAACCGATACGGTGGGTTATCTGCTCCCGCAGGAAACAGAATCCCTTATCCGGTATGTCAAGCAAAATCTGATCAACCCCGCTATCCCTGTGGGCATTCATTGCCACAACGATTTGGGGATGGCCACAGCCAACACGCTGGCTGCCGTGGCCGCCGGAGCCGACCATATTGAAGGCACCATCAACGGCATCGGGGAACGGGCAGGCAACGCCGCTCTGGAAGAAGTCATTATGGCGCTGAAAACCCGGCAGGATTTGCTGGGCTGCCAGACCCGCATCAACACCCGGGAGCTTTACCGCAGCAGCCGGCTTGTTTCCACCATTATTGATAAGCCCGTAGCCCACAACAAGGCTGTGGTGGGTGAAAATGCCTTTGTTCACGAGGCCGGGGTGCATCAGCACGGTATGATGAACAATCCCCTCACCTATGAAATCATGTCCCCGGCAGACATTGGTTTGCAAACCAACTCCCTTGTGTTGGGCAAACATTCAGGCAAAGCGGCCTTTGAGCAGCGCATGAAGGAGCTGGGTTATGCGTTGGATGGGGAAAAACTGGCGGCGGCTTTTAAAAGCTTTAAGCAGCTGGCAGACCACCAAAAGGCGATCACCGACCGGGAGCTGTGCTCTTTGGTAGAGGGTGCGGCCCAAATCCGCCAGACCTATTCCCTCAAAAGCTTTGTTGTCAACAGCGGCACTTTGATTTCGGCCACGGCGGTGGTTTGCCTGGAAAAGGACAGCCAATGCTACGAGAAGGTAGCCCGGGGCCCCAGTCCTATACTGGCGGCTTTCAACGCTGTGGATAAAATCGTGGGGGAGGTTTATCAGCTGGAATCCTTTGTGATTCAGTCCATGGCGGCAGGCCGGGATTCTCTGGGCGAAGTGGTGGTGCAGCTGGGTCTAAAGGGTCAATCCTTTATTGGCCGTGGCCTTGCCAATGATATTGTGGGAGCCTGCATCCACGCCTATATCAGCGCAGTAAACAAATCCCTGTGCATAAGCTAAAAAACACCCCCGGCAGGCTTTAAAGCCCCCGGGAGTGCCTTATTATATGAAACTACTCTTTAGCATGTGCCTTTTTTCTTTCGCTGACGGCGCAG
Organism: Oscillospiraceae bacterium MB08-C2-2; assembly: GCA_035621215.1. Taxonomy (NCBI): domain Bacteria; kingdom Bacillati; phylum Bacillota; class Clostridia; order Eubacteriales; family Oscillospiraceae; species Oscillospiraceae bacterium MB08-C2-2. Next base: position 2,940,584 of record CP141729.1, on the reverse strand, counting down.
CATAGTCCATGCCCGAACTAGGGAAGAAACCATTAGAACTCCAATAGCCAGCGCCCCCGCTATGGCAAAGGTATGCAGCCCTGTTTGGATAAACAGCTCTGTATCACCCATAACATAATACTCCATGGTGCGGTAGATGCCGCTGCCGGGTACAAGAGGCAGCAAGGCGATGGTCTGAAAGGTGGTAACCGGAACCAAAAAGACCCGCGCCATAATTTCGGAATAAAAAGAGAGGACAATGGTTGCAAAAAAGCTCTGCATCACATCGCTGCCCATAAAGGAAAGCAGAAGGTATACCATCCACCCCAAGCCTGCTCCCAATGAGGCTAAAATTAAAATTCGGCGGCTGCGGATGTTAAACACAAGGGCAAAGCACATACAGCCCACAAAGGCCCACAGGCACTGCATCCAATTCATGCGCCAATCCCTCCCATAAAAAGATGGGTCAGGCTCAGGGCCGCACCGGAGCCAAGCGCAATGGCGGCCGCCACCATCAGGCTTTCCGCAAGGCGCATCATGCCTGCCATCAGGTCACCCGCCATAATATCCCGCATAAAGCTGGTGATGGCAATACCGGGCACCAGTGTCATCAGCGCACCGATGATGATTTTATCCGCCACAAGGCCGGGAAACACCAGAGCCACTGTAAAAGCGATCAGAGAGGCCATAAAGCTGGCAACAATGTTGGTGAAGAATACGTTACCTTTCAGGCGCAGGCTGTGATACAAGATCAGCCGGATAACAACACCGCATACAGCCGAAATCATGGCATCAAAAACACTGCCGCCAAAAAACATCGTAAAGGCACTGGAGCCTAAAGCAAAGCACAGGCACTCCATGCCCAAGCTGTAGGAAGGCATTCGGGAAATGGCCTCAATCTCTTTGCGAATCTGGTCTAAATCCGGTTTATCCCGGCAGATGCGCCGGCAGAGATCGTTGGCACGCTCCACACGGTCCAGATGGGTTTTGCGGGTGTAAATGCGCCGCATGGTAGTGGCGCTTGCTCCCTCCGAGTTGGTGAGGGTTGCATGAATATAAGAGGGGATCACAAAAACATCCGCCTGATGCACCCCATAAGCGGCAAATATCCGCTGCATGGATTCTTCCACCCGGTAGATTTCTCCGCCATTCACCAGCAAAAGCTTGCCAATTTCCACCCCTATATTCAATAGCTCCTGATCGTTCATTGCTTTTATCCTTTTAAAATAACTTTCTTCCTGTATGAGTATATACCTATGTATCGGAAAAATACAAGGGGTTCATTCCGGCAAGTTGAAGGAACAGGCTATTTATTGTATAATATCTGCAAACGCAGATATTATACTGCTTTATGCGCAGGGCGATTCGCTCTAGATGCGCAATTATACCATAACGCTTCGCTTTTATGGCATAATACCTGCAAACCCAGATATTATACTGCTTGATGCGCAGGGCGATTCGCTCACTTCGTTCGCTGCCGCCCTATATGCGCAATTATACCATAACGCTTCGCTTTTATGGCATAATAACCGCATCCTCTGGCAAAATCCTGAATTGGGGGACAACCGTGACGGACACAACCAAGAGCCGAGCCTAAGATTTAAATGCAGCTGAATTTTGGATCTGGGGGGTACCAAGGGGGAGCGCCCCCTTGGCGATTCTTTGCATCCTTTCTCATCGTAGAGAAAGGATGTGCCAGCCGCACGGCATGAGTGCGGAAGTGAAAAATATTCTCTTTATTAAGCCATGGCATCAAATCTCATGGTTTAATAACCGCAAAGCGCTTATTATACGTTCCATTTTTATGCCCGGCCTACGGCCACGGGCAATTATACCATAACGCTTCGCTTTCATGGTATAATATCGGCAAAAGGCGATATTATACTGCTTGATGCTTGGATTGTCGGCTATTTGATTTTAACCAGCTATTAGGAGGCTCTCTTTTGGAAAACAACGAACATTGGGAGGATTTTGGCGCCGGTATCCGGCTGTTGGTTTCGCCGGAGCACACCTTCGGAACGGACAGCTTTCTTCTGGCCTCCTTTGCGGGGGTTCGGCGCAAAGATAAAGCCTGCGATCTGGGAACCGGCTGTGGGATTATTCCTTTTCTCTGGGCCCGGTCGGATAGTGCTCCCCAATCCGCCTTTGCGGTGGATATTCAGCCGCAGGCCATCGGCCAGCTGAGCCAATCGGTTACCCAAAGCGGATTGGAAGGCCGGGTTCTGCCCCTGCTTGCCGATTTGCGTGAGGGCCTCCCGGAAATTGAAGCGGGCAGTCTGGATATCATCACCTGCAACCCGCCCTATAAGGCAGTGGATACCGGCTTTCAGAATCAAGGTGAAAACCAGCGGCTGGCGCGTCACGAGGTCACCTGCACCATAGAGGATGTCTGCAAGGCGGCCGCCCGTCTGCTGCGCTTTGGCGGGCGGCTTTGCCTGTGCCAGCGCCCGGAGCGTCTGGTGGATGCACTGGAGGCTATGCGCCGCTGGAAGCTGGAGCCCAAGCGCTTGCAGCTTGTCCAAAAGCGGGGGGATACTGCTCCATGGCTCTTTTTGGTGGAGGGCAAGCGGGGGGCCAAGCCTTTTTTACAGATAGAAGCGCCCTTTGTCTGCTGGGAGGGGGACTCCCCTTCTCGTCAGCTTCAGGAGCTGTTTCCTTTTTATACAGCGAAAATTTAACCAAAAGGTGTTGAGGAATTTGTCCAAGCTTTATTTGGTGGGAACCCCCATCGGCAATTTGGGGGATATCTCCCCCCGTGCTCTGCAAACTCTGGAGACGGTGGATTTTATTGCCGCTGAGGATACCCGTGTCACCCTGAAGCTGCTGCGGCATTTTTCCATTGGGACGCCTATGGTCAGCTACTACGAGCACAACCAGCAGTATCGGGGGGAGCAGATTGTCGCCCGGATTTTAGCCGGAGAAAGCTGTGCCGTTGTAACAGATGCCGGTATGCCCTGTATCTCCGATCCCGGGGAAGGGCTGGTGGCGCAGTGCGCCGAAGCGGGCATTGAAACGGTGGTGGTTCCCGGGCCGTCGGCTGTGGTTTCCGCTCTGTGCCTTTCCGGAATTGCCACCGGGCGCTTTACCTTTGAAGGCTTTCTGACCGTGAACCGCAACGGGCGGCTGGCGCATCTGGAAGAGGTGCGAAACGATCCCCGCACCCTCATTTTTTATGAGGCCCCTCACAAGCTGCTCCGCACCTTAGAGGATATGCTGGCGGTTTGGGGTGATCGCCCACTGGCCCTCTGCCGGGAACTGACCAAGCTCCACGAGGAGGTCATCCGCACCACACTGGCCGAGGCCGTAGCCCTCTATACCAGCCAAAGCCCCCGAGGCGAATACGTTCTGGTGGTGGAGGGTGCCCCGCCCAAGGAGGAAACACCCCTCTCCTTTGAGGAGGCAGTGGCTATGGTCTGCTCACTGCAAAAGGGCGGACTTCCCACCAGTCAGGCGGCTAAGGAGATTGCCAAGGAAACAGGCTATAAAAAGGGCGACCTTTATAAGGCGGCCTTGGAGCAGTTTGCCGCCTCTTCCGATGAATAATGTCCACTGAACAAATCCTCTTTGCAAAGCGCATTTGCAAACAGGGCAATTTTTGCTCTGTTTGACGGCAAAACAGGCTTGTTTTGCCGTTTCAGCACCATTGATTGGCTGCCTGAAAGGATTTGCAGGCACACGCCACAAATCCTTTGTGCAAGGTTTTTTCCCTATTCGGCCAAAAACCTTGCACCTAAACAATTCAAAAACGCCGTCAAAGTATTGCTATTGTTACGTTTTCGAATTGTTTAGCAGGCATTAAATAAAGTTTCTCTCCCTCTGAGCGGCTTCATCCGCTTGGGGGGATTTTTTCTCTATACAGTCTATGCCCCTAAAAGTACAAGCATCAGCCGGGTGACCCAAAAGCCCAGCAGGCCGCATACAGGAAAGGTAATAGCCCAAGCCAGCAGCATACCACCTGCCACGCTTTTATCCAACCGCCCGCCACCAGCCCTTCCGGCACCCATAATGGCGGCGGTTTTGATGTGGGTGGTGCTGACCGGAATCCCCAGCAGGCTGGCCGCCAAAAGCCCCAGCCCCGCACCCAGATCGGAGCAGATTCCCTGCACCGGGGTGAGGGAAACCATCTTTTCCCCCACTGCCCAAACAATGCGTTCTCCCCCTACCAGCGTTCCCAGCGCCATAGTCAGCCCCACCAGCAAAAGCAGCGGCCAGTGATCTAAGGGGTGTACCGGCCCCCCGGGGGAAAGATGCTTTGCAAGAGCATCCCCCACTACCAGAATAGCCAGAAATTTTTGGCCGTCCTGCGCCCCGTGAAGAAAAGCGGTTACCATGGTGGAGGCAATCTGTGCCTTTGCTACCGTTTTTTTCCGCCAGCCTGCAAATAAAAAGCCCAGTCCCTTAAAAGCAAGCCATCCCAACAGGGCACCCAGCAGCAGTGACCAAATCAGCCCTGTCAGAACCTTTCCCCAAGCCACTCTATTGATGCCTTGGGTGCCCCGCAGAGCCAGCACAGCCCCGGTAATGCCCGCAATCAAGGCATGGCTTTCGCTGGTGGGGATAGAAAAAAGCCATGCCCCCACAGCAAAAAGCACAATGCTTATCATGGCGGCACAAAGAGCGATCAAAGAGGCCTCCCGCTGGGTGTCACCGAAATCGATGAGCTGGGTAATGGTTGTGGTTACAGAGGAATTGAAAAGCCCCATAACCAGCAGGCCCAAGCAGTTAAACACCGCACACAGCCCCGCCGCCCTCCGAAAGGAAATTGCACCGGTTGTAACGGCAGTGGCCATCGCATTGGGCGCATCGGTCCAGCCGTTGACAAACACCGCTCCCATCACCAGCACCAGCACAATTCCTCTGATCAGAAACCCCATTGTATACCCTCCCGCATAAGACTGTCAGCAAGTGCCTTTAATACAGCCGCTTTTTACAAAGGCCGATTACTATATAGTAATGCTGTCCTAAAAGAAAAAAGACTTATTCCAATAAAATGAAATTCCACTTTCTGTAGAACAGCAAAAAAGAAAAGACCGCTAAGCGGCCTTTTCAGGATAGAACGACAGGAAATATGTCCATACTAAGCTTTAGAACAGCAGATATCCTAAAGCGAGAATGAGAGTATAATCGGCTTTCTGGTTGAGCAGAATCAGCATCAGCCCCAAAATGGTCAAGCGGTCGTCATCAATGCCAATGGAATCCAAAAGGCCCTGAATCAGTGTTTTTTCCGCCTTTGGGGCGGCTGCCTCGGCTTGAGGCGGGCTTTGCTCCCGCGTATTGGCTTCATTTTGTGAACCCGGCTGTTCTTGCCCGGTCTTTGGCCTTGATTGATTGGGCGCTGTGGAATTGGGCTGGCTCCCTCTGCCGGACTGCTGAGAGGTGTTTTGCCCGGGTGAATTCCCGGCGCTCATGTTTGGTGCCATGCGGCGCTGGGTATTGGGCCCCGGGTTCCAGTTGCGCATGGTATTCCGGTTGGAACCGCTCGATTGATTGCCGCTGCGTGAGTTGGCCTCGTTGACAGTCTGCTGAGCACGCTGGTGCATTTCTCGAACCCTTGCCTCAGCCTCCTGCTGCATGCGCATCATATCTCGTTCGCTGTAACCGCTGTAATTCTTGCGCCCTGTCTCGTTCATCGCCTCTCACCACCAAACGGATTGAATTTCCCCAATAGGTTGGTCAAAACATTTCCGCCGCCTCCGAAAAGGCCGCCCAGCAATCCGCCGGAGCCATCACCAAACAGGCCACCGGAGCCATCACCAAACAAACCGGATTCCTTAATCAATGGGTAAAACTGGAGAAGCTGGAGAACACGAACTGCATCATCCACCTTTTTGGCACGCTCGGTCTTTAAATGGGGCTTGAGCGCCCGCATAAATTCCACATTCTGGTTCCCGGCTGTAAAAGCGGACATGGCCTTCTGAATCATCATCAGCATGTTGAGATCCAGCCCGCCTCCTCCCGAACCACTGCTCTGACCGTTGGAAGGGCTGCTCTGGTTGAGCAGGCCGGTCAATGCACTGAGATCCAACCCGCCGCCTGAAGCAGGTGCCTGGGAATTCCCCCCACCTTGGCCGCCGCCCAGCATCGAGGCAAGGCCTGCAAGATTGGGGGTTCCACCGCCCTGCCCGCCGCCGCTAAGCATGGAGGCAAGGCCGGAAAGATCGGGGGCTGCACCACCTTGCCCACTGCCACCCAGCATAGAGGCAAGGCCGGAGAGATTGGGCGTTCCGCCCCCTTGATTGCCGCCGCCAAGCATCGAGGCAAGGCCCGAAAGATCGGGGGTTCCACCGCCCTGCCCGCCGCCGCTAAGCATGGAGGCAAGACCAGAGAGATCAGGGGTTCCTTTGTTCTGTGAGGCGCCCGGTTGTCCACCGGCAAGCTGAGCCAAAAGCCCCGACAGATCCGGGGCGTTGTTATTGGCTGGTGCAGGAGGGAGAGCCGGGGCCCGCTGGTTGTTGCCTCCCAGCATCGAGGCTAAAAGAGAAAGCCCGGAGGCAGAATTTTGGGTCGCTTGATTGTTCAGCGAAGCAGTCAGCTTGGAAACATCAAAGCCGGTGCCGGTGGAGTTTCCGCCTCCCCCCAACATAGAGAGAAGGCCGGATAAATCCGGGGTCTGCGCCTTTGGCGGCTGTGCCGGAGGCGGAGGTGAATTGTTTGTGCTCTCACCGCCGGAGGCTGTGTTTCCAAGCCCTAAAGACGCTGCCATGGCTTGGAGCTGGGCAACGCTTTGAGGATCGGATAAAATGCTGCCGAGGGCAGCGGAAAGATCATCCATTGGCCTTTTCCTTTCACGGTGAGTTTAGGTGTTGCGTCATGTATCTTAACCCAATTGAATATGCCTTATTGCCCTAAAAGCTTTTTGAGCATATTTTGCACCTGTGGGTTTTGGAGCATAGCCTCAGCGGCCTTGGGGTTGCTCAGCATCTTACTGAGCTGGCTGCCCGCCGCTGGATTCATATTTTTAGTCAGACTATCCAACTGGCCGGATTCGATCTGTTGTTTAAGCTTCTCTGGGTCAGTTCCCAGCTGTTTGCTGGCCATGTTGATGAGGGCGTTCATCTTGTCGGGGGATAATCCCATATTGTTGTTCAAAAGAAGCACCACCTATTCCATTTAATTAATTTTTATGATAAAGTAAGAATCAATATGCCGGTCAAGGGCCTGTTCATCCCATTTTGCTGGGATTTTCACAACACTCTTAAAGCTGCCGGCATCCCAGAACACGGGGAGCTGGTATTTTTTCGGCTCCTGTGGAATTAAGGGACAAGTAAAGGAATGTATAATCATGCGTTTAGCTGTTTTTTCGGATAGTCATGGGCGAGTTTCCGCTTTGCGGGAGGCTTTTTTTCAACAGCCTCTGGCAGATGGCTATATTTTTTTGGGGGACGGCGATGGGGATTGGGCTGAGATTACCGCCTCGGCTAAAACGGATAAGCGTCTTGTTCAGGTGCGGGGAAACTGCGATTGGAACCCGGAGCTGAAAGGAACGGTGTATCTCAACTGGGGCTCGGTGCGCATTCTCTGCACCCATGGTCACCTGTATCATGTGAAAGATTCTACCTACGATTTGGTGGCCGCCGCCAGAGAAAACAATTGCCAGATCGCCCTGTTCGGCCACACACACCAGTCGCTCTCCACCTATGAAAATGGAATTTATCTGCTTAACCCCGGCAGTGTCAGCCGCCCCCGTGAGGGAGATTGGCCCTCCTATGGGATTGTGGACATCACAGATCAAGGGATTTTCTGCAACGTGGTAAAGCTTCTGTGAGCGGGGCAGTTAAGGGGCTGAGCGGCCTGAAAACCCGGGAGCTGGGCCGCTGTCACATCCACTTGGAAACGGTGGATTCCACCAACGATTATCTCAAGCGCAGGGCTGGGGAGCTTTGCCACGGTGCCAGTGCTACCGCCTCGCTGCAAACAGCGGGCAAGGGTCGGCTGGGTCGGCAATGGCTGGAACTGCCGGATAAAGCCTTGGCCTTATCGGTGCTGCTGGCTGGGTATACTCCCGCTCAACTGGGCCAGCTCCCGCTGTTGGTGGGGCTTGCCGTATCCCAAGGGCTGGAAGGTCTGACCGGTCTGCAAATCGGCCTGAAGTGGAGCAACGATTGCATCCTTGCCGAAAAAAAGCTGTGCGGCATTCTGTGCGAAAGCCGCATACTAGGGAATCAGGTCTGGACTGTGGTGGGGATCGGCGTCAATACACAGCAAACAGCAGAGCAGCTGTGCGGCCTTAATCTAGAATATGCAACTTCGCTGTTTCTGGCTACACAAAAATATTGGGATATTGCTCAAATTGGGGGAGAAATTCTCAATAAGCTGGAAGAAATATTGGATATCTACGCTTTAAGCGGATTTTCTGCTTTAAAGACAGCCTATTCGGAACGGTGTGTCACACTGGGCAAAAAGGTCCGTATTGTGGACGCTGACCGGGAAACCCTTGGGGAAGCACTGGGCATTGCAGAGGATGGCGGGCTGATCTGCCGGGTTGACGGGCAGGAAAAAATTATCCGAAGCGGAGAGGCCTCTGTCCGCGGCCTGTATGGATATACCTGATAAAACAAAAAGAACGCCCGGGAAAGCTTTGAGTAAGCGATCCGGGCGTTCTTTACTATAAATATTTTGTAAATTGCCAAGCAGGCGCGAAAAATTTTAAGTGGTTTTATTCATCCGCAAGAGCTGAAAGCTCTTCTTCTGTCATTTCGTCTCCTGAGGCAAATGCTTTGTTCTCATTGTTTTTATCTTTGCCACCTGCGGGTCTGGATTTCCCGCCTTTGCTGCGGGAACCATCCTTAATCACCTTGATGGTATCCTTATGGAAAGGGCTGCTTCCCCCGGAGGTGCTTTTATCCAGGCGAATTTTGAGCATACCGGTCAAAAGGCTCACTTCGGTGACAACACCCGGGCCTTCCGGCGTGGTGACCTGCGCGCCCACACGAGGGGTTGTCCGCAGTAAATCCTCATAGGCATTCTGCTCGTATTTCAGGCAGCACATCAGCCGCCCGCAGGTGCCGGAAATCTTGGTAGGGTTGAGGGAAAGCCCCTGTTCCTTAGGCATCTTGATGGATACCGGCTGGAACTCACCCAAAAAGGTAGCACAGCAGAAGGGTCTGCCGCAGATGCCCAGCCCACCCAAAATCTTGGCCTCATCCCGGACACCAATCTGGCGCAGCTCAATGCGGGTGCGGAGCACCGCCGCCAAATCCTTGACCAAATTGCGGAAATCCACCCGGCCTTCGGCCGTGAAATAAAACAGCACCTTGTTGTTATCAAAGGTGTATTCCACCGAAATGAGCTTCATTTCCAGCTTATGCTTGCGGATTTTCTCGTTGCAGACTGCAAGGGCAAAGACTTCCTTTTCCCGGTTGGCCTCCAGCTGGAGCAAATCCTCCTGATTGGCCTTGCGCAGCACCCGTTTCAGGGGCTGAACCACCTTATCATCCTCAACCTCCCGGTTGGAAAGCACAACATCACCGCATTCCACGCCCCGGGCGGTTTCCACAATGACACGGTCTCCCTTGGTCACTTCCAGTTCCACAGGATCAAAATAGTATATCTTGCCTACACTTTTAAAGCGTACGCCTATAATTTGTGCCATAACGGCCTCCTGTTCTTTTAGAATCTATTTGGCATCTTTTTGTGCCTTGTTATAAGAGCAAAGTTTGCCGAATTTTCGGGGCGGAGGACACCGCCGGGCTGACGCCCGGCAAGGACGACAATCCTAAAAGGCGGTAAACTTTGCCGAAATCACAGGTGCAATAAAGATCCTAAATAGGTTCTTAAGGGTCAGCTTGCTCCCCGCTCCAATACCTGACGTATCCGGCCGGGAAGCGCTGTGGTTAACAGCAGCATGTTGCCTCCTCGGGCCGCTGTGTATTCCATTTCTTCTATTATAGCAACGATGCGGGCGCTCTGCAAGCGGGTCAGGCGGCGGGCAAGTTCCGGCTGATCCTGCAAACGCCCCAGCAAAAGACTCTCTGCCGCCCGGCGAAGGCCACCGCAAAAGGAGCCAAAACCCTCCCGATCCCGCTCATAGGGCACAAGCTGCGCCAATGCTGTGTATTCACTGCCGATGCAGGCCTCCCGAAGAAAGCTAGCCGCCTGCTCCAGCCCCTCCTGTGAGGAAATATCTTCCTCAAGCGAGAGAACGGTAACCCGGGATAAAATGGTGGTCAGAAGCCTTGCCTTGTTATCACAGGTCAGCACAAACACCACCCCAGATGGGGGCTCCTCCAGAATTTTCAGCAGGGCATTCTGGGCCTGTATGGTCATGTTCTGGGCTTCCTCCAGAATAAAAACCTTGCCCCGGGCTTCATTGGGCATGACAAAAGCCTGTGTGCGGATTTCCCGCACCTGCTCCACCGGGAAGCTGCCGCTCCCGCCATAAACCAGAATATCCGGGTGAACGCCCTTTTCCGCCTTATGGCAATGAGAGCACTGGCCACAGGGCTTAGGCTCCCCTTCACACAGAGCCGCCTGCGCAAGCCGGCGGGCAAGTTGCTCACGCCCCGGGCCTTCCGCCAAAACAGCATGAAACAAACGCCCACCCCGCATCAGAACGGTGAGCGTCTGCTGAATTTTTTCAGTTGTTGCGGATTCATTGCGCATCCTTTTTTACAACTTCACAAATTGTTCGATATCCAATACAAAAACCGTAGCGCCGCCAACCGTTACTTCCACCGGCATAGAAGCAAAAGAGCCTACGCCATAAGAAGCAGAGGAGGAAACCACCTTGGTGCGGGTCTTGCAGTTTTCACCGATGACGGAAATCAAGTGCTCCACCCGGTCGTCATCCGTTCCAATGAGAAAGGTGGTATTCCCAGCCATCAGGAAGCCGCCGGTGGTGGCTAGCTTGGTGACTGAATAATTCTCCTTGGTCAGCTCTTTGGAAACCTTGTTGGTATCATCCCGGGATACAATGGCCAAAACCAGCTTCATATCGACAACTCCTTTCAGGGGTTAAAAAATAATTGTATTATGTTATTGTAACACATTCACGTGCAGTAATCCAGCACTTTTTAGACAATATAGAGCAAACTCATCCAGAATTTCTCCCGCCACAGCCAAAGGCACCCCCGGCGGGCAGGGGGCATAGAGCTCCCCGGCCACTCTGCCCAGTGCCGCATCCACCGGAATGCTCTCCTTGGGGGCAAAGACTGCCTCCCGCAGTGAGCAGGCCCGCTGAGGCAGCGTGGGCGGGGGCGCAAAGGTTAGGGAGGGTGCAGGGCTTACCACATCCAGCATACGGTAAAGGCGGCCCCAATCCCGCAGAGGGCTTTGGGGTGCAGGGAGAAGCACCGCCATGTTGTGGCTGAGATATTCCGGTTCAATTTTGTATTCCCTTAGATGGCGGGAAAAAGCCTCCCGGGTCATACCGACTTCCCCAAAGCCTATCGTCAGGCGAGTGGGGTCGCATGGCTCATCGGGGATAAAAAAGCCCCTCGCCCGGGCCAGCCGCTGCAAGGATGCAGTTCGCTGAACCAGCGCCGCAAAATCCCCAGCCGCTTTTTGCTCCAGATAAGGGAGAGCTGCATCCATGGAAAGCATAATCAGATAGCTGGGGCTGGTGGAGCCAAACAAAGCCATCGCCGCCTTGGCTCCCGCCACAAACCGGGGATTGCCAATATGCAATAATGCGCCGCCCGTTAAAACCGGCAACGTTTTGTGCAGAGAATCACAGCAAAGATCGGCCCCCTGGGCAATGGGGTGAAGATTCCTTTTCACAAACGGCAGATGTGCGCCATGAGCATTATCCACCAATAGAAAAACACCCTTACTGTGGCAAAGAGCGGCCAGCGTCGGGATATCGCTGAGAATACCAAAGTAGCTGGGGCTGGTGATGTAAACGGCCTTAGCATCCGGGTTTTCTGCCAGAGCGGCTGCTACAGCCGCAGGCTCCACTGCACCCAGAAAAGAATATGCCTCATCGTAACGGGGGCTGACCCATACCGGCTGGATATCCAGCAGAGCCATAGCACTAACCGCCGCAATGTGAGCATTCCGAGCAGCAATTACTTTACCCCCGGCACCAACGGCCAAGGCCAGCATAGCCTGAATGCACAGGGTGGAACCACCTGCACTGAGCAGACTGGCGGCTGTACCGTAAAGGGCTGAAAAGCGCTTTTCAGTCTCGGCAATGGCACCGCTTGCCTGATAGAGGCTGTCGGTTCCCTCCACCTCGGTTACGTCATACCGGAAGGTCTCCCCAAAGGGATAAAGAGGCAATCCCTTATGCCCCGGCATATGCAGGCGGGAAAAATCCTTGGCTAGATACTCTTCCAGAGCCTCCCGCAGGGGAGTGTTCCCACTCACTTGGAAAGCTTGCGGCGCAGCCCCCGCAAGGTCTCGTTCAGGTCAATGGCCTTATCCACCAGCTTGGCCATGGTGGGGCGGTAGAAGTAGTCGAATTCCCCAGCCAGCGCATCCAATGTGCCGTTAAAGCCCTTTTTAAAGCGGTAAAGGCCGTAAAGGTGATCTTCCTCAGTGAGATTCCCAGAAACCCCCTGAAAATCATATACCGAACAGCCGGTCTGGATGGCCCAGCGAATCATTTCCCACTGAATCAGATAATTGGGCATCACATTCCGATGAGCGTTATCCGATGCGCCGTAAATATAGCAGGTCTTGCCACCATAATTGCTGGTGATGGCTCCCGAAACCGGCTGGCCCTCATAAAAAGCCATATACAGCCGCACATTCTTGCCCAAGGCATCCAGCATCTTTTCAAAATAGGAACGAGGGCGCACAGTAAAGCCATCCCGCTCACCGGTGGTCTGCATCAGGCGAACAAAATCATCCAGATATTCCTTGCCTACGGGTTTGGCTGTCACCTTATGCTTCATAGCCACCCGGATGTTATAGCGTGTTTTTTGGGTCAGAGCCGCAAAGACCTCATCCTCACTGCGTCCATCTAAATAAAGGCGATAGTTAAAACGTGCCTGAATGGTCTCAAAGCCGCCCTCCCCCAGAAACTGGGTAAAGCCCATGCCGGTAACCAGCGAGAAAAAGCGCTCGTCCGATTCCAGAATGTCCGGATCCATTTTAAAACTATAGGCTCTATGCTTTTTAGCCAACAGGTCAAAGCCCTTTTTTAGATCGGCAAGAACCTCTTTGTCATAAGGATCGCAGACCGGGCCTCTGGGGCAATAAAGCAGAGCGGTAGGCGGAAAAGATACCTTGCGGATCAGCACCGAAGCACCGCCTATAATTTTACCCTGTGCATCCCGTGAGACCACCACGGCGTTATCCCAATTGGATTTAACTTTATGCCATTTGGTGGATTGGGTGATTTCACTGCGGGGATGATGACTGACAAATTCCTCGTATTCCTGATACTGCCTTGGGTTTAGTATCTCCAAAATATGTCACTCCTGTTAAGTAGTATGCACCTGCTGTAATCATTCGTTATCCCGCCCAAGCACAAGCTATGGGCAGGTATATTTATCCATTTTTATCCGCTATAAGCTTGGCATTGCGCCGCAGAACCGATTCGCCCCGCCAGTTATAAGCTTTCTGTTCCACAAGCCGGGGGAGGTTTTCTTCGGTGAGAACCGGCTGAATGTTCTCCCGAAAGCCCTGTAAGGGGGTCAATAGGGGGGAAGCATTGTGGGGGCAGGCATCCTGGCAACGGTCACAACCCCAGATAAAGCCGCCCGCCGCCACCTGCTCCTGCTCCCACGGGGTCAGCTCCCCTTTTTTCTGGGTAATGTGGGAAAGGCACCGCTCTTTCTCAAAGCCCTCGGCACGCAGTGCCCCGGTGGGGCAGGCCGCAAAGCACTTCCCGCAGTTTAAGCAACTCCCCTGCAAGGGACTTCCCGGCTCAAGGGCGAGGGTTGTGACCACACAGCCAATAAAGGTGTAGGAGCCATACCGCTGGTTGATGAGCTGGCCGTTGCGCCCGATTACCCCAAGCCCCGCCAGCCATGCGGCGGACACCTCGGGAATGGGGGAATTATCTACAAACCATACCCATTGCTCCTGGGGGAAAATATGGCCAAGCCCTTCGGTCACCTGTGTAAGCAGCTGACCAGTCAGGTGATGGTAATCATCGGCCAGCACATAACGGGAAACATTGCGCTGGGGGAATTCCCCCACATAGTAAGGGAAAAGGAACACCAGAACGGTGGCGGCATTTTGAGGCAGGCGGCTTTTGGCCCGGCAGTTGAGCAAAACCGGGAGGCTCTCAAAGGAACAGACACCCCACTGATCCAGCCCGAAGCCTGCCAGCAGGTCATCAATCCGCTCCTTCATAAATGCCCTTCCCACCTCATGTGTTTTTTGTTCACTATATTACGTAGTTATATTTAGTGTATCAAAGTTTTGGGGGATTTACAAGGGCATGGCCCATTGCAGGCAGGCGGCAAAGGTTATTTCGGCTCGTATCCCCCAAATCAGTAAAAAGCTGTGGTCACAGAGCAAAACAGCCACCCGGCCTATTCAAATTGACGAAGGGCTTCATTTGCAGGCACTTTCCCGCCTGCTCCTTTACAGCGATACTGCCCAGCACACCGCCTCTGCTCCCTTTAATAATGACACAAACTGCACAAGGGTATGCCTCTAAAGTGCCTGAAAGCAAAATTTGTTTTTTCCGCTCTGGGCGGTATATACTATTTTTACAGGTACCTCTGGAAAAAGGAGTTGACTACCATGCAAAAGCGTATTGCGGCGATTCATGATATTTCCTGCTTCGGCCGGTGTTCTCTGACTGTGGCTTTGCCTATACTTTCCGCAGCAGGCATTGAAGCCAGCGTGATTCCCACCGCTATTTTATCCACTCATACAGGGGGATTTTCCGGCTATACCTACCGGGATCTCACCGAGGATATTCTCCCTATAGCCCAGCATTGGCAATCTCTTGGGCTCACCTTTGATGCCCTCTATACCGGCTATCTCGGCTCTTTTGAGCAGCTTGAACTTGTCTCCCGGCTGTTTGACACTTTTGGAACCGGAGGCAATCTTTTGTTTGTAGACCCGGTCATGGCGGATAACGGCAAGCTGTATGCCTCCTTTGCGCCGGAATTCCCACAGGGTATGGCCCGGCTCTGCGCCAAAGCGGATGTGATTGTGCCCAATCTTACCGAAGCCGCTCTGCTCCTTGGCCGTGAATACACCCCCGGCCCCTATACCAAAGCGTATATTGAAAAGCTTTTGAAGGAGCTGGCGGAGCTTGGCCCCGGCAAGGTATTCCTCACCGGTGTGTATTTTGATGAGGAGCAGGTGGGAACCGCCGCTTTTGATAAGGCTACCGGTGAAATCGCTTATGCCATGGCAGGCCAGATTCCCGGCTATTATCACGGTACCGGAGATGTTTTCGGCAGTGCCCTTCTGGCCGCTCTCATGGCCGGAAAACCGCTGCAAGCCGCCGGGCAGATTGCCGTTGATTTTACCGTTGCCGCCATTGAGCGCACTTACGCCGCCAAGACAGATGACCGCTGCGGCGTTAACTTTGAGGCAGGCTTGGGCGAGCTTTCCCGCCAGCTTGTGTAAATGGGCTGAATCTATTCTGACAGAATAACCCCGGCACAGAATTGTGCCGGGGTTTAGCTTATCAAAAAGGTCCCCCGGGACTTTTTTGAGGGAAGCTTGGTGGGAATCGCCCGCTTATTCTTTCTTTTCCCTTGCAAACGAAAGGACCAAAGAAAACAGCCTTTCTATCAGGGAATTCCACTTACTGCAGCAAGCGGCCATAGGCTTTGCCTTTGAAAACCACAAACCTTTGAAAAGGGTTGACTCAAACTTCAACCACCTTCTTCGATAATCTGTGCCGGGGCTATTGTTGTGCTGCCTTACAGGCGTTCTTCCAGCGCCTCTTCCACTGCCTGCCGATAGGCGGCAAAAGCACTGGGCAGGGTGTAGTTTTCCGCCAGCTCCCGGGAATCGGCCCACACGGTTTGGAGTGGTTCCTCTGTGAAAAGGCCGGGTGGAACCTCCCACGGCTCCTCCGGCTCAAGGAGCCAACCAGTCATATGCCACTCCACATGGCTGAATACATGCTTTGCCTGCCCTATGAGCTGGGGTGCAGAAACAGCAAGCCCCCACTCCCCGATTTTTTGCTCCACCTGCCCGCTATCCAGCGGTTCTTCAAAGCCGGGCAGCTCCCAAAGCCCTGCCAGCAATCCTTTGTCCGGCCTCTTTTGCAGGAGAATACGCCCCTTGCAGACCACCGCTAACACCGTTCTGGCAACCTGCTTTCTCGGCTTCTTTTCCGGCTTTACCGGCAAGGAAGGGGCTGTGCCATTGGCATAACCCTGGCAAAAAGCGGATGCCGGGCAGGCAAGGCATTTCGGAGCCTTGGGCAGGCATATCCCAGCCCCCAAATCCATAATGGCTTGGTTGAAATCCCCCGGCCGATCGTGTGGGATCACGCGGGTAATCCATTCTCCCACGGCCTTTTTCACGGCAGGCAATGAGCTATCGGCTGTGTTATCCAGCAATCGAAGCACTACCCGCAAAACATTGCCATCCACTGCGGGAACAGGCTTATCAAAAGCAATGGAGGCAATGGCTCCCGCTGTATAAGTGCCGATTCCCGGCAGGGCCTCAAGCGCCTGAAAATCCCCCGGCAGCTCTCCCCCATGCTGCTCCATGACCATACGGGCTGCTTTCTGGAGATTACGGGCCCGGCTGTAATACCCCAGCCCCTCCCACAGCTTTAAAAGCTGTTCTTCAGGAATCGCCGCCAACGCCGCAACATCCGGCAGCTCCCGGACAAAACGGATAAAGTAAGGTAGGCCTGCCTCCACCCGGGTTTGCTGGAGCATAATCTCCGAAATCCAAACCCAATAGGGCTGGGGATCGCTCCGCCAAGGAAGCACCCGGGCATTCTTATCGTACCAGTTCAGCAAAGGTTCCGGGAATGCTTGCAGCACCTCCTTTTCCTGCGGGGAGAGCGCATAGGGAGCTTCCGATATTTTCTGGGATTGCTTCAAAGGGTTTTCCTCCATTTTCAGTTGAGGCTCAAACAGCACAATGCTCTCTAAGAAAGCCTCCCGGTTCCCCAAAAAGGGAAACGGGAGGCTTAGGGGTTATTTAAGGCCACAGGGTGCTGCCTACTGAGAGTGTAAACAAAAGTCCATATCTCTATGGAGGGCATCCAATGCCCCCATATTCCCCCCGGATTGCGCCGCTCCGGCGCAAAAAGTGGGATTCCTGCGTCGAAATTAATTCGACTGCGGAAGAATTACGCATCAAAACCATAAAATTTTCAAGCTAAGGCAGTTATGTCTACAGCCTGCGCAGATCGCTGCCTGCTTTTGCCTATCTGTGGGATATACTTGGGGGATACGGGGTCAGGCCAAATAGCCCAGCTCGAACGGTTCCTCTCTGGCTTCATCCTCAATCAGGCTGGAAAGCTGGATGTTATCCACCACATCTTCCACAGCATTTTTGATATCACGCCATACCTGCTCGGTGGAGCAAAGGCCCATCCGCTCGCAAATCCAGCCTTTTTGGGCATCGGTGCATTTAACCGGATCAAGGCCTCCCTCAGTTGCACGCAGAATGGCACCCACCGAAATAGTTTCTGGCGGAGCTGCCAACCGGTAACCCCCTTGGGCACCTCGTTGGCTTTGAACCAATCCAGCCTTATGGAGCATGCTGATGATCTGCTCAATGTATTTTTCGGAAATTTCCTGATTTCTGCCAATCTGGCGAACCGTTACCAGATTCTTCTGGTAAGCCAAAGTCAATTCCAGCATAATACGCAAACCATACCGGCCCTTTGTCGAAATTTTCACCAAAATCTCCTCCAATCTCCTATCCATTCCTATTTCATATTGTACCATATGAAATTAAGCATGTAAATGAGTAGGAGTCGCAATTTATGGAGAGAAAAATTGGCAGATTTCAGTAAACATTGCCCAAATATTTCACAACGCTATAATTACATTTGCTTTATATACCAATTTTGAACAAATTCGGATTGCTTTGCAGACTTGTTTTGTTTATATATTAACATTAAGATACCATCAAGTCAAGGCTTGAATCTTTTCAGGCTGAGGGAATTGGTCACCACAGAAACCGAACTAAAGGCCATGGCACCGCCTGCAATAATGGGTGTTAAATACCCCAATGCGGCAAAGGGAATGCCTATTGCATTGTAGATAAAAGCCCAGAACAGATTTTGTTTAATTTTACGCATCGTCTGTCTGGAAAGCCGCAAGGCCGCCGGGATTGCAGTCAGTTCACCACTCATGAGGGTGATTGCCGCCGCCTCAATGGCAACATCCGCACCTGTTCCGATGGCCATGCCAATTTGGGCAGCGGCAAGAGCCGGGGCATCGTTGATGCCGTCACCCGCCATGGCCACCATCTTGCCTTGGCTTTTGAGCTGCTCCACCCGGGCGGATTTATCCTGTGGCAGAACCTGTGCCATTACATGATCGATTCCTGCCTGAGCGGCAATGGCCTGTGCTGTGCGGGCATTGTCGCCGGTCATCATATAAACCTCGATGCCCATCTTTTTAAGCTGTGCCACAGCCTTAGCCGAGCTGGCCTTGATGGTGTCGGCCACAGCAATGATGCCCAAAAGGGCTCCATCCCCTGCAATCAGCATAGCGGTTTTGCCCTGATCTTCCAAGCCGGTCAGCTTTTCTTCAATGGAAGCAACCTCAATGCCTCTATCTTCCATAAGCGCACGAGTTCCGATCAGGAGTGCACGGCCTTCTACTGTGGCGGAAACACCACGGCCGGGTATAGCGGCAAAATCCACAGCCTCCGGCAGAGGCTCCTCGCCTGCTCCCTGCACAATAGCCTGACCCAATGGGTGTTCGGAGGGCTTTTCACCAGCTGCGACCAACCGCAGAAGCTCTTGGGAGGATATATCCCCCACAGGAAGTATGTCGGTGACCTCCGGCTTACCCTTGGTAATAGTACCGGTTTTATCCAGCACCACAGTATCCACCTTGCCGGCATTTTCAAGATATTCGCCGCCCTTAATCAAAATACCATTCTGCGCTCCCAGCCCGGTACCCACCATAATGGCTGTAGGCGTGGCCAGACCCAGCGCACAGGGGCAGGCAATAACCAGCACCGATACAGCGTTGATCAGCGCTCTTTGCACATCGCCGGTAAAAGCCCACCAGAGAATAAAGGTCAAAATGGCGATACCGATCACCACCGGCACAAAGATACCGGAAACCGTATCCGCCACCTTTTGGATTGGAGCCTTGCTGCCCTGCGCCTCTTCCACCATGCGGATAATCTGGGCAAGAGCGGTATCCTTGCCGATTTTGGTGGCCTTGAACTGGAAAGCGCCGAACTTGTTGATGGTGGAGCCAACAACCACATCACCCACGCTTTTATCCACCGGGATGCTCTCACCGGTGAGCATGGATTCATCGAGGCTGGAATGTCCAGAGGTGATCACACCATCTACGGGAACCTTTTCACCGGGGCGAACCACCAGCAAATCCCCAACGGCGACCTCCTCCAAAGGAATGTCGTATTCTTTGCCTTCACGCAATACACGTGCGGTTTTGGCCCCCAAGCTCATGAGCTTTTTAATGGCTTCGCCGGTGCGGCCCTTAGCGGATTGCTCCAAATATTTGCCCAGCAGAATCAGGGTAATAATCACGGCGGCGGATTCAAAATAGATTTCCTTCATGCCCATGTGGGTCATATCGGTGGGGGCGATAAAGCCGTTGTAAACGCTAAGAAGATAGGCCGCCGTGGTGCCCATGGAGACAAGCACATCCATGTTGGCACTGCCGCCCCGCAGAGCGTTGAAGGCACTGCGGTAAAAGCGCCGCCCAATATAGAACTGCACAGGAGTGGTCAGAACCAGCTGAACCCACGGCGTGTGCAAAAATTTTGCAAAGTCATTGTGAATACCTGCAAAGGAAAGAATCATGCCCAGCAGCATCGGGGCACTGAGAACAATGCTGATAATCAAATCCCGGCGCAGAGAAGAGGCTTCTTTGGCCTTGATGGCCGCTACGGCATCCTCGCTGACCATTTCATCCAGAGCCGCACCATAACCGGTTTTGCGCACTGTTTCGATCAGTGCGGCGGTATCCACCACAGCCGGGTCGTATACAAGCACGGCCTTTTCACTGGCCAGATTAACCGAGGCAGACTGCACCCCTTCACGGCGTGTCAATGCCTTTTCCAGCCGGGAGGAACAGGCGGCGCAGGTCATCCCGGTGATGCGCAGAGTGGCCTTTGCGGTTTGGTGCACCACCGAATAGCCCAGCTTAGTCACTGTTTCCTCTAACTGCTCCTGTGTGACCACTGTGCTGTCAAATTCCACCACAGCCTGCTCCGAGCCATAATTAACCGTTGCCTTGGAAACGCCTTCCTTCCGGCCCAGGCTCTTTTCAATCCGGGCCGAGCAGGCGGCACAGGTCATCCCGGCTATTTTCAGGGTTTTAACTTCGTTCATAACATCTGCCTCCTCACAGCCGCCTGTTACAGCAGCTTATTGATAATTTCCTGAATTTCTTCTAATTTATGCTGGGCTTGATCCTCATTCTGCATAGCACTGAGCACACAGTGGGACATGTGCTGTGCCAGAATTAGCTTGTTGGCACGCTTTAAAACCGCCTGAGAAGCCATGATCTGATTGGAGATATCAATGCAGTAGCGGCCCTCTTCAATCATGGCGATGATGCCTTCAATCTGGCCACGGCAGGTTTTCAGTGCGGTAATGGCTTTCTTCTGTTCTGTATTCATATTGGCTCCTTTACCACTACACCCCGGAGGGGTGGCTATGATTTCAGTATATGCATTCTTCACCACTCTGTCAAGTGCCAAAAGTTTGAATTTATAAAGCAGCTGCAATATCCCCATAGAATTGTTAACTAAAAATAAATTTAAAGTTGACAATTCTATTTTTTTCCTTTATCATAAAGCCCAGTTAAAACAAAAGGAGACTGGGTCATGCTTCAGGAAAAGCTTTTATATCTTTTGGAGCAAAGCAAAGGGCAGCTGATAACCGGCGGCGAACTGGCAAAAGCCTTGGGTGTCAGCCGAACAGCTATTTGGAAAGGGATTAATACCCTTCGGGAAAAAGGCCATGAAATTGAGGCTTTGCCAAACAGCGGCTACCGGCTGCTGGCTGGGAGCGACGGCTTATCCCGCCAGAGCATTGCCGACGCTCTGAAAACCGAAAAAATCGGCCAAAGCCTTGTTCTGCTGGATACAGTGGATTCCACCAACGCTTACCTCAAGGCGCTGGATACCGCCCTGCTCCCGGATGGGCATACCGTAATTGCCAACGAGCAAACCCAGGGCCGAGGGCGCTTGGGCAGAACCTTTCATTCCCCGGCAGGGCAGGGCATTTATCTGAGCGTTTTGCTCCGGCCGCAGATTGCTTTGGAGGAGGTTCCCCTGCTGACTGTGTGCGCCGCTTTAGCGGTATATCGGGCCATTGGGCAGGTCTGCGGGCTGGAAACTCACATCAAATGGGTCAACGATATTTTTTATGAGGGAAAAAAGCTTTGCGGGATTCTCACTGAGGGTTTGATTTCGGCCGAAATGGGAACGGTGGAAAGTGTGGTTGTGGGAATCGGCGTCAATACCGGCGCTGTGGCCGAGGAGGTGGAGAGCATTGCCGCCACCTTGGCACCGCTCCGTGCAGGCCGTGGCATACGAAACCAGCTGGCGGCGGAAATTCTCAATCAGTTGGAAGCCGTGGTTCTGGATTTTCTCTCTGGTAAACGGCAGGAAATTTTAGAGGCCTACACCCAAAGGCTGTTTATCATTGGCAAGGAGATCGTGGTTCATCTGCCTCGGGAAAGCTTTGAGGCAACCGCAGTGGGCCTAGATGACGCTGGTAGTCTGCTGGTGCGCAATCGGCAGGGACAAACCGTCGCTGTAAGAGCCGGGGAAGTTTCTCTCTCACCTCTAACCGATACTACCAAACCATAAAAAGGAGACAACCCATGTCGAAACAGAAAATTACCACCCGCGATCTCTGCCTGATTGGCATTTTTACCGCTTTCACCTGCGCTATGGCTCAGGTTACCATTCCTCTGCCTCTGATTCCCATGACCATGCAGACCTTTTGTATCCCATTTGTGGGGATTGTGCTGGGGTCTAAACGGGGGGCTTTCTCCGCTCTGGTTTATGCACTGTTAGGCGCTGTAGGGCTCCCGGTTTTTGCCGGCTTTACCGGCGGCCTCGGCATTGTGTTTGGGCCCACCGGCGGATTTATCTTATCCTTCCCCCTTATGGCCCTTTTAGCCGGAATCGGCGCTGAAAAGGGTGGCAAGGTCTGGCTGTGGTCGGGGCTTGTGCTGGGTGCGGTGGTCAATTATCTCTGCGGTATGTTCATGTTCAGCGCTGTGACCGGGCTGGGGCTTGCCGCCGCCTTTGCCAAGGCTGTTCTTCCCTTTCTGCCCACCGCTGCCATCAAGATATTGCTATCCGGCTGGCTGGGAGTAAAATGCAAAACACTCCTACAAAAGCGTGTACCGGCATGAAGCTGAGACCACATCATCTGCTCTGTACCCAAGGCTACAGCGGCCGGGGTTACAGCGAAGAATTTGTAGCCAACATGAACCGGGTAACAGACCGCCTCCGAAACCACCGGGGCACCGAAATTAAGCTGACTTTTTCCACAGATGATATCTGCTCCGCCTGCCCACACAAGCTGGGCGAAGGGCTTTGCCGCTATCAGGAAAAAGTCCTGCGCTACGACAGCAAAGTGACCTCTCACTTTGCTTTGCAGGAAAAGACCTATACTTACGATGCGCTTATCGAGGAAATCCGCTCCCGAATCACCGGCACCGTTATGGATGATATCTGTGCCGACTGTGCATGGTATCCGGTCAGCGCCTGCCGAAAAAACCTGCTGGCTCTATAAAAATCAACAAGCTCTATGGGGAGCATCCCATGCCCCCATTTTCCCCCCGTATTGTGCCGAAGCGGCACAATAAATGGTATTCCTGGGTCCAAATGAATTCGATTCAGGAAAAATTATGGAACAAAACGACTGTGCCTCTTAACACTTTTAGTTTTCACACAGCCGAAAGCCCCCTCCCAGAGTATAAAACTCTGAAAGGGGGCCTTATTTTGGGTTAGGAGGGCTTTACATCCTGCACAACAATGGACGGGAATCCCTTTTCCTGCAATAGCCTTTGCATATTCAAAGCGTTGCTTTTATTGGCAAAGGCACCTGCCTGCACCCGGTAGAGCAGCTGCTCTTTCTCCGGCAGAGCTGTCTCCAAGGAAAAATAGCGGCAGATTTCCTCCGCTATCGTCTTGGCGTAAGCTGTCAGATGCAGGTCAAACAGGCTGTTATCCTCACTGTTGGAGATAAAGCCCAATTCCACCAGAATGGCAGGCATATGGGTTTCCCGCAGAACGTGGTAGTTCCCCTCTTTTACACCACGATCCGCCGTGGTGCCTACCCGGCATAAGGCTTGATGAATATTCTGCGCAAACTGCCGGGTTGTCTCGGGGCACCCGGGGTAAATCCACACTTCATTCCCGTGGGCCTGGGGGTGGGAGAAGCTGTTCCGATGGAGGGATACAAACAGCGCCGCCCCGGCTTTATTGGCCAAGGCACTGCGCTGCTCCAATGAAACCGCTTGGTCACTGTTCCGGGTCTGGAGAACTTGCACATCACTTTTTTCCAGAACCTTTTCCACCGCCAGTGCCAAGCGAAGGGTATCGTCCTTTTCCAAGCGGCTTCCACTGAGCCCGCCGGGGTCTTTGCCGCCGTGACCGGCATCCAATACCACAATAGGGTTCATTTTTTCTGTTCTTCCTTCCCTTTTTCCTGCTGGCGGATCAGCTGATTGGCATAAACGCTGGCCCCTGCACAAAGAATGCCCTGCACGATGCCATTGAATACAGCCGCTATGCCCTGCTGCCAACCGGTGATGCTTTCTGTGGAGAGCACCCGCAGCAGCGAAAGCACAATACCTGCCGCACCCAAGGCCAAGGGAATGTAGTGATCGGGCAAAAAGCTGGATTTCTTGAGAAAATGGCCAATGATATAAAGCACCGGAACCAAAATCAGCAGCTCCGGATGGATAAATTGGGTTAGATCAACCACTCTGCATCGTCCTTTCCATTTCGTATTTCAGTGGGCAGCTTTTGCAGCTCCTCCACCAAATGTGTGATGGTTCCGTTGCCGCCCAGAGCATGGTACCCCTTGTACAAATCCAAAAGATTCTCCCGGGCATAAATCGGGCATCTGCCCTCGGCGGTATAATGGTTATAGGTCTGTATAATCCGATCCCGCAGCAAGGCCTGCATACCATTTTGCATGGCTTCCTGCTCGGTTTTCGCTGTTTGAAACTTTTTTATCAGCTTATGATATGCAAGCCCCATCCAAGAAGTGATCATTCCAAACACCAGCTCCAACCAGTAGTTGACAATAAAAGTGCGCAGAACGCATTCCCCCATTTTTTAGATTCATATGCTTAGCGGATATAGGCCGCCATCTCCCGGATGGCATACTGCATATCCCACAGGCACAAATATAGCCTTGCCCGGCGGGAAATGAGCAGCTTTTGGGTTGTCCCAACAGGGCAGGCCGCAATTTTCTCATTAAGCTGGTGTATGCGCTGCTGCACACTCCGGCAGCTTGCTTCATATTCCTCAATGGTATCCTGCATGGCTCCAATTCCAGGCATGTTATCCCTCCTCAATAAATAATCATGGTGATCCAAAAGCATTCTTCTCCCGGGGCCTGCACCGGAAAGGTTATCTCCGGGGTATCCTCTCCATAGCCCCGGCTTAGAACAAGCCTTGTGTGAAGGCCCGCCTCCAGAACACCCTGTTCCTCAAGCTCACACAAATAGTGCCCAAGCTTTTCTTCCAACTGCTTATCCCTTTTATGGGCATGGGCGCCGCCAAGATACCAGCGGTTATAGAGAACACCCATGTCATTGGCGATTTGATCTGCCAGCCCCAGAGCCGCACTGCTTTTCAGACTGCTTGGCCCCCTTGCGGGCTGTGGCGATTCAGGTGCCAGCATAAGCCCCACAGAATCACAGTGCAGAAAGAGCGGCCGGTCGGGGTAATACTCTCCATCATAAGCAAAGCCTTCACAGCTCTTCCCATAAGAAGAGGAGGCCAAAATCCCACTGATCCACGGAACCAGCAAATCGGGAGATTGCCCCTGCCTGCTTGCTTTCACCGGCAAAACCCCCAGTGTGGCCTTTTCTCTGCCCGGCAAAACGGTCTGGAACAGCGCGCCCTCCCGCTCCCGCATCCAACGGGTGAAGCGGATGAATAAATCCTGCACCTCTCTCACAGGGGAACAGCACCCCAGAATGTGAAAGGGATGGCTTTCCACCTCCTCCAAAAAAGCCCGATACTCGCCTTTTCCGGCTGGTGGAGGGTTTTCTCCGCCTATAAAGGGGAGCCGCTCCACCGGCTGGAGCAAAGCCTCCCGGTTCCACAGAACATAATCGTTATCCTCCAGCTGGGAAGCAGAAAGAACCGTTTGAAAATCCACCAGCTTATTTTCAAGCCGGGTTGCCACACAAAACCCCGGATGCTCCTCCCCCCAACGAACCACGGTCACACTGAGAGCGTTGCCCCGGGCTCCTTTATATCGGGCAAATCCAAAGGAGCACTGGGCTGCCCGCCCCCCTTCACCCAACCGGTAGAGCAATACCCTTTGCCCATGGCAAAACAGCTCCCGAAGCGGGGTAAGCCGTGGGTGCTCCCTGGGATAGCCCAAAAGAGGCATGGCCCTTTCCCGGAATTCTTCTGC
Source organism: Oscillospiraceae bacterium MB08-C2-2 (assembly GCA_035621215.1). Lineage (NCBI taxonomy): Bacteria > Bacillati > Bacillota > Clostridia > Eubacteriales > Oscillospiraceae > Oscillospiraceae bacterium MB08-C2-2. The sequence continues at coordinate 2,914,939 of CP141729.1, read as the reverse complement.
ACCAAGCTCCAGTATACTTTGCTGCTGGCCCCAATCCAGCTCCAAAGCCAAGGCTACCGTGCCCCGGCGGGAAAAAGCCGGTGTTACCCGGGCGCTGTTGACATACCGTATCCAGTGATTTTCCATGGTTTTCCTCCCTCATTCTTCGCCGAATGCCTTCCTCTTTTTGTACCCCATTTCAGAACCGGCACAACGGAGGTATGTGGCCGCCCATTCCTCCAAACACCCGGTGCAAATCCATTGATCGGCAAAATCGTAATACCGCTGCCCTGCTCCAATGCTTTCCCCACAACGACCACACCGGAGAAGCACGGCCGGATTGGGTGCATTGGGGCATCGATTGGCGCAGGGCGTTTTCTGGCACTGCTGACACATAGCAAGCTCCTTATCGAAACAAACGTTCTTTTTATATTTCTATTATACAACAACCTAAAGTTGTTTTCAAGTATAAAAACATATATTTGTTGTTTTTCTATTTGCAATTTACTCCGTTTAGTTGTATACTGTGCTGGGGGTGTATCACATGCTTGGTACCAAAATTAAACAGCTTCGTATCGAAAAAGGCCTTTCACAAACGGAATTAGGCGAAAAACTCCAAGTCACCCAGCAGTCGGTGGCCAAATGGGAGAAGGGCAGTGCCCAGCCCAATATGGAGATGATCACCCGGCTCTGCGGCATCTTTGAGGTTGACCCCAACTATCTGCTGGGGCATTCCGGCGAAGAGGCTTCGCCTATGACCGGCGATGAACGCAAGTTGCTGCTTTTGGCCCGCAAGGCCGTGGATATTCCGCCACAGCAGCGGCAGGAAATCATTGACCTTTTTGAGAAAACCATTGACCTTTATCTCAAAGCTAAAGGAATGCCGGAGGAAAAGGATGAATGAAGCCTGACTTTGAAAGATGCAGAAGGCTGGCAACACAGCTTCTGCTCAGACAGAATAAAGCTGCCCTGCAAACTGACGTGCGTTCTCTCACCTTTGACCGGCCTGTTCTCATTGATTCCCTTCAAAACTATGCCCGCCTGACCCACACACCCTGTTCCCTGCTCACCAGCTCGCTTCATTGGCTGGATGGGGGAACGCTGGTATGGGGGAACACACGGGTTGTTCTTTATGACCATACACAAAAAAACGATCGGCGCATCAATTGGACCTTGGCTCACGAGATCGGGCATATCTATCTGGAACACACCGAGGATGGCCCTTTGCAGGAGATTGAGGCCCATTTTTTTGCCGCTCAGCTTTTGATGCCGGAGGTTTTGGTGCAATATCTTGCCGCCCATCACCCCCGCTCCCAGCAGAATACCCTGACTCGGCGAGATTTGACCACTTGCTTTGGGGTTTCCAATCTGGCAGCCCAGAAGCGGCTGGATAGCCTCTGCCCTTCTGCGGGTTCCTGCTCCGGCGAGGAGCAGTTTCTGCTTCAGCGCTGTATGCCCGCTCTCAATCAGTATCTTCTGAGCTGCCGCCGCAGGAGCATCAGTGTTTCCATGTTGGATTAGTCATCTTGACACAAAACCTATGGGTATAGTATACTATTGACAGGCTGTGAGTTTGCACGAAGCACTCCACAGAGCCCGCAGAAGGGCTTTTCCTATGGATCAAACAGCAATGAGCCCATAAAAATACAGAAAAAAAGACAGCTATGAAAGCGTCATGGTGCTAAAAGCGCCCGCCTTCATAGCTGTTTTGTCAGGAGTGCTGAAAATGGATGCATTGGAAAAATTAGAAAAACTCAAAAATTATCTGCGGGAGCTTTCCAGCGTGGCGGTTGCCTTTTCCAGCGGCGTGGATTCCACCTTTTTGTTGCAGGTGGCCCACGATACTCTGGGGGATCGGGTCATTGCCGTTACAGCCCGTTCCTGCTCCTTTCCCCAGCGGGAGCTGAAAGAGGCCATGGCGTTTACCGCCGCCAAAAACATACGGCATATACTCTGCGATTCCGAGGAGCTGAACATCGAGGGCTTTTCCAGCAATCCGGTGAACCGCTGTTATATGTGCAAGCAGGAGCTATTCACCAAGATCGGCGAGATCGCCCAGCAAAATGGGATTCTGCATATTGCCGAGGGCTCCAATATGGACGATATGGGGGATTACCGCCCCGGCTTGCAGGCGGTGGCTGAGCTGGGGGTTAAAAGCCCATTGCGGTATGCCGAGCTGAACAAGGAGGAGATTCGCTTTTTATCCCGGCAGTTGGGATTGCCCACATGGGATAAGCAATCCTTTGCCTGCCTTTCTTCCCGCTTTGTCTATGGGCAATCCATCACGGAAGAGAAGCTCCACCGGGTGGATCAGGCGGAACAGCTTCTGCTGGATATGGGCTTTCGGCAGGTGCGGGTGCGAATTCACGGGGATTTGGCCCGGATTGAAATTGCATCGGCAGAGTTTGAGAAAATCATGGAGCCTTCTGCCCGTGAAACGGTGTATACCAAGCTGAAGGAATACGGCTTCAGCTATGTGACACTGGATATGCAGGGCTACCGCACCGGCAGTATGAACGAAACACTGGGGAAGCAAAAAGAAATACATGCCTGAATAGACAGAATCAGGCTAGGCTGTCAAGAAAATCAACGTTTGGATCAAACCTTTTCAAAAGGTTTGCGGTTTCCAAAGGCAGCGTCTTTGGACGCTGGACGCATCCAGCGGAATGCTTTGATATAAGAGCCGTTTTCTTTGGTTCTTTCTTTTGCAAGGGAAAAGAAAGAACTACCTTTTATTTCAAATTTTTCTTCCCTCAAACAAGTCCCAGCGGGACTTGTTTGATAAACTGGAACCGGGTTAAGCAGGAGACGCTTAACCCGGTTTTCTCTTTATTTTACCCTTAGGCTTTTTCCCATTCCTCCGCCAGAATGCTATAGCGGATTTCATCCTGCCAAAGGCCGTTTTTACAGCGGACAGCTCTCAAAACGCCTTCATGGCGCATACCCGCTTTTTCCAAAACATGAGCCGAATCGTTATTGGCGGCGTTGCAGCTGGCGCAAACCCGATGAAATCCCAGCTGATCAAATCCAAGGGCAATCAAAGCCCGGGCAGTTTCAGTGGCATAGCCCTTGCCCCAGAATTCCTTGAGCAGAAAATACCCCAGCTCGCCGAACCCGCCATACTGGTTTTTCATCTGCACTTCCATCATGGCGGAGCCGACATAAAGGCCGGTGGCTTGCTCAACAATGGTCCATTCATAAAAACTCTTTTCTCCGGCGGCACCCGGCAAAAGCTTTTCAAAGCCCTCCCGAGCCTCCTGCTCGGTTTTATAAGCATCCATATAGGCATATCGCATGACTTCTTCATCCATATAAACGTCCCGAAAAAAGGGGAAATCCTCGGGTTTGTATTCTCTAAGCAGCAGTCTGGGGGTCATCATCTGCAAAGCGGATCGGCCTCCTTTTAAGAGAATGGGGTTTTGATCGAGAGAAAGAAACTTCAATTGACGCATCACGCTAAAAATATATACTCACACCACCGAAAACAAGACTCAAGATTTGAGAAGTGCCATTGAGAGAACTTTTTTCCGCTTGCTTTGGGGGGCAATTTGAGGGTCAACGTGTTATAATGTGTGTTTCAGAGAGTGCCTGTTCAACCCAAGCAAACACCAGCGATTCTATCTTACCCACAAATAAATGGCTTAGTTAATACATAAAAAAGATTGCTTAAACACAATGTTTAAGCAATCTTTTTGGTAGGGATAGAGGGGCTCGAACCCACGACCTCTCGCATGTGAAGCGAGCACTCTAACCAGCTGAGCTATATCCCCATTTATCAAAGCAAAATCTGTAAGGCATCCATAAAAGACGATGGTGGACCCAAAGGGGTTCGAACCCTCGACCTCCGCATTGCGAACGCGGCACTCTCCCAACTGAGCTATGGGCCCATACAGCGGACTTGCTGTTGCTTTAACAGTATACCCTAAAACCACCTGCCTGTCAATTGCCTGCGGGGATTTTCGGTAACGAAAATTTTGCTCCCCGCATGGGGCTTTCTCTAGTTTTTGGCTCGGGCCACCCGGAAAAGCGCCTTGCCCGAAAAGACCAGCAAAAGCCCCGCAACACCCACCAAAACAATGGTGGCACCCGGCCGAAGCTGGCCATAGTAAGAAACCGTAAGCCCAATCATGGTGAACAGTACCCCAAAGCCCGCAGAGGCCCATACCGTTGTTTTAAAGCTGCCCGCCACCTGCATAGCACAGGCCACCGGAATCACCATCATGGAGGAGACAATCAGCACCCCCACAGTCCGAGCCGCCACCGAAACGGTCACAGCCGTGAGGATGGTGAAGATGAAATTGACAAGCTTAACCGGAACACCGGCCAACCGGGCGGCTTTTTCATCCAGTGTTACATAAAAAAGCTCCTTAAAAAGCAGAAAAAAGCCGAGCAGCACAGCGGCACTGACACCCACCACCAAAGCCAGCTCAAAATCACTGATGGCTACAATGCTGCCGAACAAAAAGCTGTTGAAGCTGGAGGAATTGGAAACAAACCCAGAAAGCACCCCGGCCAGCCCCACCCCGGCCGACATGACAATAGCCACCGCCATTTCACTGTAGCGGGGAATTTTTTTGCGGATGGCCTCAATTCCCAGAGCCGCCGCCACACAGGCTGTCATAGCGCCCACAATAGGATTGATGCCCATAATCAGCCCCGCCGCCACCCCCGCCAGAGAGGTGTGGGAGAGAGCATCCCCAATCATGGAAAGGCGCTTGAGCACCACTATAATTCCAATGCAGGGAATGATCACCGCCAAAAGCAAACCGGCCAAAAAGGCCCGCCGCATAAATTCAAATTCAAGCATTGCATTCTCCCTCTCTTTGCGGATGGGTATGCCGGTGGCTCAGCTCATGCTCCAACTGATCCCGGCTCAGCTCCACCACCGAACCGCACTCCAAACAAAAAACACGCCCCGCTATGCGGGTGCCTTTTTCCAGATCGTGGGTCACCATGAGGATCGTCAGCCCCTCCTGCCGGTTCAGCTCCTGCAAAAGGGCATAAAGCTGGCGGGCAGCATTATCATCCATGCCGGTGACCGGTTCATCCAGCAGCAGAACCGCCGGGTTGTTCACCAGCACCCGGGCAATGAGAACCCGCTGCTGCTGACCGCCCGAGAGCTGGCCGATCATGCGCCCCGCATAGTCCCGCATGCCCACCTTTTCCAGCGCCTCTAGGGCTAGTTCCCGGTGCTGGCGGGTCGCCCGGCGCAGAAAGCCGATTTTGGCATAGAGATTGGCCTGCACCAACTCCAGCGCTGTGGCAGGGAAATCCGCCATACCGGAAAGCCCGCTCTGGGGGACATACCCGATCTTAGGCCAATCATGAAAGCGTTCGGTATCCTGCCCCAAAATGGAAATATGGCCCGCCTTTGGGGTCAGCTCCCCCAAAATCAGCTTGAACAGGGTGCTTTTCCCCGCACCATTGGAGCCGATCAAGGCCGCAAAATCCCCGGCATACAGCGCCAAATCAATATCCTCCAGCACCGAACGGCCGCTGTAATCAAAGGAAACCTTTTCTATATTCACAACAGGCTGCATCGATTTTCCCTCTATTCCAAGGCAAGCTTTAGTGCCTCCAAATTACGGCGCATCACCGAAAAATAATCCTCCCCCGCCGCTTCCTGCTCAGGGGTCAACCCCTCCAGCGGGTTGAGCACCGCTGTTTCGGCCCCAATCTCCCGGGCTATAACCTCCGCCACCTTGGGCGAGGTCAGCTCTTCAAAAAAGATCACCCGAATCTGATGCTCCCGGGCATAAGAGATCAGCTTGGAAAGCTGGGCAGGCCCCGGCTCGGAATCCGGGGAAAAGCCCTCAGCCGCCACCTGATTGAGCCCATACCGACGGCAAAGGTAGCCAAAGGCCGCATGGGCCACCACAATATCTTTACCTGGCAGGGGTTCCAAAGTCTTTCGGAACTCCTGATCCAGCTCGTCCAGCTGCCCCACAAAGGTCTGGTAATTGCTTTCGTAATCCGCCTGATGCTCCGGGTCAGCCTTCACAAAGGCATCCCGGATGGCCACCGCCTGCTCCTTGACCAGCACCGGGTCCAGCCACACATGAGGGTCTAAGCCACCGTGATCATCCTCTTCTTCGTCCGAATGCTCGTCCTTCTGCTCTGTGGCCTGTGTCAGCCCGTGGGAAGTTTCCACAATCACCAGCTTTTCGGTTGAAAGAGCATCCAGCACACCATCCACCCAATGCTCCATGCCGGCACCATTATAAATGAATACATCGGCCTTTTCCAAAGCCGCTATGTCCGCCGGCCGAGGTTCCCAATCGTGGGGCTCGGTGCCTGCGGGGACAAGATTGGTCAACGAGACATGCTCCCCGCCGATTTTGGCGGCAAAATCATACATGGGGTAAAAGCTCACACAAACAGAAAGCTTATCCGACTGCTCCGGGGGCTGATCCGCCCCTTTACACCCTACACCGGTAAGAAAAACCAGCCCTGCGGCCAGTATACTAAGAAAACGCTTCAAAACCATGTGCCTCCTATGGTATCCATTTCATGGAAAACCCCCGAAAGGGTATTCCCAGTCTACTGCATGTCCGGCCATCTTGTCAAGAATTTCCCATGCCTTTGGTGGGCTTTCTACCATATAACCCAGTGTGTCCAAAGTCCTATCACAACAGGTAGGTTTGAGTATATTTAGATTGCCGCCTGTATTCTCTTCTATCATCTCCTTTAAACAGAGAAAAAGCCGCCCAGTTTGGACAGCTTTTTCCCTATTATGAAGGAGTTTGAGTTTTCCGGACCGGTTGAATAAGAGTTAGTTCACAACATTTTGTGGCTTGTTCTGCAAAAAGGCGGCTAAATTTTCAACCGCCACAGCCATCAGCCGTGTTCTGGCTTCTCGGGGCGCCCATGCAATGTGGGGGGTGACAATACAGTTTTTAGCACCAATCAAAACGCTTCCATCCCGGGGCGGTTCTTTTTCCAGAACATCCACCGCCGCACCCGCAATTTTTCCGCTTTCCAACGCTTCTTTCAAATCTTCCTCTACAATCAGCGGCCCACGGGAGGTGTTGATCAGCAGTGCACCATCTTTCATTTTGGCGATGGTATCCTTGTTGATCATGCCTTTCGTGGAATCCATCAGCGGGCAGTGAAGAGAAACCACATCGGAACAGCGCAGAATTTCTTCCAGACTGACATACCGAAGACTCTCGTTTTCCAATGTCTTGTCGATATATTCATCATAGGCCAGAACCTGCATGCCAAAGCCCTGCGCAATTTTGGCGGTTGCACGGCCAATTCTTCCAAACCCGATAATGCCTATGGTTTTTCCGCTCAGCTCTATGAGAGGATAATCCCAGTAGCAAAAATCTCGGCTCCCCGCCCAGCGCCCCTGCTCAACAGTTTGGGCATGATGAGCCACATGATGGCACAGCTCCAGCAGCAGGGCAAACGCAAATTGGGAAACCGCCGCCGTGCCGTAAATAGGAATATTGGTGACAGGGATGCCCCGCTCCTTGGCCGCAAGTGTATCAACAACATTGTAACCGGTAGCCAGCACCCCAATATATTGAATATCGGGGCAGCTTTCCAAGGTTGCACGGGTAATGGGGGTCTTGTTGGTGATCACACACTGGGCCCCGCCAATGCGGCTGACAATCTCATTTTCCGGGGTGTGATCGTAGCAGCAAAGCTCGCCCAAGTTCTCAAAGCCTGCCCAGCTTAAATCACCGGGATTTAATGTATATCCGTCCAATATGACGATCTTCAATATACTGCCTCCTCTGGGTTGGTTAATCCATGTGGGAGCCGCCGTTGACATCGATATCCTCACCGGTGATGTATCCGGCATCCTCGCTTGCCAAAAAGGCCACAGCAGCAGCTACTTCTTCCACCGTTCCGGGACGCTCAATGGGGATAGTCTTCCAAGTGGCTCTTTCCTTTTCTTCGGGCAAACCCTTGCGAATCTCGGTGGCAATCAGCCCCGGACATACACTGTTGACTGTAACGCCATCCAAAACGCATTCTCTTGCCAGTGCTTTGGCAAAACCCAAGATACCGGCTTTGGCTGCGGAATAATGTGCGCCACCATAAACACCGCCGCCCCGCTTGCCGGAAACTGAGCTGATGTTGACAATGCGCCCGTATTTGCGGCTTTGCATATGGGGCAGCACTGCCTTTGAGCAAAGGAAGGTGCCGGTCAGGTTAACGGTGAGAACCCGGTTCCAATCCTCCAAGGTGGTGTTGAGCACGGTCACAGGCTGTGTGATGCCTGCATTGTTCACCAGAACATCCACCTGCCCCAGCTTTTCAATAGCGGTTTCCACCATGGCGGACACACTGGTTTCGTTGGTAACATTGGCCTCAATGCCCACGGCATTTTTGCCCAGTGCCCGAACCTCTTCTGCCACGGCATCGGCACCGGCGGCATCCATATCGGCCACCGCTATATCATAGCCTGCCTTTGCCAGATACAAGGCGATTGCCCTGCCGATTCCCTTGGGGGAGCCTGCCCCTGTAATCAAAGCCACTCTTCTCTCGTTCATGCTGTTATTCTCCTTTTTATCGGCCCAAAAGCCCTTGGGCTGTAGCAATTATATTTTCTTTGGTGATGCCGTTCATTTCCAGCAGGCGCTCGTAAGGGGCGGATTGACCAAATTGATCCTGCACACCAATGCGGCGCACAACACAGCTTCCCAGCTCGGCCACCACTTCACTGACAGCACTGCCAAGACCATTGATGATGTTATGATCTTCCACTGTGATAATTTTGCCTGTGGTCATACAGTCTTTGACTGCCTCGGTATCCAACGGCTTGATGGTGTGCATATCATAAAGCTTTACCGATATGCCCTGCTCTTCCAGTTCTCTGGCAGCTTCTATGGCAAGGTGGAGAGTATCGCCGTTGGCAATGATGCCAAGGTCGGTGCCATCCCGCAATTTTTTAGCCTTGCCAATTTCAAAGGAATCCTCTTCGGTGTAAACCACCGGAATCGCATCCCGGGTAAAGCGCAAATACACCGGCCCTTTATATTCGGCCGCGGCACGCACCAGCTTGCGGGTGGAATAATAATCCGCACCCATAATCACAGTCATGTTGGGCAGAGTGCGGAGCACACCCATATCCTCAATGCACTGGTGGCTGGCACCGTCGTTGGCGGGGGTAAGCCCGCCATGGGAGCAGGCAATCTTTACATTCAGGTTGGGGTAGCAAACCTCCTGCCGAATCTGCTCGGCCATGCGCAAGGAGCCAAACACCGCATAGGTGCTAACAAAAGGAATCTTGCCTGTTGTGGCAAGCCCCACCGCAACACCACAGCCGTTTTGCTCGGCGATGCCCACGTTGACATGCTGCTGGGGCAGCTGGGTGGAAAAATCGGTGGTTTTGCAAGATTTGCCGATGTCAATATCCACCACAAAAATGTTTTCATTCTCTTTGCCCAGAGCCAGAATTTCGGCGCCAAAAGCGTCTCTGGTGGCAATTTTCTCCATGACCGCTGTCTTGCTCATGCACGAAGCCCTCCTTCCAGCTCACTGATGGCCTGCCGGTATTGCTCATCGTTTGGTGCCATTCCATGCCAAACCACTACGTCTTCCATATAAGAAACACCCTTGCCCTTCACGGTATCCAGTACCACGCAGGTGGGCAGCCCATCCTTTTTATCGCGGATTTTATCCAGTGTTTCCACAATTTCCTCCATGCTGTGGCCGTTGATACGGTGGGTATCAAACCCAAAGGCACGGAACTTTTCGGCAAGATCGCCACTGGGCATAATTTCATCGCAGCAGCCATCGCACTGCAGGCGGTTGTTATCCACAAACACCACCAGATTATCCAGCCTGTATTTCACAGCGGTCTGCGCCGCTTCCCAAACCTGCCCTTCCTGGCATTCGCCATCACCCAACAGGGCGAATACACGGTAATCTCGATTATCACGCTTACCGGCCAGAGCCATACCGACCCCGCAGGAAAGCCCCTGCCCCAGCGAGCCGGTGGAGATATCAATTCCCGGGCATTTTTTCATATCCGGGTGTCCCTGCAAAATGGAGCCTTCCTGACGCAGGGTATGTACCACTTCCCATGGGAAAAATCCCCGCATGGCAAGAGCAGAATACTGAATGGGGCACACATGCCCTTTGGAAAGGATAAAGCGGTCACGATCCTCCCACTTGGGGTTTTGGGGGTCTACGTTCATTTCACCAAAATACAGGGCTGCCACAAGGTCTGCCGCCGAAAGCGATCCGCCCGGATGCCCGGATTGAGCCTCGTGAATCATGTTAATGGTGTTGATGCGCAGCTCTTTTGCTTTTTCTTTAAGCTGTTCTGCCGAAAGGTTTTTCAACTTTTTCACCTCGTTTTAATCTGTTAGCAATCGGACTGTTTTTTATTTGCGAACTTGCCAAGATATGCCTGTATAACCTGTGGATTATTCTTGATCTCTTCCGAGGGGCCGTGGGTAAGGATTTTGCCCTGCTCCAACACATAGGTGTATTGGGAAATGCGCATAACCATACGGGCATTTTGCTCCACAATCAGGATAGGAACCTCCATGCGGGCGTTGATCTCCACAATTTTCTCAAACAGCTCCGCCACAATAACCGGTGCAAGCCCCATAGAGGGTTCATCCAACATGAGCATACGGGGGCGGGCCATAATGCCCCGGCCGATGGCCAGCATCTGCTGCTCTCCGCCGGAAAGGCTCCAGCCCAGCTGTTTGCGGCGTTCTTTAAGGCGGGGGAACAGACTGTATACTTCACACAGCTCATCCTGATAGGATTCCCTGCCAAAAAAGCCATGCCAGTTGATTGCCCCGGCCTCCAGATTTTCTTCCACTGTCAATCCGGGGAAGATGTGCCGCCCCTCCGGAACATGGACAAGCCCCATTTTGGCAATCTCGGTGGGCCGCTTGGCAATGATATCGGTTTCGTCGCTCACTACAATGGAGCCGCTGCGTTTAATCATGCCGGATATCGACTTGAGCAGAGAGCTTTTTCCCGCTCCGTTGGAACCGATCAAGCTGGTGATGCTTCCCTGCCGCACATGCAGGCTGATGCCCTTGATTGCTTCGATTGCACCGTAATAGGCGTGCAGATTTTCAATCTTAACCATCGATATCCTTTCCCAGATATGCCTCGATCACTTCCTCATTGGAGGAAACGGCCTCGGGGCACCCTGTTGCAATTATTTGCCCAAAGTTAATCACCACAATATCGGCGCACATGTTCATAATCATATCCATGGAATGCTCAATGAGCAGAACACCCATCCCCTGCTCGGCGGCAATATTGATCAACGCCATAGCATCCTCTTTTTCCTTATCGTTGAGCCCCGCCGCCGGTTCATCCACCAAGATCAGGCGGGGATGTGCCAGCAGAGAGCGAACAATTTCCAGCAGCTTTTGCTGACCATAGGTCAGCGAGGTGATGTCGCTGTCCAAATCCAGCGTGAAACCAGCCACCTTCATATACCGCTCCAGCTCCTCCTCAAAATCCATTTTTTGATGGGAGAAAAAGCTCTTGAGAAAACTTTTTTGCTCGGCCAGATCACATCCAAGCAGCAGATTATCCCGGATGTTGGAGCGCTTTAGAAACCGCGGTGTCTGAAAGGTTCTGCCAATCCCCATACGTGCCCGGGCAAAGGGCGGTACCTTGGTTACCTCGGTGCCATCAAAATACAGGCTGCCGGAATCCTGAATGTAAATGCCGCTGATAATATTCATCAGGGTGGATTTGCCGGCGCCGTTGGGACCGATAAGCCCGGTCACATGTCCGGTCTCCACCTTGAAGGAAACATCGTTTGTAACATGCAGGCCGCCAAAGTGCTTGTCGACATGCTCAAGGCGCAGTATTTCGCTCATTGCTTTGCACCTCCTGCTTTTTTGGCAGATGGGTTCCATATAAGGCGGCGCAGCCATTTACCAAGCTGCTGGCTCATTCCGCTGAGCCCCATGGGCATAAACACCATCAGCAGAATAACGGCAAGGCCATAGAACAGCTGCAAATACCGTTCCAGACTGCGGAAGGCTTCCGGCAGGATTGTGATTAAAACAGAGCCTACAATACTGCCAAAGGTGTTGTTGATGCCGCCCACCATTGCCATAATAATAAACTGTGTGGCGTTGTTGTAAGCAAACAGATCGGATGCAACAAAATTCCCCTGCATAACATAAAGTGCACCAGCAAAGCCGCCCAGCATCCCTGCTATAGCAAAGGCCTTAACCTTGGTTTTATATACATCCACACCCAAAGTGAGCGCCGCCGTATCGTTATCCCGCACCGAGGCCAGCGCCCTGCCAAAGGCACTGGTGCGAATGCGCTCCACAATAATGGCCAGCACCACCAATACCCCGATCAAAAAATAGAACCAGTGGTTGTTATCCTTGAGTTCATACCCACCCACCGAAAGGTTGGGAATACCGGAAATACCATCCGGCCCACCAAAGAGGGGGCGATAGTTCATAAAGAAGGAGAAGCTCACCTGCACCAACGCAATGGTGGCAAAAGTGAAATATGTATCCTTGAGCTTGAGCAGAATCAGCCCGATCATATAGGCAAGCACTGCGCAGAAGATGGGCGCCAGCACCAGTGCCAGCAGTGTTGGGATTTTAAAGCCCAGCCGCCCGGTGCAAACATTGGCTACAAAATAAGCGCCGTAGCCCATAAACGCAAGCCCACCGAAAGAAAGCTGCCCACCCATGCCCAGCATGATGGAAATACCCAGCGTGATAATGGCATAAATCAACGAGATATTCACCACCATCAGCGAATAACCCTGAAACATAACCGGAATAAAAATAGCAAACATAAGGCTGACTGCCAAAACCACCAGGGCGGATATTTTGATCTTTTTCTTCTGTGATTTCACTTTTTCTCCCCCTATGCCTTATCTTTAATTTTCATTCCAAACAGACCCTGCGGACGCACCACAAGAAACGCCAGCAGCACAAGAAAAATCACAGCGTCTTTGTAGGTTGACCAGCGAACAGCCGCTGTAGATTCAATCAACCCCACCAGAACCGAGCCGATAATGGCTCCCTTGATGTTGCCCAGCCCCCCGATAATAACACCGGCAAAGGCCCGCAGCAGCAGAGTTCCCAGTGTTACATTCACGGTAAAAATGGGGCCGACCATAAATCCGCCAACACCCGCCAACGTAATGGAAATAATATAGGTGGCCGCCGTGGTCACAATGGTGGGAATGCCCATCAACTCGGCAGCAAATTTATCCTGAGAAGCCGCCTGAATCATTTTTCCCGCATAGAGTTTTTCGAAAATAAAGAATACCAAGCCGATAATCACCATACCTACCACAGCGGTCAGAATCAGCTGCCAGGAAACATTTACCCCAGCGATGTTCACCAGCAGAGCACCACCGGTGGCTTCGTTTTCCAACAGCGGAGGCATGCGCAGCGGCAGCCCGCCCCAAACCAGCATAGCAATCTCTTTAATGACAATCGAAGCACCCATGGTGGCAATAATAATAGCAGTGGGATAGCTGGCGTCCCGCAGTGGCCAGTAGATTGTAAACATAAAAATCAGTGCGATCACAGCAAAGGAAATCAGCGCAACGGGGACTACAACCCAGATCGGCAGCTCCATTTGAACTTGCAGAGCAAAGGTGATATAAGCACCCAACATCAGAAGCTCACCCTGCGCAAAATTCAAAACACCGATTGCCCGCACCAGCAGGATAATACCCATCGCCACCAACGCATACACCATACCCATGGCCAACCCATTGAGAAAAACCGTTAAAACTACATTAAAACTCAAACTTTTCACCTCACGTTTTGCATTCGGCAATGTTTATAGCCTTTGAAGGCAGGGCAGCCGGTGCCGGTCCGGAGCAGGCTGCCCATTCCTCAAAACGCTTTATCCGGTCTTTCGGTCAGCGGTATTTTACAGCGTCGATCATAGTTGCCTTGCTATCTTTGATTTCCACAAAGAAGATAGCGGAAAGGAAGCCGTGATCTTCTTTATATGTCATATCACCCAGCACACCCTGATAACCCTCAATTTTTTCAAAGCCTTTATTGATGGCGTCCAGATCGTCAACTGTGCCGGCGTTTTCACAGGCAAGCCGAATCAAATGAACAGAATCATAGGATACAGCAATGGGGCGCTCGGTATCGTGGCCGTATTTGGCCAAAAAGCCTTCTTGGAACTTTGATGCGGCCGGGGTTCCCAAATAGGGAGACCAGTCTGCCACAGCGATCCAGCCGTCTGCAGCTTTTCCTGCATTTTTGATAACCACGCTGGAGGTAACGGTGGAACTTGCGACCCGAGGCAGGGTGCAGCCTGCATCGGCAATGGCAAGGCTGAGCAGTGTATGTGGATTTTCATTGGAGAAAGAAAGAATGCCATCCGCCCCGGAAGCCATAACCTGTGCAATGATAGGGCCAAAGTTCTTTTCATCCTCTGTGTAGCCAAACATCATATTGTCGGGAACATCGATGCCAAATTTTTCTTTATACGCTGTGCGGATGTCGAATCCGCCAGCCTGTGTGGTGGGCAGTGTGCAATAGAGGATAGCCGGGTTTTTGATGCCAATGGTATCGTGGGCATATTTGGCAATGGCACCGGCCGCTACGCTGTCATGGTTGCGGGGCTGCCAAACATAGGGATTGCCTTCTGCGGCAATGGCATCGCCGGAACCACCCGTAATAAACGGCACCTTGGCCTCTGCGATCTGCGGCATAATGGCCAATGTATTCTGGGAGTAAGGAGACCCGATAATAGCAACCAGATCATCCCGTTCCATCAGCTTGGTGGCTGCATTTACCGAGGCCTGCAGGTTATCAACCTCATCTTCTATCACCAGTTCCACCGGGCGGCCCAGAATACCGCCGGAGGCATTGATCTCATCTACAGCGTATTGTGCGCCTTCCTGTGAGAAAATACCGACTGCCTGATTAACACCGGTTTTGGCTGCGATCAGGCCGATCTTCACCGGTTCGCCGCTGGCGACAGGCACTTGTGAGCTGGCAGCTGCACTGGAACCTGCACTGGAACCTGCGCTGGAGCTTGGGGCGGGAGTGCTGCTTGTTGCCGGAGATGGGGAACCGCCGGAGACGCAGGCTGTTAAGGAAACCAGCAGAGCTAGAGACAATAGAACGACCAAAAGTAAAGTTGACTTTTTGTTTTTATTCATAAGTTCCTCTCCTCATTTCTTGTTTTATTCAGCGTTTCACCCATTGCGTATGGCATTTGACCTCCTTTCTCCCCCAACGCAACCATTCGTTAAATACAATAAAATATTGTTTTACTGTAAGTTTTTTTTAAGTACTATGCCTCGAAAGGATTAGTTGCATAGTATCTTATTTGATTCATTGTGTCAATACCTGTTTTATAATTTGAAATACATTACACAAATAACTATATCTAATTACATGAATAATAACGAAAATCCCCTACAATTCTAAGTGGATTTTGTTAGTTTATTCACAATATATGGCTTATCTATCACGAAAACAGAATTAATCCTATTTTAATTTCAGAATTTCAAAGATTGAAACGCTGTCTAATTAATACCCTAAATAATAAAACGTTTTACATATTTATGATGTTATGCTATAATGAAAACAACATAAGGCGGCGAAAATGATGTTTTGTTTTTATAAAGGAGCCTATCATGTTGGAACAAACTATTTACGACTATGAATATTTAAACAGAATCAAAGAGCACTACCCTGTTTACAGCGAAAGCGAAAAAAAAATAGCAGACTTCTTTTTGGAGAATGTTCAGCCCGAAAATATGAAACAGATTTCATCCATGTCTGCAGTGGAGTTAGCCGAAGCCACCGCTACCAGCTCGGCTACCATTATCCGTTTCTGCCGTGCTTTGGGCTTTAAAGGGCTCACTGAGCTCAAGTATTATATCAACAAAGGTATTTTGTCTCCCCACCGCCGCGGCAAACCCCTGACAGCCGATGATTCCATGAGCGTGGTGCGCCAAAAGGTGGGCAACACCAACAAAATTGCCATTGATGATACCATTCTCCTGCTGGATGACAAGGATTTAAGCCTTGCCGTGGAGAAGATCGCCGAGGCCAGGCAAATTCTCATGGCTTCCGAAGGCGGCTCCGGCTGCTCTGCCAAACTGGCGGAGCTGATGTTTATGCAGCTTGGGCTGAATTGTCAATATCCTGAGGATGGATTTCTGCAAATACTGTATGCAAACCAGTTGGCCACAAAGGATGTCATGATTGCCATTAGCCACAGCGGGCGGGCTTCCAATACCATTGATCTGGTGAAATATGCGAAGAAGCGGGGCATCTTTGTTATCGGAATTACAAGCATTGTCAATGCGCCGCTTGCTAAGCTGAGCGATATTATCCTTTATACCAGCAGTATGGAGCAGGAATACTTCAGCAACACCGCCGCTGCCAGAATCTGCGAGATCAGCGTGATTTCAATTCTGCACAGTGCACTGCTGCAGCGTTCGGAAAGCCATATTGCCAGTGAAAGTAAGATTCATCATCTTTATGAAATGAAGCGTATAAAGCCTTCCCGATAAAAACAGCGAATCCCCCAGAATGCTGGCAAGCATTCTGGGGGATTCTTTCGTATACGCACCAAGGTTAAATCTTCTATTATGATCTTAAAAACTGGGCAAGGTTATTTAATGTCTGCTAAACAATTCAAAAACGTAACAACAGCAATACTCTGACGGTATTTTTGAATTGTTTAGGTACAAGGTTTTTCTCCGAATATGGCAAAAAACCTTGCACAAAAGATTGGCAGCGTGTGTCCGCCAATCTTTTCAGGCAGTCAATCAATGGTTCTGAAACGGCAAATCAAGCCTGTTTTGCCGTCAAACAGAGCGAAAATTGCTCTGTTTGCAAATGCGCTTCGCAAAGCGCACTTGTTCAGTGGACATTATTGGGCCATTTCCGAGAGCCGTGCGGTAAGCCCTTCCAAAGCGGCCAGCTCCTGAGAGACTTGCTGCACAAGGTTTTCGCTCTCGCTGCTGCGTGCCGCTTTGAGAGTCTCCAGCTCTCGGGTATAGTCTGCGCCGTCGCCTTTTTCCATCAGGGAGCGAATCAAATCAAAGAGGTCTACATGCCCCTGCAGGCGGCCTGCACCCCACATCAGACGGTCGGCAGGCTGATTCAGCGCATAATCCGTGAAGTAATTGTAGGTTTGGCGGCTCCAGTCATAGGCATACCAGTTGTTGTCAACCAAATAGAGGTATTCATCCAGTGGGGTGGTTGCATCGCCGCTTTCCAGTGCCGCAATAGTCGCATCCAGAGCCTGCAGGTTGTTTTGGCTGTGCTCGTGGGGGAAAATGGAAACATCCTCCCATGTCAGGCGCACAAGCTGATCCTCGGCATATTTAAAGGCGGCAAGGGCCTGTGCATTGCGGGTACGGCTTTGGGTATACAGCTCAGCTGCCTTGGCCTCATCACCGGCATCCAAAGCGGCCAGATAGGCCTGATTGGTTTCTTTCACCTTGGCCCAAGCGGCCTGTGCGGCACTGTCTGCCTGATCCAGCGCACTGGTCAGCGCTTCGGCGGCAGAGGCGCCTCCCTCAAGCTTCGCGGCAGAAAGCAGCTCAGAATTCAAGCTTTCCCGCAAGGCATTCAGGCGGGTGAAAAAATCCAGCGGCGATATGGCACAGCGGTCATAAGCCAGCATCAGCAATCCATACATATTATGGTGGAACAAAAAGGCTTCTTTGCTGTAGGTATCCTCATTATCAAATTGACTGTGATAATGAGTTTGGGCAAAGCCGCCCCGCAGAGCCGTGACCGAAGAAGGGACACCGGCAATGGAAAGAGAGAAATCATCCGACCATGTTTGAATGGGAACAATTGTCTCGATTCCGCCGGGAAACACGCCCTCTACAGCCGGAACAACGCTTTTGAATTCCTCAATAAAGGTTTTCAGCTCATAGGAGGTGCGAATCTGATCGGTTTCTCCTTCGTTCATAGCGGGCAGCTCAAAGTTAATATCCGCCACCACCTTGCCCACCCACTCGGGCCGATTGCGGAAGATTTGGTTATAAGCACCGGTAGACCAATCGTAACGGGTGTTGGCCACACCCCATTCTTCGGCCGCCATGGCACAGAACACCAGTGTTTTCTCGGGCTGGTAGCCGCTTTGCACCATAGCCTTGGCGATCCCCATCATGAGGGCAATTGCGGCATTGTCATCCTGAAAACCCGCAAAGTAGGAATCGTAATGTGCACTCATCAGCACGATGGAATCCGGGTCTTTACCGGGGATGGTGCCCACAATATTATAGGATGTGCCATCCCGCTCCACCTTGCTTTTGGCGTTGAGGGTGACGGTGATTTCTTTGACATTTTGTGCCTGCATGATGGCCCGAATGGCATTGGCATCGTTGCGGCTGATTGAGAAGGCCGGGGCATCCTCCGGGCCGCAAATATCCTGCGCATTGAGGGCATCGCCGCTGATTTCAGCGTAACCGCTATTTTGAGCGGCAACCACTGCGGCGGCGCCATGCAGTGAGGCTTCGTAAGCGGGATAATTAATCCACCAGTTTTCCCGCTGGTTTATATCAATCAGCACCAGCTTATCTTTTACATCCAGCTCTTTCAGGTCTGCCTCTGTCCCCTGACCGCCATCAACAATGGTGTAGGTTTTGGGGTCGCCTGTGCTAAAATTGGTTTGATACCCACCCAGCTCCACGGTTTTTTCTGTACCGTCGGCTGTGGGATAAGTAAGCTGTGCTGTTTCAAAAGTCCAGGTATCCAGTGTGAATGCATCCTTGGTAACGTCGGAAAGGCCAATGGCTTCCATTTCGGCCTTGAGCATATCGCCTGTTTCAAGCTCGGCCTGTGAGCCTGCGGTGCGGTAGCCAAGCGCCTTGTTGGATCGGATTTCTTCCATTTTTTTCGCCAGCGCGAAGGAGTAGTCTACATCCACATTCTGCAAAAAGGTATCCTGCGCTTGGGCCAGTGTCAGCGCCTGGGTCTGCACCTCTTTGGGTTCTTCCTGCTTGCCTTGGGTGCCGCACGAGGTGAGCACAAGCAGCAGGGCTGTGGTCAATGCCATGCATTGTAGAAGCTTTTTCATTTATCAACATCCTTTCAAATTGTTGCACAGAATTTGTGCAAGACGAATCATAGCATAAGCATTCTTGCAATGCAATGATTTATCCTTCATTTTCAATTCTTTGTATTTTCCTCCAAATTATCAGGAAAAGCAGGCCCTTCCCTCAGCGGAAGGACTGAGTTTTTGCGTGCTTTTTCGGGGGATGTTGCAAGGGGAAGGCCCAAATATGTCCATTTCCTTAATATCCTGCTGTCTGGGCGCTGTTATCTTGTTTTCGGCCAAGAGCTGTGGTACAATTTAGTTTAATTCGCATATAACTTGCCTTTAAGCTCCCTGCCCATGCATACCAACTGATTGGCGGGCCGATTGCAAGGCAATACTTATAAAAAAGGAAACCTGACCTAGGGAGATGACATTGTATGAACTGGCTTAATCGACTGAATCGAAAATGGGGCCGCTATGGCATTGACAGCCTGATGATTTATGTGACGGTGACTATGCTGGCCATTTATCTTACCCAATGGATTCTGAATATTCCCATTTACCAGTATCTTTATTTTTCCCGGCCGCTTATTCTTTCCGGGCAAATCTGGCGGGTTGTTACTTTTTTGTTTTTGCCTCCTGTGAGCAGTTCCTTCCTGCTGGTGCTCATTTCGCTCTATTTCTTTTATTTTATCGGCAACTCGCTGGAGGATACATGGGGGCGGTTCTATTTTACCGTTTATTACCTCCTGGGCGCTGTGGGAGCCATTATAGCCGGATTTATCAGCGGCATCGGCGACAATACCTACCTGAACCTTTCACTGTTTCTGGCTTTTGCCCAGCTCTTTCCGGATTTTGAGGTGCGGGTTTTCTTCCTCTTCCCCCTCAAGGTAAAATATCTGGCCTATCTGGATTGGGGCCTCTTCGCCTTATCCTTTATCTTCGGCGGTTGGTCTTCCCGTGCTGCCATTTTGATGTCTATGGTGCATTTCTTTGTCTTTTTTGGCCCCGATATCTGGCGGCGCTTCCAGACCCGCAGAAAATACGGCCCCGCTCGCCGGAAATTCCGCCAGCAGAACCGTGACAATCCCTTTAACTATTAGTTCATAAAACATATGCCCCTGTCGGCAGCTTGACGCTGTAGGCAGGGGCATTTCCATTTTATTCGAGCTGGTTGACATTGGGGTTATTGACATTCCTGCAGCGCATTCTCCACAATGGCAAGACCTGCATCCAGCTGCTTCGGTGTAATGATGAGCGGCGCAAGAAAGCGGAGGACATTCCCATATCGGCCCGCATTCTCGATGAGAAGCCCATGCTGAGCGCAATAGGCCATGAGCCGGTTGACCAGCTCGGGGTAAGGCTCCTTGGTTATGGGGTCCTTGACAATCTCAACGCCCACCATAGCTCCCAAGCCTCTTACATCGCCGATCACCGGGTATTGTGCTTTCAAGCCCTCGTATACGCTTTTCAGCTTATCCCCAATGGCTCTGGCTTTGCCGGCATAGTCCTCTTTTTCCATGATTTCAATGGTTTTCAGGCTGGCGGCGCAGGCAAGGGGGTTGCCGCCATAGGTTCCTCCGATGACACCGGCAGGCACACCATCCATGATTTCCGCCCGAGCGCAGACCGCTCCAAGAGGAAGCCCGGCCGCAATGGAT
Source organism: Oscillospiraceae bacterium MB08-C2-2 (assembly GCA_035621215.1). NCBI lineage: Bacteria > Bacillati > Bacillota > Clostridia > Eubacteriales > Oscillospiraceae > Oscillospiraceae bacterium MB08-C2-2. Next base: position 2,894,339 of record CP141729.1, on the reverse strand, counting down.
TTGGCCATGGTGATGATATCGGGAGCAAAACCGCCCTCAGCCCATTCACAGGAGGCAAACATGCGGCCGGTTCTGCAAAAGCCGTTCTGCACTTCATCTGCAACCATCAGGATGCCGTATTCATCGCATATTTTGCGAACCTCCCGCACCCATTCCAACGGCGCCGGAATGAAGCCGCCTTCACCCTGTACAGGCTCAAAAACAATGGCGGCCACCTGATCTGCAGGGGTTGCTTCTTCAAAAACATCCCGAAGCTTCTCAATGCAGTAATCAATGGCCTGTTGATCGGTCATGCCTGTGGGCTTGCGGTAAAGATAGGGATAAGGTGCACGAAAAACCCCGCCAGGAAGCGATCCCATATCCTTGGCATAGGCTTTTTTGGCAGTCATGGCCATGGCAAGGGTGGTTCTTCCATGAAAAGCCCCCGTGAAAACAATGATATTGGGGCGCTTTGTATAAGCTTTGGCCACCTTCACAGCATTTTCCACAGCCTCTGCCCCGCTGTTGACAAAAAAGGTCTGCTTCTTTTCTCCACGAACAGGGGCAATGGAGTTGATTTTTTCCGCCAGCTCAATGTAGCCTTCGTGGGTGACAATGTTGAGCATACAGTGAAAATACCGCTCTGCCTGCTCCTGCACGGCCTTCACTACTTCCGGCCTTGAATAACCCAGATTGAGAACACCCACACCGCCAATCCAATCCAGAAAATAGTTGCCGTCCACGTCCTCTACCATTGCACCTTCGCCCCGATTGATCACACAGGGATACAGGCAGCGGAGGGCTGCCGGCGTGGCCTTGGCTCTTCTCTCAATAATGGCGCTGGCCTTGGGGCCGGGAACCGTTTCTGTAATAATTCTGGGCAGTTCCTCCATCAGCATTTTAGGTCTCTCCTTTTTAAAAAGTAGAATTGGTTTTTCACGAAAATAAGAAAAAGCGTGCATTACCCCCTTGGTAATACACGCCTTTGTGCTTCTTCAAAAACTATGCAGGGATTTTAATCATCCGCTTTTATCTAATGCATTAAAGGGTTCTTTTTCAGCACAAAATCCAGCAGAAGTTCGCAGCCCTCTGTTACATCTGCGTAGGTAGCATCAAAATCGCCGGTATACCATGGGTCGGCAATATCCCGTGGCTGGTGGGAAAGATCCAGCAGACGGAAAATCTTGTGCTCCGGGTCTTCACCGACAATTCTATGCATATTGGCAACATTGCGGCTATCCATTCCGATCAGGTAATCGTATTGGGAATAATCCTGCTTGGTCAGCTGGGTAGCGTATTTCCCTTTGGTGGAAATACCACACTCTCTTAGCTTGGCTTGGGTTCCACGATGCACCGGGTTACCCAACTCCTCCCGGCTGGTGGCAGCCGAGGCAATGGAAAACTGATCCTCCAACCCCTGTTTTTCCACCATATCCTTCATTACAAATTCTGCCATAGGGGAACGGCAAATGTTGCCGTGGCAGACAAATAATATCCTGAACATAAGCGGCCTCCTTTATCCAAGGCTTTGTGCAAAGCAGCCTGTATGATCAGCATACCATTTGCGCAGGAAAAAAGAAAGACTTAGGTGCAGTCGTCCGGGGCGATCTCAATGCCCCGGGGAAAAACCGAGGTGGAAAATACAATCTGGGTGGAGGTGTTGCCAAAATGCTGAAGGCGGCCAATAAAGGTATCCAGCTCCATGGTGCTTCTGAAGGCCACCTTGATCAGCATGGAATACATTCCCGTAACACAGTTGCATTCCAAAACATTGGGATATTTGCGGATAAACGGATAAAATTCCGGCTTTTGCTTGGGGGTCATCTCCAGATTGATAAAGGCGGTTATATGATAACCCAACTGCAAATGATCCACCACCGCCATATAACCATTGATAATTCCCTTTTTCTCCAGCGTATCAATCCGGGCGGAAACCGCAGGCGATGAAAGATAAACCTGCTCTGCAATCTGTTTGAGAGGGGTTCTGGCATTTTTTTGCAGGATTGATATTATTTTTGCATCAATAGTGTCCATCCGATAACCTCCCTGTAGTTTTTGCCCATGCATTAACCATGCGTGCACCCCATATCAAACGCAAGAGGGGCAAAACCGAAGCGCTATATTTTCTAAAGTATGGGCAGGAATATTTCTTTTTGTTGCCTCTTGCACGCTTAATATAATAAATAAAACTTGCCTTTCTCTTTATTATTTTAAGCGATAAAGGGTATTATATTGGTTTCTTCGTATCCGGTTCAAAACCATTTACAGCGCATTCCTTTCGTGCTATTCTGGCAACATGAACAGAAAACAGAAACACATTTTATCCATAATTCATTCGCTCCGCACTCTTGATTGAGAATGCGTATAACAAGGAGGTTCATTATGCTTTTCCAAGCAAACAACGACAGTCTGGGCGGTCTGCCAAAATACCGGAAGGAGATTGATAGAAAGGATCGGATTTCCGGTATCCGGGAAAACACAGCCAGTGAAATTTCCACATCCTCTTCACCTCGGGGATTCCAACCGGATAGCCGCTACTATCGGCGTCTGCCATCCGCATAATATTTTGATACACCAAGGGTCGGCCTATGCCGGCCCTTTTTTATTGGAATGAATAGCTGCTGCCTTTGGCTCAGGAAAACCACCGCTGAATCGTTTCTGCGGTGGTTTTCGAACTGCCGGCTTTCCGAAGGAGCTCTTTCTCTACTTCTATTCCACTGCAACCAAAGGCTTGTTAAGCCAAGCCGAATTCCTTCTGGGTATCTGCCAATGCCTCGTCCAGACGAGTCAGCACCTTGTCAAAATCCTCATAGCTGGTGGTAGCCGCAGGCTCAAAGCGAATGGTGGTGGCGTTGTTGAGGGTTCCCGCTGTCATAACCTTGCGGGCAAACATCCCCTTTGCCACCGAATATCCGATGTCGGTCTTGGGGAATTCCACGCCGATCATCAGACCGATGCCGCGTATATCCATGATGATGGAGGGGTATTTCTCCTGCAAAGCCCGCAGGCCTTTCATGAGATATTCGCCCTTCTCCCGGGCCAGCTTGGGAACATCATGCTTGATCATAAACTGGATAGCACCCAGCGCCGCCGAGCAGGCCAGCGGGTTGCCGCCAAAGGTGGGTGAACCCAGCAGCCACGGGTTTTCCACCAGCTCCTCAGTCCACAAATGGGGCCGGGCGATGATGCCGGTGATGGGCATAATGCCGCCACCGAAAGCCTTGCCGTAGGTCATGATATCGGGAACAACATCCTCTGCCTCACAGCGGAAGTAACTGCCGGTGCGGCCCATACCGGTCTGGATTTCGTCAAAAATCAGGAAGATGCCGTATTCGTCGCACAGGGCCCGAACCTCTTTCAGATAGCCGGGAGGCGGCAGAATGATACCGGCTTCGCCCTGCAAAGGCTCCATGATCACAGCGGCGATTTCCTCGCCGACAGCGGTCAGCTTTTTCACCGTGCTGCGCAAATCGTCAATATCGCCGTAGCGCACATGGCTTACCTGCTGCACCATGGGGATGTAAGGGGTGCGGTAAGTAGCTTTGCCGCCCACCGAGATAGCGCCCATGGTTTTGCCGTGGAAGCCGCCAATGGTGGAAATAAACCATTTCTTGCCGGAAGCAATGCGAGCCAGCTTGAGGGCCATTTCCACCGCCTCGGCGCCGCCGTTGGTAAAGAAGCAATACTGCAAATCGCCGGGGGTGATTTCCGCCATCGCTTTGGCAAGGTAACCGCGGAGGGGATCCAGCAGCTCTTGGCTGTGGAGCGCCTGCCGGTGCAGCTGAGATTCCACATACTGCAAAATTTCAGGGTTCCGGTGGCCAAAGGTGTAAATGCCGAAGCCACCAAGGCAATCGATAAATTCCTCTCCATACACATCGGTGAAGCAGGAACCGTAATCCTCCCATTCCACAAACGCCTCGTTGGTGGAGACCGATTTGCGGTATTTCAGCCAGCCCGGGTTGATATACTGGTTGTAGTTTTCGATGCTATCCTGCACAAGCTGCGTTTTATCCTGCTCGCTGAGCTTGTCGGACTGGATATACCCCAGTACTTGATCCAATACTTGCTGTGCTTTTTGGGAACTCATGAATAACAATCTCCTTTATTTCATTTTGCGCAGGGGGGTTCCCTGCGCATTGTTCACTTAGGGGAACTGCTTTGTTGATATCTTCCTGCTACTGCGCAAACCAACCCACAGGGCCGGATTGAAGGTTAATGTTGATCTGCTTGATCTCGGTGTATTCCTCAAGGCCAAAGGTGCCCAGCTCACGGCCGATGCCGCTTTGCTTGTAGCCGCCCCAAGGTGCCTGTGTGAAGGTGGGGTGATAGGAATTCACCCATGTAATTCCGGCCCGCAGAGCTTTAACCACCCGCATGGCACGGAAAATATCGTTGGAGAAAACACCGCCTGCAAGGCCGTAGACCGTATCGTTGGCAAGCTGGATGGCCTCTGCCTCATCGTGGAACTTTTGCACCACCAGCACCGGCCCGAAAATTTCCTCCTGCACAATGCGCATACCCGGGGTGCAGTCCGCAAAGATGGTGGGAGCCACAAACCAGCCTTTTTCATAGTCCTCGCCGGTGAGACGATAGCCGCCGCAGAGAAGCCGCGCTCCTTCCGCCTTGCCGATGTCAATGTAAGAAAGAACCTTGTTCATGTGGGCCTCGCTGATAAGAGGCCCCATTTCGGCACCGGGGGTATCCCCTTTCGCCACCTTGATTTTTTCCGCCCGCTGGGCAAGGCGCCCCAGAAAGGCATCGTAGATGGTATCCTGCAAAATCAGGCGGGAGCCTGCGGAGCAAACCTCCCCTTGGTTGCAGAAAATGGCAAACAGGGCCCAATCCACAGCGGCTTCAAAGTCGGTATCCTCAAAGACAATGCAAGGGGATTTGCCGCCCAGCTCAAGAGAAATACCCTTTAGATTGCCTGCCGCCGACTGCATAATCCGGCGGCCGGTGGCAGTACCGCCGGTAAAAACCACCTTTTCAATGATGGAACTGTCGGCGATTTCCTGACCGACAGGGTCGCCTGCGCCCAGCACCAGATTGGCTACACCCGCCGGGAGGCCAACCTCCTCAAAGATTTCAAACAGCTTGATGGCACTCAGTGGGGTAACCTCGGATGGCTTAAACACCACCGTGTTGCCTGCCGCCAGACAGGGGGCCAGCTTCCATGCGGCCATCATCAGCGGGTAATTCCAAGGAACAATCAGCCCGCATACACCGATGGGCTCCCGCACCACCATAGCGTGGTTGGAAGGATCGGGTACCGAGTAGGTCTGGCCCAGAGGTTTATCAACCAGCCCGGCATAGTAGCGGAAGCAGGCAATGGAATCGGAAATATCGCCTTCGCTATCCCGGAGAGGCTTGCCGTTGTCTTTTGTATCCAGTTCTGCAAATTCCGAAAGCCTTGCTTCCAGCTTATCGGCGATTTTATAGAGATAGGCCGCCCGCTCAGTGACTGAAATATTGGCCCAGCCCCCTTCATAAAAGGCTTTATGCGCCGCCTGCGCCGCTGTGCAAACATCCTGTGCCGTGCCCTCGGTGACCACCGCCAGCAGGGAGCCATCGGCGGGGTTGCGCACCTCCCGGGTTCCGCCTGCGGAGGAAAGCACCCACTCCCCGTCAATGTACATTTTTAGTGTTTCCATATAGCATCTCCTTCCGGTTTGTTTGGGTGTGTCAGCTTGTGAAGGAAGTCCAGATTTCATCGTATTTGGCTACATCCTCACCGATATCCTCCACATATTCGCCGTTGGCAATAACCTCGGGGGGAATGTTGGAAGCCTTGCTGTTTTTGTAGCTATCCGGGAGAAGTTCCACAGCCTTTTCATTGGGGTTCAGGTATGGGAATTCCTCCGAAACCATTTTGCTGATTTCCGGCCGCATGATGAAATCCAAAAAGGCCAAGGCATTTTCAGGGTTCTTAGCGCCCTTGAGCACACTCAGATTGTCAAGGAAGAGATAGCAGCCTTCCTCTGGGAACACCACATCAAAATCCTCGCTCTCGTTCATAGCAATGGCAATTTCCGCATTCCACACATAACCAATGCTGGCTTCGCCGCTGAGCAGAGCACTTTTGGGAGAATCACTATCCAGCATGGCGATGTTGGGCTTGAGCTGTTCCATGGCCGAGGCAACCTGCGCCAGCTCGGCATCATCGGTGGTGTTCAGGGAATAATCGAGGCTCTTAGCTGTCATGCCGATTACCGCACGGAAATCGTTGAGGGCCACAATGGAGGAAGCATACTTAGGGTCAAACAGCTGTTTGTAGGAAGTGATTTCTTCGGTTACCACCGATTTGTTGACAACCAGTGCCGCCACACCGCCCATATAGGGGACCGAATACTCGTTGCCGGGATCAAAGGACTGATTCAGATAAGCCTTGCCGATGTTGGCCATATTGGGCAGCTTTTCGTGATCAAGCTTTTCGAGAAGCCCGGCAGCCGCCATCATTTTGACCATGTAATCGCTGGGCACCACCACATCATAAAGCCCTTCATTGCTGGCTTTCACCTTGGCCAGCATATCTTCGTTGGAGGAATAGGTCTGGACATTCACCTTGATTCCTGTTTCTTCTGTAAAAGCTTGAAAAACCGAGCCAGGCATGTATTCTGTCCAAACAAAGAGGTTCAGCTCACCCGCCTTATCGGAGCCGGAGGCTGCACCGGAGCTAGCCGGAGTGGCAGAACCTCCGCCTGAGCAGCCTGTAAAAGCAAAAACCAAGGCCGCTGCCAGAAGCATCACCCTCAAGCGTTGGCGATGGATACGACTGAAAAGTTTCATATAGATCCCCTTTCGTTTCAGTTGGAATCGGGCTGTTTAAGCTGTCTTTTGTAGGCTAAGGTCTGGCTGACCGTTACAACAGTAAAGGTAACCAGAATAATCACAGTAGAAAGCGCGTATACATCCGGGCTGACCCCGGAACGAACCTGCTCCATAACCTTGAGGGTAAAGGTGGTGCTTTTGGGGCCGGTGGTGAAAAAGCTGATGATGATATCATCAATAGAAAGAGTAAAGGCCAAAATGCCGCCTGCCAGAATGCCCGGGGCAATCATGGGCAGGGTCACATGCCAGAGCACCCGTCTGCGGTTTGCACCCAAATCCATGGCGGCTTCCTCCACCGAGCGGTCAAAGCCTGCAAGCCTTGCCCGCACCGAGAACACCACAAAGGGAATGCAGAAGGTGGCGTGGGCAATAATTAAGCTGACCAGCCCCAACGGCACACGGAACACCGAGAAAATAGAAAGCAATGAAATGCCCAGAATAATTTCCGGGATAACCACCGGGATATAGAGCAAGGCATCGATGACACCTTTGCCCCGGAATTTATACCGAAACATGCCCACTGCCGCCAGCGTTCCCACCAGAATAGCAATGGTTGTGCTGCCTGCCGCCACAATCATGGTGTTGCGAAAAGATTCCAGCAAAGAGGAATTTTGCAGCATTTTTCCGTACCAATCAAAGGTAAAGCCCTCGAACACAATGTTGCGCTTGGAGGTGTTAAAGGAAAAAAGGATTACAACCACAATGGGGGCATATAAGAACAGATACACCAAGCTGCAAAAGAAGCGGCCGCCTATTTTTTGAATAGAAGCCTTTGTCGATCTTGAAATCCGCATATCAGCCCACCCCCAAATCATCCACATTACCGCCCAGCTTGGTATAAACTCTTACCAGCAGCAAGGTGATGAGAATCAGAATAATAGAAAGTGCAGCGCCGAAGGGCCAGTTAAAGGCCTCTTTAAACTGCCGGGAAATGACGTTGCCGATTAGCTGGCTTTTGGCCCCGCCCATGAGATCCGCCACGAAAAAGGCGCCCAGCGAGGGAATAAACACCATAATGGCTCCGGCAAAAATACCCGAGGCTGTCAGCGGCAGAGTGACATGTATAAACCGCCGCACCGGCCGGGCTCCCAGATCACCGGCGGCTTCCAGAAGGCTTTTATCCAGTTTATCCACCACCGAATGAATGGGAAGCACCATATAAGGCAGGAACACATAAACCATGCCCAGCACCACCGCCTCACGGGTAAACATAATCTGGAGCGGGCTTTCAATGAGGCCAAGAGAAAGGAGCATGCTGTTGAGATAGCCGTTGGTGCCCAGTATGGTTCGCCAGCCATAAAGCCGCACCAGCGAGTTGGTCCAGAAAGGGAGCATCAGGAACACCATCATCAGGGTCTTCTGAAAGGGTGAAGTTCTTGCCATAATGTAAGCAAAGGGATACCCAATGAGAATACAGAAAAGGGTGGTTAAAAACGAGATAACCAGCGAGTTCCCATAAATGGTGAGCAGGGTTGGATTGAAAAGCTTTGTGTAGTTATCAAATGAAAAGCCCATGACAATGTTGTGGGCCTCATCGGTGGAAAAAAAGCTGATGGCCAGTATATACAGCAGCGGAACCGCCACCAGCAGGATCAGCCATGTGGCCACCGGCGAGAGCATAGCAAAGGGTGCTGTAAAGCTGCCCTTGGGCCCTCGTTTTTTTGTTGCTTGCATAAGGCTGACTCCTTTCGTTATTCTTGTGCGCATTCGACATACTGCCCGTAATCCACATCCTCCACAGCGGTAAAGATGGTGTTGGAGACCGAATGCATCAGAACCGCATCCTCTGGCTCCCAATAAATATACTGCCGGCTGCCCTGAGAGGGAATGGGGTTGCCCGCCAAGGTGTTCACCTTAATTTCATGGCCGGTGGGCAAAACCAAGATGCTTTTGATCAGGTTGCCGATATAAATGGTATCCTTCACCACACCACAGAGGGTAAATCCTTCCACCGGCTCAGTGGAAAGCCGGGTTTTTTCGGGGCGGATAGAAAGGTTAACCAGCTCGTTTTCCACAAAGCCCTCTGCCTGCACAATCGAATTACCGGATTCAGCGGTCAGGGCCACCAGACCGTTTTCCATCGGATGTGCCACTGCATCCCACAGGTTTGATTCCCCGATGAAATCGGCCACAAACTTGGAGCGGGGCCGCTCATAAATCTGGCTGGGTGCATCCAGCTGCTCCAGCACACCCCCATTCATAACGGCAATGCGGTCACTCATGGTGAGGGCTTCCTCCTGATCGTGGGTGACATACACAAAGGTGATTCCCAGATGCTTTTGCAGGCGCTTGAGTTCAATCTGCATCTGCTTGCGCAGTTTCATATCCAAAGCACCCAGCGGTTCATCCAACAGCAGAACCTTGGGCCGGTTAACCACGGCCCGTGCAATGGCCACACGCTGCTTCTGGCCGCCGGAAAGCTGAGAGGGATACCGCTTGGAGAAGGATTCCATCTGCACCAGCGAGAGAGCCTCCATAACCATTTCACGAATCTCGCCTTTTTTAACCCGCTTCATTTTAAGGCCAAAAGCGATGTTATCAAACACGGTCATGTGAGGGAACAGGGCATAGTTCTGGAATACAGTGTTGACATTGCGCTCAAAGGGCTCTTTATTTTCCACCCGTTCGCCTTCCACTGTGATAATCCCCTCGGTTTGCTGCTCGAATCCGGCAATCATGCGCAGTGTTGTGGTTTTTCCGCAGCCTGAAGGACCAAGAATGGAAAGGAACTCCCCTTCCAGAATCTCCATATTAAGATTCTTGACGACACAGTTATCGCCGTAGCATTTCACCACATTTTTCAAATTTACAATAATAGGATTCATAGGCTCATTCCCTTTCGGCTTTGGTTACCGTTCCACGGCCGGCTGCATCTGCAACGGCATAAAAAAGAGCAGACAGCGACGCTTCAAGACGTCATTGTCTGCTCGATCCGCCCGAAGGCGGCAACTTTATTCCATTGTATGATCAGTACCGGAGGAAGTTACTCAGACTACCTTTGCGCCCCGCTCACCTGTTCGAATGCGCATGGCATCCACCACATCGTAAATAAAAACCTTGCCGTCTCCCACACGTCCGCTGGAGATTGTCTCCTGAATCCGGGTCAGCAAATCTTCTACCTTTTCATCCTGCACCACGGCGATTACCATAATTTTAGGAAGAAGGTTGATGTTCATGACCTGCAGGCCTTTGAATTCACTGTGAACATCTCCCTTTTGCTGACCGCACCCCATTACACTGGCTACAGTCATGCCGCCGACCGTGTGGCTGTTGAGAATGTTCTTTAAATCTTCCAGACTTTCGGGCCGAATAATAATTTCAAGCTTTTTCACGGTACCGCCTCCTTTTCCACATTTTCAGACATTTTACGCAAGCTGTATCTATAAAACTTGCAATCTGAAAATTAATGGTACTGATCATCTTGTGCTTTATATTATACCCTGCGCCACTATCTGTCAACGCAAAACTAGCCTTCCACAGTTAATTTTATTAGTTTTTCACATTAAATATGTTTTTTCTAGCGCCAAATAGGGCAATATATTATTTTTCGCAAAACACTTGACGAAATCTTTAATCTGCGTTATCTTTTAGATAAAGAATCGCAAGCGCCGAAAGTGAAACTAATTCTTTTATAAAATTCAAAACCACTACAACAATGGGGTTGGCTTTAGAGCCAGCCCCTTTTTGCGTTGTATTAAAAGGAAGTGAGCAGTATGGCCAGTATATACCAAATGCCTGCTGAATGGAAACCCCATGCAGGAACACTGATGGAATGGCCGGTTTCGGTTGCAGTTTGGGGAGAGGGCCTTGCGGAGGCGCGCCTTGCCTTTGCCGAAACCGCCAAAGCGATTGCGAAATTCGAGCCGGTCACCATGCTGGCCAACCCCGCTTTGGCCGAAGACGCCGCTTGCCTCTGCGGCGACACTGTAAAGGTTCTGGAAATGGAGCACGATGACTGCTGGATGCGGGATAACGGACCTATTTTTGTGCATCGGCTGGATACCCGCCAGATGGTGGCGCTGGATTGGGAATTCAACGCATGGGGCAACAAATACCCGGCCTACGCTTTGGATAACACAGTTCCACGGCGGCTGTGCTGGGAAATGGATTTTCTGCGCATTTCAATCCCTATGATATTGGAGGGCGGCTCGGTTCACAGCAACGGAGCGGGAACCCTGCTAACCACAAGAGAATGCCTGCTCAACCCCAACCGCAACCCTGAACTAACCCAGAAAGACATTGAAAAACGCCTGAGGCTCTATCTTGGTGCACAGCGAATTGTGTGGCTGCCCACCGGGCTGCATCTGGATGAAACCGATGGGCATGTGGATAACCTTTGCTGCTTTACCAATGAAGGCACAGTGCTTTTATCGTGGACAGATGACCCCGAAAACCCCAACTTCAATCGAGTGCACGATGCCTACGAGGAGCTGGCGGCAGCCAATCTAAAGGTGATAAAGCTCCCTTTGCCTCCCACTGTGCTCCATAAGGGGAACCCGCTGACCCTGAGCTATGCCAACTTTGCTTACGCCAACGGCGGTATTGTGATGCCGGCCTTCGGCGGTGTGTGTGAAGAAAGTGATTTGCAGGCAAAGGCCATTGTGCAGGGGCTTTTCCCCGAGCGGGAAATTCTCACCCCGCAAACACTGGCTATCGTTCGGGGTGGGGGCAACATTCACTGCATTACCTGCCCCATTCCCCAATAAGGCGTGAGCCGAAAGGAGAAAGAGTATGCGCAAAATTGTAGTGGCTGTCACCCAGATGAAACATAAAGGTGAGCCGGAGGAAAACTGCCGGGCAGCGGAAGCGCTGATTGCCCAGGCTGCCGAAAAAGGCGCCAATGTCATATTGCTGCAAGAGCTGTTCGCAGGCCCTTATTTTTGCCAGAAGCAGCAGCCCAAATATTTTTCGCTGGCCGAAGAGGCAGAGCAAGGCAAGCTTCTGCGCCGCTTTTCTCACACAGCCCGTCAATACGGGGTGGTTTTGCCCATCAGCTTTTTCGAGAGGCGGGGCAATGCTTTTTTCAACTCCATGGGGATGCTGGATGCGGACGGCTCCCTGCTGGGAATTTACCGCAAATCCCACATTCCCGATGGCCCGGGCTACCGGGAAAAATATTACTTTTCCCCCGGCGATACCGGTTTTAAAATTTGGGATACTGCCTATGGCAAAATTGGGGTGGGTATCTGCTGGGATCAGTGGTTCCCCGAGGCGGCCCGCTCCATGGCACTGCAAGGGGCGGAATTGCTCCTGTATCCCACCGCCATCGGTTCCGAGCCCCAAGACCCAGAGCTGGATTCCATGCCCCACTGGATGACCTGCATGCAGGGTCATGCAGCCGCCAATCTGGTTCCGGTGGCGGCCTCCAACCGCATCGGCACCGAAACACAGGAGGATGGCAGCCTGACCTTTTACGGCTCCTCCTTTATCGCCGATGAGCATGGTCAGATTCAAGCGCAGGCCGACCGAAGCACCGAATCGGTGCTGACTGCCTCTTTTGATCTGGATGAAATCGCCCAGACAAGGCAGGCTTGGGGTGTATTCCGTGACCGCAGGCCCGATCTTTACCGCCATCTGCTGACCTTGGATGGAGAACCCGTTACCTGACCTACCTGCCCCCGGCAGAATGGGTAAAATACAAATTCCAAAGATTTGGAGGAGAATCCCCATGAAAAAACTGACTTCTGTTCTTTTAGCTCTTGCTTTACTGCTGCTGGCAGGCTGCGGCAGCGCCACACCCGCTTCTTCCGCAGGCACCGGCACTTCCAGTGCGGCCTCCGGTAAAAAGCAGGAAATCAACCTGTTCATCTGGACTGAATACATGCCTCAAGAGGTTCTGGATAACTTTGAAGCGGAAACCGGCATCCATGTGAATATGAAAACCTTTTCTTCCCTTGCGGATATGTACGCCATGGTGAAAAGCGCCGCCCCCGGCACCTACGATGTCATTGACGTAGCGGGTTTTTATGCTAAGACCATGGCCGATGAAGGTTTGATTTCCAAGCTGGATCAAGCCCAAATCCCCAACATGTCCAACCTCTTTGAGGCATATATGAAACGCACAGAAGACCCCGGCAATGTATATACCATCCCTTATCAGGGAGCGGGCACCTTCATTTGCGTAAACCCTGCCCTGTATTCCAAGCCTATTAGCTCCTACGAGGATTTATTTGACCCCGCGCTTGCCAATTCCATGGTGGTGATCAACGATTTCCGGGCGATCATCGGCACCATTAACCTGATGCTTGGCTTTGATTTCAGCGAAACAGACCCAGCCAAGCTGGAGCAGACCAAAGAAAAGCTGCTTTCGCTCAAGCCCAACATTAAACTGCTGGACAGTGATTCCCCCAAGAGCGCCATGCTCAGCGGCGAAACCAGCGTGGGACTGATCTATAACGGCGAAATTGCCATTGCCCACGAAGAAAACCCTGAAATCCAGATCATCTATCCCGCAGAAGGCCAGTATTTCGGCTTTGATTCTCTTGCCATTACCGAGGCCAGCCAAAATAAAGAAGCCGCTCACAAGTTCCTCAACTATGTATTGGATGCCCAGACCAGCAAGATCATTTCTGAAAACTTCCCCTACCTGAATCCCAACCAAGCGGCTCTGGAGCTGATGGATGAGGAATACAAAAACAACGGCACCAAAAATATCCCCCCCGAGGTCATTGCCAAGGGTTACAGCCCCGAGGATTTGGACGCCGCCACATTGGATATCTACAACGATATCTGGACTGAATTCACCAAGTAATCCTCAACCAAAAACCTCAAAAGAAGGTGCTTTCATGTATGATCTTGCCATCTTAAACGGTATTCTCATTGACCCCGAGGCAGGCAGACTGATTCCCGCAAACCTTTATTGCCGGGATGGGAAAATTGCCGAAATCAGCCGGGAGGTTCATGAGGCCACCCAAACGCTGGATGCGAAGGGAGATTACATTTCCCCTGGCTTCATTGACATTCATGCTCATATTGAAGGCAGCGCCTATCCCGGCTCCCTGCTGGCTCTGCAAGGGGTGACCACTGTCATCAACGGCAACTGCGGACTGGGGCTGGCGGATTTGCCTAGCTTCTTTGAGGAGCAAAACCGGAAGGGGTTTATCCTCAACCAGCTGGAGCTTTCCGGAGCCTCCACCCTGCGGGAACGGGCAGGCCTGCAAGACCGATATGCCCCCCTCTCACCCGCCCAGTTAGAGCAGGCCTGCGGCATGCTGCGGGAAGATTTGGAGGCAGGTGCCGCCGGGCTTTCCTTCGGGCTGGAATACATGCCCGGCAGTTCCCGGGAAGAGGTTCTGGCCTTGAGCCGGGTTGCCGCCCGCTATGGCAAGCCGGTCACCATCCACACCCGCACCGATTGCTTCACCGGGTTGGCCGCCTTACAGGAGGCCATTGATATCAGCCGGTTCACCGGAGCCGGGGTTCAAATTTCCCATGTGGTTTATCAATACGGTTTTGGCATGATGAAGCTTGCCCTTGCCATGATTGACGATGCGGTTAAATCCGGGCTGGATATTTCCTGCGACAGCGGCATGTATACCAGCTTTGCCACCGCCATCGGCTCCGCTGTATTTGATGAGGGCTGTCTGGAAAAATGGCGGTGCGGCTACGATGCCATTCTGGCCGCAACAGGGAAATACGCCGGGCAGCGGCTCAATCGGGATACCTTTGAGGAACTGCGGCGTGAAACCCCCAGCGAAACGGCTATCGCCTTAATTGGCAATCCCCACGAGATTCTCATGGCCTTTGATCTGCCCTATATGATGATTTCCAGCGACTGCGGTGTTAACAAAGAGCCGGACCCCAGCTATGGCCACCCACAGGATGCAGGGACTTTCCCCCGGTTTATCCGTCAGCTGGTTAGAAAAACCGGCCGTCTGACCTTAGCCGATGCGGTTGCCCGAGCCACCATCCTGCCCGCCAAGCGGATGGATTTGGATGTCAAAGGACGCATTACCCCCGGCAGTGACGCTGATCTGGTGATTTTTAGTCTGGATGAGCTGACAGATCGTTCCCAGTTCCCCCACCTTGGTAGCCCCGCCGCACCGCCAGAGGGCATTCGAGCGGTTGCCATTGCCGGAAAGATCACGGTAGAAAATGGTGTGATATCCGGTGAAAACCCCGGCAAAGCGGTTCTATCCCCCAATCGAATCTGGCATTACACAGCCTAAAACCAAACACCCCGGGTCTCTCACCGAACAAACTTCGGCGGAAAACCCGGGGTGAATCGTGTCTGAAATACTATTCAAGCCAAGGAATCAGCGCCCATAAAACAGCAAAAACAATGGACGGCAGTAAATTGGCCACTTTAATTTTTTTGCCGAAGGTCAGATTGATTCCAACGCAAAAGATCAGAATAGAGCCCACAAGAGATAGATTTGAAAGCGCCTGCACAGTCATAATAGGCAGCATCAATCTCGCCAGAACCGTGACAGACCCTTGAAACAGCACAACCGGAATTACAGAAAAGATGCACCCCTTGCCATAGGATGCGGTCATAACCAGAATGATCACAGCATCAAGGATTGCTTTGGTCAGCAGAATGGAATAATCCCCCGAAATGCCATCCTTGATGGCACCGATCACAGCCATTGCACCCACACATACAGTGAGCGATCCCAAAACAAAACCATCAACAAATTGGGTATCCTTTTTATTGTTGGTTTTTTTCTTGAGCCATTCCCCAAACTGAACGGTACGTCGTTCAATATCAATGAGCTCACCCGTTAAAGCACCCGCCACCATGGAAACAATCATCATAAAGGTTCCCTGTGTGGAAATCTGATCGCCGGTTATGACGAAAACCTCTTTCAGAACACCTGCGATGCTGATAAATAGTATGCAAATCCCCATAGCACTCATTAAGGTATCTTGAAAGCGCTTGGTTAATCCTTTTCCAACAAGCAGCCCCGCAACGCCGCCTATCAAAATGCCGGCAGCATTTATCGCTGTCCCCAACCCTATCATTTACAAATCTCCTGTTTTGGCACAGAATGTTCTGTAGACCAAATTCTATTTTGTTCGCCGCTATTATCTGAAAGTTACCCGGTGATGGCAAACATAGTGATATCTTAGCCGCTCTGGCCTCAATAGTCAAGGGATATGTCATATAGAATGGGCACTGATAGCCTTACCTTTTGCCATCTGCACTTTTTACCATTTGATGAAACTGCTTTGCATGCATCGTTTTCAGTTCGTCAGAATAACCGTAAAGCAAGTGGGGGCGCTGCTCCTGTAAATTTATTTTCAAAAATTCCAGAGCATCCTCTATGATTTGCGGCCCAAAGGAGTTGCTGTTTAATGTTGTATAGACCATTTTATCCCGCAGAACAATGCAGAGTGAGGAAAAAGCATCACTACGCAGGTCATTCTCCCAAGTAGCCCGCCGCCCATAGGCCCAAACGATATCACGGATAGGCAGAGCCATGATATAACCGGGCAATAGATACACCACTGCATCCTGTGTAATCAAAAGAGGGCCAATATGCTTTGCGGTAAGGGCCTGTTCGTTAATTCGATCTAGTTCTGTTCCATTGAAGCGCTTCCATATTTTCTTTTGGCGTATCTCTGTAATCCGGATTGAAACAAAGAAAGGCAGCAAGCATAAAGCCGCTATAATGATATGATACACCAGCGCTCCCGGCACGGTAAAACCCAATACAATGAACCAAACTCCAAGCAGCAATGGAACCGCCCTAGTCGCATGCAGCAGAATCCAAGCTATTTTTTCATGCCGCCCTCCATATAACTTTTGCGCTGCTTTTAAGTTATATGTTTTCATATTGATCTCCCCAATTTCTCCAATGTTGAGCTGTCTTAAAAGGTTTTGAGCCATGATTTGGCTGACCCATATCGCTCTGCAAATAATCCACCAGATTCTGTGGTAAATTTCACAATATAATATAATTCAGCCTCAGCGTTTTCACAGCATTCAGCTGAAATTTCTTTCTAATTGTAGCGCATATGGATTATATTGTCCATAGAAACTCAAAAGTTTTCGCATTCGTTTTATGTGTATATGAAAAATTTTGTTTGCGCCGGCCTTGTTCCGCCTGAAATATGCACTAACCCGGCAAGAGAAAGACTATATGCTTGCAGCAACATAATGTGTGCACCCAGGCATATTGCTCCAAGCATATAGGCGGTGCTTCCTTTGCGGCGGATGCCACCAGACACACATACCGGGTCCCTGCAAAAAGTGCTGTTTGCAAAGTGCGAATTTGCCTCATACGTGTTATACTGTGTTTATAAAAATATTCAGAAAGGATCTTCACAATGAGCCACCTTTTCCAACCGCTGACCCTTCGCAACCTTACGTTGCGCAATCGCATCGCCATTCCGGCCATGGTGGTGCAGCACTGGTCGGATGATTCCGGCTGTGTTACCGAGAAGAACATTGCTCATTACAGAGAAATGGCAAAAGGGGGCGCTGGGCTGATCATTCAGGAGGCCACTTGCATAAGCCCCGATGGCCGCCTTGCGGATACGCAGCTGGGTATCTGGGATGATAACCAAATCCCCGGGCTCCGCCAAATCACCGAGGCTGTTCATGAATTCAACACGCCCATTATTATACAGATTCACCATGCGGGAATCTTTGGCTTTGCGGATGAAACCCTTTGCCCCAGCGATATTGTCTGCACCGTTCGAGAGCAGGAAAAGCGAGCCCGCGCTCTCACTGAAGATGAACTGCACCAGATTCAGGATGCTTTTGTTGCGGCGGCTGAGCGTGCTGTTGCCGCAGGGTATGACGGCATAGAGCTCCATGCCTGCCACAGCTATTTGATTTCTCAGTTTTATAACACCTTGGTGAACAAGCGCACCGATGCTTACGGCAAACAGCCCTCTTTGTTTATACTGGAAATCTTCCGGGAGATTCGCCGCCGGGTTCCGGAAGATTTTGTGATTGGAGTGCGCCTTGGTGCCTTCGAACCCACCTTGGAAGAGAGCATCGCCCATGGGGCTGAATTAGCCGAAAACAGCATCGACTTTTTGGATATTTCCTATGGATTTGAACAGCGCTCCCAGCCCACCAAGCCCGAAGATTATCCCTTTAGCGACCGCATTTATGCCGCACAGAAGATCAAAGAAAAGGTTTCGATTCCCGTTTTTGCGGTTGGTGAAATAGCATCGGCACAGCAGGCAGAAGAAATCTTGGAAAAAACCAAGGTTGACATGGTGGATATCGGCAGAGGCACGCTGGTAAACCCCCATTGGGCAAACGACGCAAAGGCTGGCCGTGATGTGGGAACCTGCCTTTACTGCAAAATTTGTATGTGGAGAGTAAAAGCCGAAAATTGCCCGGGACGAAAGAAGTTTCAGCATGCAAATGGACATTAAAACAACGTTTGCACATCATCATGATATAGATATCCGGACAGCTCTTGTCGGTACTGTGGAGAACCACTCTCTTGGTCTCGATAAAAAGCAGTATCGCCAGTCACTGATGCTGTGCATCGAAAAAAACCAGGCTATTTGCGCAAAGTTGCATGGAAAAACAGTCGGCATACTGCTGTTTTCCACTCATGATGGAGTTCTTGCTTTTTAGCCGTACATCCTGATTTTAGAAAGCATGGCATAGCATTTAATCTGATAAACACAATGGTTTCAGCTCTCCCATCGGGCAGCGATATCTGGGTAACTACCTATCGTGAAAATGATCCCATGGGTAAGGCCGCTCGTGCACTGTATTTACGATGCGGCTTTGTTCCGGGTGAGTTGATAACAGAAATGGATTATCCCTGCCAAAAATTTGTTCTGCATAGATAAACGCAGATTTGAGTATGACAAGAAGCATAGTTTTGAAAAAAACGTTGATGCAAGCTACATTGCAGGCGTGGCACTGAATATCAACGGCGGAACTTACTTTGCCTAGATCAACCTCTTAAAAGTAAAGAGAAGTGTTATAACCAAAAAGGCTCCCGCATCTGTGAATGGATGCGGGAGCCTTTTGATTTGTTTTATGCTGGCAGATGGTAACTATTATTTGTTCGCAGCAATTAAGACTTTACGTCATGGGCAATTCCTATGATTTACGCAGCTTTGATTTTTCCCGCTTGGTTTTCAATATTTCTTTTTCCTCGGATGCCGTTATATATTGCTTTTCTTTTGCTTTTTTAAGCGTATCTTTGTCTGCACGGGCTGTCATATACATATTCATCCAAAAACTATAGGCTAAGCTTTTCATTGGGCAGCGCCTCCCAGCATAATGGCCATAACTGCGTTTTCAGCGGCAGTTAGCCGATCCTCACCCGAAGCATATCGAATATACATGGCCTCAAATTTCACTGGTTCAGAGGCCTCAGAACCCGGCCGAATGCTTACCCGATAGCCTATACCGCTTCCGTTGGCCACTTGTGCATTGTTAAACAAATGCACCGTTTTGCCAAGCTTGGAGGTTATATCTTCCCACGCCGGTGCATCATCAAAAGGATTGTTGCAAGCCTCAGCGTGCAATACAGTGCCTTCTGGCTGGTTGGGTGGAAAAACAGAAAACAGAGCCCGTGTTACCAATTGTTCAGTTGGGGTAGTTCGGGACACCGCAACCCTGTTAACATTCCGGGCAAAGGTAATGGTACGGACAGCTGTTCCCCCTGCCCCATCGCTTACGGTAATGCGCAGTGTATGCGGGCCTTTTGCCAGGCGAATCCACACTTTGGTAAAATTCACCGTATTGGTTTCACCTGCTACGGCCTCGTATTCTCTAATAGTGATGTCTCCTATTTTTTCGCTTACCTTCAGGGTCTGCCACGCATCGGCATCTGTAACGATATATGTATACTCGGGCGGGTTATCAAAGCTGCCCAGATCCTCATCACTACCGCTGATTACAGGCGGAGTATTATAATCAATGGCTAGCGCCTCACCGGTGGTATAGGCCGATTCGCCGCCTTGATCATCCGCCGCCTTGACCCGGGCCTGATAGATCTCGCCGCTGGTGGGTACTGTATCGGTAAAGGTGGTAGCTGAGGTGGCGCCGATCTGGGTGTACGCTCCACTGTCAACCAGGCGTTCCCAAATATAGGTGATGGGGTTGCCATCCACATCGGTGGAGGTGGCGCAAGTTAGGGTGATTGCCTTACCGGCTTGAGGCGCAGAATAGCTGATATTGGCCGGTGCAGTAGGTGGGGTGTTGTTGATTACTGTAACAGCGGAGCCAGCCCTGTATCCACTTTCCAGCCCCCCGGCATCGTATGCTTTGACCCGGTATGCCACGGTGATCCAGCCTTTGGTAATTGCCTGTACACTGGTTAAAGCACTGCCCTCATATACCTGAGACCAAGCACCGTTATTAACACTGCGCTCCAAGCGATAACCGGAAAGATTTCCGTCCTCATCACTGGAAGCAGCCCAACTGACCGTAATAGAAGTACCGCCTTTGATGGTGGAGGGGACCGTAATACTGGCGGGCACTGTCGGGGCAGTGTTGTTGATCACGGTCACCGCTGAGCTGGCCCTATAGCCGCTTTCCTCACCAATGGAATCATAGGCCTTCACTCGGAAAGCTACTGTATTCCAGCCTTTTGTAATAGCCTGTGAACTGGACAAAGCTGTGCCTTGATACACCTGCGACCATGTGCCGCCATTGACACTGCGTTCAAGACGATAGCCAGACAGGTTACCATCCGCATCACTGGCGACGCCCCAGCTGACCGTAATGCTAGTGCCGCCCTTAATGGTGGATGGCAATGATATGCTGCTGGGTGTGGTGGGGGCAATGTTAGTGGCAAGAGTACCATCGTCAGCAATCCAAACAGACGATGGTACAATTAGGGCGGGGCGAATTCCCTCAGCGTAGGAAGCAAATCTCCAGCCGTAAGCAACACCATCTGCACGGACTTTCATTGGGGACTTCTCACCGGTAGTGTTTGTGGCAGGAGTACGAATCCACCAATCTGAGGCGTTGCCATTGTAGTAGGCTATGCGTGTGTTATTGCCTTGGAAAAAGGCCAGATTTGTACCCTCTTTAGCGAATCCTTCACTGCCACCAAAGGTTTCGCCCACCTCATAAAGAGACAGCAGGAAAGCCTTACATGGAAGCCCATTGGCACCATCACGGACATAAGTCCCATAACCACCATGCCGATAGGGGATTTTTACCTGCTTTACACTGTTCTTAACATCAAGAGTGTTAAGAAATACACTATTCAGATAGTTATGAATAGTGCTCGTGGAATAATTGTCTACAGCGGTATCGTTAAACTGCCTGATCTCAAGGATGTCTTTACGAAGCAACCACGCCCCACTGCAGGAACCATCGTACGCCCCAGATGGTAACCCTTGGTGGACTATGATGTAATCCGCTAATGCTCCGTTTTCCCGTAGTTTTACGATGTTGCCTACAGCTTTAGTACTTATTACTACCGCCACATCTCATTCCTCCTCAATATTCCAATCGGCCCCTCACCTGATTCCAGACACCCTCTGGCAATCCTGCCCCATCATAACCCCGCCATTGGTCAATCTGCTCCGAGGTTATATAATGGCTGATTTCCTCGCCGGAAAAACCGGTATTGAGTGCCAATTCGATAGTCGAGAGCCTTTCATCCTGCCGGCGCTGGGTCTGCTCTGTGGTGCTGCCGGTGCTTTCTGTAATATCCGAGGCCGCATGACCATGGAGCACAGGAGCGGCATAGGCCCTCATTTCAGATGCAGTTATATATGCTCCTGCTCCCACCGACACCACAATGGTGTCGGCCTCCTGGGCTGTCACCAGCACAATAAGATCATGCAGGTGGATTGTGTCTGCCTCTGCCGGATCAGCCGATGGCGGCAGCACGTTATCACTATCATCGCCGACCAACCAGGAATAAGCAAACAGAACTTCCTGATTGTTTTCGTCCTTTGCAAATAGGCCCAATTCACGAATAAAAACAGTTTCTTCTAAGCCTTGATTGGTGATCTGCACCGGTATTTTTATGGCGGGAGAGCTGCCTTTAATATACTCCTTGTTATGCAGGTTGGCCTCCACCAGCAGCGGTGAAACCAGCATCACCATTCTGGAGGGATCGGTGGCAGGCACCCCCTCGCCGCATTGTGCCCGTACCAGAGTGAGCATCTGACCCAATTGCAAAGACCGTGTCAACAGTTGGGCTCCTTTTTCAGTAATTGTGGATTTATACTGTGCCAATATTCTGCCCCCTTTGCAGCATGTGCTTGTGAATACAAATGGTGCGGGATACCGCCAAAAGAGCAGCTTTTGCCGGTGAATGTTCCTGCGCCAACTGCGTTTGCATCTTTATTTCTACAGCCAAATGCGCCGGCTTAATTTCATCCAGCGCATCAACAATGCTCTGGATACTGGGCTTTTTTAAGGTTTGATTGACTATGAACAGGCGAATCGCATACTGGTCAAACTGCTCGCTGGCTTCTACCCTTCCGCCGGGTACAAAGCTTTGTGTTACACTCTGCATAACGGATAATGTGGTTGTGCCTTGGCCTCGGCGCTTAGCCCTCCATACAGCTAGCCTTTGATCGGCCGATTTACCTGAATTGGCAGGCAATCCAAAGGCTTTTTCATAGAAGGCCATGCCCCATGTGGCGGTAGCTGGCCGAAGCTGTAAAAAAAGTTCCTGCTGCTGGCGCTGCAGTTTGTCGAGAGGCTTTTGCAGCGCACGCTGCAAAGCCTCTACATGAGGCTCCCTGTTATAAACATGGGGAACCAAATAATCCATCAGCTCCATCTTAAGGATACCTCCCCCAGTTTCAGCGATTCTTCCCCTGTCAATGAAATGTTTCCAGATTCGCCGTTCAACCTTAGGTCGCTATAATCCAGCACTCCCGGAATGGCTACCAGCAGGCTGCCAACATAATTGTTAACAATCTCTCCCACCTGTAGCGAAAGGCCTGCCAAATAAGCTGTTACAGCGTCTTGAAACTGCCGGGTAATTGCCTGTGTATCCACTTCTGCGTATGCTTTAACAGACATCTCAACTGTAATTTCCTTGGGAACAGAGGATACAACGGTTACCAGCGCCCCAACAGGGCGCAACCTTTCGATGTGATCGGTACATTTTTGGATGATAGCCTGCTCAACAGGCTGCCCATCGGGTGCCGCAACCAATATCTTTACTGTTCCCGGGCCTTCCCATAAAGGATAGGCTTTGGCCATTCCAACGCCATCCACAGCTGTAGCCCATTCTTCATAATCATATTTATTGCCACTGGTGCGGGGCTTTTTACGAGCAAGATCGATGCGTACAAAAAGCTCCTTATCCGTTTCTGCATTGGTTCCACCCTGTGCAGGCTCTGGATTGGCAACGGCGATAATGGAGGCTGAGTTGCTGAACTGATTGCAAATCGCACCAGACTCTACATTGTATCCGCTTCCGATTTCAGCTGCTTCTGCCTCTACCGTAACCACTGCCGTTTCTGGGATCACCGCATCTTCTGTGGTATAAAAATACTGGTTGCTGTCTGTCAAGAAGGTAGTGCCAGCTGTAATGATATGATTGGCGCTTCCCTGAATTTCCAGAATTGCTTTTGCCTTAGTACCCAATTTTCGGGGTTCTAGCCCCAAATCCTCGGCCGCCATATCCAGATAGGGGCCGCTGGTTTCGTCCACCCACGCCATAGGCTTCACTGCATTTAAGGCTCCATACATCTTGTGAAGTGCCGAGGCCATAGGCCCCAGCATATCGTCGGCAAAGCTGCCCTCCCGGGTATCCCAATCCCCCGAAATGCCTTCCAACATTTCAGCTTTAATGGCTTCCGGTGTTTGGTTTTCATACATTTATTGTCACCTCCCCATAGATTGTGGTAACCCTCACATGAATGGTTAAACGGGCCTTTGCGAACTCCACCGTTATATCATTGATACCGGCTATGTAGGGGTTGATCTCCAGCGCCTCTCGGATGTAACGGTTTGCCTCAGCCAGCTTGGTTTCCTTGGTGAAATTCTGGCCCATGAGGCTTTCCAGCTCGTTGCCAAAAGACCAGCTGTATATATCATAAACGGTTCGGGGGGTGACAAGGGCTTTCCATATCCAGACCTTGACAGCCTCTTTCCCAGTGACAAATACCGGGCTGCCATCCTGAAAAACAGGCCGACCGTTTACAAAATCCCATGCTGCCTCTTTATAGAGCGGCAATTCTTTCACCGAAGCCGCAGACCTTGGCTGAATAATAGGGAAAAGCTCTGCCATCAGGCATTCACCACCTTACATAAGATTATAAACTGCTGCCCATCATCGCTTGGCAGCAGGATCACCTGATCACCGGGTTCCAGCATACCGCTCCAATGGGCAGTGCCTGCCAACTCCCCGGATACGGATTCTCCGCCAAGGGTGCTGGAAGCATTGCTGATGCTAATAGCCCTGCTGCCGCCCAATAGCGAGGGATTAATCCGCAAATCCGCCCCAGAAAGGAGATGTCCACCCAACCTCACCAACAAAGGGCTGATACTGGCTATAACGCCCAACCGCCAGCTGCTGGTTTTGCGTTCATCGCTATCGGTTCGAATAACACCCAACAGAGTGCTGTATGGGTTATCCTGTATATCATACATAAAAAGCCTCCTACACTACTGTCGTCTATGTTCTTTAATAGGACTCTTACCCTTATTGGGTCCGGTAATGTTGGCATCATCCCAGTTAACATCATCTGTGGATTTTACCCCACTGGTTTTATTGCCATTGGCATTTGGCAGACTGCCTGCTTCTTTTCTATCCATCATGGCTTTAAAATTCAGCACCAGCTTGTTATAATACTGGCCCCGTTTCCATTCATGTTGATCAGAATCAATGTAAAACAATCCATAAAGGCCGGTATAGGGCTCTTCCACCACCACGGTACCGCCAGCAACATTGGCCACATTACCCAGACAATCCACTGTAATCTTTTGGCTGATACCACCTTCATCCAGCAGGCGCTGGGCTTCAGCCGCCTTGTTGTCAGCGCCGCTTTGCTTAATGAGCTCCTGCAGCCTGCCATAAAGCTTGATTTCTTCCGCTTTTTGAATCTCCCGCACAAAAGAGCCGTTGGCATCATAGATTTTCACCTGATTGACCATGTTTTCGATGCTCTCGGTGGTGGAAGCCCCGATCAGATTGGAGCGGCCCTTGATAACCAGCGTGCGGTTATCCGGCTTTTTTTCGGTGATATACAGCGCAGCACCACGAAACCCAATGTGATAGCTTTTGCCTGTGGTGTTGGCAGCCAGAGTATAAGCAGTCAGCATAATATCATAAACGCTTTCATTTCCACCCAGAAAATTGCGGGAAATCTGCATATTAACCGGCTCAATATATCCCAGCTTAAAGCCAAATTCCTCTGCCAGTTCCCGGATAATCCCCTCCGGCCGGGCAGCAGTATATTTTTTCATGACCTTGTTGCGCTTGAGATAAAAGGCACGGTCAAAGCAGGAAATATTAATCTGGCTGTTTTCGGTGTTTTTGGTACGGCTGATGATAAACCCATCAAATAACGCCTCTCCGCCCTCTATAAGCTGTACCCCGGCACCCAGAGGGCATTCTACTGTGGGAATGGTGTGATCAGAGGCGGAGCAGAGGAGAGTAAAATCCAATGTACGGGCAGCCTGCTTATAATCCCCTGACCAGCTGACAGCGGGAATCAGCTGCGTGGCATTTACAGTACCATTTTGAGTGGTAATATGTATTTCCATAACAGCTTGCCTCCTATTGCAGTGGTTGGGGGATTTTCAGGGTTTTGCCCGCAAAGATCAGGTGAGGATTGGAAATACCATTAGCCTGCGCCAGCTTGTTGTAGCTGGCTGGGGAAGCATCCCCATAATACTTGCGGCAAATAGCCGAAAGGGTATCACCTGACTGGATGGTATAGCTGCTTTCCCCCGGATTAGGCTGATGAGCCGCGCGTTCCAGTGTCGCTGCCGGTGTGGCGGATATTTGAACCGCTTCCAATGGACGGTGCTCCCGCATAGTGATGTCTGCGTACACATCGTTGGTGCCATCCTGCTCACCCCAATTTATGGACTGTACCATAACCGGCAGGTTTACATTGGCCCCACCTATAATAAACCGTACCACCTCACCCGCCTCAATCCACTCTTCAAACTGGCTCACATACCGGGAAGCACCGGAGCCCTCTGCAAAGGAATAATCCATCTCAGGGAACAGGCAGCTTATTTGGATGGTAGCCAGCGATCCTTTGCCCGCCAGTATGGCATCTCCCAGCTCATGGATATTGACCACTTCAATGTTAATGCCCTTTTCCACCCGAAAGCTGGCAGGAGTTACCGGCAGAATCAGTTCCTCAGAGCCTTTCCGAAAAATAAAACTACGTTTTGCCACTGGTATTCCCCCTTTAGCTTATTTGTTGGGCTCTGTGCAGTTCGGCGGCAAGCTGTCGGGCAACTTTATATACATCGGCTTCCTCCCGAACCACCATTTCCCCCACTGTAACCTGAACAGGCTGTCTGCCGCCTCGGCTCTGCCGGGCTTCGCTGACTGTCAAAACCTGTTCCCCCTCGTGAAGCCGGGCACGGTATCCATCATAGGGGACATACGGCATGCCATATGCAAGGTTTTCATCATAGGCGAATTGATGTATATACGCCCCAGAATCATTTATATCATTCAACTCAATATCTAAGGCATTTTCTCTCCATAGTGCCAACCTATTCTCTCGCATACCTGCGGCCATGCCTTTGGAAAGTGCCTCACCCAGGATTTTACCGGCATTCCAATAGGTTTCATTCTCAACCAGCATACTTGTAACATCATTAATAAGCTGGGTCTGCGCTTTTAATTCCAACTGTGCGCCCTCGCTGCGGTTGTATTCTGCCCGGGCTAATATCTCCGCACGAGCCAGTATCTTGCCCATCTCAGCACCGTTTCCCTCAATGGCGGCTTGATCGTATTGGTTTCGCAGGTCTTGCAGCTCCTGAAGGCCTTCTTCGCTGTATTGATCGCTAATTTCTGGGGATAGCTCCCCACCCATAACAGCTATTAAGGTTTGGTTGTCATATTTTTTTTTGAGCCCTTCCAATTCAGCGTCCCATTGCCCCTTAAAATACTCTGCTTCGGCCAATTTCACCGCCGCATCCGAATCATAAAAAGCCAGCTCTTCATTCTGACTGGCCTCCATACCATCAGCATATCCAGAGCCGCGAGCTTCCTTTATATTGTTTTCCTTGCTGGCTATCATGGATTCTCGCCCTGCGAAGGTTTGGGCCATCATAGTGCCGCTGTCCTGGAACCTGGTATCTCCGGCCATACCCTCCGAGGCGATACGAGCCATAGCAGCACCGCTGATTTTGCCATCCGTTATCTGCTGCACTACCCTTTCCGGATCAATTTTGCCTGCCTTCGATAAGTACTCAACAATGGGAATACCTTGACCCGTGAGAGCATTAATATCCTCCATGCTAATGGCTGAAAGCTGGCTTATTTGAGCTATGCTGCTTGCCACCTGACCCATATCCGCAGCGCTGGCGCCTATCGAAGCACCCATATTGCTGATATTCTGCAGCATTTTTAGTGTTTCTTCGGTTCCATAACCCTGCCCAAACAGATTTTGAGCCACATCCGCCAATTCTGTGTAATTATAAGGGCTTTCGGTCTCCATTTGCCGGAGTTCATTTGAAAAATTCTCTGCTTCTTCTTTGCTTCCGAGTCTATTGGAAAGGTACAGCTCGTATTGTTCCCGTTCCGAATATATGGCAAGGCCATCCTGAGAAAACGCAGCATCTTTTTTCGCTACCCTATCCAGTTCCGAGTCTCGATAGCTTTTAAAGGCTTCATCGTCCTTTTGGAAGGACTGGGTAGCCGCTGAAATTCCCCCGGAAGCCAACCCAACACCGGCTCCGATGGCAATGCCAATTGGACTTCCGGTTTGAGCTCCCATCACAGCCCCCGATATAGTGCTGTCAATAACAGTAGAAAAAGCATTGCCAGCTGTATCGCCAAAGGCAGAGTCAACGCCAACTTTTAGAGCCTCTAAAGCAGATGTACCCAACATTTTAGCCGAACCGATTTTTAGAGCCTTGATTGACTCGTCTGACATACCCGTCCGGTTCCCTGCACGGCTGGCAGCATCGCTAAGATTTTGCAGATCTTTTTGGGCCTCCCGGGCATTCACGCTGACCAAATTTAGATTCTGATGGGCATTGGCTAGATTCATTTCTATAATGCTTTTTGCCATTAATGCCGCCGCAGAGCCTGTCTCTTGGAATTCCCTCTCGGCCTGCTGTAGCTCACTATGCATGGTTTCCATATCCATCTTGATGGATACTTTGGTTCTGTTGAGTTGATTCAGCCACTGCACGGTGCCTTCCAGGTCTTTATTGAATGCCTTGTTGGCATTCTTTATCGTGGTGAGAGTTCTGACATAATCATCCCAACCGTTAATATCAATACCGTACTCTCTGGCCATGATACCCTCCTTTCCTACAATTCGCTCCGGCGCTCCATTTCATAAGCAAAAAAGCCTTTCAGAATGGTTTTATCCCCTTCCGGCAGACGGTAATAATCCCCGGGTAAAATGTGATGTTCACGTAGGAGCCAGAACATCACAGTTACCTCGGGATCCTTACTTATTTTTTTTTAATTTCTTCAATGGTGGTGGTGCGGTAACCACTAAGGCGCTCAATGGCCCGGGAGATATCCTCCACCTCGCCGGGGAGGAAAAGCTTTTTCACAAGCTCCGCCGGGGTTTCTGCCGCATATTTGGCCAGAAGCTCCGAGCTTTTCAAGGGCGGATCCACCACTCCTGAAAGCACCACATGAACACTGGTTTCTTCCATCCTCTGCAACTCCCCGACCCGGTTATAGGGGATTTCTTTGAGCGTCAGGATTACATCCTCGCCGCAAAGCTGCGAAAGGCGTTTGTGCCTATATTGCTTGGTCTGAGGCTGTGGAATTTCCGACTGCAGCAAAAGATCCAGCACATTGCTTTTCTTTTCCATCATGCACTTACCATATCAAGAAATTTATAGCCACGGAATGTAAAAGGACATTCCACTTTGCCGATTACAGCTGCTTCCCAATCGGCTAGAGTGAGATCATCGAAGCTGACATCCTGAATGGCCACACGCTCAGCCCCATAAGAATCGGGATCATTAAGTTTAGAAATAATGGTGCCCCGGGGGTCCTTACCGGAAAGAAGGGCATCACCCAGCTTCTGCGCCATGCGGGAGTTGACCTTATAAAGCCCCATGGAGCCTTTGCCGGAAACATTCTTCACCTTGCTGTCTGTCCAGATTACCCCACACATAGAGATATCCTCTTTGTTCAGGGTTACCTTGGCCTGAAATTTATAGACCTCCGCAACAAGCTCCCCATCGTACCACAGTTCCCCATAGGTGCCGGACATTACGCGGCTGGCTTTATCCATTGCCATATTGTTTTCCTCCTTCAAATAATGTTTGTTAAATGGACACGGCGATGGTGATATCCTCAATGGCATCAAGAATTTTGACAGTCATGCGGATAAACACCTCACTGCCGGTGTTGGCTTCCTTGATTTCTTGCTCCGACATTTCGGAGGTATCGTTACCCTTGGATTTTAAGTAATTTTCCTGAGCGGCCACATCAATCTCAACCACGCTGGCGCCCTTTTGCAGAATGCCGGATACCTCAAGCCCTTCCAAATAACCCTGAATGGCGGTAACCAGCAGGCACTTGTTGTCGTAGCTGTTGGCATATTTGCCAATATAGCTGTTCTGGGCAGTCATACGGATATCGTTTTGAAGCATATCCATAACCTCAAGGATTTTGATCTTCCGATAGGCTTCCCCCTTATCCTGAGTGGTGGTAGTCAGAGAGTTAACCGCCCGGCCGGTCAGAACCTCCTTGCCGTTGTGGAAAAGGATCAGCTTGCCGTCATCCACAGCAGTGTCCATCTGCTCCTTGGTTAGTCGGGTCACATTGGTAACCTCCGAAAGAGGCGCATAAGTAGCCGACATAGCCATAGGTGTGCCTGCAATCAGCCCAGCCATACGGGCGCAATACTCAGCTGTGGTAAAGGTTTTGGCTCCGGTCGTGATATCGGCGGTAGCAAAGTTGATAACCCCTTCGGTATCGGCGGCCAAATTAGGCAATACCGCCTTAGCAGTGTGCTTTTCAGACCGGCGGGATTTCACCCAAGAGGCAATGGTCTCCACCTCCTCAGCGGTAAATTCCGGTGCACCCACCAAATAATCAAACTGCTGGGTTGCGAAATACTCCAGCGCTTTTGCCAGATCGTTCCCCTCGGCACCGATTACATAAAGAATCACTTTACGGGGCGGCAAACTATATCCCATAAAGGCAAGGCTAACCTGTTCTTTATTGGCGGCGCTCAGTGCGGGAACCTGGGTTACGTTGGTCAGAATATGTTCCCCTTGAAGGGCTGGGGCAGCTTCCGATAGAATCATGGCGACAGTACCTTTCTCAGACCTCTTGATTGCTGTAGCACCAAGGGTTTTAAAGGTGATGGTAATATTAGGCATTGGCATGTTTATCATCCTTTCAATTGGGTTTTAGTTTCTATACTTTCCATCAGAGGGGTGGTATCCAGCGTTTCATCTCGGGCATCCAAAAAGACCACCTGAAGATTCACAAAAGCGTTTCCCTCCTCCCGATCACCGATGCCTGCCTGAACCTTAGGCGCCCGGGGCTTTTTGCTGCCATCCGGCACAAAGATATGCCCCTTGCGGAACAAGCCCAACAGCTTATCCTGAAGGCTCAGAACGCCGCCCATCGGGGTATAGGAATCATCATATGGGGAATCAAATATAGTCAGTTTGAAATTTGCAGTCACCTCCACCAGCCCGCAGTTACTTGGAAGCATGCTGGATGTAACGGCCTGAATCAAAAGGCATGGCCGATTAAAAACTTCGGGCATATATTCGATATACACCCCCTCGAACTCAGGGATTTGTTCAACTATCAACGTGTGAAGAGCACCAACAATGTCTACACAGGTAATCATTCCCTTCTCCCTTCTCTTGCGGCGTATGGGCCGAGCTGCCCGCAAAACTGCCATCATACACCAACGCGATCAGCCTTGTTTTGCAGCCCGGCCAAAGTATTTGTGAGATTGTATTCTTCTTTACTGTTTCATCCCTCCATATCGCTGTTTCTCCACACCCGGCAAGGGTATAGGATACTTGGTATGTTGTATCTTGAATCGGTTCCAGGCCTCCCGGCACCGATCTGCCAGCTTTCGGGGTGCTGTTTATGTAAAATTCAAAAGGTTCTGTGCAAACAAAAAGCCGTTATCTTGAACACAATGACAGCATCATGTTCAAGACAACGGCTCAGGCTCAAAGGCTCAGGCGCTTTTATATGTAATGTTTAATATACGGCTGCATTTTTTACACTTAAAGGAAAGATGCCCTATATTGGTGCAGCCATCTTCCGGGAATAACCCTTTGCCGCAATGTTCACATACCAGCCAATAGCACTGGTCCCTGTTATTGTATTGGCGAACAACATCCTGCATACATATTTCAGGCATGGCAAATCATCCTTTCTTTTTCGCTGCGGCAACAGCCAATCATATACCTGCATCTTCCAAACAGTTCAACCAATCTTTTAATATGTGCTTTCCCCTTTTGCGCAGTGTTTGCATACTCTGGTAAATGGGGGTGTTATGATGCCTTGCCCGGAAGAAGTTGCTGTAATAGTTGCCACCACTGCTATTGCCATATCCAAGAATCTATCCGCCACCGATACTGCTTTGCTGGCCGCCGTGTTCGGGCAGCTCAGCAACACCTTGGTTACACTTTCTACCATGAAGGCCCGATGCGAAATTGTTACCCCGCCCTTTCCCGATATTTATCCTTAATGGCAGTGAAATAATTGTATACTGACAGCATTTGTTCAATATACATATAGTAGATCATGCTGCAAAAGGGAGAGTGGGCAGGTGCACCGTCGTTTATTCAAAAACTGTTTTCTGTTTGCCATAGGTGGCGGAGCATTTTATCTGTTTGAGGTGCTTTCTCGTGGGTATTCTCATTTTCTTATGTGGGTTGTAGGCGGCCTGTGCTTCCTGTTTATTGGGCAAATCAATGAACGTGAGCTGACACAAAATCTGCCCTTGTTATTGCAGATGGCAATTGGTGCAATAGGTATAACCTTGATAGAACTAATAGCCGGGCTTATTCTGAATATCTGGCTTAAAATGCACATCTGGAATTACAGCAATCTGCCCGGAAATCTATGGGGGCAGATTTGCCCGCAGTATACATTCATATGGTTTCTGCTGTCAGGCATAGCCATCCTGTTGGATGATTATATAAGGCACTGGTTCTTTGGCAAAGAAAAGCCGAAATACAAACTGCTTTAGAAACCGTTTCGCACTCCTCCTCCGCTAATGGCATACCCTGTATTATACATTATATTGGAGGTGGTTATTATGATGAGTATGCAGGCCACTGTGCTTCAGGTTCAAGAAGGCCAATTACTCGTGTTCAATCAGGCTATGTCGCAAAAGGTAGTCGTACATACAGCCGATGCCGGGCGTTTCCGCATTGGTGATTCTGTGTGTATTCGTTATAGTGGAATTATGGCTATGAGTATCCCTCCGCAAATTACAGCCATCAACATATCAAAGATGTCCGGCTTTGGATATGGCAACAGACTCTGCTAGGCAACTCCATTTCAAATGCTCACGGCCGTATCCCGCCCCCTCTTTTGAGGAGGCTTTTTTATTCACCAAGAAACCGCTCCACTTTCTTTTTTCACACGCCTTCTTTGCCGCCCAGTATCTTATTGGGATACTTATAGTATAGCACGATTAAAGTTTCCTGTCAATAAACTTTTAGGAATTTATTGACAAAAGTTTCATTTTGAGATATTTTAGTTGTGTTTCCTATTAGGATACGCTAAACTGTTTTTGGAGGTATTGCTTATGGAGCGAATAAAATGGTTAAGAAAGAAAAAGAACTTAACGGGTGAAGAATTGGGGAAGCTTGTTGGCGTTCAAAAATCCGCAATATCCAAATATGAACGTGGCGAGATACAGCCCAGTCACGACGTGCTGGATCAAATCGCTTCTCATCTAAATACCTCTACAGATTATTTGATGGGGCGAACCAGCGATCCGACCCCCCCGGATGCAAAACAGGAAAAGCCTTTATCGCTGGAAGAGCTAGAAGCCCTTTATATGCAAAAACTAATCGATAATAGGGTTCTAATGCCGGGCGAAGAGCTCACTGCCGAAACCCGCAAACGGTTGGAGGAATCCATCCGTCTGGCGATAAAAATTGCCATTGAGAGCCAAAAGGGTTAATACTATTTTTTGTAAAGCATAGCGTTGTATCAACTGTATTTCCATTCAAGACCACAAACCTAAAAAGTCATTCTTAAACTGCACCGCGTTTAAGAATGACTTTTTGTTTAAAACAACAATAGAAGGCATAGAAAAATGTCACTTTTCCTTTTGCCCTTCCTTTATTTTGTTAAAAATCTTCATAAATGGAGTAGCATTTCGCAGCACCTGAGACTGGCTCTCTCTGTCACAGACGTGATCGGCTATTTTTTGGAACAACTCCATGCTTGAGCTTTTTACCAACATGTCTAAATCTTCATCGGTAAGGCTTTCCAAAAAGCGCCTGAGAACAAGAGAGTGCTCGTAATTTTTAAAAAGCGGCTTTACCAATTCTTCATAAGAACCCAAGCCGCATATATCATAAGCACTGTGAATACCTGTCAGAATAGAAGTGAACTGCCCAAAACCCAGCCCAGGCGAAATGGCACCGAAACAATTCCCAACAAAATAGGTGCTTTCCACTTTAGGACGTTCACAGATGCCTACCAGATATTTTGTTACTTCAAATTTATCCGTAATCTTAAAGGCTTGGTCAAACTCTTTGGATGTTCTCTCAAAAAAACGATCCCACATTGCATTGATATTCAATCGGCTGGTGCTGGGGTAATCCGGGTAGAGCATAACCAAGTTGGCTTCACTTTGGGAATAGGGAATTATCCATCCATACCCTTTGGGTATGATCTCATAATCAAACCACACATGCGGTATGTCTGTTTCAAACTGTCCCTCTATGGTGGCGCCCCTTACGGTACAGCTTAAATCGCTCCTGAAATTGCCCAGCTGGCTGGCATAGGCCGCATCTCCTGTGGCTAAAACAACCACATCAAACTTTTTGCACAATTCTTCATATTCATAATCAGAGTTGTATTCGATATCGGCTTTAACCTGTTGCTGCAATTGCATTTCGTAGGAACGATCATGCCTGCCTCTAATATTTGTGTATCCAATATCGCCATTGATACAGCCTGTTTCATTTTGCGAATGAATCACAATTTTATGCACTTCCGTCACCGGCTGCAAATGGATGCCGAAAATTTCTTTTAAATAGGGCAGGCTATCTTGAACCGGCCGGTTTAAAATATGGAACATGCTCTCCGCATTGATAAACCGATCACCGACACAGCGTCTTTTTTCAAATATAGCAGGGGTAATTCCATGTTTGATGAGTGTAAACGCGCAGGAGAGACCTGCCATACCGGCGCCCATAATTGCAACTTTCATTTTATTTCCTCCGTATACACGATACCGATAACTTTAGTATTATCTTTCAGCCTGCAATTATGTTTCCGCGTGTCTCATACCATATACTTGCCTGTAGTTAAGCCTTTGTTAGCATATAAAAAATGCCTTCGTTCGAATGTTTCCCCAATTCAAACTGAATCTGCGGGTAATCCTGCTCGCCAACTTATTCTGCCTTATCGGTTTTCCAGATAAACACTATCTGTTTGGAACCAATTATGAAATCCAAAAAGAAAAAAAGCAGCCGCTTAATCTACTGCTTAAGCGGTTGCTTCTCCGTTTTGTTGAGCGCATTAAATCAACTGCTAATTGAGAATTGCATTTGAAAAAAGTCATCCTTTTACACTGCCTAGTGCTACACCCCGCACAATAAATTTAGAGAGCAGCAAATAGACGATAATAACCGGCACGATGGCGATCGCCACCAATGTGTATACCTGCCCCATATCAAATTTCATAAAATCCGCACTGCGCAGCTGCGCAATTAAGATCGGCAATGTTTTTTTGTTGGAAGAATCCAGCAGCAATGCCGGCATAAAATAATTATTCCATGAAGCCACAAACATAAAAATGGCCTGCACCGCCATAGCGGGCTTCATAATGGGGAGCACAATGCGATTAAAGGTGTGAAATTCGTTGGAACCGTCAATTCTGGCGGCTTCTATGATCTCTATGGGGAGTGTGCTTTCCATGTATTGTTTCATGAAGAAAAATACAATGGGTGCCGCAACAGACGGTAAAATAAGAGGGATAAAAGAATTGCGAAGCCCCATGGTAGACATGAGCCTGACAAAGCCAAGGGCAGATACCTGTGTGGGCACCAGCATAACCATCATAATAAAAGCAAAGGCAAATTTTTTGAAACGAAAATTATATGCATGAATTCCAAAGGCTGTCATCGCAGAAAAATAAGTTCCCACCAATGCCGTGCATGCAGAAATAAAAAGACTGTTGCGCAAACTGGAAAGCACAGGAAGATTCTGATTGGTAAATAAATTTTTCAGGTTAAATATTAAGGATTTGCCTGGTAAAAAAGAAAAGCCTTTTTGTATATCGGGATGTGATCTTGTGGCGTTGATAACCAGGATATAAAACGAGAATAAAGAAAGAAACGTTAGCAAGATGAGAAATATGTAGCAGAATACTCGGCGAACAGATAAAGAGCGCTGTGCGGCGTTTTTTGCTCTGGAATTCATGCTTTATTTCCTCCTCTTTGCATTTTGCCTGTAAAGGAATAAAATACAATCAGGCTTAAAACGGCTGAAATGAGGAACAGAATCACCGATACAGCACCGCCCATGCCAAAGTTTTCGCTGAACAAATGCTTGTTCAGATACATCACCAATGTCATGCTGGTTCGATTGGGGTTCCCGTTTCCGTTGGTCAAAATCTGCGGAACATCAAACATCTGGATACCGCCGATCAAAGAAGTGATCATAACATAAATTAAAATTGGCTTAATCAGTGGAAGCGTAACCTGCCGGAATATCTGTGGAGAAGATGCACCATCGATTTGTGCCGCCTCAAATAAGGAAGGATCGATCCCCATGATGGCCGCCATTAGCAAAATAGTTGTGTTTCCATACCACATTAAAAAGTTCATCAGCGCAATCAGTCCCCGTGTGCTCCCTATATTTGCCAGAAAGCGGTAAGGGCTTTCCATCCCCATGCTCATCAATACGCTGTTGACCGGGCCGGCATCCGCAAAAATGGTGTAAAAAAGCATGGAAAAAGCTGCCGCCATAATGAGGTTAGGCATATAGATTACCGTTTTAAAAAATCCGCTTGCCCTCAAACGCAGACGTAAATCGGTAAACCATGCCGCCAACAGCAAAGACACAAGAAGCTGTGGCACAAACCCTAAAATCCAAATGATAAACGTGTTGGATAAATATTTTGAAAAATCCCCCTGTGTGAAGAGAGAATAATAATTTTCCAAACCCACAAAGGTTGGACCAATTAGATCCAGCCCCACCATATACCGCTCAAAAAAGCTGTTGTAAAAGGTAGAAATCAAAGGGATGAGCGAAAAAACAAGATATGCCAAAAAAAACGGGGCAATAAACAGATATCCCCACTTGCCGTAGCTGATCGATCGGCTTTTTTTGCGGGGAGAACCTTTCTCGTCCATAAAAACACCTCAATCCGAATTGGTAATACGGCGCCATGATTCAAAGGATAGCCTGCAAAGGCGGAGAGAACCGCCTTTGCAGCTAATATGGATGGCGTGCTTTAACTCAAGGTTAAGCGGGCTTCTTCAGGTTGGGATATTTTTCAATGACAGCGGTATAAAAATTCTCCAGAGCTTCCTCTCTGCTGACATTCCCATCGAAGTAGTCTTTGAATGATTTCTGGAATTCTTCTGTCATACCCTGATCGTATTTCGAGATATTGCTCATATCGATATTGGGGGCTGCAGCCGCAAACATTTTGATGTGGTTCTGCCCGCCCAAAAATGCAGACTGGTAATCACTGTTTGCGATCTCTGTCATAGCCGCCTGATTGTTGGTGTAATCCTCTGTATCCAGCGTAATCTGTTTCATTGTTGCGGCATCGCTGGTGAGAGTGAGCATGACTTCACGAACCAGATCGATATTGTCGCTGCCTTTTGCTGCACAAATCCATGTGCCGCCCCAATAGTAGCTTTCAGGCCCTTCACATACAGCGTAATCACCATAGATGCCGTTGCCGACTTCTGCTTTTCCACCTTCTGCCAGCGGAACCGCAAGAGAGTTTCCAAGCAATGTGAAGTTAATGCCCCATGTGGAATAGAAGAAACCAAACACCTTGCCCTCCGGCCCTTGGTCTGCACCCCATTCGGGAGCCCACAAAGCAGTCTTGTTGTTATACCCCTTGTCGGTATAATCCTTGGTTTGGTCTACCCAGCGGAACATATTCTCATCCACACGGATGACATCGTTCGCATCTACCCAAGGAGCCGAAATGTTGTTGGCAAAGGTGCGGTAAGAATCATCATAACCCGAAAGCATTCTATAGCCCTTTGCGTTCATTTTTACAGCAATTTCATTGAATTTATCCCAATCGCTCAGATACTTCTGCACTTCGGCAGGATCATCTGTTCCCAACACGTCCTTGGCGATCGAACGGCGATAAGCAAACAATCCGGGGGTTGCCTGCCATGTCACGCCTTTAAGCTTGCCGCTTGTATTCGTTACAATCTCCTGTGTGTATTTATACTGGTCTTTGAGATCCGCATCGGTTAAGCCTACATCGGCTTTTACATCCAGCGAATAATCTGTATCCACATATTTTGCTGCATAGTCTGCCTCTATAAGAAAGATATCAATTTTATTATCAGAGGAATCCTGATTTCTTAATTCAGCATCCAGTTTGTTTTGATATGCATTGTTTTCATTTGGCGTAATCACCCATTCCACCTGAATGTCAGCAGGAAGTTTGCCAGGTTTAATGAAATAATCATTGAATCTGCTTTGGAACTCCTCGTTCCAGGCAAAGATACGCAGTGTTTTATCCGAGGCGCTTGCTGGAGGTGTTTCCGATGAAGGCTCGCCTCCCTGAGAAGACGGTGCAGGATTTGCAGCGTTTGGCGTTTGGTTCGAGCCGCATGCGGTGATAGTCAAGATCAACATCAGCGACACCATAGCAAAAGCCAGAATCCTCTTGTGCATTTTCATAAAGATCCTCCTTATTATAATTTGTGAATAGAATCTGCTTGATTTTATAGAAGCGGAGAGCTTCCGCACTATAAACACGAATTGCGGTTGTAACTACTGTTGTGCGCTTAAAGCTGGCGCACAGAATCACCCGGGAGAAGTTCGCCCTTGACCATAATCTGCTCAATAATAGAAGACTTGGGATTCTCGATGGCTTTTATTAATTGGGCGGCTGCATGAGTACCGATGGCGTGGGTATCCTGCCGCAGTGTAGTCAGCCTTGGCCGCAGCACCTGTGAAAGATAAATGCCGTCATACCCCACCACACTGATATCCTCAGGGATACGCAGCCCGCTGCGCTCAATTTCATTCATGCCACCGATGAAAGAAAAATCATCCGGATACATAATGCAAGTGGGCCTTTCGGGAAGTGCAAGCAGCTCACGAGTTGCCAGCCCGCTGGAAGGCGGATCATGATAATTTGCGCTCTTAATATACTTGTCGGGCAGTGTGATATCCAGCTGTAGGCAGGTGTGATAAAAACTGGACAAGCGCTTTTGTGTAACGGAAGTATCCTCTCCGTGTATGTATGCGATTTTTCGGTGCCCCTTGCTATGAATATAGGTCACTAAATCACGTATGCCTCCAACATTATCGGAAAGGATAGCGGTGCGATTGTTAAACACATAGTCGATGGTAATCGTGGGAATATCGCTCTGAACCAGTTCCAATACCATCGGGTCATCAAAGGTTACACTGGCAATCACCACACCGTCACAGTTGCGGTAACGGCAATGGTCATAGTAGCTCATGGGGGTGGAGCCGATATTCTGGCTGATAAACGTAATGTCGTAGCCAAGACGTTCTGCCTCCACCTTGAAGCTCTCTAAAATGGGAGAAAAATATTCGTGGGCAAGACCGCTGCGCATCTTATCTGTGAAAAGAACCCCGATGTTGTGTGTCCGGTTTGTTTTCAGCGTACGAGCAGCGGCATTGGGGAGATACCCCATTTCCTTCGCTGTTTTGCGTATATTCTCAACCGTTGCTTCTGCAATATCCGAATAACCGTTCAGCGCCTTGCTGACAGTCGCAGGGGACACACCCAGCCTATCTGAAATATCCTTAATGGTCACCATTCACGTTCCCCCCTTGATTTAGGCCAATCCGAGCTTACAGAAACTTTACTTAATCGTTTTCGTAAATTAATGCTATCACATAATTGCTATTAATTCAATATAATTATTTGTATTTTTGTAATAAAAGTAAATTTTATCGATTATGCACAAGTTTTATAAGCTAAAATCCACGATAACACCTGAAAGACAAATCAAAATCCGCAATAAATATACGGAAATAACCTCGAATTTAAATTTTAATGGTCAATTATTGTGAGATATAAAGCTAAAATAAAGAAAAAATGCATTATTAATTTGAATTTATTGTTGATTTTTTTATATACATATACTATAATCAAGTCAACTTAATCGATTTCGTAAATCAAACTACAGAATGGAAGTGCTGAAAAACAGACTTTGGCCATGGATTATTTTACACAAACAACGTCTCAGATATTTGTATAGTCCACAAGTAAGATAGCTTAATCGATTTCGAAAACAAAACGACTGGGTGGAAGCACTATGAAATATGGGTTCTTTGATGACTCTGCTATGGAATATGTCATACAAACACCGCAGACTCCCCTGCCGTGGATTAACTACTTGGGAAACAGCGCGTTTTTCAGCCTGATTTCCAATACCGCTGGGGGATATTCCTTTTACCGCGATGCCAAACTGCGCAGAATTACACGCTATCGCTATAACAATGTGCCAACAGATCAGGGTGGTCGCTGTTATTACATAAAGGATGCGGGCGTATTGTGGAGCCCCGCATTTCTTCCCTGTAAAACACCGCTGGATCATTACCGCTGCCGCCATGGGCTTGGATATACCGCCTTTGAGAGTGAAAAGAACGGCGTGCGGGCGGATATGACCTGCTTTGTCCCCTTGAATCATCTTTGTGAAATTAACAGCCTCACCCTGACAAACACATCCCAAAGCGAAAAAAAACTGGAACTTTTCGGCGCTGTGGAGTGGTGCCTTTGGAACGCCACAGATGACGCACAAAATTTTCAGCGCAACCTAAACACCGGCGAAGTCGAGGTGGCAGGCTCTGTTATCTATCACAAAACAGAATACCGTGAGCGCCGCAATCACTACACATTTTTCGGTGTGAATGCGCCCACCTCCGGCTTTGATACAGACAGGGAAACTTTTCTTGGCCGGTTTGGCTCTTGGGATCAACCGGGCGCAATCCTTTCCGGTAAAATGGGCAACAGCATTGCAAACGGATGGGCACCAATAGCGTGCCACAAGCTGGAAGTAGCCCTTGCCCCCGGTGAAAGCAAAAACTTCGTCTTTTTGCTCGGTTATGCGGAATTGGATGGTGCTGAAAAATGGGAATCACCCAGTGTAATCAACAAGCTCCCGGCACGCTGTATGATGGAACAGTTTTCCACCCAAGAAGCCGTGGAACAATCTCTGGTGGAGCTGGCGCTTCATTGGAAGGGGCTGCTGGCTAATTATCAGGTCAGCAGTTCGGATGAAAAGCTGGATCGCATGGTCAATATCTGGAATCAATACCAATGCATGGTCACCTACAATATGAGCCGCAGTGCCAGCTACTTTGAAAGTGGCCTTGGGCGTGGCATGGGTTTTCGGGACAGCTGTCAGGATATTCTTGGGTTTGTTCACATGGTGCCTCAAAATGCACGTCAGCGCATTCTGGATATTGCCGCCATTCAATTTGAAGATGGCAGCGCCTATCATCAGTATCAGCCCCTTACCAAACGAGGCAACACCGAGGCAGGCTATGGCTTTAACGATGACCCGCTTTGGCTCGTTGCGTGCACAGCGGCTTATATTCGGGAGACAGGCGACCACGCCATACTGGAAGAAATGGTCCCCTTTGATAATCAGGCAGAAAAAAGCAAACCGCTGTTTGAGCATCTCCGGCGCAGCATCCGCTACATTCTCTCCCACACGGGGCCCCATGGATTGCCATTGATCGGGCGTGCGGACTGGAACGATTGCTTGAACCTGAACTGCTTTTCCGAGCAGCCGGATGAATCGTTTCAAACCTGTTCAAACTTTGAAAGTGGAAAAGCGGAAAGCATTTTCATTGCTGCTATGTTCGTAAAATATGGCTGTGAATATGCCGAGCTGTGCAGCCGCTTCGGAGATGAAGCGGAAGCGGCAGAGATTCTGGGGCATGTGCAGGAAATGGAACAGATCGTACTTAACCACGGATGGGATGGGCAATGGTTCCTGCGGGCATACGATGCTTTTGGCAATAAAGTAGGCAGCCATGAATGTGAGGAAGGCAAAATTTTCATTGAACCTCAAGGGTTTTGCGCAATGGCGGGCATCGGCATAAAAGAGGGGCATGCCGAAAAAGCACTGAGCAGCGTGCAAACTCACTTGCTGAACGATTATGGAATTGAGCTGCTGGCCCCCTGCTTTACACAGTATCACAAGGAGCTGGGGGAAATCACAAGCTATCCGCCCGGCTATAAGGAAAACGGTTCAGTATTCTGCCACAGCAACCCATGGGTGACCATTGCGTTTGCCGCCGTGTCGGATGGAGACAGTGCCTATGACACTTACCGGCGCATTGCCCCTGCCTTTACAGAAGAGCACAGCGAAATCCGGCGCACTGAGCCTTATGTGTATGCGCAGACTATCGCCGGAAGAAGTGCGGCCCGTTACGGAGAAGCAAAAAACAGCTGGCTCACAGGAACAGCGGCGTGGGGATTTGTCAGCGTCAGCCAATATATTTTAGGCATCCGCCCGGGCTTTGATGGTCTCATTGTGGAGCCTTGTCTCCCCTCTCGCATTACACATTTTACCGTGACACGCCAGTTCCGTGGGGCCATTTACCGCATCACGGTACACAACAACCGGTCTGGGCAATATCGCCTGCTGCTGGATGGAAGCCCGCTAACTACATCCTATATCCCATTTACAGAAGGCCGGGCAGAATACAACGTGGAGGTCTTTTTGTAGTTGTATAGGTTTAAAACCACAACGTGGTTTTAAACAGCGGCACTCTGCCGCTAACCGCCATAGGCGGTCTATACCGACTTCATACTCCTTTACACGCCATGCTTGTTTGTGGGCGAAGCCATATGAGTATATAGGAGGATTTTTTGATGAAATTTCCGGATGGATTTCTTTGGGGTGCGGCAAGCGCCGCATATCAAACAGAGGGGGCCTTTCGTGAGGATGGCAAAGGGGAAAACATATGGGATGTTTTCTGCCGCAAGCCCGGCGCAATCCGCAACAACGACAGCGGCAATGTGGCCTGCTGCTCCTATCAAATGTACGAACGAGATGTGCGGATGCTGAAACAATTGGGTGTACACGCATACCGCTTTTCCGTTAGCTGGTCCCGCATTCTTCCGGAAGGCACCGGCCCCGTGAATGAGCGGGGGCTGGCTTTCTACGATAAGCTGATTGATCTTCTTCTGGCAAATGGCATCACACCCTATGTTACCCTGTATCATTGGGATCTCCCCCAAGCGCTGCAAAACCAAGGCGGATGGCTTTGCCGAAAAACTGCAGATGCCTTTGCAGAATATGCCGCTATCCTCGCAAAGCACTTTGATGGACGTGTCCAGAACTATATCACACTGAATGAGCCACAATGTTTTATTGGATTGGGCTATGGTTCGGGCATCCATGCGCCGGGCCTAACGCTTCCGATCGAATATCAGCTTCTGTGTATGCACCATACCCTGCTTGCACATGGCATGGCTTGCCGGGCACTGCGCAGTGAAAGCAGCGGCTCCGTTCGCATCGGCGTGGCCTCTACCGGTAATTTGTGCTATCCGGCAAAGGATACACCCCAAAGGAGAGATGCGGCCTGCTCAGCAACCTTTGCACTGCGGGAGGATGATTGGAGCTTTACACACAACTGGTTTCTGGATGCTGCCGTGTTTGGCCGGTATCCCGAATCAGCCCCCGAACCATTGGCAGCGTTTGCGGCCAGGGTACCTCTCAGCGACTGGGAAGTGATCTGCCAGCCCATGGATTTCCTGGGAATAAACGCATACAATGGCCATGAAGTGGATGAAAAAGGGCGGTATCTGCCTCGCTTTATCGGCTCCCCGAGGACAGCAATGAAATGGCCGGTGACCCCACAGGTGATGCGGTATGGCTGCCTTTGGCTGTACGAACGCTACAAGCTGCCCCTTTATATTACCGAAAATGGCCAATCCTGCAACGATAGAATATTTCTGGATGGTGCAGTGCACGATGCAGACCGAATCGATTTCCTGCACCGATATTTGTTGGAACTGGAACAGGCAATACAAGAAGGCGTTCCCATCTTGGGCTATTTTCATTGGAGCTTGATGGATAATTTTGAATGGCACAGCGGATATGGCGAGCGAATGGGATTGTTCTATACAGATTTTCATTCACAGCGGCTGATCTCAAAAGATTCCGCTGTCTGGTATACAAACCTAATCCGGCAAAACGGAATAATGGCATAAACGGCTGATGTTAAGGAGGTCTTGTTATGGCAAGCATAACACTGGAGCATGTATACAAAATATTCCCCGGCAACGTGACCGCTGCCCACGATTTCAACCTTGAGATTGCAGATAAGGAATTCATCGTTCTCGTGGGGCCATCCGGATGTGGCAAATCAACCGTACTGCGTATGATTGCAGGGCTGGAGGAGGTCACCGACGGAGAAATTCATATTGGCGAAAAACTCATCAACAATGTCGCCCCCAAAGATCGGGATATTGCTATGGTATTCCAGAACTATGCGCTGTATCCTCACATGACAGTCTACAAAAATATGGCATTCAGTCTTCAGCTCCGCAAGGTGCCCAGCAGTGAGATTAAAGCCAAGGTAAACGAAGCCGCCCAGATATTGGATATTGAGCATTTGCTGCAACGCAAGCCTAAGGAGCTTTCAGGGGGCCAGCGGCAGCGTGTTGCGTTGGGCCGGGCAATGGTGAGAAACCCTGCCGCCTTCCTGCTGGATGAACCACTATCAAATCTGGATGCAAAGCTGCGTGCAGCTATGCGCGCCGAAATAACCAAGCTGCATCATGAACTTGAAGCTACATTTATTTATGTAACCCATGATCAAACAGAAGCCATGACCATGGGCGATCGAATTGTTGTGATGAAGGATGGCTTTATTCAGCAAATTGATACGCCGCAGGATTTATACGACTATCCATGCAATGTGTTCGTAGCAGAATTCATCGGGTCTCCCCAGATGAACATGCTGCCGGTTATCATCACGCAGCGGGAAGATGGATGGGCCGCCATGCTGGGGCAAACCCCTATACGCTTGCCGCAAAGCAAAATACAGCAAAAGGATATGACACAGTATGACGGCCAAGAAGCCGTGCTGGGCATTCGCCCGGAAAGTCTATACGATGATCCGGCGCATCTTGAAAACCCGGAAAACAGCGTTTTCCAAGTGAAAACAGAGTTAGTCGAGATGATGGGCTCAGAAATATATCTTTATGGAGACAGCGAAAACGGAAAAATCATTGCCCGCCTGCCAGCTCATAGCCATGCAGATCATGGCGCTACGATACAATTGGCAATGGATACCTCAAAAATTCACTTATTCGATAAAGAGAGCGGACTGGCAATTTTTCATTGAAGATAAGAAAACATGCAAAAGGCCGTCTAAACCTAATGTTTGGGCGGCCTTTTGTATGTTACTTCCCACGATGATTTACTACTAGCATGGGATGAGCAGTATATAAGTGCATCTTCCAATCTTTCACTTTGCTTAAGAAAATAATTTTGGCTTGATTAGTCTTAAGCAAAAAAACTCCTATTATATTGAATTGTTATTGACAAACTAATAGAATGAAACTATTATGTAATAGACTGGCGTTCAGTCTATTACATGGAGGGTTCTTTGATGAGAATCATTAAGGATGCTGACGAGCGAAAAAACGAAATACTAGATGCTGCCGA
This sequence comes from Oscillospiraceae bacterium MB08-C2-2, assembly GCA_035621215.1. Classification (NCBI taxonomy): domain Bacteria; kingdom Bacillati; phylum Bacillota; class Clostridia; order Eubacteriales; family Oscillospiraceae; species Oscillospiraceae bacterium MB08-C2-2. Next base: position 2,849,410 of record CP141729.1, on the reverse strand, counting down.
AACACTTTTTTCTCAAAAGGGTTTTGACGGAACGAGTATAAGCAACATTATAGAAAAGGTGGGGGTTGCACGAGGAACGGTATATTACCATTTCAAATCAAAAGAGGATATTATGGATTCTCTTATTGACCGAATCAATATGCGGCTTTTAACAGCTGCCAACGAAATCGCTGCCGATAAAAGCATACCTGTTTTTGAACGTTTATTTAAGACGCTGATGGCCATGAATGCACCTGACAACGAAGAATTAACAGGACACATGCACAAGCCTCAAAATGCGTTAATGCACCAAAAAAGCCATAGAGCTATACTTGAGAATCTAACACCTATAATAACCGGAATCATTGAAGACGGCATAAAAGAAGGCCTTTTTGATCTGCCCTATCCTTATGAAACAGTGGAGATGGTGATTGCCCATGTGAACACCGTTTTCGATAATTACATGAAAACATTACCTCCTGAGGAACGCCTTAAAAGAATCAGGGCATTTATTTTTAATCTGGATAGGCTATTTGGGGCAAAGCCGGGGAGCTTTTCTCCCGTAATACAACTGTTTAATTTGGAGAACTAGAGGTGCGCTATGTATAACAAGATCATAAAAAATGATATACGAAAAAGCCCACTCATCACTGCATCGATTACAGCGTTTATTCTCATTGCCGCAATGCTGACTTCTCTTGCTGCCTTATTGATTGTAAATTTGGTGGGCGCTATTGATAATATGCTTGTAGAAGCAAAAACGCCTCATTTTATGCAAATGCACTCCGGCAGCATTGATATAGAACGGCTAACAGATTTTGCAGGTATTCAAAGCAATGTAGAATACTTTCAGGTGCTTGAGTTTTTAAATATTGAAGGTGCCGAAATTGTTATTAGGGAAAATTCGCTTGCTGGCAGCGTGCAGGATAATGGCCTTTCGGTGCAAAGTGAAACCTTTGATTTTTTATTCGACCTAGACAATAACATGATCCATCCCAAAGACGGCGAAATTTATGTCCCCATTTATTATATGAAAGAGGGCAAAGCCAAGGCAGGCGATGCGGTAACGATACATGGCGTTGAGTTTACCGTTGCCGGGTTTTTAAGAGATTCCATGATGAATCCCGCTTTGATATCATCTAAAAGATTTCTTGTCAGCACCAATGATTTTGAAAAGGTAAGAAGCTTTGGAATACTGGAAAATCTGATTGAATTTCGCCTGAAAGACAGTTCTTCTTTGGCTGTTTTTGAAGCCGCCTATCTTGAGGCGGGGTTAGAAGCCAACGGACCTCCTGCCATAACCTATTCTCTTTTTAAGGTGGCTAACGCAATTTCAGATGGAATTATGATAGCCGTATTGGTGCTTATCAGCATACTTGTTATAGTTGTGACCTTTTTATGCATTCGTTTTACCCTGCTTGCCAAAGTTGAGGAGGACTATAGGGAGATTGGTGTGTTAAAGGCTGTAGGCTTTCGAGTGTCGCACATTAAGAGACTCTATCTGGCAAAATACAGCCTAGTAGCAGGGATAGCCTGTGCTTTTGGCTTTGTCGCATCATTGCTCATTCAAGAACCTTTTATGCGAAACATCCGACTTTATATGGGTGAAAGTGACCGCTCTTTTCAGGGGCTGCTGCTTGGCTTTATGAGTGCAGTGGGAATATTCTTTGTCATTATGCTGTATGTGAATGGCATTTTAAGCCGTTTTCGCAAAATCTCTGCGGCACAAGCCATACGGTTTGGTGCTCCGCAGGAGAAATCAAAATCAACAAGAAGTTTTCTGTTAAGCAGGAATCGAATCGTTTCACACAATGTATTTCTTGGAATAAAGGATGTGCTTTCCAGAAAAAAACTCTATGTAACCATGCTGGTGGTAGTAGTGATTTCTTCTTTTATTATGATTGTTCCTCAAAATATCTATAACACCATTTCATCCAGAAGCTTTATAACCTATATGGGCATTGGAAGCTGCGATATGCGTCTTGATGTTCAGCAAACAGACAATATAAAACAAAAGACAAAGAAAATAGCCGGCGTGTTGGCGCAAGATAAAAGCATTGCAAAATACACTGTACTCACCAGCATGATGTTTGATATGAAAGCAGACAATAGCACAGTACAGCGGCTTAAAATAGAGCTTGGTGACCATGCAATCTTTCCTATAACGTATTCCAAAGGCAACATGCCGCAAACCGATTCGGAAATTGCTATTTCTCAGCTGAATTCAGATGATTTGAAAAAACAAGTCGGTGATGAAATTGTGTTGATTCTTGATGGAAAAGAAAAACAACTGACAGTATGTGGAATTTACTCCGACATCACCAATGGCGGCAAAACGGCAAAGGCTAATTTCAAAACAAGTCAAAACAATATCCTTTGGAGCACAATACCCATTGCTTTTTACGACAGCTCCGTGACAGAGGCGAAAGTATCCCAGTATAAAGACGAATTTTCCTTTGCAAAGGTTTCCAGCATTGATGAACACATTGAGCAGATGTTTGGTTCCACGATTGCGGCCATGCAAAAAGCTTCTTATGCTTCTATTGCGGCAACGATTGCACTTACGATACTCATTACATTGCTGTTTATGAAAATGCTGGTTACAAAAGACCGATATCCTATAGCGATCCTAAAATCCATGGGCTTTACTACCTCAGATATTCGCATACAGTATGTAACACGCGGAGTGGTCGTGCTGATCTTTGGTGTGATAATCGGAACAATTCTATCAAATACTTTGGGTGAATTGGTTGGTATGGCAATTATCTCTTCATTTGGGGCTTCATCCTTTCATTTTGTGGTGAATCCGTTGTTTGCTTATCTCTTTTCGCCCTTGCTGATTGCGGTATGTGTGTTTATTGCCACACTATTGGGCGTCTCGGACATTCGCTCACTGAAAATCTCGGATCACATCAAGGAGGCGTAAGCCATGAAAAAGATCATTACAGGAAAAAATATTGTAAAGACTTTCGGCGAGGGAAAAGAGAAAACCAACGCGCTTAACGGGGCAAATATAGAAATAGCAAAAGGTGAATTCATTGCTGTCATGGGGTCTTCCGGTTCGGGTAAATCCACTTTGCTGTTTACCTTAAGTGGGATGGATAACATCACCAGTGGGTCAGTCAAATTTGATGACATTGAGCTGTCTGAATTAAATGAAAACGCTCTTGCGGATATTCGCCGCAAAAAGATGGGCTTTGTGTTCCAACAGCCGACTATGCTTAAAAATTTAAATCTGTTGGATAATATTATTCTCCCCACCTTGCAAGAGAATAAAAAAAACAGTGCCGCAATAATTCAAAAGGCAAAATCCCTTATGAAGAAAACAGGGATAGCCGAACTTGAAAAAAGAGATATCTCAGAAGTATCCGGAGGGCAGCTGCAACGGGCTGGTATATGCCGCGCACTGATGAACTCACCTGAGATTCTATTTGCGGATGAACCCACAGGTGCGCTCAATTCAAAATCGGCCGAAGAAATTATGGATTTGCTTGTAGACATCAATAAAGACAGCACAGCTATTTTACTTGTAACCCATGACACAAAAGTGGCCGCTAAGGCTGACAGAGTTTTATTTATGAAAGACGGAGTAATCGTATCGGATTTGCTGCTTGATCAATTCAACGGAAAGGATATGAATGCAAGGATAGAAAAGGTGGTTACACAAATGGCCGCTGTGGGCATATAACAAAAAACCGCTTGAAAGTGATATTCAAGCGGTTTTTTCTTTGGCAGAGCAAGATATCCACACTTTTATACACTCTAATACCATCAAAAGCCATACTGCGCATTGTAGAAATGCACGGTATGGCTTCTTTGCTGTGTGCTTACACACATTTCAATATGACGGGGCTTCTGTTTGGTTCTCCTTTAAAATACAAGTGAATCTATTTCGAAAAGGAGCACTCTTTCCAACAGATAGCCTTTTGAATTACGCAGTTACACGAATCGTGAACTGTGCAATGACTCCATTGTTGGCTTCTGCCTGAATGATAGCAAATCCGGTACTGCCTGTGGAAGTCACCACCCCATTCTCATCTACATCGGCCACATCCGGGGTGAGGGAGGTCCAAGTAATATCCTGAACAGTGGCATTTGTCGGATTCACAACAGCCGTCAGCTTCACAGTCTTGTTGCGTTTTACAGTCAAACTGCCAGTGATGCGGATGGATTCAACCTCAATCACTTGACCGGGATCGGTTTCTTTTAGCGCATCCTTGGCCGCTTGCAGGGCAGCAACGGCTGCATTCACATCGGCTTGGGTTGCGCCTTCCTTCTCCAGCACAGCATTGGCATCATCCAAAGCGGCTTTGAAGACCTTCCATGTTTCTGCCGTGTAGTCGGATTCTTCTAAAGAAGATGCATCGCTGATCAGCGCTTCCAAGGCACTCTTATCCACTGGGGCTCCGGGTTCCTCGGCAAGGCTGTCCATGGCGGATTGCAGAGCGGCAATCGCTGCATCCACATCGGCCTGGGTTGCGTCTTTCTTCTCCATCACAACATTGGCATCATCCAGAGCGGCCTTGAAGACCTTCCATGTTTCTGCCGTGTAATTGGATTCTTTCAAAGAAGATGCATCACGGACCAGTGCTTCTAAGGCACTCTTGTCTGCTGGAGTTCCAGGCTCCAAAGCAAGACCATCGATTGCGGTCTGTAGCTTGGAGACTGCGGCATCCACTGCATTCTGTGTTGCAGTATTATCTGCAAGCACCTGTGCGGCAGAGGTCATAGCAGCCTGGAAAGCAGCCCAGCTGTCGGCGGTATAGCCGATGTTTTGCTTGCCTGCATTTGCATCATACAGAGCTTTAAGCGCAGTTTTGTCCACAACAGGAGGCTCTACTTTAGAGGCCACCCCTAGTACAATATTCTTTACATATACTGTGGGCGTGCCGGGATACAGATAGAAATACACATTGGAGTTGTAGGAGCCAAGGGTTATGGTGGTGGTAATGGTGTTAAACTGATTGGCTGTTAGTGTAAAGGCGGGCCCTGCGTTGGCATTTGTATTGCTGTCATACAAGAAGCCCATATTTGCGAAGGCTGCGTCTGATCTCACTTCCATAGACAGTTCGATCTCCGTGCCGGCAGGATATTCCGAAACCAAATCGGTGATATCATACTTGAAGCCGCTGGAGGTCCACAATCCGGTGGTGGTATAGTTCATAGCCTGCCGGGCAATATCGTAGCTGGGCGAGCGCCTGTCATCGTAATTGTTGACCCGGTTAATATATCGGTCCACAACTTCACTATACGCTGTCTGGTTATCCATGGGGTGACTCAGGATAACACTAAATTGTTTCAAAGCATCGGCGGCAGCTGTAAGTGCTTCTTTGGCATCATCAATTTTAGTCTGTGTAGCAATGGTGCTTGCCAACACATCAGCTGCGGTATCCAGCGCTTGTTTAAATGCTTTCCAGCTGTTGGGGGTATAGGAGTTCTCTTCTTTGCCCTGATTTTCATTGTAGGCAGTCTGCAATGCAGATTTATCGATTAACTGGGCAGTACCCCAACCGGTGCCATCGGCATAGGATTGACCAGTTAAATCAAACCACATGACAACGTCTTGGCGGGAGCCGCTGGCGCTGGCGTCGTTAATCTGCAAATCGAAACCGATTTCACTGCCTGCACCGGGAGAAGCATGCTTGAAGGGAATCTTTGTGAGTACTACAAATCCCTTATCCACTGTCCAGGTCCACGATTCAAAGCCTGTGCTGTCTGTGGAGCTTCCGAAGCTCTTCTTGTTGGTGTAGCTTACCCGGTATTGACCCATACCGTCACCATAAGAAGCGGTTTTAGCGTTGTGTTCATCCACAAAGATCTCCACCGAATCATGCTGATAATCGTTGCTGTTGGCATTGTTCAGCACGGGGTCGGTTACTGTGGTCATTACATAGAGGTTTTCGTCATCCCACATGGCTTTTCCAATACCGCTGGATGGGCCGCTGGCCATAGTCAAATGCTTGTCGACATAAAGCCCTTCAACAGTATCCCACAGGGGATCGACCACACCTTCGCCCAGTTGGGGTGTGCCATAAGGAATAATTCCGTACCGATCCAGCACTTTGCCCTTCATGGCGCTTTCCAGTGCAGAAATAGCGGCAAGAATGGCCTGAGAATCGCTGGAGTTTTCGTCGGAAAGTGCCTGTGCCGTTGTGATGGCGCTGGTAAGAGCAGCCTTATCCTTGTTGGACCAATCGGTCGTATCGGCAGCTACTGCTTTGGCCAGCAGAACTCTCAGATTATACAAATTGCTGTAAGCAAGGCCGTTATAACCGGCAGACAGCGCATTGTAGGCCTCGTTGAGCTGTGCATCGGTAGGATTCTCCATAGCGGCTACAGCAATGGCGTTTTGCAGCGCAGCGGCAAATGTGGCCCAGCTCTCAGAGGAATAGTTTGTTTCTTCAACCAGCTGTGCCAGACTAATCATACTTTGCAGCTTTAAGAGAGGGTTGGCGGCTTCTTGAGAGAACTGCCAATAATCCATCTTAAAGAGCTCATCACTGCCTGTGCCCTTAAATACCAAATACAGGTTATGAACATCGGATGCGCCGTAAACTGCGGTGGTCAGGTCGGCATATGCCCCGTTTGTGTTGGGTACCTTCAGCGTTCCCACCAGCTTGCCAGTGGGGCTATCAAGCCGCAGCTCAATGGTTCCGGCATCCGAGATGCTGGAAACACTGGCGGTGAATGTTTCGGCACCGTCACCGAAATCAACGCCGCCTACCTGAACATAGTCGCCGCTGTTAATCCTAGCTAGTACCAGCCCGGTCTGCCAGTCGGCTACAGTCCAGTCTTCTACAACGGTGTTGTTCGGATTGGCAGGGTTGCGGGGTTCTGTAATCAGGCCAAGGAGTGGGTAGGCCTGTTTGATTGTCTCCGCCTCAACCTTTTCATAAGGATTAACATATTCCAGAATCTGAATCCCGCCATCGTTGGTCATCGGAATAAGGGGGATAGTGCCATCGCTGTTGTATTTAAACTTTTCTACACATGTGGCACGCAGGAAGTTCGCGCTTTGGTTCGGCAGCCCATCCTTGTGGTAGAAGTAATAGGATTCTCCCTTGAAATCCACAACTCCGGGATGAATGGTGGAACAGGTAGTTCCAGTCCGCCCCATGATGATGCCCCTATAAGTCCATGGTCCGGTGGGGCTGTCACTGGTGGAATAGCTGATTGTTTCTGGGAAAGAAGATGCATAAAGCAGATAGTAAAGACCGTTGCGCTTATAAATCCATGGGCCTTCGGTGAAGTCCACAAATTGAGCCGGATCTTTAATGTCATACCAGCCGATCTCGCTGGTTAGTGAAGTCATATCCTCGCTGAGGGTGGCCCAATAGCAGGCGCCGTTGCCCCAAACCAGATAAGCTTGCCCATCATCGTCAATAAAGACTGTGGGGTCTAAATTATCCCAGCTATGAGTGGCATAGTTGGTATCAGCGTTTGTTACAAGAGGGGCTCCGATTGCATCAACAAAAGGGCCGGTGGGGCTATCGGAAACTGCCACGCCCACTGCAATGCCGCCCGGGCCTCCAACCGAAACAAAGTAATAGAATTTTTCTGTTTTGGGATTATAAATGACCTGAGATGCGTTGGCATCCTGCGTCTGGTTCGCCCAGCTGAACGCTGTTACATCCAGCACGCTGCCATGGTCGGTCCAGTTTACCATATCCTTAGAAGAATAACACTTCCAGTCGGTCATCCGGTAGGTGTTTGCCTGCACGGCCCGATCCAGATCCTGCCCGGTATAGAGATATACCGTGTCATTATAAACCAAGGGAGCCGGATCAGCTGTATAGGTGGTTTGAACAATCGGGTTAAAAGCGGAGTATGTCTTTGGTTCCACAGCGCCGGTGTTGACATCGCTCAGGCGGAAGAAATCAAAATCTGCATAACCGCCTTCTTCGGTCTTGGCGAAATTATAAAGACCGAAGCGGTAACCCATAAAGTGGTTGCCTGTGCTGTAGGCCATGTTCAGGTCATCGCCCAGCTTGGTCCAGGATCTGTTATCATAACTGTAATAAAAACGGGCAGGCTGTGGGGTATACAGGCTGGCCAGCGGGAACTCGCCCTCAGCCTTGAGGTATATTTTATCTCCCTCCAGCTCGATGCGGGCACTTTCCACACCCCTATTGGTGGCATGTCCGCTTGACCAGCTGTTGGAAAGAGTGGTAACAAGGTATTTTTGGCCGTCTTCCATTTTAACGCCTATAGAACCATACTTGGCGGTAAAAAGTGTTAGGCCCGCCTCGTCCCCATCCTTCATGTTGGAAACATCAAGCAATGTTGTGGCACCACTTTGTGGCCCAAAGGTGCGTTGGGTCAAGGTGTTCCGGGCATTGAGCAGGTTGCGGTCTGAAGCTGTTTTGTTCAGCATCGCTTTCAAACGCATCCAGCCAGGCCGTTCTGTCATAGACCAGTAACGATTGTCAGGATTATGATTCCACTGCCAAGCCATATTCAGGTTTGAGCCGTTGTCATCGTATTCCCCTTCGACATAGTCGACCCGAGTCGGTTTTGGCGAATCGTAATACTGGGGTCTGGGATCAGTATTATTAAACTCATCGGAGGCAACCACACTCTTCATTTCCTTGCCCTGCACCGGCTTTTCGCCGACTCTCTGCAAGTTGGTGTGGGAACCTTTACCGTTTGCATCCTGGCCAAAATAAGGCCAGCCATCTTCCCAAGTAATGGGCATCAGCCAAGGGGCACGGCCCACAGGCCCGCTGTCCCGGAATACAAAGCCCCACCATTTGCCATTTTCATCGTCTACAATGCCGCCTTGAGCCGGGCCTTCGCCAGAGATTCTCTCTTGGCAAACCACCTTGCACTCAAAGTCGGTTCCTGTGAAGTTGGCTGGAGGCACTGAAGTTCGCAAAGCAACTTCATTGCGGCTATTGCCGTTTGTGATGATAAATATGTAATACTGCCCGTTAACCTTTTGTATATGTGCACCTTCCCGAAGGCCGGCATTCTGCACATTGCCAGTTACCGGGTCACGGATCAAATCATTGAGCTGAGAAGCGGTAACAAACTGCCGCTGGGTTGCCCCCGCTGCAAGGCCGGTCACATCCGCGTTAAGCTCTATAATATAGAGGCCGTTGTTGCCCCAGACAAGCCAGTTCCGGCCATCGTCATCCATAAGCAGGCCGCAGTCGTGAAACTGCTGGTTAATCTCATATCTTTTCCACGGCTCATTTTCTGGGTCCGTGGTTTGGAAAATATAAGTTTTTCTAGATGTTTGAGAAGGCACTACAAGATAAAACGTGCCATTTTTATACCTCAGGCTGCTGGCCCATGTACCATTGGAATACATGTGGCTTGTCCCTTGTAATTTGTTGTTAGCGGTATCTTCCATTGCGAGATAACAGTAGCTTACTGTTTCCCAGTTGACCAAGTCATAAGATTTCATAATCGGAACACCGGGAGCCATGTGCATAGTGGTGCTGGACATATAGTAAGCATCGCCAACACGAATAATATCCAGATCGGGCACATCTGCATCGATAAAGGCGTTTCTGTATGTGCCATCTCCATTGTCCGATCCGCCGACCACTGCGGCGGCGCTCACTGTAACCGCAAGCATTTGAGTGGTAATAGCCAGCGCCAACAAAAATGATAACAACCTCTTTTTCATGATACGGCTCCTCTCAATTTTTTGTACATCCTACTGCGTATAGAGCTGATATACGCAACTCCTTCCTTCATTTCTATTTGGCTGAAATGCTCTTGACTGTACAGCAGTAGATGTAACAGCCCAATCACAATAGCCAGCAGATCGTGACCCGTTGACATTTCAAAAAAGGAACAACAAAGCAGATATCATAACTCAATAATATGTTTTTGCTGGTTTACCATACAATCAATCTTATTTGGTAAAATATTCCATATATATTATGAATAAAAATTGAATATTTTTCTACGCAATTTTTTTAGAACTTTTGATACTTTTTTTTGATTATAATTATAATCTTTATTCATAAAAATGGATTTTTTTATATTGAATATATAAGGTCTCGGCAAAAAACAATTTTTTTGTTAATAAATTTACAGAATTCGACAGTTTATGATACTGTATACAAATTCTTAAAAGGCTTTTCCCATCAGGATTAACCTAGAAATGCATCTTGGCCTAAAAAAAGTATCAGTTCTAAAGAGGATCCCACCCCCGGACCTTGAAGGTATCGGCTCTATCCGGCAGCACTCAGACGGGCGGTGGAGATCCGTTATACTGCTGGTCGTGTCCCCAGAACCGGCAAGCAAAAAGGGATTCTGCAAACGGCACGGAGCTGTATATTCGAAATGTCAGCAAGGCATAAAAAAATAGCCGTCACCCTTTTCACATAAGGGCGGCGGCTTGTTGCTGTTTATTTCTCTGTGAGGAACCTACCAAGGGGTGAAAACCTGTTCTAAGGCAAAGAGGAAAGCGCCTGAACGTTATGTTTAAGCCGTTTTTTGCCTGGAGAGGAAAAGCAGCAATGCTTTAATACGCCTTAGCGGGAACATAAAAAAATTGATTAAAGGTTATTTAAACGCTTTCAGGCGAATAAAAAACCTATAATTCTCAACTTTGCTTAATAGCACCATTATGCGAACTATGATACAGGATTCCTCCTCACGACACAAAAAATCTTGCTTATCGCACTCAGGCATTTACGCATTTTAAAAGAGCTTTGCACTATAAAGCCTAGTTTTTGTGTTTTAGAACATTTGTAAAGGGCTATTTCATCCTTTACAATCATGTAGGAAAGGATATAATCTTATGTATAGTAAGAAAACCACAGGGTATGTAATCAGCACGCACAACGATGGTGTTTATCTCTATAAAAAGGCTTCCGATTATTGGTCACACCGGGTTGTCAAGGCCGGTCAAGTACTAAATGCAAATGAAGAAATGGCGAGTCTCATTCATAAAAACACGGACATTGCATCTATTGCACGTAAAGGCTTTATTTATTATCAGGTGATCAGCAATCAAGGCGCCTGTGAGAAATGCGAAGGACATGAAGGCGCCATCTACCCGGTTAGGGATGCGCAGGCAAGCGGAAACCTTCCGCCGTTCCATCCCAACTGCAAATGTGCAATACAGGGATTTTAGATTGAAATCCGGTACATGGACATCCGAGCAGATAGTATATGAAATGGGCCGGTTTGATGTGTCAGGAACCACTGCTCATGAGGGCTTATGGAAAAGGCGAATGAATGAAGCTTTGCTGTTTATTACAGGAGAATACTATAACTATGATCTCTCAGAATTGGAGGAGATGGGATACACATGGCCAAAAAAAGATGGCACACTGGAATAATATTGCTGTTGCTTGTTTCCCTTGTATACATTATTTTCAGCCTAGTAAATCCCAACCCTGAGGTTGAAATGTCCTTCCCCAATGACCAGCAGACAAACATAGTAACCCCAAATGAACCCCAAACCCAATCAGAATTACCCTCTCTCACCGAGGGGCAATTGGTGGATATTGCCATAGATTATTACTATGGGGACTGGTTAGTTGGAGAAATGGTTGGAGATGGCTATGTTTACGATGCGATTGACCCCAAAGGCGCAGCCATCGGTGGTATTCTGTCTCTGACCAAAGAGCAGGCTGTTTTTCACGGGCCTAAGAATACAATGGTTTTGGACAACCCGGAATATAGATTTGTGCTGCAAAATCCACCGGAATTTGCAAGCGTTGAGCGTGCATCGTATAGCAGCTTTGATTTTCAGAATGCATATGTTATTCAAATATTTATTTTAGATGGCGATAAAATGTGGCGCCCTGAAGGACTTGGCCCAATTTGGATAAAGGATATCGATACCATGATTGTTCGTCACCATGTATTTCATATAATGAGAAGAGTGAAAACGGAATAGCTTATTTGTTCGGCATGGCCGTAATATAAACTGTCATGCTGTTTTTTAGTTTTTAATTAATATCTGCGCTGGTTTCATATTGTACCAACAACAAGCCAATTGTGGAATCGGGAGCATACTCAGCAAGTATTTTTACCTCTGAGATGTCCAGCAATAAGAATTTGACTTCGGTGACTACTGTTTTCATCGTCTCTTCGTCCAGTTGCTTTCTCACGGATTGAATGAAATCCGTTCGTTCTTCATCATATAAAGGCTCGAGCGTTTTAATTTGTTCCTTTGCCAAATTATCATTATACAAATCCCGGACTCCATTCAAGGCTTCCTCTTCGATTGTGACCAACTGGCCATCTATATACCGATGCTTATAGTACCAATGGTCGGAAGCCGAAGCTCGCGCCATTGAAGAAACGATTTTCTTTTCTCCATCAAAGCTTGGCAATCCCAATCCAGCCAGGCCATAAATATCCCCCACAAAATTTGCTGCACCCGGATCCCACATAAGGTAAATGTGATATTTCTTCCAATTCCCCCCAAACCCAGTCTCAATGTCAATGTCCGGGTAACCGTCAAAATCCATATCGATAGTTCCAACTACAAACCGGTCTTTGTGTATCCAATTGGATTCATCAAGCTCCATTTGATATGCAATGGCTCCAGTGGAGGTGTTGATAACGGAAAGCTGGGTAAAAATGTCTTGTTCACCCCGCAATTGCAGCGTAAACACAGGCATGCCTTCACGAATAGATATGGGGTGCTCCCATAAATTGGGCTCCGGCTGGGACGAGCTCTGAAAATCCGTATTGGGTTCCGCAGGTATGGAAATTGATTGAGGATAATCCGATTCCATTGTATTTGCAGGTGGATTTTCCGCCCCTGAGCAAGCCGCTGACAGCAAAGATAAAGTTATTGTAACAATAATAAAAAGTAAATGTGTCCACACTTTATTTTTCATATGCTTCCTCAACAAGGATGATTTTAGGTGATAAAATCATTATACATAAGTGCAAGATAAGGAGCAAGCCACCACAGGCTCTTTTAATCCTCCTAGTAAAATCGGGGTTTGAACGCTTCCCTATTTAAAAGAGTATTCTATAAAGTCCCGTAAGGGGTCAGAGCCTAATTTCGCGCAAAGAAAAACCGCCTAAACGTAATGTTTAAGCGGTTTTAATCTGGCGGAGAAGGACAGCAATACTTTAATACACTTTGGCGGGAACATCAAGAAAGATTGCTTGTGGGGCTGTCCAATTGCTGTTAGGCAAAAGGGCAGTCTAATTCTTTGCTTTGTTCGGCAGCGTGATTTTAAACATAACTGGCAATTCATATTTGTCGCTGGAATACCGAGTGTGCCCATTATATAAAGTTTACTTCTTGCAATCTGAATTAACCTGCTTTTCTTAGCTTGACACTGTAAAGATTGTTTGCTATAATCTTTACAGTGTCAAGTTTTATGTGGGGGTATATGAAAATGGACAATAGGCCTTACCATCATGGCGACCTGCGGAATAATCTTATCGAAGCTGGGATTGACTTGATTAACCGTGAGGGTATAGCAGGTTTTTCCTTACGCAAAGTTGCTGCAAAATGCAATGTCAGCCATGCAGCGCCCTATAGCCATTTCAAGGATATTGATGAATTGATTTGTGCAATGGGCGAACATGTAACCAAACAATTCATGGAAAAGTTAAATGCGTCGATGGTTGGACAGGAACACAGCCCCCAATCCATCTCGCTCCTTGGCCGGGCATACATCTCTTTTTTCATCGAGCATCCGCAATATTTTCAGTTCTTATTCTATAACTCCGGAACAACCATTGATCTGAACAACGATAATGCTGACAACTGTCCGCCCTTTGTTTTATTTCGGACGACCGCCTATCAAATGTTTCAGAGCATCGGCTTGCCGGAGGATGAGTATTTAAAGACACTAATAACATTATGGTCAATGGTACATGGCATTTCCTCGCTGCTTACCAATAAAAACATACATTATTCCGGGGACTGGAGCGATATTTTTGAGAACAACATTTTATTCAGGAGGGAAGCATAATGAAGATTATTCTACATGATTTGAATCAGCAAGAATTCACGGCATGGCAGCTAAATAAGGATGCGGATACGATCATTATCTCTGACAACGGCACAATACGTCATTGCATTGGGTGCTTTGGATGCTGGATTAAGACACCGGGGGTGTGCGTATTAAAGGATGGTTACAGCAATATGGGAGAACTGCTTTCCCAGTGCGATGAATTAATCATCATCAGCCAATGCGTATATGGCAGCTACAGCCCTTTCATACGCAACGTTTGGGATCGAAGCATCCCCTATCTTCTGCCCTATTTTATAACCAAAAACGCTGAAACCCATCATAAGAGCCGCTATCAGAACACTTTCTTACTATCTGTGCATTTCTACGGCGATAATATCACCCAAGAGGAACGGGAAACAGCGACAGCCTTGGTAGAGGCAAATGGCGTGAATTTTTACAGCACGGGAAACACGGCGTATTTCTATGACAGCCTGCATGCTGTTCAGGAGGTTTTAAAATGAAAATTGCGATGATCAACGGAAGCCCAAAACCCGGGAAGAGTAACTCCGGTCTGATGCTCCAGTCATTCCAATCCCTGATAAATCCTGAGCATCAGGTATTACATTACAACATCAGCAAAGTCCCGCTTACCAAAGAGCAATATATGGAGCTCTGTCACATGGACACGTTGATTTTTGGATTTCCTTTATACATTGACGCCGTGCCTTCACATTTATTGAGAATGCTGATTTCTCTTGAGCAACACATGAAGGCAGAACGAAAAAAGGACATTCATGTTTATGTTATTGTAAATAACGGGTTTTATGAGGGGGCGCAAAATCATATTGCAATCAAGATCATCCAAAACTGGTGTATAAGGTGCGGGCTTCATTTCGGACAGGGAATCGGGCAAGGTGCTGGGGAAATGATTGAATTTATAGATAAAGTACCTATGGGGCATGGCCCGCTTAAAAACCTTGGCAGAGCGTTAATCGTCCTTGCGGATAATCTCAATTCCAGCAGCAGCGGCGAAACTCTGCTATTCAGCCCTAATTTCCCGCGTTTTGGCTGGCGGTTCGCTGGAACACACTTTTTCTGGAACGCAGCCGCTAAACAAAATGGGCTCAAACCAACCGAGCTCTTAAAAAGGCTTTAGACGGTTATAATCCCTTTTAGTAAAGTCGGACAACGCTTTGTTTATTTCTTTTGAATGCCCTGCCATTAAATGTCCACCAGTTTCAAATGATATAAAAGTGCAATCAGGAAAGCGAGGGACTGCCTTTTCCATATTATCATAGCTTGACATTTTATCATCCTTTGCATGAAGTATTAACGTAGGCGCCTGCAAATCCTCAATCGGGTATTGATCATAGTTTTTTGCCATATCGGGGTTTGTGATAGAAGCATCCATTTCCACTCCAATACTCCGCCTGTGAATGGGCAGCATGCTGTAGATTGTGCTTGGCTCCATCCCCATAATCGGTTCAAAGAACGGGCTAATTAAGAACATGCCATAATTATTACACAGAAAGGCCGGCGGTCCTTGATACTCAAGGTATGTATCGGGCTTTTGGGTAAGAGGCGATGCAGAGCAGTACAAAATCAACCCTTCTGTCCGTTCAGGATAATCTAATGCAAATCTAATGGCCACAGTCCCACCGGCAGAAGTCGCCAGTAAATACACTTTATCAATCTCAAGTTTATCCAGCAGCTCCACATAAGCAATGGCTTGTTCCGCTGGAGTACCCTTGCCTAAGACATCGCTTTCCAGATAGCCAAAACGGGAGGGTGCAATAATTCTATACGTTGAAGCCTTGTCTTTGCAAGTGACAAATGCTTGGTCATATCCCCCAAAAATGCCATGAACCGATAGTATGACATCACTTTTTCCAGTATCATCAAAGGCGAAACTATCAATATAGGTCATATTCCCGTAGCTTAGTGAAGCTGTTTGAGCACCATAAGTTTCAAGCCGATGCTCTGCGTGCTTAACCGCAAAACCGCACCGCACTCCCTGCACAATTAAGTACAGCAGCAATAAGCAGACTAATATCGGCACTATCATTTTTAACCTTCTAATCGTCTTAATTTTGTTCAATTCTTAATCTCCAAACTGCCAGTTATATAAATAATTAGCCCTTGCCTCTTATGTATGTCATAAACACAATGCGTAATTGAGGTAGTTGGACAGCGGGTGAAAAACAAGGCATAATGATTCCAGCTCAAAATCAGGAGGAATCATATGAATCAGCTCACAGACCATATCCGCAATTATCTCAATTTTTGTCAGTTTCAAAAAAATTAAATAAAAAGACCATTAAGGCCTACCGCATTGATTTAGATCAGTTTAAAAGCTACTGCGCAGACGAACAGGAGCCTTTCACAAAATCTTGTATTAGTAACTACATACAAAATTTAAGCCCAAAACGGTAAAACGGAAAATTGCTTGTATTCGGGCATTTATAAATTATCTAGATTTTGATGAACAAATTGAATCAAATCCTATAAGTAAAATCCACTTAGATTTCCGTGAACCGATTGCCTTACCGAGGTCTCTTCCCTTAAATACAATTAAAAGGCTTCTCAAAGTGGCCTATCAAGCTTTAGAGAAGCCCCAAACCCAATATCAACACAATACAAACCTACGCGACATTGCTGTGTTGGAACTGCTGTTTGCAACGGGTCTGCGTGTGTCAGAGTTGTGTTCAATCACGCCTCAAAGCATAGATCTTAAAAATGGCTTTGTTAAGGTTCAAGGCAAAGGCGCAAAAGAACGAATCGTTTTTATCAGCAATATCGATGCATTATCTGCTTTACGAACCTATAAGAATACTTACTGCAAGATCATTTCAGACACAGATTGGTTTTTTATCAATCGTTTGGGAAATCGGTTAAATGAGCAATCGGTGCGAATTATGATCGATGTTTATGCAAACAGGGCAAAAATCCCTGAGCACATTACCCCTCATATGATTAGACATTCATTTGCAACTCTAATGCAGAAGAGGATGTAGATATTCGCTACATACAAAGTATTCTGGGACATAGTTCTATTACAACGACTCAAATATATGCCCATGTTTCACTAAGCAAACAACGAAGCATTATGAAAATAAACATCCAAGAAATCGAATTACAATATAGCCAAAAGCTCCTGCTGATGCGGGAGCTTTGCTTTTTTAGCTTGTTTATGAACAGAGGATAATTTGTAATTATCCTCTGTTTAAATAGTATCATAATTTTACATAATTTGCTATCATTTCGAAGCTACAAATGCGAACGGTAAATTGGTTTTACCAAAAGTTCAATTCACTGTATGTCGGTAATGAACGCAGCCTATACTCCACATCGGGTGATAATATGCAGTCTGATAAAACTTGCCCAATACTAGAGCAGTATCTAGATTATCTCGTTATAATCAAAGGCCAAAGCCAAAATACAATCCTTGAATACAGAATGGACTTGCTTCAGTTTTTCCGATATGTTGCAGTGCAAAGAGGCATTACTGAAACACATTTTCAGTTTGCAGATGCAGATTTTATTCGTTCCATACAATTAACAGATATGTACGGCTTCATTTCATATCATCTGGAAACGCTTCATAATTCTCCGGGTACACGATGCAGAAAGATCGTGTCAATTCGGCAGTTTTGGAAGCATCTCAAAGCTAAGGCTCATATCATTGATAACAACATTGCCGAAGGATTGGAGACACCAACGCTACCAAAGCGTATTGTTCGCTGTATGACCTTAAAGGAATCGGTGCGGCTTCTAATTCAAGCAGGCTCCAGTTCTGTACGCGATAATTGCATCCTCACAATATTTCTAAACTGTGCTCTGCGCCTATCTGAATTGGCGGCACTTAACGTCGAGCAGATTGAAAATGATGTTTTAACTGTCATTGGAAAAGGCAACAAAGAGTGAAAAATTTATATGACGCCATCAGTAAAGCAAGCCTTGTCAAAGTGGCTTCCTGTACGCAACTCCATGAATATAGATACCAATGCACTATTTATTTCCCGGAATCACCAGAGGCTTTCTACTCGTTCTATTCAAAATGTTGTTAAAAAGCATATTCTTGCTTCTGGCATTAATCCAGAAGGTCTATCCACCCACAAGCTCCGACACACGTCTGCAACTCTTATGTATAAATATGGTCATGTAGATATTCGATCATTACAACAAATTCTTGGCCATGAAAGTATTGCTACAACAGAAATATATACGCATGTCGACGACAATCAACTTCAAGCTGCCGTTAACTCCAATCCCTTAGCCATGATGTTCAGCTGAGCATCATGGCTATTAAACATAATACAAAGCTCGGCAGACTGGAATTATTATATTGCGAAAAAAGGGGCGGTGGGGACAGAAAATTTTGCAGACTGCCCCATGCGCGGTTGCATTTTGTGCAAAATCCCGTTAAGATAATGAAATCATGCAATCTGTGAGAGGAAATTGAGGGAACAAACATGAGTATATTGACAGTCAGTCATGTCAGTCACGGCTTCGGGGCCAGACAGATTTTAAAAGACGCGTCCTTCCGCTTGCTCAAAGGCGAGCATATCGGCCTTGTGGGCGCAAACGGCGAGGGAAAGACCACCTTTTTAGACATCATCACCGGCAAGCGGATGCCAGATGAGGGAACAGTGGAGTGGTGTAACCACATCACAACAGGGTATCTGGATCAGTTCAGCGCACTGGAGAAAGGAAAAACCATCCGCGATATTCTACGCTCCGCCTTTGCGCCCCTGTACAAGCTGGAGCAGGAGCTGCTGGCAAATTATGACCGGATGGGCGAGTGCGAGGGTGATGCGCTGGAGAAGCTGATGGAGGATGTGGGCGAAATTCAGGAGATTCTGGAGCAGTCCGGTTTCTACGTGATAGATTCCCGCATTGAGGAGTATGCCAACGGTCTGGGGCTGGGGGACATCGGACTGGAACGGGATGTCAGCGAGTTGTCCGGCGGTCAGCGGGCAAAGGTGCTTTTGACGAAGCTTCTGCTGGAAAACCCAATGATCCTGATTCTGGACGAGCCGACTAACTTTCTGGATGAGAACCACATCGCGTGGCTAAAACGGTTCCTGCAGAACTACGAGAACGCCTTCATTCTGGTATCCCACGATACTCCGTTCCTCAACGATGTGGTCAACGTGATCTATCATGTGGAGAACGCTGTGCTGACCCGCTACTCCGGCGACTATGAGCAGTTTCGGGCACTCTATGACATCAAACGCCATCAGCTGGGACAGGCGTATGTGAAGCAGCAGAAGGAGATTGCCCAGCTGGAGGACTTTGTGGCCCGCAATAAGGCCCGTGCTGCCACCGCCACGCTGGCGCGGAGCCGTCAGAAGCGGCTGGACAAGATGGATGTCATTGAACTGGCAATGGACAAGCCCAAGCCTGTCTTCTCTTTCACACCTGCCCGTACCCCTAGCCGCGAGGTCATCATAGCCAAGCAATTGGTGCTGGGTTACAGCGAGCCGCTGACTCGTCCCGTGGATGTGACGGTGGAGCGCAACCAAAAAATCGCCATCCGCGGTGTCAACGGTCTGGGAAAATCTACGCTGCTGAAAACTCTGCTGGGCCTGATTCCGCCGGTGTCCGGTACGGTGGAGTTGGGTCAGTTTGCCGAGGTGGGATACTTCGAGCAGGAGGAGCGGGGCAACGACAACACGGCGCTGGTGGAGATCTGGCAGGAATTCCCCAAAATGAGCAACGGTGAGGTGCGGGGCGCGCTGGCGCGCTGCGGCCTAACCACCGAGCATATTACCACACAGATGCGGGTGCTCTCTGGTGGCGAGAACGCGAAGGTTCGGCTGTGCAAGCTGATGCTGCGCCCCATGAATCTGCTAGTGCTGGACGAACCCACCAACCATCTGGATGTGGACGCGAAGGACGCTCTGCGGGACGCCATCCGTGATTACAAGGGTACCATGCTGCTGGTGAGCCACGAACCGGAGTTTTACAGCGATCTGGTCACACAGGTGTGGAACGTGGAGGAGTGGACAACGAAGCTGATTTGATTTCGAATAAACATAACTGGCAATTCATATTTGTCGCTGGAATACCGAGTGTGCTCAAAACATGTTATTCGATCGGCAATCCATGTTGCTTAAGAAAAGAAAGCTTATCCCAATAGCCACGCTGGAAAACAATTTTATCATTCACAACCTGAAAAAAGCCACAACCTCTTAGCCCAAGGGGATCGCGCCATTCCATGATCACCCACTGCCCATCCTCAAACGTATTTTCAACGATACAAACCATCTTGGCTTGAGCAAATTCATCCTCAAAGAACTTTTTAATATTTTCACGACCGCATATTGGTTCATTTGCAACCTGATGATTGACGGCGTCTTTTGCATAAAGCAATGATAATGCTTCGGCATCAGCTTGATTGAAAGAGTCAACAAACAACTGCAAGACTTCTTTTGGCCTCATTTTACTACCTCCGGTTATATAAATAATCAGCCCTTGCCTCTTATGTATGTCATAAACATAATGGACAATTCGGAACAAGTATTAGATAACTAGTGCTACTCTGTTACATTACGGGTAAAATTCCGCAGATTGTTTTTAATTATACGAAGTTCCTCCATTCCAGTTTTTTAAGGGTTAGTGAATCGAAATGGAATAGGAGTGGAGCCACAGTGGGGCCGGACTTTAGACCACTTGGTCCGAAGTAATACGTGTGCTTATATTTGTACAGTGTAACAAGTCACAGCCTTAGAATTATACTGTACGCTCAAATTCCAATCGGCGGGAAATTCAAGCAGAACAGTAGCCTTTTTCAAGTTTCTCATACTGACGATATTTACAGTCTTATCTTTAATTTCATAAGCGTAACCGGTAGACAGGTTATTATAGTATAAATACTGCCTGTCATTTCCCTTGATGATAAAAAAATCTGTACCCGTACAAGACGTGCGGATAGCCTCTTGTACCTTGGTGGGTATCTCATCTTTTTCTAAACGGTTAATTTTATTCCCAAACTCAAACTCAAATTCGGCGCCTATTTTATTCATTTCCTCCCCAAACTGAAAAGTGTCGTCAAAATCACTTGAAAATTCTGCTGCTTCCTCTTTGCTTATCTTTCCTACTCTGATGATTTTGCCGCCTTTGTCACGGATCAAACGTATGTCTATTTTCCCATCATCGTCCATAAAGGCATTTTCAAAAGAACCGTCCGCTCTCTTATCTATAAATATCCGAATCCGCACATTGTTATAGTAGAAGATGCCGTCCGATTCTTTAATGCCCCACTGTGCGTATTCTAATAAGTGAGCCAGAGAATCGTTGTAAGTGAAGGTTCTGTTCGAGTCCCGTTTTGCGTAATTATCGTTATCATCTGTTTTTTTCTTTACGGCGCCCTCGTTTGCCGATGCTGGATGCTCGGCAAAGTTAACGCCAGTATACCCTGTAAGTTTGATGCCGATTTGATTTACTTTTGTGCCGTTTTCATATTGAAAGCCAGAATCTGTTTTCGTGAAATAGCTTGGATATACGGGCAGCTCATATTTTAGAAAGTCTTTGTCTGTTGCTGTTAAGGATATGGCACTATTTGCGTACTTGTTCGCAGACGTAAAATTCAAACCTGCATTTAGGGCGGTGACGCTTATTATATCCATCGAGTTTTCGGGCAAGTCGTAACTCAAGTTACCATTGTTCACATTGATATCCATAACACGCTTTATATTTGGCAGATATAGTTTAACATCGTCCGTTGTGCCCATCATTGCTACTTTGCCTGAGACACGAACAAGCCATTTGTCTGCCTTTCGTGTGATACTTACATCATAGTATTTATCATCGTAGCTTACTTCGATTTTATTATTGGAAGCAGGCAATATATCCACTCCGCCATTATTGATATCACAGGAAATCTCGATTTTCTCTGCGCTTTTCGGTATTTCTCCACCGCTTAAGCGTCCGGTATTTTCGAGGAGTTTTTTTACGCTGCCATTAGCGTCTCCTTTCGCGGTATACGCGCCCGCAAATGCCGAACCGCACAGCAAAAACGCTGCGAGAAAGACAGATGCGCAAACAGCGATTTTTGATTTTTTCTTAAATGTCATTATGGAATCCAGCCTTTCTTGCAAGAGCTTTTTGCTCTCTGTAAGGGTCATGGATGCGATTGCGTTTTTATAACTACCGCCTATTCCTATAGCATTCAGTAGGGTATCACCATAAGCACGGCGGCCGTCTTTGTCAAGCGAGCGCACTACCGCTTCATCACAAGATAATTCACAAGCGCAGTTAATTTCTCGGCTCATCAGATATACAAATGGGTTAAACCAGTGCAGACAGATTGTTAACTGTACAAGCCATTTATAAAATAGATCACGCCGCTTAAAATGCGTGAGCTCATGCAGCACCGTATACTCAAAGTCAGATTTAGAAAGTTCCGCTGTTGGCAACATAATACAAGGACGGAAAAAGCCAATCAAAAGCGGAGAAGAAATCAAGCTGTTAGTGTAAATGTTCACTGGCGCTTTAACCCCCGACTGGGCAACGAGTTTGCCGAATTGCTCCCACTTTTCCATATCCGTAAGTTCAGTTTGCCCCGCCCGTAAATAATTTACGAAACTCTGATAGACCGTAATCTTACGCATCAAGAGCGCCACCGCCACTATGATCCAGATTAGCCAGAGTTTTTGTGGTACTATTTGCAAGACGTTTCCACTTGGTCTTGCCGTTGGCACGGATTGTGTTTCGTTCGCCACATCGGAGGAGATCGTAATATCTCCCGACGGTGTTTTTTGCTGTAAGTCCTCACTTGGCACAAATACGGTTGGTGCAGGGGCGGAATCTATCTTTTGAAAAAAATTCCCGACAAGGCTGGTATCCGGCGTGAGAGGGAGTAAGAGCCGTACTATTACAATCAGCCAGATATAATACTGCCACGATTTACTTAGTTTTTTGCGAAAGAGCGGCTTGCATAAAAGCAGAATCAAAATGAGCAGCGTTCCAGAAAAGGAGAGCGACAAAAAGACTTTCAAGAATTCATTCATTCCATGTCACCGGCTTTCCATTGTGCTTTTAAGTCTTCGTAATCGTCAAGCGAAATCATCTCTTTTTGAATTAAGGTAGCGATCATTTCTTTGGCACTACCCTCGTAAATCTTATCAAGAAACGTTTTGGTCTGCTCCGCTTGGTATTCCGCTTCAGAAACAAGCGCGGTATATTTGTTTTTGCGGCCTATTTTGTTTGACTTGAGAAAACCTTTATCAATAAGGCGTAAAAGCAGAGAGATAATTGTGTTCTTTGTGGTAGACATATTCTTTTCTTCGAGTGCTTTTACAATATCGGTATATAGGGTTGGTCCCTCGTTCATCCATATGATTTTCATAAGTTCTAATTCAAAATCTGATACTTGCAATGCCATAGCAAACCCTCCCGTTTTAGAGTGCGCCATGCGCTCTATAAATAAGATAGCATTATGCACTCCAATTGTCAACAGGTTATTTTCACGCTAAACAGCAATCAATGTAGCTGTGGCCACAGTTGCAGGTTTTCAGGTCAATGTCACTATACATAAGAAACGAGGAACAACCTTCGCGGTTATCCCTCGTCTTTTTACCCTATAAATAGCACAAATCCGAACCCCTCGCCAATTGGCGTTAAAGAGTTCGGATTACAATGCTTTGGCGGAGAAGGAGAGACTCGAACTCTCGCGGCAGTTGCCCACCCTACGCCCTTAGCAGGGGCGCCTCGTCACCAACTTGAGTACTTCTCCAAATTTGTGGCTAAACCTTGTGCTATTCAGTTTTGTGCAAAATATGGCTGCAATCCAAGCTATCTATTCAAAAGAAGGTCTGCCGGAAAAATCTCTCCCTACACCCGCCATAAAACTCAGTTGGCGGAGAGGGTGGGATTCGAACCCACGGTCCCTTACGAGATCATTGGTTTTCAAGACCAACTCCTTAAACCGCTCGGACACCCCTCCATTTGTCACGAAACTGATTATAGCATATACCGGTGCCTAAGTCAATGCCTGGCCCCGGTATGATTCATTTAAATTTTATAGTACATGAGTTCAAGATTACTGTATATAGGTTTCCCGCTCATCAAGCTGCTCCTGCCATGCTTCCAGCATAGGAACCAACTCGAATTTCAGCAAATCTCCGCAAAGAGTATAGTCCTGATTTTCAAGGCCTTCCACAATCTCTCCAAACACATCGGCCGCACCGTCCGGATCCACCGGATTGCTCTGGAGAGGCCTAGTCAGGCGCACAGCGCTCATGAGCCATTCCAAACCATCAATGATTTGAAGCAACAGCTCCATTCCCTTTGCATCCTGCTCCTGCTCAAAATGTGCCGCACAGGCAGCAGCGCCCTCAATCAACGCCGCAATATAACGCTGGGCTTCTTTTAAAACTTCCTGCAGCTCAGCGGGATTGGTCATTTCCATTGGCGATTTCCTCCCAGTCTTTCAAAGCATCTTTTAATGCGGCACTCATACCGGCTATATTCATGCTCTCCACCAGTGACAAAGGGGCAGCTCCACCCTGCGGCATTTGAGCTTGCTCCTGATCCAGTCTCTCGTCCTCCTCTGTCCAAAGGCCCAGCTCTTTCTTGAGCATTTTTACCAGATAGGCACTGGCTACTTTATAGGCAGAATACAGCTCACTTCTGCGCTCATAACCTTTGAGAGCCGCCTCTCGAACCGTTTCTCGTCCGGTAAGAAGCAATTCATTGTTGCGCTTAATTTTCTTGAAGGAGGAAGCCACCAGAGATTGCAGCATAGAATCCTCCGAAACCAGCCGGCTCATTTTATTTTCCAGCTTATTGAGCCGTTTGGAATGCTTATACATCCCCGCACTGTTCCCGGCGCTTTCTGCAATGAGCAGCTTATCGCTGTAGTCAAAAGCTCCCTCAATCTCTTTGCCCATATCCTGGTATTTTTTGAGCAGGCCTCGTTTATAATCCTCAAATTCCTCTTGATGGCCAATTTTCTCATGATTCTCAAAATCCAGATTTTTTACCGGCGCGTTTTCATACAGTCGGATGGCCTCATCCAAATCCATTACCGCCGTGCCCTTAATGTTGGCTCCGCCCTGGGTGGCATTGATAAAGGTGGTACCAGGATTCTGGGTAATAATCTCTTCAATGGTCTGGCGGAACTGATTATACAGGTGGCTGGTTTTTACCTGCCCACCGTGGATATCCTCAACCCAAACATTATCATCCGCTTCCACCAGCTTTTTCTGATCCTGCTTATCAAAATCAAAGCTGGTGAGCCCGGCATGGTTCCGGTCATCGGTAAAGGCCAAATCCTGCCCGATAAAAATGATGGGGTTGCAGCCCATATTCAAAGCGGCGAAAACCGAAGCATGCGCCACCGTGGTGCCGGTAATCATATTGCCGATGGGCCGCCCGAAAATCTTATCATAGGCGGGGTTATCGGTATAAAAAACATGCCGCCCCTGATATTGCTCAAAAATATCGGCGGGGATTCTGTCGTAATGGATAAGGGTGGTATCCGCTTTGGGCAAAACACCATCCACCAAATTGAAGGAGGCCTTTCCCGCATCGATGATGCATACAAAATCCGGGTGGATATTCAAATCCAAAAGCGGCCGCAAGGGCCGTCCACCCGAAATAATAACAAACTGTTCCTTCACCTTTTCAAGCAGGTGGATATTTTTAGATAAGGAGGGTCCCGCCGAAACAATAACCGCCGGGCATCCCTTCTGGGTTTCTACAAAGTCATTCAAAGGGTAAGCGCTGGGTATATAGCGGATGTTGCGAATGGGGTTATCCACCCAGTCATACACAAACAAATCCCATGTGTTATCCTCGAGTATAATGCTTTTCTGGCTTTCCACCACCATAGCAGCAGCGGATTTGACCAACTGGGGATAGGCCCGGGTATAACCGGGGTGTACTATAAATTTTATGCTTCGGTTGCTATCCTGTTGAATGTGGCGGGAAATTGCCGGCAAATCCTCTTCCGATACATGGTATAGGATAACCGGGTCTCCCCGCTTGATGCGCCGCACCCCTGACCCGGCCAGAAAGGCACGGATAACCTCCAGATTCGGCTCCAGAATAACCAGCAAGTTGTTGTTTAAAAAGGTGGGGGTAATTTTCTTTATGTATTCCCCATTGCCAAGGCCAAACACAATCACAGTGCTGTTGGGCAGCATTTCAGCGGCCTCTGCCACCACCTGCTGCACATCCCCGGCGGCGCTGTATTTACTGCCTAAATACAGCTTTTTATCCCCCTGCTCTACCCGCACCACCGGCAGCCCATCCCGGCTGATTTCTACGGTAATGGGTTCATCCTTGGGGAGGGTCTCCATCTGAATCAGCATTTTTTCAGGCTGGGTAAAATCCTTGGTGACAAACATGAGCATCCTCCTAAGGCAGTAAATTCCAGTGAGAAACAAAATAATTGTATCATAAAAAATCAAGGGTTACAACCCGGTTTCTCACCGACATAAATTCTATGGACATGTGACTCACAGCCGGAAAAGAACCGTGCAAAGGCCCTCCTCATCGTAGTTATTCCAAATTGATATATAATGTCTGCTAAACAATTCAAAAACGTAACAACTGCAGTACCTTGGCAGCGTTTTTGAATTGTTTAGGTGCAAGGTTTTTCACCGAATACGGCAAAAAACCTTGCACAAAGGATTGTAGGCGTGTGTCCGCAAATCTTTTCAGGCAGCCAATCAATGGTTCTGAAACGGCAAAACAGGCCTGTTTTGCCGTCAAACAGAGCGAAAACTGCTCTGTTTGCAAATGCGCTTCGCAAAGCGCATTTGTTCAGTGGACATTATATAGAAACACAATACTAGCGGATGCCAAATGCTGCTCTAGGGCTTCCCCGCTCTATGATACCACCTATTTTGATCCGACCCGCATAGTGTAAATCAATCAGTTTGAAAACAAGTGTGCTTATTTTTAAGCTCGGCTACTATAAAAAGAAAAAAGCAGGCCACGGATGTGGTCTGCTTTTTGGGATATCCTTAAAATTGTATCCTGCTAAAAGCTTAGCGAGGATTGGGAGCCTGAACAGGGCACACGCCAGCGCAGGAACCGCAGTCGATACAAGCACCCTCATCGATAACAAACTTGCCTTCGCCCTCGGAAATGCAGCTGACAGGGCACTCGGATTCGCAGGCGCCACAGCTAATGCACTCATCATTGATAAAATATGCCATTTTTTATACCTCCTTTACATCTCCTATTGTAGCATGTCACATTTAAAAATCAAGAGGTTTACACCAAAATAGTTATAAAAATTCCTTATACCCGGCTTTGATATCTTCACCAAAAAACGCCGATTCATGCGGCTGGCAGCATGAATTGGCGTTCTATTCCGAATATTACCTTTAAGCTTGGGGAGGCTGATGCTCGTCTGGCTTCTCCTCTTGGGGAGGATTTGTGAAGGAGCCGAAATCCGCAGGCGAAGAAAAAGGATTTTCCTTAGGCTGGGCATCAAACCCCAAGCCGCCGGAATTGGAAAAGCCATCCCCGGAAGGCGGAACAGGGTTTGGATTGGGGTTAGCAGAGGGTGCAGGAGGCTGCTGGTAGTATCCCCCATAGGGAGGATTGCCGGGCTGCTGACCGGGCCAAGAGGGAGGTGCATACCCCTGATTGGGATTTGCATAGCCCTGATTGGGCCACTGCTGCCCGCCATAGGAGCCATAGCCATAGGGTGCAGGTGTCGGCGCATTGCGCAAAGTGAATAAGAAAATGCTGGGCAAAAAGCCAAAGAAAACACTCAAAACAGTCCACAGCACCGCATTTTGGGGCTTGTATTCCTTATATATGGCATACAATGCGATATACTCAATTACTTTTACAGCCAAGCCCACCAGTGAAAGCAGGCCGCCCATGGTGTATAGTCCAGCTAAAGAGCGCGGATCGGCATAACCGTATTGAAGTTCTTCCATAAACTCTCTAAAACGCATAAAAGCAGGGCCATTTGCAGCTGCCCCAAACACACCGGCCAGAATGCTTCCACCCAGCAAAAGGTAGCGATAAACTGTTTTTTTGCCGGTTCTTTGATTGATATCATCGGCCACATTTCCAAGAGAATAGGCCCAGACAACCGGTATCCACGCAAGCCACGGATTGGGCAGCCTCCGGTTTGTGCCAATATTCCACAAACCAATGGAGCGCAGAATATACATCACCAAATCAACTACAAGCGCTATAACGAACACAACCACGAATATAGCAGCCACAGCGGTGAGAGCAGCTATTGCATCGCTTCCCAACATACGAACACCTCCACAATATATAGTTAAAATTTCTTCTCATGACTTTATAAAACTAAATTTTTTCACTTTTGTGCTCATGCCGTGCGATAGGCACTTCCTTTATCCACAATAAGAAAGGATGCGAAAAATTACGCACAGCATAAGGCGGCATAATATGCGCTTTGTGCTTATTATACCACAAAGCGGCTCACTTCTTCAATCAAAAAGCTCTGTTTTATTTTAATAATGAAAGAGCAGCGATCTTCTAATTCGTTTCAGCACCTATAGCTTTCACCTGAATCCAACCCTTTTGCACCCAATGCCGATTATCGGCAGAGAGTGGAATCTCTTTTTTGGCAACAGCCTGATGGAGCATTCGCGTCATCTCAAACAGCAACCCAATCCGAATTCCTTTGCTGGCAGGCTTTACCTTGTGACAGCGCCAAGACAGCCTTTGGGCTTTACGAATAATTTCATGGCGCCGCTTGGCGGAAAGCTCCTGCCAGATAACACCTTCTAAAAGCCCCACACCCATTTTTCTGATATCTGAAATGCCCAGCCATGTGAGACTGGTGGCAATATCCTTCTGGGCGCCCCCATTAAACACGCCAATTGCATTGGTCAGAATAACGGCTCGTTTGGCGAACATTCTATCGTCCGGCCGGTGCACCATCCAATGCACGCACAGGTGATCCAGCAGCGCCTTCATTTGGGCTGTGGTTCGCAGGGCATAAACCGGAGAGGCAAACACCAGCAAATCGGCTTCCAGCATGGCCTCCCAAATGGGCCGCACATACAGCGCATGCGGGCAGTGGCTCTCACTTTTAAAGAAGCAGTTTTTACAGCCTGTGCAAAAATGGGGCATATCCTTGGGTAAATAAAACTCTTTGATTTCATTTTCGGCACGCAAAGATTCCAAAAAGGCTTCTTTGATCTGGTAGGTACAGCCTTTAACCTCTGTACCGTTGATCACCGTGATTTTCATTTTTTCACCCTGCCCACATAGCGTCTTACCTGTTTTTTATATTCATAATATTGCTCTCCAAACACTGTCGGCAAAAACACTTCTTCCTTGAGAATCTGGAGGTGCAGAAGCGTGATAGAAAGCACTGTAAAAACCAACAGCACCCAGTTGAAGAAAGTCAGGAGAATGCCCGCATAGGTTAAATAGAATCCCACAAACGCCGGATTCCGGCTGAAAGCGTATATCCCATCGGTAATCATAGCTGTTTTATCTTCCTGCGGAATACCCGCCCGCCAACTGTCTCGCATTGTATAAACCGCCGTGCCAAAAACCGCCACTCCGGCAAATCCAATCAGAACACCCGCTTGACGTAGAGCCGGAGCCAAAGCATACCGGTTCAGAAGAATGCTCACAGCCTCAGCAACCACAACGCTGTAGGTCGCCAGCTTCATAAGCCGCTCCACTGTCATGAGAGAACCTTGCTTGTTACCTTTTGCCATATGGTCTGTCTGTATGCCCTTTTTTCTCTGGGCCAGCATCTTCCCTATATAGATGGAATAAAATGCCGCCAGCGTGGCAAAGGATAGTATTTGATAAACCAAGCTTTCACTCCCTTTAAGCAGACCTGATTTTAGCTTGCCTGCTTCATACCATTATAATGTATGTGGGCATAAAAGAAAACAGACAAATTCCGTTGCTGGAATTTATCTGTTTTTTAAACTTTGCAGTAGTTTTGTTTTATCGGCAGAGCACATCGGCCCGGCGGTAGCCACTCTGCTGGATGCAGGGCCACTGTGCGGTGGGGTCTGTAAGAAATTCAAGCCCTTGTTCGGTCACCAGAACGGTATCCTCACACTTGGCGCCTTTAACAGAAGGATTAAAGGCATAGGCTTGATTAACAAGAATTTCGGTCCCTGTGCTGTGGTCTGCACGGATTTCCCGAGCTACATAGCCGGTCAGCCCGCCCTGATGATGGTTCTGCCATTCTTCCGGCAGACCGTTGCTGGCATAAGAAGCACAGCCTGCGGCAAAAACATCAGAAATACGGTTGCCTGCTTTAATGCTGTCAAACATATCCGCCTCCACCTTGAGCAGGTTGCGATAGCCTGCGGCAAAAGCCTTGTCAAAGGCCACGATGCGGGTAGCGGAAACGATGAGGCCATGCCGTCTTGCACACACAGAAAGGATTACGCCTTTCTGAACCTTTTTCTCAGTGGGAACATAATGGCGAACATGATTACTGCGGTCATCGGCTGCAACCAGCAGCGTGATCGGCTCAATGGCACGCTTCCAAAAGCCCTGAGCCAGCATTCCCGCAATCTCCACCTCGGTGGCACCTTGAGGGAGCTCCCGGCAGACCTGCTCCACAACCTCCACCGTTTCTTTGGCCAGAACACGGTAACGCTGAATTTCTTCTTCACACAAAAGGGTGCGCTGTTCCTTAAAGAAAGGCTCCAGAGCACTATCCTCCACAAAAGTGCCGACCTTATCGGCAATCAGCTGGTTCAGTGTGCCATCGTTTTCCCACAGAGTGCTGACTACTTGTGCAAAACCCTCGGGCAGCTCCTCATTGGCAAGCCGGGGGGCTTCAATGTTATTGGCAAACAGGTAGACTGCATCCTTGCTCACCACAATACAGCCGCAGGCATTCTCAGATGCCAGCCCGATAAAGCCACGCCCTCCTGCGGTAATCCATGAGAAATTGCACTGCTTGCGGATGACCACGGCATTGACATCCAGCTCTGCCAGCTTTTTCCGCACTGCCTCAACCTTGCGGTTGCTTTCAATGATTCTTGACACAATAATTACCCCTTTTTGATCCCAAAATAGTGAAATGATTACGATAAACCCGCAGCAAAAGCGGGAATAGAAACATAGCCGAAATTGTTGTTCATAGCAAATTGCGCCGCACCAATAGCTCCTGCATTGGGCCCTATATCCGAAAGGCGCAGCTCAAAATTTTCCAAGCTTGCATAAAAGGAATGTTTGCGAATCACGGTACCCAGCCTTTCCATCAGCAAATCTCCTGCTTCGTTCAGAGCACTGCGCAGATAGATCAGCGAAGGGTTCATCATATTAATGGATTGAGCCAAAGCGCTGCCAAGATAGTTACAGATTTCATCAAACAGTTCAAGGGATTCCTCATGCCCGGCCAGAACCGAGCGAACAAACAGCGAAACGGTCAGATTCTCCTGCTTCTTCTCCGCCATTTTCCAAAGCTGCCCATACTGCCCTACAGAAATACCCTCCACCAGCTTGTTGATAATGGCATAGTTGGAAATTTCGCTTTCCAAGCAGCCTTTGCGCCCACAGCGGCACTGGCGGCTGCTGGGATAAACGGTGGTGTGCCCCACCTCACCCGAAAGATTAAAGGCGCCCCGGTAAATCTCATTGTTGAGCACACATCCGAAACGGATACCGCTTCGGATGGAAAACAGCAAAAAATTCTGATTGTCTTCCGTAACCTTGCGATGGGCAAGAGCAATCAGATTGATGTTGTTATCCAGATAAGTGGGAATATGAAAGTGCTCCTCAATCAGCTGACGCAAATTGATATTGGTCCAATCTGCAATATAAGCATAAAACAGGATGGTGCTTTCCTCTGTAACATAGCCGGGAGCACCCACACCAATGCCCATCACCTTTTCCGGCGAGGGCAGAAAATCCAGCATCTCCGAAATATGCGAAAACAGAATCTCCAGCATACGGTCGGCCTGTCGGTCCGCCTCCAGAATTACACTGGATTTGGCGCACACAACCTGCAGCTTAAAATCCAGCAGAACACAGTGTATTTCATCGGCATTGAATTCAACTCCCACAAAATATCCTGCTTCGGCATTGAGGGTATACAGAGTGGGTTTGCGCCCCACAGAGGATTTTCCGGTTCTGGAATATTGAATATACCCCAGCCTTTCTAGTTCCTCTATAACAGTCAGCACAGTGGACATACTGTATCGGGAAATCTTTTTAATATCGAACTTTGATGCTTCCCCATTCTTGCGGATGATATCCAATATACTGTTTTGTGTGTTTACCTTTTTAATTTCGCCCATGCCAACCTGGAGTTCCATTTGCTCACCTCTGGTAATCTGCTGTGTCTGTGCGGCTGTAGACCGCCATTTCGGGCAATGCTCCGCCCAGAAGCGATACTCCTGCATCTAAGTCAAACACCCCAAAAAGCAGGATGTTTTTTCTATGATATATTGTATCGCATTAAAATCATTTTGTACATATCCTCATAAGGATAACATCGAAAACGATATAACACAATACTATTTTTGTACAAAATATAATTTTATAACAAAAATACAAACATTATTTTATTTTTTGTGTACGATTAATATTGAAAATATTGTCGAACGCAATTATAATAGTATCGAATTCGATAAATCCTTGTTAAGTAAGTGTCATCCAAAAAACATCGGTTTATCCCGATTCGGCAGCAGGGCCTCTGCTATGATCTTAAAACGGCTCTGAATGTCGTATATAGCCAAAAGGCTGTGCCGCATACCGCCGGCCGGTGTATCCCCACCGCAGAGTATTCTGGCCAACCCGCAGCTGTCTTTGGTTATATCTCCACTATGCACATCGAAATCTGAACAGGAGGTAATATAGGTCAAGCCCTCCGCCGTATGGCACGGCGGCTTCTATTCAACAAAAAATTTGACGGAGGATTCGCAGAATGAAAAAGGTTATTTCACTTGCACTGAGTATGCTCATGTTAGTTATGCTGTTCGCCGGCTGTCAATCCGACAGCAAGCCCGCTTCCAGCAGCGCAGGGAACACCGCCACAACTCCCGCTAGCTCCGGCAGTGCCGAAAGCGCTCCTGCCGCACCCGTGGCTTCCGGAGAAAAACTGAAGGTGGGTATGATGCCCTACACGGTTAATGTTCCCGCTCAGTATGCTTTGGATCAGGGCTGGTTTGCAGAAGCCGGTTTGGATGTGGAATTTGTTATGTTCCCCAACGGCACCCCTATGAATGAATCTCTTGCTGCCAAACAAATTGATATGGGCGTTGCCGGCACTGCCGCTGTATTTTCAATGGTCAATGGCATCAGCACTCTTGTTTATGAAACCAACACCGCCGGTGGTATGGGCCTCTATGTAAGAGCCGATTCTCCCCTTGCACAGGTTAAGGGCCAGATTGCTGATAAACCCGATGTTCTTGGTTCTGCCGATACCATCCGCGGCATTAAGGTTCTGGGCGCTCTTGGCACTGTCTCCCAGTATACCACCATTAAATACGCCGAGCTGTTCGGTGTAAAGGAAAGCGAATTTGAACAGATTCACATGGAATTTGCCCAAGCTCTTCAGGCTTTCCTTGCCGGTGAAGGTGACGCCATCTCTGTGCCTCCGCCGTTCTCTTTCCAAGCTGCCGAAAGCGGTGCAGTCCGTGCTGTATCCTTTGAAGAGGCCGCCGGTCTGACTATGAAGGATGGTATCATCGCACGTAAGGATGTTCTTGCTGACAGACGCGATGATGTTGTGAAGTTCGTTCAGGTATATGAAAAAGCCTGTGATGCGTTTGTGAAAGATCCTGCGCTGCGCAAAGAGTTTTCCATTAAGTTCTTCGGAGCCAATGGCTTTGAATACGATGACAAGCTCATGGAGCAGGAAGCCTCTGTAAGAGATTATATCAATCAGGATTTCATCAAGCAGGATGGCTATGTGTTTGGCGACAGCTACACCGAGCTTGCCAACTTCTTTACCACAGCCGGTAAAATCGAAGAAGAACTTCTGGAAAATCTGGATACCTGCTTTGATCCTACCGTTATCAAGGATGCCTTTGGCATTGATGTTAAAGTAATCGGCAAATAGTCATAAAAGACCTCGCTGCAAGGCCGGAAAGCTCTGAAAAAGGTCTTTCCGGCCTTGATTTTTCAGCTGTATACTCCACAGGAAAGAGGGATCAATGTTTTGCAAGCAAAAAAGAAAAAGGGCAATGGCAAATACATAGCGTTGTCTGTTTTATCCATTGTGCTGTTTATCTTGGTGTGGCACTTGATCACGGCAGTGTTTAAGGTGTTCCCCTCCAATGTTTTCCCCAGCCCTGCCAAAATCGTTAAAACCTTTATTTATAAGCTGAGCAATCCCAACCCCGATGGAGGCACCCTGTTCCAGCACATTGGCGCCAGCCTGCAGGTTGCACTGAGTGGCTATTTTCTGGCTCTTGTTGTGGGTATCCCGCTGGGCATTCTCATGGGCTGGAGCGAAAAGGTGGATATTTATGCCCGTCCCCTTTTCGACCTGCTGCGCCCGATCCCCGGCATTGCATGGATTCCGGTTATGCTCACCTTCTTCGGCATCGGCATGGCCTCCAAGGTTGCGGTTATCTTTCTTTCTGCGCTGATTCCCTGCATCGTTAACTCCTACACCGGCATCAAGCAGACCAAGGCTGTGCACCTGTGGGTAGCGCAAACCTTCGGCGCAAGCAACCGCCAGATGCTTTTCAGAATCGCCATTCCCACCGCTATGCCTATGATTCTTACCTCCCTGCGTGTGGCTCTGGGCTCCGCTTGGACCGCTCTGGTTGCGGCTGAGCTGCTTGCCTCCACCAAGGGCCTTGGCTTTATGATTCAGCAGAGCCGAGGGCTGACCCGCCCAGATGTTATTATCGTGGGTATGATCTCCATCGGCGCCATTGGCGCATTCCTGACCTACCTGATTTCCCTGCTAGAAAAAGCTATTCTCAAAGGAGGCAGATGGTAAATGGACGTTTTGCACAGAAGCACAAAAACACAAAAAGCGATCGCTGCTTCGATCTCCATCGGTTGCTTCCTGATTCTGTGGCAGCTGGTTACCACCTTTACCGGGCTGGCCCAGATTATGCCCACCCCTGTCGTGGTCATCACTCGCTTTATCAAGGGCCTCTATACCAAAATCGGCCCCTACACCATTTTAGGCCACGCCTTCTGGTCTCTGAGTCGTGTGCTCATTGCCTATACTGTAGCGGCAATAGCCGGTATTGTGCTGGGTCTTGCCATGGGCTGGAACAAGAGCATTGAAGCCTTTTGCCGCCCTGTTTTTGAAATGATCCGCCCGATCCCTCCCATTGCATGGATTCCCCTTTCCATTCTGTGGCTGGGGCTTGGCGAGATGACCAAGTATTTCCTGATTTTTCTTGCCGCCTTTTCCAATGTCACCATGAATGCCTACGCCGGTGCTTTGGCTGTAGACCCGGTTCTGGTGGGCGCCGCCCGAATGCTTGGGGCCAACAAAATACAGATTTTCACCAAAATTGTTATTCCATCCTCTGTGCCTCAGATTTTTGCAGGCCTGCAAATCGCGCTTTCCAGCAGCTGGGCTACCGTGGTGGCCGCTGAAATGGTTCGCTCCTCAGAAGGCATCGGCTGGATGATTTTTGCCGGTATGGAAACCAACAATATGCCCCAGATTCTTGTGGGTATTCTGGCAATCGGCCTGATCGGCTTTTTACTTGCGATTATTATGAGAGGGGCGGAAACACACCTATGCGCATGGAACAACAAGGGAGTATAAAAAAGACCATTATCGAGTGCAAGAATGTCACCAAAGAGTTTGAAACTCCTAAGGGCACTCTCACCGTTATAGACGATGTCTCTTTAAATGTTCGAGAAAACGAATTTCTAGTGCTGTTTGGCCCCGGCCAATGCGGAAAAACCACCATGATCAATGTTTTATCCGGCCTTGAGCTTCCCTCCGGAGGAAAGGTTTCGGTAGCGGACAAGCCAGTGGAGGGCCCCGGCCCTGAACGTGGCGTGGTCTATCAGACCACAGCTATTTTTCCATGGCTGACCGTTATGGGCAACGTAGAATTTGGCCCCAAGGTGCGGGGTATATCCAAAAAGGAGCGGCGTGAACGGGCCATGCACTACATCGACCTGGTAGGCCTCAACGGCTTCGAAAACGCTTTCCCTGCCAAGCTTTCCGGCGGTATGCGCCAGCGTGTGGGTATTGCCAGAGCCTATTGCAACGAGCCTATCTGCCTCTATATGGATGAGCCCTTCGGCCATTTGGATGCCCAGACCCGCTATTTGATGCAGGAAGAAATCGAACGTATATGGCAGGCAGAAAAGCGTACCGTTGTATTCGTAACCAACAACATAGAGGAAGCCCTCTATCTGGCAGACCGGATCGTGGTCATGACCAACTGCCCTTCAAAAATCCGGTGCGAGTATGAAATCAACCTTCCCCGGCCAAGAGACTATATGGATCCTGAGT
The DNA here is from genome assembly GCA_035621215.1 of Oscillospiraceae bacterium MB08-C2-2. Classification (NCBI taxonomy): domain Bacteria; kingdom Bacillati; phylum Bacillota; class Clostridia; order Eubacteriales; family Oscillospiraceae; species Oscillospiraceae bacterium MB08-C2-2. Next base: position 2,813,155 of record CP141729.1, on the reverse strand, counting down.
TTCTGCGGCTTCGGGAGGAAATCACCCGCGCAGTGGACGCTACATTATAGAAAGGTTGGGTAGCTGTGAACGATTCGAATATTAAAGTAAAGGCTGTCAATATATCAAAGGCCTTTGGTGACCTGCTGGTGCTGGATAACATCTCCTTTAATGTGCACGACGGCGAGTTCCTGTGCATTGTAGGCCCCACCGGCTGCGGAAAAACCACCTTTTTGAACAGCTTATCCAAGCTCTATACACTCACCAGCGGCGAAATCTATATCAACGATGAGCCGGTGGATCTCAAAAAGCACAACATCGCTTATATCTTTCAGGAATATTCCACCATGCCCTGGCTGAACGTGGAGCAAAACATCGCCTTTGGCCTTGAGATCAAGAATACCTCCAAGGAGAAAACAAAGCAAAAGGTGGATGAAGTGCTGGAAATGGTGGGTCTCACCGAGTTCAGGGATTACTACCCCAGCCAGCTTTCCGCCTCTATGCTCCAGCGTGTGGTTATCGCCAGAGCCTTTGCCACCGAGCCGGAGCTTCTGCTGATGGATGAGCCTTATGGCCAGCTGGATATTGAGCTGCGCTTTAAGCTGGAGGATGAGCTGATCAAGCTGTGGCAGAAAACCAAAACCACTATCATCTTCATCACCCATAACATTGAAGAAGCGGTTTATATGGCGGAGCGGTGCCTGATTCTTTCCAACAAGCCCACCACCATCAAGGAAGAAACCCTGATTGATCTGCCCCGCCCCCGCAATGTATCCAGCCCAGAGTTTATTGAAAAGCGGCAGTATATCACCGAGCAGATCAAATGGTGGTAAGGCGCCTATGCGCATCTTAATTATCTGATCAATGCAAATGAACCCGCCTTTGGGCGGCCCCACGGAACTGCCCGTGGGGCTTTAAAATGAAATCGCTTGGGGTTCATTGAGTATATTCCAAGGAGACACAATCTGCGCCGTGGCATCGGGCAGATGAGCATTTATGAAAAAATATGGCAATGTCCTGTGGCTTTCCCTTGTCTGGTCGCTCTTTTATATCGCTGTCAATACCCTAAACAAGCAGTTAAGCCCTTTTGTAACAGGTTCCTCCGTTCGGATTATGGCCTTTGTGCTGCTCACGTTGGTCATGGCCTTCGGCAAGCGCCTGCCTCTGCTGCGCTGCCCCAAAAATTATCTGCCATGGCTGATTTTGATTGGCTGCCTGGGCTTTTTGCTGGATTTCACCTCCTTTATCGGACTGCGCTATTCTTCAGCGGGAACCGGCACCGTTCTGCTCAAGGTGGATGTGATCTTTGTGCAGGTCATGGCGGCGTTTATCAACCGTGAAAAGTTTGATAAGCTGGATTGGCTGCTGACCTTTGTCATGCTGGGAGGCGCCATGCTGGTTATGGGTATCAATCCCTTTGCCATGCAGTTCCGGGCCACCGATTTGTTTTTTGTGCTCAGCGCCTTGTTTGTATCCATCAACGCATTTATCATCCAAAAGGTACAGCGTATGGAGGTGCAGCGCATCGGCAGTCAGGATAAATCGGGCATCAACAGTGTGATTGCCTATTACAACAACGCAGTGGCCGGCTTGCTTTTCATCACTGCCGCATTGGTGGTGGGTGAGATTTCCCAAGTGGGAGCGGTTTGGAGCCAGACACCGCTGGTGTATATTGTGATGCTGGCAGGTCTTGGGCAGGTGGGCATCTATACCCTTTATTACCGCGCACTGGCCAAGCACCCGGTCTGGATTGTGAAGATCATTCTGCTGCTGATTCCTGTGTTTGCTCTGGCCTTTGAGACAGTCACAACCCGGCAGCTCCCCGGTGCAGATAAATGCATTGGCACAATAATTGTGCTGGCTATGGCGGTGGCCGTGATCCTTAAGCACAGTCGCCCTCCAAAAACAGCCTGAAAATTTTTAAATTTTCCTTTCAAACTTTCTATTCAATTTTGAGATAAAACACAAGGAGTGGGTTAACCAATGAAAAAGGTAACATTGGGTGTTGTTTGCCTTGTAAGAACCACCTATGATCATAAAGCTGCACAGGAGATTTACAACAACAAGATGGAGGAGTTGCGCACGAAGCTGCCTGAGGTCGACTTTGTGTTCGAAGAGCAGGCTGTCATCGAGGTGGAAGATGCGCAGGCCGCCGCTCAAAAAATGCTGGCCGCCAATGTGGATGGTCTGGTGATCATCAGCGGAACCTTTCATCTGGGGCATCTGGCACTGGTGCTGGCCAAGCATGTCAGAAAGCCGATTCTTCTGTGGGCTTTCAACGAGCTTCCCTATGATGGTGGAAAAATCCGCCTCAATGCCGTGTGCGGCCTGAATCTCAACGCCTCCAACCTTTACAAGGCAGGCTATGACAATATCAGCTACACCATTGGCGATTGGATTGATGAGGAATGGCTCAAAGCTCTGCGGGCCAAGGTTGTTCTGGATAACGCCCATGTGGGTATCGTTGGCTACCGGGCTCACGGCTTTTTCAATGTGGGCTCCGATGATCTGGATGTTTACCGCAAAACCGGCATTCTTATCGATCACTATGAAATTGCCGATATGTTTGGCCAGCCTGTCAGCGAGCAGGAGCTGGATGAAGAAGAAGTTAAGGTCCGCAAGCTCTTTACCACCAAGGATGTAACCGATGAGCAGGTGCGCAAGGTGGCCGGGCTGTGTGTCAGCATCGAAAAGTTTATGGATAAAAACAAGCTGGATTGCGTAGCTGTTCGTTGCTGGCCGGAATTTGCCGCTACCTATGGGGTCTCCCCTTGTGCTTCCATGTCGGTTGTGCAGTCCCGGGGCCGCATTCTTTCCTGCGAAGGGGATATTGAAGGTGCTCTTTCCATGCTGGTAACCAAGGCGCTGGGTGTGGAAACTCCCTATCTTGCCGATCTTTCACAGGTGGATTTGGAAGAAAACTTTGCCCTCATGTGGCACTGTGGCGTAGCCCCCGCAAACCTGTGGGACGGCAAAAGCGACCGGAGTCTGGATACATACTTTGCCGGTGGCAAGGGTGTAACCGCCGGATTTGTTATGATGGATGGCCACATCAACATGATGCGTATTGATACCGCCCGGGGCAAAACCAGAATGTTTATGTGCGCCGGCGATACCATCCCTATGGAAAAACAGCTCACCGGCACCTATGTGAAGGTGCGCTTTGAGCAGAGCATGGATGAACTGCTGGAATCGGTCATCAGCAACGGCTTTGCCCACCACGTTGCCTTTGTTTATGGTGAATACCGCAGCATTCTCAAACGCTTTGCCCAAATGATGAATTTCGAAGTCATCGAATAGGACCTAACAAAATAAAAAAATCTCCGGTGCCTCACACGAAGCATCGGAGATTTTTTGCTTTCAATTCATACCAACTCTGTAGATTTTTCGATTGACTTCCACCCTATTCTGCGCTAAACTAAATATAATAAAATTTTTTAAATTTTATTATAGAATTTTGCCCAACCAATCAAAGATTGATTATAAAGGAGAGAGAAAAATGGAAATTTTTCGCTGCAAATTATGTGGAAACATTATCGTAAAGCTAGTGGATTCCGGCGCTGTTCCGGTATGCTGCGGTGAGCCTATCTCCCTGCTGCACGCCAACACCACCGATGCCGCTCAGGAGAAGCATGTTCCCGCCTTTTCTCTGGAAGGCAACACCCTCACAGTACAGGTCGGTGATGTGCTCCATCCTATGACCCCCGAGCATTTCATCCAGTTCATTCTGGTGGAGCAGGATGGTAAGGTACAGTATACCAAGCTTACCCCCGATCAGGAGCCCAAAGCTACCTTTAGTGTCTGCCAGGATAAGCCCTTTACCGTTTATGAATACTGCAACCTGCACGGCTTGTGGAAGGCTGAGAAGTAAGCTTCCAGCGAATCTACAACACATATCGGCTAAAACAACTCCAGCGGCTGGAGCCTTACGGGCTCGTGGCGGCTGGGGTTGTTTTTATTCACCGCTAAGCGATTGGGTGCGCATTCTGCTATAGGTCATGGGTGTGTATCGAATGCCGTCTGTGGTACATTCATCACCATCTGGGGCAAATCCCAAACGCCTGTATACATCCACCGCATAAGGGGAGGAATTCACCGTTATTTTAAGCTGGCTGTTCTGCTCAAGCATTTGCTTGAAAAGCTCTTTTCCTATACCCTTCCGGTGATACCGGCCATCTACAAAAAAGAAGGTGATGTGGGCTCCGCTGTTTTTGGTCGCAAGAACGCCCACCAGCTTGTTTTCAATGTATGCGCCCAGCATATCCAGCCTCTCAAGCATGCTTTGATCCGCCAGAATGCACTGGAAGGTGCTGACTCCTTGCGCAGAATAATCGGGGGCATCGTATTGCATGAAAACGGCTTCTATGAGAGATCGCGCCTCCAGCCTATGCTCTGCCGCTATTGTTTTAATCAGCATATCCATTCTCCTCCCAGCAATTTTATGTTGATTGCATAATAATAGCACATACAGCGAAAGAAGCCAATTGCATCTGCGCAATCGGCTTCTTTTCACAATGATTCTGCACCGGACTGTTGGGTCAGTGACTTTCACGCAGCTTGGAGGCTAAGGGCAGAATAACACCGCCTGCCATATTTCCCAAAGCGTAAATGATACTAAATCCAATAGCCTTCAGGCTCCACAAATTAGCCAGTGATATATAAAAGAAGTTGGCAATGCTGTGCTCAAACCCCGCAACGAGAAACACCATAACCGGCATAATCAACGCCAAATATTTGCCCACACCATCCTGAATGGTGGTAAAGCCCAGCACCGCAACACACATCATCACGCCGCACAGCACAGACATAACAAAGGCACTTCCCGGTGTATCCGCCAGCTTGGAAGACGCCAACGATTGGGCGGTCTCCGCCAGACGTATCAGTTTGGTGCCTCGCAGAAGGTAGCCCATGCCGACTGTTCCCACAATGTTTCCGGCATATATCACCGCCAGCTCCCCAAAATAGGAAAGCGGCTTCTGCGGAATCAGGCAGACCTTGCCCGTATAAAGGTTCAACCCAAAGGTATAAATGGTAAAAAGCCCAACAGCAAACAAAAAAGCCCCGGCAATGTGGTTTTCCACCGAACAGTAAACCACCCCACCAACACTGATGGCCGCTCCACCCAAAACAGCCTTGATCCACTTATTCAGCACATCATTCTCCTTTCATCTCGCAATATGGCCAACCGTATCCACCACACGAAGGCATGAATAGGTGGCATTTTCCCACTTCAAAACAGATTCCAGCGCTGTTTTAAGCTGAATTCAGTATAGCACTCTCCAATCAGGAAGTGTATAAATAAATTCACCTATTTTTCACTGAATCGCAGATAGCCTCTCACTCCACGCTTCTGCTTCTCGCAGGAGGAGCGACTTCGGCAACTCTATATTACCATAATTTAGGACAAATTTCAATCCACGCTCCTCGCAAGAGAAGCAATGATGCACTAAATGCTGTAGCCATTTTTTCATTATAGTTTAAATTCGCGCTTCTCGCAAGAGGAGCGACCTTCGGCGTAAAAGGTGTATTTCACCTTTAAGATGATTTCAATCCACGCTCCTCGCAAGAGGAGCGACTAAAAATAGCCCCACAGCCCAAGGCAATCTCTTTATTTCAATCCACGCTCCTCGCAAGAGGAGCGACAGGCTATTGCCACCCGGCTGCGTTTGCTTTTAGGGATTTCAATCCACGCTCCTCGTAGGAGGAGCGACGACAGATTGCGCAACATATTCTAGTGCGCTAGCCATTTCAATCCACGCCCCTCGCAGGAGGAGCGACGCGGCCGAGCAAAAGGAACTTGCATCTCGCATTATTTCAATCCACGCTCCTCGCAGGAGGAGCGACATGCTGGGCAAGTAAGTGGCCCCCTCTGGTGTAGAATTTCAACCCACGCTCCTCGCAGGAGGAGCGACTCGGGCGAAGGAGACCGGGTACGCCAAGTTTACGATTTCAATCCACGCTCCTCGCAGGAGGAGCGACACACGATTGATTACTCTGATCTCGGGTGGATTTTTATTTCAATCCACGCTCCTCGCAGGAGGAGCGACGGTGCGCACCCGGGATACTAATAACCAGTACTCAATTTCAATCCACGCTCCTCGCAGGAGGAGCGACCACTTTTAAAAACAATAACCTCCGTCTTGCTCTATTTCAATCCACGCTCCTCGCAGGAGGAGCGACTGCAAACCCACAGCATTCCGGATTGATTACTTTTATTTCAATCCACGCTCCTCGCAGGAGGAGCGACAAAACCCTATTTTTTGTTTCGGTGGTGTTATAATATTTCAATCCACGCTCCTCGCAGGAGGAGCGACGCCAAACACCGGCGCATCAACTCCATTGGGAATCATTTCAATCCACGCTCCTCGCAGGAGGAGCGACGGGTCATCCAAATTGAGCCGCTTATGTACAGCCCATTTCAATCCACGCTCCTCGCAGGAGGAGCGACAGAGAGCGCCGCCACTGACAGACCGGGCATAGCCATTTCAATCCACGCTCCTCGCAGGAGGAGCGACTACCAGGGCACAATGGATTTGAGAGAGTCACACTTGATTTCAATCCACGCTCCTCGCAGGAGGAGCGACCAATCGGATGGCTACCTATCACGCTGTTTGACCAATTTCAATCCACGCTCCTCGCAGGAGGAGCGACCTAAAAGGAGAAAAAACCATGCCGGATACGACAGATTTCAATCCACGCTCCTCGCAGGAGGAGCGACGCTTCCGGCCGGTAAAGAGATTGCTGGGCTGAAAATTTCAATCCACGCTCCTCGCAGGAGGAGCGACTTATTTTTTTTGTCCAGCATTTTGACCTAATTTATGATTTCAATCCACGCTCCTCGCAGGAGGAGCGACAGCCCTACCCCGCAGATGCTATTCCGGGTGTGAGATTTCAATCCACGCTCCTCGCAGGAGGAGCGACCAGCGCCCGGTTTGAATCCGGTCTTTATCGTAAAATTTCAATCCACGCTCCTCGCAGGAGGAGCGACAGCTATCGGTCATTACATATTACAGTCACGCTTTATTTCAATCCACGCTCCTCGCAGGAGGAGCGACTTACACCCGACCGGGATACTTACATCAATGAGGATTTCAATCCACGCTCCTCGCAGGAGGAGCGACAGCATTCAAAAAAGACCACACTGCATCCAACATAATTTCAATCCACGCTCCTCGCAGGAGGAGCGACTACGCAAAGTGCGTGGAATTGCCGCCATAAACTATTTCAATCCACGCTCCTCGCAGGAGGAGCGACGCCCCGCACCGTTTTGCTCACAAAGATAGCCTCACATTTCAATCCACGCTCCTCGCAGGAGGAGCGACCAACAGTCGTGGGCACACTCGCTGCAAGTGGAGCTGATTTCAATCCACGCTCCTCGCAGGAGGAGCGACTGATTTCGGAGTGGGAGGGCAAATAAATGGTTTTTATTTCAATCCACGCTCCTCGCAGGAGGAGCGACACCGGTAAAAGCTCCGCCAACGGCTGGCAAAATTATTTCAATCCACGCTCCTCGCAGGAGGAGCGACAGCTAATAGCTAGAAATCTGCAGGCTATTCTAAATATTTCAATCCACGCTCCTCGCAGGAGGAGCGACCTGAGCATTTAACTCCTTTTTTATCTTTGATTGAGATTTCAATCCACGCTCCTCGCAGGAGGAGCGACTATCGCTTTGATTCCACCATCCTTGCCCGGTATTTTATTTCAATCCACGCTCCTCGCAGGAGGAGCGACCAGTGCTCGCTTTGAATCCGGTCTTTACCGCAAAATTTCAATCCACGCTCCTCGCAGGAGGAGCGACTTGCCCTTCTGGCCATGCTCCTATATGCCTTCATATTTCAATCCACGCTCCTCGCAGGAGGAGCGACCCGAGGCACTTGCTAAAGACGAGTATTGGAAAGCGATTTCAATCCACGCTCCTCGCAGGAGGAGCGACCCGGAATGATATGGGGTATATCACTGCTCGTTTTATTTCAATCCACGCTCCTCGCAGGAGGAGCGACTTGCTGTGGGGTTTGCTTTGCTTGTTGTTTTTCTATTTCAATCCACGCTCCTCGCAGGAGGAGCGACCCCGGAATGATATGGGGTATATCACTGCTCGTTTTATTTCAATCCACGCTCCTCGCAGGAGGAGCGACTGGATGCCTAGTACTGAGTGGGGAAAAATTGATTTATTTCAATCCACGCTCCTCGCAGGAGGAGCGACGGGTTGCCCTTCTGGCAATGCTCATGTATGCCTTCATATTTCAATCCACGCTCCTCGCAGGAGGAGCGACTCCATGAACGGTATCCAAAGTGCATCATTGTCACATTTCAATCCACGCTCCTCGCAGGAGGAGCGACGGTGGAACATATAAATTTCGGGCTATAATCCGCTTAAAAGTCAGCGTTATAACCACAAAAGAACTAAACCCATTATACAGTGAGCATTTTCAAGACATATTTTTACAAAAACACCTGTGCGAATCCCCCCGTATTTCTATGTGCACTTGGGGTTCGCACTAAAAAATCATTGGTTCTTCCGGGGAATAGGTTTGCTTGGCGCCATAATGCTCAATGCGTGTTTTATAACTGTTGCCAAGGTTATAAATTCGCAGGCTATCCTTGGTTCCATCCAGAATGCTGAACAATTGGCTTTTCACTACACACAGCTCAGCAGGCGAAAGCAGGCATTCAAAGACAGAATTTTGCACCCGCTGGCCGTAGTTGACACAGACCTTTGAAACCTTACGCAGCCGTCTGCTGCCCTGTGCATCTTGGGTATTTACATCATACGTTATAAGCACCAGCATAGGTCACCTCCATATAAACGGAGGATATTCATCGAGATCGCCCCGTATATATTTGGCCAGCAGCATAGCCTGTACATAGGGCAAAAGGCCCCATTCTACCTTTTCCTGCAAAAAAGGATGCATAAGCTCTTCCTTCTTTTTTTGCTGCCAAAGGGTGAGAAACTTTTTACGGCCATCCTCGGTCAGCAAGATGCCGCCGTTCTCCTTTTCTACAAAATCTTTCCCACAGATGCTTTTTTTGTTGATAGCTGTTAACACAAAGCGGTCTGCAAAAGGAGCACGGAATTCTTCCAATATGTCCAGCGCCAGAGAGCACCGCCCCGGCCTCTCGGTATGGAAAACACCTGCATAAGCATCCAGCCCCACCGATTCAAGCGCACTGACACACATCGAGGTCAGCAGGCTGTAAGAAAAGGAAAGCATGGCATTTACATAATCCATAGGAGGGCGGCGAGAACGGCCCCTGTAACTGAAATCCTCCTTCTGCTGCAAAATCATATCATCAAACACCGAGAAATAGAGGTTGGCGCACTCTCCCTCTAATCCCCGTAGACTTTCAGCACTCTGGGCATGATAAGCGTTAACCTTTCCTTTTTGAAGCGCTTCCCCAATCCGGGCAAATTTTTCGGTATCAATGCGCAAGGCATGATCCCGCATTGCACGGCTGAGAACCGCATTGGAGTTTGCAAGCTTTGCTGAAATGATGTTCCGGGCAATGGCCAAAGACTGCTCCTCGTGGTCACAGATGCGGTACTGGCTGCGCCTCAAAAGGATATTTCCATAGGATTTTCCGGTTACCTTGGCCAGAAAACGCCCACTGGGCTTTAAAAAGACCAGCGACTTGTTCATCTCGGCGCATTTGCCCATCAGGGCCGGGCTGGCGCCAATGTACCCAAAGGCCATGATACCGTCAATCATATGGATAGGCAGGCGCCCCAATGTCTCGCCCTCGCATTGAATCACCACATTTTCTCCATCCAGCGCAAGATAAGCATTTTCTGTGGTGACATACAGGGTATTTAAAAGCTTTTTCATGGCTGCGCCTCCTGAGTGCCAAGATTCTGCTCCAGATAGTCACGAACCGATTTGATTTTGCACAGCTTGGGCAGGCAAAGATTTTTGAGGGAACAGGCATGGCAGCTTTTGGTGGGCTTCACTTTGGGGACATATCCACGCTGAACATAGCTGTGCATTTCTGCAAAGAAAGACCTCACCTGCTCTTTAAGCTCCTTGGTCAGCACAACCTTTTGCCGCCTCTTCGTTTTACCGTAAAAAATGGCACCATCGCTGATTTCACAGCTGAGCATTTCCTCCAGACAGATTGCCTGTGCCACCAGCTGGAGACTATCAACGTCGTTGTCTTTAGGCTCCCCGTGCTTATATTCCACCGGATACGGGATATACAGGCCCTCACGGCCGTGGAGAGAGATTCCCTCACGGGATTTTCTCAGCTCCACAATATCACAGGCACCGCTTGCACCTAAAGTGCGGGAGAAAATCGGCATACCCCGGGAAATGATCACATCTTTGCGGCTTTCATAGGAATAGCCATCGTGGCAGTTTTCGTGAAGAAGGTTTCCCTCTACGGTACGCAGGTTTTCCTCCCAAAGCTGCTCAATATGAATCAGCGCCCACTGGCGGCGGCAAAAGGCAAAATGCTGTATGCCCGAGAGCATCAGAAAATCTTCTTCCTCATATGCCATCAATGATCTCAGGCTCCAATCCTTCCAAAGGAAGCAGCTGGATGTTGTAATCCTCCGGGGACTTGGGATAAGCCACCCCATCCTTGGGGGCGATTTGGATGGAATTATGTACCTTGGCGGAGGAATACTGCCCTATTTTATTGTTGTGCTTCCACCAATAAAGGCGGATAACCTCCATGCTGCCATCCGGCCTTGCGGAAGAGCTGTCGTTGATAAAAAGGGTGCGCAGGCATTCCTTGATTTGATCCGCATCTTCCTCGGTGAAGCCGGTTTTCTCGGCCAGCTGCACATTAATGGCACCCTTGATTTTATAGAGCCCAAACTCCACCATATGCTTGGCACCCATGGTATCGGAGCTTTTCTTTCCATCCTCGGTGGGCTCACTGTTCACGCTCTTGGTGATCTGCATGCTGTTAATATCCACGGGAGAAACACTCAGAGCCTGATGAAGGGAGACAGGCCCCCGGACACCCACCGAAACTCCATCCTTATCCTTGCCCTTTTTATAGGCGAAAACCTGCCCAAAGGCCCGGACATCAAACCATTTCTTGCAGGCTTGGGCAGCGTAATCCTCCTTTGATGTGAAGGCGGTAATGGTCTGGGAGGCACGCTGGCTCAGGCTGGTGAATCCATCGTCAGAACGCTCATCGGATTGAACAAAAATGCCTTCGCCTAAATCCTGCAACCGGTTGCGCAGCTTTCTCTTGATGCACACATCGGAGATTTCGCCGTTGCCGGTGTAGGTGGTGCGGGGGCGGTTGCCGTTGAGGGGGTCACCGTTGGGGTTGGCGTGGGCAACGGACACCAGAACCACAAAATCAATCTTGTTTTCAAGGGCCTTCATATCTCCTGTTCCTCCTTGTTGTTTTTGGGTTGGTTGAGTTCTTTGCGCTGCAAATAGTAGCCGATTAAATACAATTCTTCTAAGGGGCGGTTCAGTTCTTCCGGGCTGTGGTGCTGAGTAATCAAATCTATGATATCAGATACTAGTTCCTTGTAATAATACCTTGAGCCGGGAGACATCCGCTCAAAATAGGGGTTCAGCTTTTCCTGCAATATTTTCCATGTGCTCATAGGGTGGTTGACAAAAACGTTTTGCAGGCGCATGGCGTTGGGCTCTCGTGTTTCCTCTCTGGAAAAGGTGGAGCGCTCCGCTTTTTCCAGCACAGCCAACAGCCTGCCGAAAAGATAACTTCTGTCGTTGTTGCCATAGTCCAGATTCATGCTAATACTCACTCCTTTTGCTCTGTCGTGGTGATATTTGGAAATCAGCGCACAGGCTGTGGAAAGAATCCGCTCACGGTTGCCCCAAGAATAGGGCAGTGGGTTGGAGGCCCGCAGAACCGCCGCATGCATAATATCCCGGGGCAGCGGCTTTTGATCCAGCATGCAGTAGATCAGGCGCTGATACTGCTCTTTCATCACCTTATCGTCTGTCTCAAGAAAGCGGCCCCGCTCGGTGCCGAAAGCACAGCGCACAATCTGCTTGGTCAGCGGCGTGAGTGTGGTGGTAGTGGGCTTTTTATCCGCTGTAAAAGCCGTAAAATACCAACGGCAGGTCAGGCCCCAATCCATAAGGCGGTTGTAAAAATCCGAGCCTCTCAGCTCATTGTAATAAACGATGGAAAGCCGGCCGGTTGTAGCTGCATCCAGCCCCATAATTACAATTTCATCGTTGTGTTCCAGTGTGTTTTGATAGCCGCTTAAGGCATCAATCAGCCTTTGTTTATATTCTTCTTCGGTATAGGAACGAGGCTCGCTGTCATCCTCAAGGCCAAAAGGGTCTTCCAAATCGGGCACCTTTTTGCCGTTGGGATTCCAACAAATGTAGGTACGCTTTTCCTTAGTGCCTGCAACCACGCCCTGACGGGCGGCCAGCCATGTGAGAGCGCTGTGTACCTTCTGGGTGGCCTCATAGCCGATGGCACTAGCCTGCTCGGCCGTTTCAAAACGCCCCCGGTAGGTGAAGTTCGTGCTGTCGTTGGCCGAAATCAGCTTGGCCCCATAGCTGGCGGCCACAATGCCCTTGGGGTGAATGCCGGATATGACCGCTTCTTCCCCGCTCAAGTAGCAGATATCTCTTCTGCCCTCTTGTGAGGTGGCATAATACTTGATATAACAATCAAACAGTGTTTCATCCTCCCAAACGGCTTGGGGGCTGCTATCAATCACCCGGAACCGAACCAAGGCTTTTTCATAAACAGTGCTCGAAACCTTTTTCTCCAGCAGCTTGCCGTCCGCAGCCTCTAAGACACCGCTGCCAATGAGATCCTGTACCATTTGCTTCTGAGCAATATAGCGGTGAATGGCTTGTATCTTTGGGTGGGTATAGGGGGACTGCACCCAGCCCTCTAAAGCGGCAAGATACTTTTCAAACTTTCTTTCCACCTTGCCAGCCGCTTTGGAATCGGAAAGATACTGGGCAAAATCCCCCGCAATGTAGGATAGGGTATCGCACAAGGGGTGGGGCGCATCCCCGCTGGAACGTGAAGCAGAGGCTTCTGTTACCGGTATGATGGTTTTACCTTGTTCCTTTGTCAGGTCATGAGCACCACAAAAAATGCCTTGGGAATCAATGGAGATTTCGATCTGGGCATTGGCGGTCATATGGGCCACCAGCGACAGAGGCACGCCCTCCACCGGCTTCCCCGCCATATGGATATTCTCCTGATAGGTTTGGTAAAGCGTTCTCATCCAAGCCAATTAAACCACCTCCGACTCAATGGGTGAAAAATTACCCAGTTTTTCGCCAAAGGGCTTGATCTGCATTTCTCGCACAGGGCGGTGGATGCACTGCTCCGGCGGAGTGAAGGAAAGAACACCTTGCTCCATAACCGCACGCCACAACCGCACAGTCATGTTGCCTTGTGTTTCTTCCGAATAGGCTTCGTCTGCATAGGTAATGCCGTGATACATCACGCCAAAATTAAGCTGGGGGGTGTTTTCATAAAAGCTTTCGCCCTCGCCAAAGGTGCAGGGCTCCACATAGGCCTGACATTCCCGGGTACCCAGAAAAACATCCCGTCGGCCCCCCCGCTCAATCATGCGCTTGGCAATGTTGTGGTGCTTGTTCTCATTGCGGTCATGCAGGAGCTCCGGGCGGTTTTCATTCCAGATAAAGTGTGCTTTTACCTGATATTTGCAGTCTTTTAAGTAAGTGTAATAAGAAAGGTCATTTCCCCCGTTGTATTTAATGGGGCGAATGCCTTTGGTCTCGGTTTGAATCTGGTTCATAACCCGAACCGCATCAATTACCCAGATCAGTGTAGGCTTCCAATAAATGCTATGCAGAACACCTTTGATCGCCTCATAGGTGGGAACTTGATAGGTAAACTTTTCACCGCCCACCCTTGTAATGGGGTCTGAAAACAAGGCATAATCTCCGCTGACTTCAAACTCCACAATGTTTTGATGCTGCAATCAAATACCTCCTCTCAATAAATGAATTTTTCCATAATCAAGCCGGTCTCGGCGTGGTAGTACTGCTTATTTAAAGCAAGAAAACGATTTTGCTTATCCGATAAAAGCATTCCATATTCCATCAGCTTCATATACTGGTGCTTAAAAATATGGATGGTATACGGCTTGGCTCTTTCAATGCATTCCTTTAAAAAACCATAGTCATGAGCGGCCTTTTGTGAAAACAGGTCGGCTATAACCTGATCTGCCTGCTCATTGTAGGGCACGATGATATCGGTGGTGTTTTCATCAAAAACCTCAAAAAGCTCCCCCGCTGTTTTAAAGGCCTGATTGAAAAAGTACCTTCCTTTAAATTCAGGCCGCTTAATATGATTGGGATTATCAGCCAGCAGGTCAAACAGCTGCTCCCGCTGGTCATGAGAGAGTATTCGGGGAAAGCCAAATTGGCCTTTGATAGCCGAATGCCCAAAGAGCAAATTGTAATATTGTGCAATGCTCTTTTCACTGAGCAGGTCAGCATCCAGTGACTGGGGATTGTCTGCAAACTGATGCAAAAGCTGCTCTGTGCACTGCTGGGCCGCCGCTATCTCCGGGAGCATCCCCAGCTTTTCGGCATCCTGCCTGAGCTTAACAATATAGACAGAGCGTATACCGCCAAAATCAAAGCTGCGGTTGCATCGCCCGGCGGCCTGTGCAATGTTATCGAGCCCTGCCTCAACACGGATCACGCTTTCAAACGAAAAATCCACACCGGCCTCCACCAGCTGAGTAGAGACGCAAATCGCCTTTTCCCTGCCATCCAGAGCAGTGTGGATATGAGCCAGTGTATCCGCCCGATGGGCCGGGCACATGGAGACCGAAAGATGAAAGAGCTTGCTGGCGCTGCGACTGTCCAGTTCATCATACAGCTTTCGGGCACTTTCCTTGGTATTGCACACAATCAGTAAGGAGGAACCCTCTTGGAGCAGGCTTTGGGAAAAATCCGCCAGCTCTTCCAGCGACATGCCATAGGGGGAGGTATAGTCCACAATGCGGGTGCGCTTGAGAGTATCAAAAATAGCCGGGTCATAGGGCACAATATCCACCGGCTGGGAATAGCGAAGGGGCCTTGCTGTTTCATCAAAGCAAGGCTGGGTAGCAGAGGATAAAACCACGGTAGCCCCACAGGCTCCGGCTAAAAAATTCAGTGCCATATTAAACATGTTGGTCACTCTTTTGGGCAGCGACTGAATTTCATCGATCACGATAACAGCATCGGTCAGGGCGCTCATGCGGCGCACAGCGGTGGTTTTGCCTGAAAAAAGAGTATTCAAAAGTTGAACCAACGTTGTAATCACAATGGGAGACTCCCATGTTTCGGTGAGCAGCTCATAGTGATCCAGCTCTTCAGGGGTTTCAAAGGTTTTGACAACATTTGAGTGATGCTCGGTGAGAATACTCTGATCCTGTAAAAAGCTGCGGATAACCCCGCTGTTTTGCTCCAAAATGCTTAAAAGCGGAATCACAAAAATGACCCGCTTTTTCTCGTATGTTTTGGCATGATGCAGTGCATACCGCAGCGCTGAAAGGGTTTTGCCCGCACCGGTGGGCAGCGTGAGTCGGTAAATGCCGCCCCCATGCTGGCAGGCAAAATCCCGGCAAAGCTCGGAAAAGCAGCGACGTACCCGGTTAATAGGTGCTGTCGCATCAAAAGCCGAAAGCTTCTGTTCCAGAAACTGAATTTGCTCCTCCCACAGGTTCGGCGAGCCGGCACGAAAGCTGTGTTTGGTGCCGCTCATGAATTCTGCCGTATCCCTGCGGTCTCCATCAATAACAGCGGAAAGCACCATACGGGCGGCAAGACCCATCAAAAAGTGAATCTGTGTCGCACCTTTTCCAAACTGTATTTTCAAGCTTTGGAACAAGCTTGTAATTTCATTTTGTGCCAGCAAAAAAAGCCGGTCAATTTCTTCGCTTGAGACGCACTGCACCAGAAAGCGTTCCACGGCCTGCGGGTATTCTATTTCGGCGGCATCCTTATACAGGCGTTTTTCAAAGCCGCTGGTGTTTTCCAACGAGACACAATCAAACTGCCCATGGTGTGATCCCATGGCGTATACAAGAAGCTCACAGGCCATGGTGTCCATGCCCTGCGGCCGGCCGCTGTGGTATTTTTTCAGCAAATAGATGCATCCGCAAAAGGTGTGGTTTACACTGCCCCGCTTCACATCTTCATGATTAGCAGCTCGCCGCAGATAGTCTTGGTATTGGTCTGTGCACTTTCCCATATCGTGCAGAAGCCCGGCAAGATACGCTGTATGTCGAAGATTCATGCCTTTCAGCTTCTGGGCGGCATAAGCGGCAACATTCAAAGAATGGCTTGCAACAGACTGCTCCACTCTTTGTCCATTTATCTCAGTGATGTGAGCCAAATCTTGCATCATACAATCACGCCTTTTCTGTAAATTTCAAGAAGGATACAGAAAAACAATACGCGGGAATTTTATATCAGCTCCTGTTTGTCATGAAGCCAATCAAGAAATAAATACACACAACGACAGCTCAAAGAGGCTACTAGCTTAAATTATACCAAACATTTCCACTTAATCAACGCCTATTCTGCTATAATTCGACATTTTTTATAGGGATTTGTTAACAAAGAACGTTTATCTTTACTCATAAAATGGATACCAACCCGCTTTTAGTATCATTTGAAGATCATCCAGAGTTGCCAATCTTATATGCATAATACCTTCTCCTTGCTCTTTGGCGCTTGCCCACTCTGCCTTGTGTGCTCATCGCTTTCTTTCGAATTTCGTGATTTTATTAGGGATGAATTCTGTATGCTAATAGATGTGGCTCGGGTTTTTTGGGCTTGCGGCAAAGCACCGCACTGTATGTTCCTGATTGGGATGCAACTCCCAAAGATATATTATCCCCTAATCAATGATTCTCCATTTTAGCCGATTGGAAATCATGTAGGTATCGGCTGGTTCCGTGAGAGCGTTACTCTCTGACACTGTCTTCGGTTCAAACCCATCCGTGTCAGACCAAACAATAAGCCGTTCTGGTTTACCAGGTAACAATTTCTCGTGAAATGCCAAATAAGCAGATGAAATATTGTTCAGATAGTTATCCTGCCAGCCAACGAGATGCAGCCGCCTAAGCCCTGAAAAGCACAGCTCTATTGTAATCGGGTCCCATTGACATTGGAAAGCAACGATTAAATTTCGATCGTCAGCGCCGCTGAAATGCATAGCCTTATCCGATGTGACATAGCTGCCGCTGTCGTAACGCAGGTTCGTGATACAGGAGTCGTGAAAATTCCCATACGCACCCAGCAATTCGTCAATATCTTTCTGCGTGTTGACTTCTTTCCAGTCCATATTATCCTCCTTAAATAGCAATTTTCCGCAGGTGTAAGGTCATCCCGTTCAAGAAAGTCGGATGAGAACCATAAGACCTACCCGAATGCGGCATCCGGGTAGGTCTTATCAACGCAACTTATTTAAATTTTTAGTGTGTGTACTTTCCCAAGCGTCGGTAAGACTAAGCCTTCTCCTATTCTCCCGATTCAAGGTACAAGGCTTGACCATCAAAAAGAATGTTTAGCAGATGGTTGTATAGATGATTGAAAGCATTAATGCTATCAACAAACGGGCGCTCAAACCCGCTTCGCTTATCCAAGAGTCTTCCCCTACTCCTTGGTAATGGTAGTCTCATAAGTAGAATTTGCACTGATTCTTTTCCTTATTCTACCACGAAGGTTTGGTTTTTACAATGTATGATTGAACATGCAGCAGCCGGGCAGCTTTACTCTGCCCGGCTGCTGTGTAAGATTTCTTTACTTCTTCTCGTTCACCGCAACCCAAATTTCGCAAGTATAATTGGGGTCGCCCACTTCTGCGGAGGGGTAAACTTCCAGCTCCACGCCGTTGCCGTATTCGTAATTGCTCTGGGGAAAGAACTCGGTGACAATGCGCTGGTAGGTGGTCTTGAATGCCTCGGGCATCTTGCCCCTGCACTGAAAAATTGCGTAGGTGTGTGCAGGGATATCCACAATTTCCAGCCCCTCATTGCCCAAAGGCGCGCCATTGTATTCCGCGCCGATGCCGTAGGGAAAGCCGGAATCAGCCAGTTCCTTTGAGAAGCAGATGCCCAGCACGCCGTTCAGCTTGTCAAAGCGGCCGTATTTGCAAATGTCCTCGATAATACCGGCCTTGGTGCATTCGTTCCAGAATGCCGAAATGTCCTCTGTGGCGGTGTCTCCTTGGGGCTTGGTGACCTGCTTTTTCTTGCAGATGATTTTGAACGCATCTTTCTTTTCAATCCTGTAATCCATAGTACTGCCTCCCGATAGAATCAATTTTACGGAGAGTCTGGAGAAGGATTTGATGGTGCCTCCCCGGCGCGCCTCGGTCGGGGTAATGCCATGAAACCGCTGGAATGCACGGGAGAAGCTTTCGGGGGTATCGTAACCGTACCCCAGCGCGATGTCGATGATTTTGTCGCCGGTGCGGATCAAGTCTTCAGCCGCCAGCGTCAAGCGGCGCATACGGATATAGTCGCCAAGGGAAAACCCGCAGAGCATGCTGAACGCCCGCTGGAAATGAAAAGCTGACGAATAAGCCTGCTTTGCCACCGCCTCATAGTCCATTTTCTCGGTCAAATGCGCTTCGGTGTAATCCAGTGCTCGCTGTATCCCCGTAATCCAATCCATCTTCAAACCTCCTTCCGTATGTGATCATTCTATCAGTCCAGTGACCAGCGTTCTTGACTTTCCGTGCGGTGGGATGACAGGGTATGCCTCCTATATGGGCTTTAAGTTTTTCTTGAGCCGATCCACCGTCCGCGCCAGACGTTTTTCCCGTCCCGCTACTGTTTTGGCATCCAGATAGGCCCGTGTATAGGTCTCCTAAGCCGACGGCGGCATGGCTTGGAAGTTGGTGTAGGCTGGCTCATATGCCCGCAGCAGCTCGGCTGCGGCGTTGATCTGCTCATCTGTCACAGCCGGTGTCTTGGCGGCATTCCACCGGCCGTTTCGTTTGGCTTCGGCCATTTTTTCTCTGCCATGCTCGGTCACGATGGTTTTAGGGCCGCTTGCTTTGCCAAAGAGCAGCCACACACGCTGCAGCTGGTGACACAATTTCCCACCAGCCTCGCCCGGAACTCCACCCGGTTAGAGAACTCCGGCAGTTCGTTCATGCGCAGCCCTCCAGTACAAGTTGCATTATTTTTTTGCCGAGAAGAACAGAACGGTGCCTTTTGTATATACGCTTATATCACGAAACCCCGCCGCTTCAAACATCCCATGCAGTTCCTGTCTGCTGTAAACCTTGACATCGCCGGACTTGGAAAACGGAAACACCACCGTGTTGGCGAGCCACCGTATCACAGGAGTAAAAAACGGTTCAGCCAGATAAACCATTCCGTTCTTCTTCAACACCTTCATGCATTCACCCGCAAAGGTATGGGGGTCCTCAAAATGATGGAATGCACAGGATACTGTGATGACATCCATGCTTTCGTTTTCAAAGGGAAGGGGGACACAGGCGCTCACCGCAAAGGTACAGTTGGGGTAGCGCTCTCTGGCTGCGGCAATCATATTTTCCGACAAATCCACACCAAACGCATGGATGCTTGCCTTCTTGGAAAGCGCCCCCAAGAGCGTGCCGTTGCCGCAGGCCACATCCAAAACGCTGTCTCCGTTACGGAGGCTGACCTGCTTGACTAGCTCCGCCTTATGGGGCTGGGTGTAATAGCCTTCAGGCGAGGTATCGTACCCCGCCGCCATCTGGTCGTATGTCCTTTTAGAACGCTCGGTTCGTTTCCCCATACTCACGGCTCCTGACAATCAAATTTTTGTGCGGAAACAGATACACAAACCGCCTACCCGCGTAAAATTTTCTCCATCGCTTTTCCTTTGGCCAGTTCGTCAATCAGCTTGTCTAGATAGCGAATCTCCCGCATTAGAGGTTCTCCGATTTCTTCAACCCTGATCCCACAGACCGCACCCGTTACGAGCTTTCGATTAGGGTTTAGCTCGGGGGCATTTTGGAAAAAGGCGGTGTAGTCAATATCGCTTTCCCGAATGGCTTCCAATGCCGTTTGGTTATACCCCGTCAGCCAGCGGATGACCTCGTCTACCTCGCTCTGGGTTCGCCCTTTTCGCACAGCCTTATTGACGAGAAGCGGGTAAACCTTGGAAAAGCGCATCTCATATACTTTATCGTTATCCATTTCAGCAATTCTCCATCTTTAGGTAATCATCAGCTTCTTTTCTCGACTTGAAGATCATAATATCTTTACTTTTCTCATATTTCTTTAAGTTATCATAAATCTGCGGCAATTGATCTTTAGAAAAATCGAGAATCCACTGTTTGAATTCTTCATCAAATGTCGTCTCAACCCATGGTAGATCCTCCCCCCGTTTTCCAATGCGGGATGCCGCGCCAGAGATGCATACTTCCAGTGGGTAGTCCATAAAAAAGACAGTGTCGCACGCTTGCAAACGAGGTTCCAACGTCCGCAAGTAATTTCCGTCGATAATCCATGCGTCTTTTTTAAAAATTTCGTTCAGCCCCGCATCAAACTTCTCTTGAGAGATATTGGTTTGATCAGACTTGTGCCACAGCATATCGAGATAATATAACGGAAACCCTGTCTCATCTCTCAGTTTGCGTGCAAACATGCTTTTGCCTGCACCGGGGCTTCCAATGACGATTATTTTTCGCATAGCTCCCCCCACTGCTTCAAAGTCGTGGACTGGCCTTTTCACTACCATAGGTACAAAAATTAAGTCCAGTATAGCATTTCTGCAATAATACTACAATTCTTGACCCCGTTAGGGATGGGTTAGGGATTTGCACTTACGGCGGCAGGAAAAATCCCGCCACCGTAAAATATTTCCTACCCCAAACTGGGCAGATCAATTTAGGATAGCATTCTAAAAGCCAAATATAAAACGCAAAAAAACCGCCTAAATAGGCGGTTTTTCAAAGGGAAAATGGTCGAGGCGACAGGACTTGAACCTGCGGCATCCTGGTCCCAAACCAGGCACTCTACCAAACTGAGCTACGCCTCGGCAGTGCAAGAAATAGTATACCGCATCCGGACGTTTCCGTCAAGCTAATTATTGGCTTCTCCATCTCTTACCTGTAGTTTTTTCATTATGCCACCATATCCATAATGGCCTGCATGCTCTACCCGCATGCAATCAGCAAATTCGGGTTATTTTCCGCTTCGTGGAGCCAACGCAATTTTCTTGCGCATATTGATATGGGGGCAATGCTCTTCCAGAAAAGTTTCGCTCTCGGCTACATAGCCCAATTTCTCATAGAACCCCTGTGCCTGCACCTGTGCCGCTAAAAGAATGCTTTGAGCGCCGTTTTGCCGGCACTGCTCCTCCAGCTGGAGCATCAGAAATCGCCCGGTTCCGCCCCGGCGATAAGTGGGAAGCACAGCAACCCGGCCGATGATCCACTCACCCGGCTCTTTACCGGGAAAGGTGCGCCCGCAGGCCACCGGTCTGGTTCCCTCATACAAAACAGTATGGTGAGCGGTGGAATCTATATCATCGAATTCACTTTCCTTGGAAAACCCCTGTTCGTCTACAAAAACAGCAAGCCGCACCTTCAGTGCGTCTTCCGGGGCTTCTCCCGGTGCAAAATATCGAAATTCCACTAATGTTGCTCCCTTCTTACTTGTGTAACCATTCTGACAAGCAGCCCATAAAAATCGGCCCTATCCGTTTCCCTTTGCAGAGATAAAAGCTTGCAAAAAAGATCAAAATTCAGAAGCCTGTCCCAAAGTAAATCAAAACCTGCTTTGATAAGCAGGCAGGCCATATTGTCCATATAAGGTGATAGCAAAACCATAGAGTCTAAAAATCTTTCAAGACTTTTAAGTTAATCGGTTATAATAGGCAATTATATCATACTTCCGGGCAATTTACATCCTTCATTGCAAGAGAATTAAATTAAATTTAGCACAAAAAGAATCAAAAGTCCCGGAATCCCCAGCAAACCGGAGGTGAATATGGTCAAAGGGGTTACCGCCAGAGCCAACGGAACAAAACGCCCCAGTAGCCACAAGGCTCCCAAAGCCAAAAAACCCGTAACCGCCGTGAAAAGCATACAGCGGAAAAATCTTCCGATTTTTATGTAATAACCAAAAAGAGCAGCACCTGCAATCAGCAAAAAGCCATACACCCAAGGAGAAATATTCATGTTCTTACCTCCAACCTTCCCAATATACACCTATCCTCATATCTGCCATTTTGATAACAGATGATAACACAGTATATTGAAAAGTGAAAGTCATTATTCCCGGTTTGTCCCTAACCCGGCAATAAACACAAATAAAACTTGCCCACAAAGCCTTTATCTATCTCGGCAGGCAGAAAACAGTCTCTCAAATAAAACAGCGGCCTCGCCGCCCAAATGGCTCCGGGCAGTGAGGCCCCCTGCTTTATCAAAAGGAGCAGCCTCCAAAATACCGGCTTAGGCGGCTCTTACTTTACAACACCCGCCACAACCTGATCGGCATCCCGGCGCATCCGCTCGAAATCAGCGGCTTCCAGCTTCACCTTGGCCGCACCCAGAATATCCACAATCTGATCTTCTTTGCGGGCGCCACAGAGAATGTTAAGGGCAGGAGAATACTCCACCGACCACGCCACAACCAGATGAGTCAGAGTGCAGCTGTATTTTTCGCACAAATCCTTCCAGCCATCCAGCATATGAATAGCCGCACAGCGGTTTTCCGGCTGCCACCAAAGCTGACGGTTTTTAGTGGAACCCTCAGGTGCCTGATAGTCCACTGTGACCTTACCGGTCAGCAGGCCCTGCTCAATGGGCGAATAAGCCATAACGGTGATATCGTTTTTCTCACAATAAGGCAGCAGCTCCGCATCAATTTTACGATCCAGCATGCTGAACTTTTCTTGAATGATATCAAACTGGCCATATTTCTGGTATTCCTTGATATCCTCCAACGAAACATTGGAGCCGCCAATGGCACGAATTTTGCCCTCTTTTTTCAGCTCCATCAAAGCGGTCATGGTTTCAGAGATGGGTGTTTTAAGGGGCTCAATGGCCTGCCAGTGGGTGAAGTAAATATCAATATAATCGGTGCCAAGGCGGCGCAGGCTGCCTTCAACATCTTCCCGAATGCTTTTGGCTGTGAGATTGCGGTAGATGGTATAGCCATCCCGGGAGAAAAACTCCACACCGCCATTTTCGTTCCAGTTCAGGCCACATTTTGTGGAAATAAGAACCTGATCCCGGCGCCCTTTGAGGGCCTTGCCAACCACGGTCTCGCTGTGGCCTTTGCCGTATACGGGTGCAGTATCCACAACATTTATACCGCCATCCAAAGCCGCATGAATGGTGCGGATGGATTCATCATCGCTGTTGTCTCCCCAGGCGCTGCCGCCGCCGATAGCCCAGCTTCCCAAAGAAATGGTTGTTGCCATAATGCCTGATTTTCCGATTTCGCGCTTGTTCATTGCTCTACTCCTTTGCCTCAATGCGTGTGAAAAAAGCGTGTTTATCCCTTTCAGGATAAAATATATACCCATACACGGTCAAAACAGCAGGGTGTTCCCATTTCAAACCCATGAGAAGCCTTGCCGCTCAGAACCCTGTATGCTGTATGCAAAACAGTTGCTGCGGAACCGGGTAACGTCCCAGCCCCCAATTACAGTGCCTTATTGGAATCCGGCCGGCCGCTCAGCGCACCGGTTTCCTGCTCAATAAAGCGTGCCACACAATCCTCCCCGCAGGGGCCAAGCACTTGCGTGGCCTTCCTCTTGGCGATTCGGATGCCGTTTTCCGGCACATAGGAGCGATCTGCCCATTCCAGCATTTCCAGATCGTTTTGGTTATCACCGAAAGCAACCACTTCTTTGGCTGCACACCATTTTTTGATAAAGTCAGCCCCCGCCGCTTTGGAGATGGCAGGGTTGAAAATCTCTAAAAAATAGCGGCCATCATAAATATCTTCACAAAAGGTGTGCCCCAGCTCAGGCATCTTTCTGATCTCGTCGTAAATAACATGCATGGCCTCTAAATCGCCATACAGGGTAAAATAGATAATCCGCTGGTCTCGGGCCGCCTCTCTAAAATCCTCCTGCGGAATAAAGACTCGTCCGCCCCATTCGGTGCGTTCTTTATAAAATCCCGGATTCCGCTGATCCCGCTCACTGGTGGAGTTATAATAAACTTTCACGGTATTGCCATCCAGTGCGTACATAAAGCCGCCCATATTCAGCTTCTGCAGCAGATCAATGACCAAATCCACCTGCTCCTGAGGCAAGTGGTTTACTTGCAGATACTGCTCCTTCTGCAAGTCATAAATCAGAACCCCATTCATCAGCACAACCGGCAGCTGCAAATTCAGCTCACCAACCACATCCCAGGCTGAATGAAGAGTGCGGGCCGTGGCCACTGAAAAAAGCACGCCCTGTTCCACCAGTTGATTGATGGTATCCCGGCTGTAAGCCGAAAGAACGCCATCCTCCCCAAGAAGGGTACCATCCAAATCCGTTATGTAAAGTGTTTCTTTAAACTTCTCCTCCACACAAGCACCTCCGCCTCATCAGGCATGTTTGGGCAAAAGAAAGCCGCCTTTTGCGCTGCTTAAAACACAAAGGCAGACACATAAATAATGTCCACTGAACAAATACGCTTTGCGAAGCGCATTTGCAAACAGAGCAATTTCCGCTCTGTTTGACAGCAAAACAGGCCTGTTTTCCGTTACAGAACCATTGATTGGCTACCTGAAAGGATTTGCAGACACACGCTGCAAATCCTTTGTGCAAGTTTTTTGGCGTATTCGGCAAGGAAACTTGCACCCAAACAATTCAAAAATGCCGTCAAAGAACTGCTATTGTTACGTTTTTGAACTGTTCAGGAGGCATTAAATAATAAAATCCATAGAGCAAATAGGCTTTCTATATACTCATACAGTCGCTATAGACCACCTATGGCGGTTAACGGCATATTGCCGCTGTTTAAAACCACGTTATGGGTTTAAACCTATACAGCTATAATAAAGGGGATGGTCATACTATTTAACTATAGTATACATCAAAGGACAGCTTCCCGCAAGTGGCCTGCTTGGGAAGCTGTCCTCACAATTTATGACCGAGAAATAGCAAAGGGGCACTATTCGGGTAAAATCACGGGCTGCTCACTGCGGCCACTGAAATGATCGGCTACCGTTTCCACCAGCTCCACCACCGCCAGCTTGGCTTTATACTGAGGTCTTGTGCCGATAAGGCGGATTTGCTCGGTGGGGGTCATCTCGCTTTTGGGGGAGGCGGCCGGAATGCACAGTGGCGGAAACATCACACACCACCAGTTTTTACCGGCTCCCTCGCCAATGAGAATGCGCACGGCATCGTAATAACCGGCAGGCATGGTGAAATTCTCATACTGGCGGGTCTCAAAAAACATATTGGTCAGGCTCACGGAAACCGGGTAATCGTAGCCTTGACGCTGGATTTCTTCCCGGGCAATGGCTTCGATCTCATCCATATGCTCCAGCACTTCCCGCTCGGTATCGGTCTTATCTGAAGAAGCGGAAAACAGCTGGGCGGTTCCCAACAGCACCGCATCCCGCACGGCAAGCTTGAGTTCCTGATCAGCCTGACTATCCGAGTTGGCTAAAATGTGCAGGCGAACCACATTCTCCCGCACGGCATCGCATTCCTGCGCAAAGGTGGTAAAGGAAGATAGGGCGATAGCCAAAACAGCCCCGATCAATACGGCCAAATCCAAGCGTTTCATATGTAAATCTGTCCTCTCTTGTTGGTAAGATTCTTCGTAACAAGAGTCTTGACAGATATTTCCAGATTATACCAATTAAAAATAAAGTGTTTGTTCTTTTGCCTCCTCCAGCCTCCGGCGGGAAGAATAAAGAGGTTTTTCTTTACCTACTTTCAGGCGCTTGCATTTTCTGCGGAAAATGCGAAAGTGCCCTTCGCAAAGCTGCGGGCACGAAGCG
Organism: Oscillospiraceae bacterium MB08-C2-2; assembly: GCA_035621215.1. NCBI lineage: Bacteria > Bacillati > Bacillota > Clostridia > Eubacteriales > Oscillospiraceae > Oscillospiraceae bacterium MB08-C2-2. Next base: position 2,787,276 of record CP141729.1, on the reverse strand, counting down.
CCTCATGGGGGAACTAGTTCCCCCATGGTCCTCCTCCAGCCTCCGGCGGGGAAAATAAAGAGGTTTTTCTTTGCCTACTTTCAGGCGCTTGCATTTTCTGCGGAAAATGCGAAAGTGCCCTTCGCAAAGCTGCGGGCACGAAGCGCCTCATGGGGGAACTAGTTCCCCCATGGTCCTCCTCCAGCCTCCGGCGGGGAAAATAAAGAGGTTTTTCTTTGCCTACTTTCTTTTTTTCAAAAAGAAAGTAGGCTTTGCCAGATACACAAAGGGTGCTTGACCCTGCAAGCTTTCTTCACAGGCTCGAGCTGTTTTCTCACAGTCAAACAGCCCCACAACAGCCGTGCCGCTTCCGGTAACCACCGCACCCAGTGCACCACCGGCCATCATAGATTGGCAGAGACGCCCCACGGCAAGCGGCTGCACGGCAGAAAAAGAATTGCCCATCGCTTTCCCCAGCTTGGTTAAATCGCCTGTATGTATAGCCTGAACAGCGCCAGCCGTATCCGGGTGCCAGTTATCCTGTAAGGCATCCCACGCCTGAAAGGCAAAACGGGTGGGCATTCCCTCGGGTGGTTTGGCAATCAAAAGAAACCCCTGCTCCAAAGGAGGCAGAGGCTTTATCTTCTCACCAATACCGCCAACCAGCGCCGTGCCACCCGCCAGACAAAAGGGGACATCCGCCCCCACCGTCAGACCGGCCTGTGCCAGTTGATGGGGAGTAAGAGGTTTTCCGGCCATGCGGTTCAGGCCCCTGAGCACAGCGGCTCCATCGGCGCTGCCGCCGCCCAGCCCCGCCTGATCGGGAATACGCTTTTCCAAGTGGATGTGCAGCCCCGCCGCAGGCAGTCCCGCCGCCTTCCAGAAGGCTCTGGCCGCCTTAACAGCGATGTTATCCTCCCCAGTGGGCATAGAGGGCCAGTTGGAGCTTAGGGTAACCCCCGGCTGCTCCCGAAGGGTAAGGGTGACTGTATCGGCCAGATCAATGGTCTGCATCACCATTTCCAGCAAATGATAGCCCCGGTGATCCAGCCCGAGGATATCCAAGGTGAAATTCACCTTGCAAAAAGCCGAAAGAGTGATGGTGGTGAGCTTTTCCATAGAAGCCCTCACCATTTCATCAGCTTGGACTGGCTGATGTGAATGGTTTTAACCGGGCACATCTCATGGCAGCAGAAACAACGAATACAGCCCTTATAGTTGATATAAGCCTTACGCTCCCGCAGAGTAATCACCTTGGCGGGGCAGCTCTCGGCACATTTGCCACAGCCGATGCACCCGGTACGGTGAATTACCGGCCTGGGTGCCAGAAAACGTTCCCGGATAAATGCCATCGGGCGGCGCAGGAAGGCAGGCATATTGTCGCTGAAATCGGTGGAACGGGAGGCAGGCTTTTTGAAATCGGTGATAACGCTGAAAGCTTCCGGCTCGCCCACCAGACAGGCTGGGTCAAAAGCAGGCGGAATCAGCCCCCGCTCAATACCCAGTGCCACGGTGAAAACCTCATCAGGGCGCATATCCATCATGTGGCAAAGCCCCAAATCCAGTGCATGGGGGCTGGTGCTTGCCAAAGTCAGCCCTACGGTGCGGGGAGTCCCCGAGGAAGGGCCATCCCCCTCCATAGCAACCACCGCATCCAGTATGGTAACCCCGGGGGCCACCAGCTGGGATAAATCCACCAGCATGCCGGAAAAGGTTTTCTTATCGGTAAAGCGGAAGTGCAGCTCCGGCTTTTGCAGGCCGGGGATGCACCCAAACAAATTCTTAACCCCGCCGGAAAGCTGGGTCATGGCATGGGTTTTCAGCTTGGGCAGGTTAATAACCAAATCCGCCCCTGCAACCGGTTCAATGATGTTGAAGCCGTGGCAAACCTTGCCCCCGGGAAAGGAGAGTTCCTTCCACCCGGTGGTCTGATTCAGTGCCACGCCTTCTTCCTCAGCCAGAGCCGCCATGCCGGTGGCTCCATAAATGCCGCTGAGTGCCCCTGTAGTATAAGGGCCGCCGGGGCTGTCCGCAATGGTGATATGGGTAATCCCCTCTGCCTTGAGGCGGCGGATCACCGCCCTCACAAGGGCAGGGTGGGTGGTGGTGGCCTCCTCCGGGCGGCGGCGCATCAGCAGATTCACCTTGAGTGTCACCTTCATTTCCGGGCGCAGCAAGGCCGGCAGGTTAAGGGCCTCAAAGTGGCCCCCTACTGCCCGCTCCAATGCTTCGTCGGTGTAATCCGGCGTTTTGTATACTGAGATAGCCTCCAAGAGAAGTCTCCTTCCATATGCATCTAAAAACAGATCGGTATGTTATTCTGTGATGAAAGCCTCGATGCGCTTTAGCGCTTCCTTGAGGTGGTCGGTGGAATAGGAATAAGAAATACGCACAAAGCCCTCGCCGCACTGGCCAAAGGCATCGCCGGGCACCACAGCCACCCGCTTGCTGTAAAGGAGCTTTTCGCAGAACTCCTGGCTGGTCATGCCGGTGTTTTGGATGGAGGGGAACACATAAAAGGCCCCCTGTGGCTCAAAGCAGTGCAGGCCGATTTTGTTCAGCCCCTGCACCATAAATCGGCGGCGCATATTGTATTCCCGAGCCATGGCCTCGATTTCCTCATCGCAGTCCCGCAGGGCCACAATGGCCGCATACTGGCTTGTAGTGGGGGCGCACATGATGGCATACTGGTGAATCTTGGTCAGTGTCTGCATAACCGGAGTGGGGCCAACTGCATAGCCCAGCCGCCAACCGGTCATGGCATAGGCCTTAGAAAAGCCGTTGACTACTACAGTCCGCTCCCGCATGCCCGGCAGAGTGGAAATGGAAACATGCCGCCCGCTGTAGGTCAGCTCGGCGTATATTTCATCCGAAAGCACCATGATGTTGGTATCCCGAAGCACCTCGGCAATGGCCTCCAAATGCTCCTTTTCCATAACGCCGCCGGTGGGGTTATTGGGAAAAGGGAAAATCAGTAGCTTGCTCTTGGGGGTAATGGCCGCCCGCAAAGCTTCTGGAGTCAGGCGAAAGCTATCCTCTTCTTTGGTTACAATGGGAACAGCCACACCGCCCGAAAGCTCTGCAATGGGCGCATAGGCCACAAAGCAAGGCTCGGGAATCAGCACCTCATCGCCGGGGTTGACAAAAGCACGAATGCAGATGTCAATGGCTTCGGAACCACCCACCGTCACCAATACATCGGTGGGATCATATTCCATATCAAAGCGCCGCTGCAAATAACGGGTGATTTCCCCTTGCAGCTCCTTGAGGCCGCAATTGGCGGTATAGAAGGTGCGCCCGGCGTTGAGAGAATCCGTACCGGCTTTGCGAATAACCCAAGGGGTTTTAAAATCCGGCTCTCCCACTCCCAGTGAAATGACATTTTCCATTTCGCTGGCTACGCTGAAAAATTTGCGTATGCCCGAGGGTTTAAGTTCTCGGGCCTTATGAGAGAGAAGCTGGGAATAATCCATTACAGCATAACTCCTCTCTCATCCTTGGGTGTATCCAGCAGTATAATGTTTTTCTCCTTGTATTTGCGCAGCACAAAATGGGTGGCGGTGGACTGCACCCCATCCAGCGGAGCCAGACGGTAAGCCACAAAGGATGCAATTTCTTTAAAGCTTCTGCCGACAAGTGTCAGGGCCAGATCATAGCCGCCGCTCATCAAATAGAGAGACTGCACTTCTTTATACTGAGAAATGGTTTCGGCCAGCTCATCAAACCCTCTGTCTTTTTTGGGCGTTACCTGCACTTCGATGCGTGCAGTCACGATATCCCGCTCGGTTTTTTCCCAATCCACAACGGAAGTATAGCCTCTGAGAATACCGGCTTTTTCGTAATCATCCATTGCCTGTGCCACCTGCGCCTCTGTGCGGCCCAACATGGCGGCCAGTTCCTCAAGAGAAAGACGAGCATTTTTTTCCAACAGCTTCAGTAATTCGTACATCCTTTTTTACCCTCCATTCTGTTTATGCAGCAGCTCAGGGCCGCTGAAATATTTGGCAGGCCAGTTCGGTATCCTGCCGCATCTGCCGGGTCAGCTCCTCCAAGGAAGCAAAGCGCTGTTCCGGCCGAATAAAACCAACCAGTTCCACAAAAATATTTTGATCGTATAAATCGCCTTCAAAGCCTACCACATAGGTTTCAGCCAGTATTTGATCACTGCCCACCGTAGGCTTAACCCCCACATTGGTCACCGAGGGCAGAATACGCCCCTCCAAGTGGGTTCGGCTGGCATATACCCCAAAGCGGGGCAGGCAAAAACCAGCGGGAAAAGGCTGATTGATGGTGGGGAAGCCCAGCGTGCGCCCCAGCTGGCGGCCTCTGACCACCCTAAAATCGAGGCCAAAGGGGCGGCCCAGCATCGCCGCCGCCTGCTCCATCTCACCAGCGGCAACCGCACCACGAATCATAGTGGAGCTAACCAGCTGGCCGCCAATGCGCACCGGCTCCACCACAACAACCTTAATGCCCAGGGCCCCGCACAGGCGCACCAAATCCTGTGCACTGCCTCCGGCCTTTTTGCCGAAGTGATAGTTATAGCCGCAGCAAACCACCTTGGCGCCCAGAGTGCGGTGGAGTATTTCCTCCACAAACTCCTCAGGGGAGAAATTCTTCACTTGCTCAAAAGGGGGACATATCATATACTCAATGCCCATTCCGGCCATAAGCCGCCCCCGCATAGCGGGAGAAAGCAGATGCTCCCGCTCAATTTTTGAGGGAAGTCTTGCATCAATATCAAAGGTAAAAGCCACTGGGGTCAGGCCGCTTGCCTTTTGCGCAGCTGCCGCCAACAAAACCTGCTGGTGACCAATATGTACCCCATCAAAGAGGCCCAAGGCCACAGAGGTCGGCTGAGAGAACAAGGCCTCGGCCAAGGAATTTATTTGTTTCATATCAAATTCAAATCCAAAAGGAGCTTGGCTTTCAGGCTGCCGCCGGATACCCAGCCCAGACCCGCAAACTCCTCATCCTCCTGACTGTAAACGGTGACCATGCAGTCTATTTTCCCCTCCAGCTTCACATCGGTGGCAGCAAGAGAACCACCGTTGGCAAAAATACGAATCTGATTGGAGGAAAGCTCCACACGGGTCAGCCCGGCAAAGGCACTATCCACCGGGAGAAGGCGCAGATCAAGCACTTTTTCATCCGCCAGCTTCTGGGCTTCACGCAGAGGAATGCACTCCTCCAAGGCATAGCCCAAGGCACTGGTGCGCACCAGACTGGTCAGTGTTGCTCCACAGCCCAAGTCCTGCCCCAGATCATGAATCAGGGTGCGAATATAAGTGCCCTTGCTGCACAGAACCTCCAGCTGATACTGGCCCGCCTGCTCATCCAAAGCAGTTACCCGAGCTTCATAAACGGTCACCGGTCTTGGCTCACGAGCCACTTCTTTGCCTTGGCGGGCTAAGTCGTAAAGCCGCTGTCCATCTATTTTTACAGAAGAATACATGGGCGGAGTCTGCATAATATTGCCTTTGAATGCCTCCAAGGCTTGCTCCACCTGCACCAGAGTGGCCGAGAAAGGCTTTTCTTCCAGAACGGTGCCGGTAATATCCTGTGTATCGGTGGCGATTCCCAGCTGGAAGGTAGCGCGATAGCCCTTATCCTGATTTTGAATCAAATCCACCGCTTTGGTGGCACGGCCGACAAATACAGGCAGAACCCCCGTAGCCATAGGATCAAGAGTACCGGCATGGCCGGCCTTAGCCGAAAGCATGCCCCGCACCACCGCCACCACATCGGAGGAGGTGAACTCAGCGGGCTTATCAATAAGCAGAATGCCGCACAAGGGTTTTTCTTTAGGGGGCAGCAGCCCGCTGCGAATCAGCCCTTCCTCCACGGCGGCCAAAACCTTTTTCTTGGCCTTTTCCAGAGAAGGTGCACGCACCGAACAGCCTGCGGCCTGCAAATGGCCGCCGCCGCCCAAACGCTCGGCAATCCGGGAAGCATCCACATCCTCGGAGGTGCGCAGAGAAACCCGATAGGTGTCGGTGCCCCGTTGGCGGAAGGTCATGCCCACTTTAACCCCTTCGATCTTCCGGGGGAAAGAGGCAATACCATCCAGCTCCTCATCGGTGACATCGTAGGCTTCGTTGACTCCCTCGGGAATGACAACACTGGCTCCCATCTCGCCGAAGTGGTATTCCAAGGAGCTTTGCACCAGAATATCCACCTGGAGCCGCCCTTTGGATTTGGTTTCGAACATGAGCTTATTTATGAGGCCATGGCGTGCACCGGCCGCAACCAGCAGGCCCGCCACCTCATGGGTACGCGCTGTAACATTATCGTACCGGAAGCAGCCTGTATCGGTGCTGATCCCGGTGAAAAGTGCATCCGCAATGGTAGGGGTCATCTCCGCCCCAAGGCCCAGAACCACATCATACATAATCTGAGCGGTGGCAGGAGAGCCAATATCCACATAGGTATGCTTGGCAAAGCCATTGTTGGAACGGTGATGGTCAATGCAAAGGTCAACCGCCCCCTCATACCGGGTGCGCAGATTCAGACCCAACAGCATGGGATCGGCCACATCCACCGCCACCACAAATTTAGGCTCAAAAGGCTCGGGCTCATAGGCCCCAAAAATCACATTATACCGCGTGGGAAAAGTCTCGCATTCCACACGGGCCCGCTTGCCAAGGCTTTTAACAGCAAAATAGAGGCCAAAGGCAGAGCCTAGGGTATCTCCATCCGGCTTTTGATGTGCCAAAATCACGATATCGTCTTGCTCCCCAAGAAGAGCACAAACATCACTCAACTGAATGCTCATCCAACGATCACCTGCATTTCCACATGAAGTTTTACCGGCCGCTTAGAGAATATCGCCCAGCATTTTATTGATAGAAGCGCTGTATTCAATGCCATTATCGGCAATGAACTGGAATTCGGGGGAACGGCGCATCCGAATGCGCAGCCCGATTTCACGGCGCACATAACCGGCGGCGCTGTTTAGACCCTCCACCGCCTTTTTAGCGGCTTCCAACCCCTCCATGGAGCTGATCAGAACCTTGCAGTAGGAATAATCCCCGGATAAATCCACCTTGACAATGCTCAAAAGCCCGGTTACACGAGGATCCTTGATGCTGCGCATAATATCCGCAAGCTCCCGGCGAATATCCTCGGTGGTTCGCTGTGTTCTATGGGACGCCATAACGGCTCCCCCTTTCTATACTTGCATTTTAAAAGTTTGCTGCCTGCCTTCTTAGTCTAGCCTGAAAGCGGGTATCTTACTCCTGCATAAGCTGCTCGCTTCTTATGCCCGAAGCAAGTATGGCTTTGCCGCCGATCCTCGGCAGAGAATCAGCGGCATGGGCGGCATCTCCTGCCGAATGAGCCATATAAATGATCTTAGTCTCTATATTCTTCGATTTCGTAGGCTTCCAGAATATCGCCTTCCTTGATGTCGCCATATTTTTTAAGGCCCATACCGCACTCATAGCCGGTGGCAACTTCCTTCACATCGTCCTTAAAGCGGCGCAGGCTATCCAGCTCGTCATCCGCTATAATGATGCCGTCTCTTACCACACGAATCTTTGCAGAGCGGGTAATCTTGCCGCTAAGCACATAGCAGCCGGCTACAGTGCCCACATTGGAAATCTTATAGACCTGACGAACCTCGGCACGGCCCAAATCCACCTCGCGGGTCTTGGGAGCCAGCATTCCACGCATAGCGGCCTTGATTTCGTCAATGGCATCATAAATGATGCGGTAAAGGCGGATTTCAACATCATCCCGCTGGGCATTTTCCTGAGCGGCAGGATCGGGACGGACGTTAAAGCCAACGATAATGGCGTTGGAAGCATTGGCCAGCATAACATCGGATTCACTGACAGCACCTACGCCGCCATGAATGACCCGAACCCGGACTTCATCGCTGTTGAGCTTCTCGAGAGACTGCTTGACAGCCTCCACAGAACCCTGCACATCAGCCTTAATGATGATGGGCAGTTCTTGAATTTCCCCTTCGGAAATCTGGGAGAACAGGTTATCCAAGGTGACCTTGGTGTAGGATTTAAAGACTTCTTCCTTGGCCTCATGGCGGCGCTGATCCACCAGCTCACGGGCCAGCTTTTCATCCTCAACCGCATTGAAGGCGTCACCAGCCTGGGGCACTTCACCCAAACCGGTGATTTCCACAGGGGTGGAAGGGCCTGCATCCTCAACACGCTCGCCCTTATCGTTGAGCATGGTACGCACACGGCCCACCGCTGTTCCGGCAATAATCACATCACCGTTGTGGAGGGTGCCGTTCTGCACCAGAATGGTTGCCACAGGGCCACGGCCCTTATCCAGACGAGCCTCAATAACAGTACCCTTGGCCATACGGTCTGGGTTGGCCTTAAGATCACGCATATCCGCTACCAGAAGCACCATCTCCAGCAGAGAATCAATGTTCTGGTGCTGTTTGGCCGAAACCTCCACGCAGATGGTCTCGCCGCCCCACTCTTCGGGAACCAGCTCATGCTCGGTGAGGCCCTGCTTTACCCGCTCGGGGTTGGCATCCGGCTTATCCATTTTGTTGATAGCCACGATGATGGGAACACCCGCCGCCTTGGCATGGTTGATAGCCTCTACAGTCTGGGGCTTGATGCCGTCATCGGCTGCCACCACCAGAATGGCAATATCGGTGACCTGTGCGCCTCTGGCACGCATGGAAGTAAAAGCGGAGTGACCGGGGGTATCCAAAAAGGTGATGGAGCGATCCTCCACCTGCACCTGATAAGCACCGATGTGCTGGGTAATGCCGCCGGCTTCGCCTGCCGTTACATTGGCATCCCGGATGGCATCCAGCAGAGAGGTTTTACCGTGGTCAACGTGGCCCATAACAACCACAACCGGGCTGCGGGTCAGGGTGTTTTCATCGGTATCCTCAATTTCCTGGAACAGCCGCTCTTCGATGGTTATAACCACCTCCGGCTCTACCTTGGCGCCGATTTCCATAGCGATCATGGCGGCAGTATCGTAATCGATGATCTGGCCGGCAGCGGCCATGATACCAAGGCCCATGAGGCGCTTGATGACCTCTGCGGACTGAATCTTCAGGCGGGAGGCCAAATCGCTGACCGAGATTTCCTCAGGCAAAGTAATTTCCAGCTTCTGGCGGCGCTGACGCTCCATTTCCAGACGGCGCAGCTTCTGTGCCTCCTGCTCCTTGCGGGACATGAAGGGTTTGCCACGCTGGGCAGAGCGCTGGCTTAGCTTCTGCTTTTTCACCCCGGTATCCTTTTTCTGAAGGTTGGTGGGGGCAATCTGCTCATAGCGCTCGTTGTATTTATCCAGATTCACCTTGACCTGACGCATATCAACAGTGCGGGCGGTGTTGGCTTTCTCCACCTTGACTGTATCGCCGGAGGCAGCGTTCTGAGGCTGAGCGGAAGAAAGCGGTACCGACGGTCTGGGAGCGGCCGGGCGGTTTTGCTGCTGCCCGGGCCGATTCTGGTTGCCGGCGGGGCGCTGGCCCTGCCCGCTAAAACGGTTCTGGTTGCCCTGCTGACCGGGCCGATTCTGGTTCTGGCCCGGTCTGCCGCCGGCAGAAGCCTGCGGCCGATGAGGTGCATTGTGCTGAGGAGCGCTCTGTTGGGGGGCACTCTGCTGGGGTTTTTCCGGTGCAGGCGCAGCCTTGGGAGCCTCAACAGCCTCTTTAGCAGGAGCCTCAGGCGCTTCCTTAGCAGGAGCCTGGGGCTTGGGCATATTGGCCCGGGCAAAAAAGGCATCAAAGCTTTCCACGCTGTTTTTATTGGTGTAATGCTCAAGGATCACACTCAGTTCAACAGGCTCCAGCGCTGTCATATGTTTTTTAGGCTCCTTAAAGTGCTCGCCCAAAAGATCAATAATATCCTTGCTGGGAACTTTCAAATCCTTGGCAACCTCGTGTACACGATACTTCTCCATCATATATATCTAATCCTCCTCATTTTCACAGCTCAGCTTTTTTTCCACCATGCCTGCCAAGCCCGGATCCAGCACAGCCAGAATTCCTGTACGCCTCCCCAGCATCGCCTTTGTCTCCTCCATGGTCAAGGATGCGGCTCGGGGAGCAATTCCATATTTCTGTGCTTCATATGTTATGTTTTTGAGACTCTTGGGCGAAAGGTCGGCGGTGGTTATCAGAAGCTTTACCTTGCCGGAGACCATAGCCTCCACCACAGGATCAAACCCCATAACCAGCTTGCCGGCTTTGCGGCAAAGGCCCAGCGCCAGAAGCAAATTATTCTCCACTGTTTTTCATTTCCTCCTCCAATCGCCCATAAACCTCTTCGGGTATCTGGCAGGAAAAGGCACGTTCCAGCCTTCTGGCCTTAATTGCTTTTGCAAGGCATTGGGAATTGCCGCAGATATAGGCGCCCCGCCCCGGCTTTTTCCCTGTGGTATCCAGTGAGATTTCCCCCTGTGGGCTGCGCACCACCCGCACCAGCTCTTTTTTAGGCTTGTGCTCATTGCAGCCGAGGCACATGCGCACAGGCAGCTTTCTCTGTTTCATAAGGTTCCCCCATTTCCTTGCTTGGCAATCGACCGCAGTCGCGTTTACACCCAGCCTCAAAATCCAAAGTAAAATCCGATACACAATATCCACTGAACAGGTCGTATGCGATTGGTTCAAGCGGACAAAGGCTGCTCCCCTAAAATCAAGCTATGGTCAAAGGTACGCTGATTATACCTAAATCGGTATATTTGCTTAGGTGAGGCAGTTATTCTTCCCCGAAAAAGCCGCTTTCCGGGCGAATATCGATTTTCCATCCGGTAAGCCGCGCTGCCAGACGGGCATTTTGACCCTTGTTGCCAATCGCCAGCGAAAGCTGATGATCCGGCACAGTTACCTTGCAGCTGCGCTGTTCCAAATCTTCAATTTCAACCGCAATTACCTGAGCAGGCGAAAGGGCCGCAGCCACCAGCTCCTGTGGGTCTTCGGAATATTTGACTACATCTATTTTTTCGCCGCCCAGCTCATCCACAATGTCCGAAACACGGGTTCCCTTGGGGCCGATACAGGCGCCAACGGCATCCACGTTTTCATCCTTGGACCAGACAGCAATTTTGGTGCGTGAACCGGCCTCACGGGCAATGGCTCGGATTTCAACAGTGCCATCGTAAATTTCCGGCACCTGCATTTCAAAAAGGCGCTTAACCAGCCCCGGATGGGTGCGGGAAATCATCAGGCGGGGGCCTTTATCGCCGGAGGCTACATCCACCACATAAACACGGATGCGCTCGCCATCCCGGAAGGTCTCGGTAGGCACCTGCTCGCTCTTGGGGAGAATGGCCTCGGATTTGCCGATTTCAAGGGTAATGTTGCCACGGCGCTCATCGCTGCGCAAAACGATGGCGGAAACAATGTCGTTCTGGCGGCTCTGGTATTCATGGAGAAGCTGATCCCGCTCCCCTTCCCGAATGCCCTGCCGGATAACATGCTTGGCGGTCTGTGCCGCAATTCTTCCGAATTTTTTGGTTTCCATGGGGATTTCCACAGTGCCGCCCACTTCGGCTCTCTTGTTGTATTTCCTTGCTTCTTCCAAGAGAATTTCAACACTGGGCTCTTCCACCTGCTCCACAACGGTTTTGCGGTAGGCTACATAAAAACGGCCCGAATCCGGGTCAATTTCCACCACTGCATCCTCGCCGCCGCCCACATCCCGCTTCACCGCAATTGCGATAGCATTTTTGATCCGCTCCAGCAGATAATCCGCCGGTATCCCCTTCTCCTTTTCAAGAAGGGTCAACGCGTCAAAAAATTCGGTGTTCATCGATTGTTTCCTCCAATTTCAAAATCGTCCAATTTAATATAGGCAACCTCGCCCTTTTGCACTGTCATGGTCAGCTCCGGCTCCAGCTCAATGGTAATTTCATCCTCCTGCTTGGAAAGAAGGGTGCCTTTGAAATCCCGGATTCCCTCCACCGGCCGAATCAGGCGCAGCATAACCGGCGCACCGATATACTTTTGAAAATGCCAATCCTTGATAAGCGAGCGCTCCAGCCCCGGGGAGCAAACCTCCAGCGTATAACTCTGGCTGACCGGGTCGGCCTCATCCAGCAAGGGATCCACCGCCTTGCTCACCGCCTCGCAGTCATTGATATCAACGCCGCCCTCTTTATCTATAAAATAGCGCAAATACCAGCCGTTGCCCTCTTTTTCGTAGCGAACATCCCACAAAATCAGCCCTCGTTCTTCCACAATAGGCTGAACCAGACGGGCCGCTATCTGCACCGTAGTTTCCTTGTGTTCTCTGGCCAAATTTCCGCCTCCTTTTTTTGCCTCAAACCCCATACACAAACAAAAGAGCGGGAACCTCCCACTCTTTCGTCATGCTTACTATCATTTACGTTATTTAGTCTACCACATATTGCGTCTATTTGCAAGAGGCTGGCACCATTTTAACCGCATAGCGCAGAGAAAGAAAGGCTATTCCTCCATCTGCTTTCCGAGAAAAGCGGCGGCCGTGGTAATCAGCTTGATTTCGGTTTTGGTTGCAAGATCGGAATTTTCGTTGGACAGAAACATAATGGAGCCGCACACATCCCCAGAGGTGATAATGGGAGCCCCAGCCAAGGCATAGCGATCTACGCCCTCTACAGGCTGGAGGCGGGGGGAATCTGCCGCTTCGTGGACAAAAGTCTTGCGCTGTTCCATATTATCCTCCAGATTGGAGGATACACGGCGCTCCAGCAGCTCTTTTTTGGGAATACCGGCTACTGAGATGACATGATCCCGGTCGCAAACCACCACGGGGAATCCCCCGGTGCGGTAAAGCACCTCCGCATATTGACTGGAAAAAGATCCCAGTTCGCCCAGAGGGGAATATTTTTTAAAGATGACTTCGCCATCGTTGTCTGTGTAGATTTCCAGAGGGTCGCCCTCCCGGATGCGCATGGTGCGGCGGATTTCTTTAGGTATTACAACACGGCCCAGATCATCAATTCTTCGCACGATTCCTGTTGCTTTCATATGGTTATTTTTCCTCCATCGTCGTAAAATAGAAATATGCTTCTCCCGGCCTTTCCATTTAGTTATATAAAGGGAGCCCCGGTGAATTTCTGCAGTTTTATTAGCAGAAATCTCTTTTGTCTTAAAGGTATTATTTACTCCAAAGGAAATTTTATACTGGCAAAACTACAAAGCGGTGGAAATCCTTTTGGGCCTTTTTTCAGAGGATGCCTACTAAATACCGAGTTTTGAAGCAAACTTTATATACGTATACAAGTTCAAAATTGTGGGCTTCGCCCGCAAACACGCATTGCATGTAGATGAGAATGAAGCGGTTAACGGCAGATCACCGCTGTTCAAAACCAAAACATGGTTTTGACATAGACAGCTATAAAACTCATTGAAGGCCAGTCCCGAATGTGATATAGTAAAGTAAGATAATAGCATTTGGTGTGTTTTTTTAGCAGAATATATATTTTTTAGACTTGGGCCGTTTAGCTGACAAGCTGCGGCCAACTATTTTATTGCCATTCCCACACATGCGGCGTGGGGAAATTGGCTTGCACTCTAAATTAGGAGGGGTGTTTTTGGATAAATCAATCGCCATACAGGTGAGCAGTCTGCGCAAGATTTACCGCATTGGCAGCAACCAGGTAGTGGCGCTGGACAACATCAATCTAAATATACCGGTGGGGCAGGTCTGCTGTATTGTAGGCACCTCCGGTTCCGGTAAATCCACTTTGCTCAACCAATTGGCGGGTCTGGAAAAACCCACCCGAGGCAGTGTGATGATTGCAGGAAAAAACATTGCCAAGCTGGATGAAGACCGTTTGGCGCGCTTTCGCCAGCAAAATGTCGGGTTTATTTTTCAATCCTATAACCTGATGCCGGGCATGACCGCTATCGAAAATGTAAGCATGCCGCTGAATTTCAGGGGCGTGGATAAAAAAAAGCGGTTAAAGGCATCCAAGCTGATGCTACAAAATGTGGGGCTGGGCAATCGTATGAACCACCGGCCCTCCCAGATGTCGGGCGGCCAGCAACAGCGTGTGGGCATTGCCCGTGCCTTTGTGGCCAGGCCCAAAATTATTTTTGCCGATGAACCAACGGGAAACCTGGATTCCAGAACCACCATTGAGGTTATGGAACTGATGGTGAAGATGGCCAAGGAGAGCAACCTCACCTTGGTGCTGGTCACCCATGATGTGGAGCTGGCGGAATATGCCGACCGGGTGATTACCCTGCGGGACGGCAACATTGTGAAGGATACCTTAACCGAAAGGGCATCCTCACCTAAAGGCCCACCTGTTAACCAGCCTATGCCCGACGAAAGAGGCAATGCCTCCGCCACCGACCACAAAGGCCAATCTCCGAACCAGCCTACGCCCGACGAAAGAGGCAATGCCTCCGCCATCGTGAACAAGGCTCAGCCGCCAAACCAGCCTATGCCCGACGAAAGAGGCAATGCCTCCGAAGCCCCAAAAACAACCGGAGAGGATGAACCCCATGAACAATAAAAAACTAACCAGAGCCGCTGCGCTTATCGCTGCTCTGCTTTTGCTGGCTACTTCCTTAGGCGGACTATTTTCCATGACGGCCTATGCGGCTGGCGCATATACTGATTCCAGTTTAACTATATACACTGATGTAAATAAGGAATACGAAATTTCCCGAAAGCTTGCGTCTCGGGACAAGTATACTCTGGAATTCAAAGTGAGAGTTGCTGATGGCTATCAAATCGCCTCCCTTAATAATACAAACAACAAAGTAACTTTTGAATTAACTGGTGGCGGATTTAGCAAGAAATACGAATCTATTACTGTAGCAAATGATGATAGAACACTGATCTTTACCATTAAAAACGCCGTTTTTAATGGTTCACAAGACCGTGCTTCTCCATTTAAGATTTCTGGAATATCCTTTCTAAGTAATAGCGGCGGTACAGCTATATCTGAAATTCTCGTTGCAGATTTTAGCATTGACTCAAAATATTATAAGGATAGTTCCTCTTCCGGGGGCGATGATGACCCCCAGCTCTGGACACCTGACATTGTGGTGGATAAAGTCACCGCTCGGGATTCCAAGGGCGATGTGATCGATTTTCTGGATAAGGATTCCGTTGTGGGCAAGCTGGAAATCGTATTCACCGATTTTGGCCTCCTCTATGAGGATGTGGAGGACATGAACGAGGAGGATTTCACCGGGTATCTGGTATCCGAATCTGGTTTTACTTCTTCGGTCAACAACAAAGGCCAGCTTCGGCTGATCAACCCCGATAAATCCGATGGCTTCGACTATGCCCGCTTCCGCCTAACTTTCTCCAACATCCGGTGGGATGGCTCTGCCACCTCTCTGCGGTTCCGCACCCAATACTATATGTGGAACGGCGAACGGGTTGCCGGCAATGGTACAGCCACCATTCCCCAAGCTAAAGTAGGCGATGATAGCAGCGGGGTTGCGCCGCCCACTCCCTTTATCATCATCAGCCAATACAATTACGGCAAGGATTATATTCAGGCCGGTCAGGAGTTCCCCCTGGATATCAGCTTTAAAAACACCAGCTCCGACATTCCTCTGGAAAACATTGTCATGACCATTACTCCTCCTGAGGATTTGACCATTGCCACTGCTTCTAACAGCGTTTATATTGACGCTCTGAAAGCAGGCGGCAGCATGGGTCATCAAATCCGGCTGCAAGCCAAGGCAGGGGCGGCTGTAGGCAGCAAATCGGTGGAGATTAAATTTGCCTATGAATACTTGGTGGATAAAAAGCGTGAAAAGGGCGAAACCACTGAGAAAATTGCCATCCCTATCACCCAGATTGACCGTTTTGAGGTAGACCCCATCACCGATTTGCCGGAAATTATGGAGGTAGGCGAAAACTATTATTTCACACTGAACTTTATTAACCGTGGAAAATCCACCGTCTACAATGTATCTGGGGTAAACACCTTT
Organism: Oscillospiraceae bacterium MB08-C2-2; assembly: GCA_035621215.1. Lineage (NCBI taxonomy): Bacteria > Bacillati > Bacillota > Clostridia > Eubacteriales > Oscillospiraceae > Oscillospiraceae bacterium MB08-C2-2. Next base: position 2,771,417 of record CP141729.1, on the reverse strand, counting down.
GGTGAAGCTGTTCCCGATACCCAGCATTTCGGGAATGTGGAGGCCGGTAAAACCGGTTCACTGGAATTCACTCTGGTTCCAAGCACTGCCGGTGAGTTTAGCGGCGAAATTGTGCTGCAATATGAAAATGAAAATATGGTGACCAACCACATTACTTTGCCTTATAACGTAACCGTTGAAGAAGCGTGGATGCCTCCTGTAGATCCCGAGCCTGTGGACCCGGGCATGGGGGAGGAGAATAAGTCGATCAACTGGCTTCAGTTATCCCTGTGTACAGTGGGCGGGTTGCTGATTGCAGGGCCTTTGGCTCTGTATATCATCAAGCGTATCAAGGCTAAGGGAAATGAGGAAGACTTGGATGAAGATTTCTGATTTACTGGCAATGTGTGTCCAAAATCTCACTCGGCGTAAAATGCGCACCTTTCTCACCGTTATGGGTGTGGTGATCGGAACCTGTTCCATTGTGGTGATGATTTCTCTTGGCGTGGGCATCAATGCCAGTCAGGAGCAAATGCTGGCGGAGGCCGGTGATCTGACTGTGATTGAAATCAACGGCGGGCGCTACAGCGGCGATGCGGTTTCTCTCAACGATGAAGCTGTCAAGCAGATACAGGCACTGCCCAATGTGGAAATTGCCACCCCTGTCAGCTACGGCAATTTTGATGGCAGTGTGAATCTGGTCACCGGACGCAAGGACCGCTATTCCATGTGGATGTCCCCGACGCTGATTTATCCCGAAGCCATTGAAAAGCTGGGCTATGAAATAACACAGGGAGAAAGCTTTCCCTCCGGCTACAATACCAAGGTAATTCCGGTGATTTTGGGCTCACAGGCAGTCTATGATTTCCGGGATACCAAGAAAAAACGTGGCGGATACATCCGCTTTGGCTATGGCGAAGGCGAAGAAATGCCTGACCCTTATTTTGACCCGATGGATTCGGAATTTACCCTTAAGATGGAGCCTCAGAAAGAGGGAGCTAAGACCTTGGAATACAAGGTAAAGGTAGTCGGTATCCTCAAGCAGGATTACGCCAAAGGCTGGGAAACCGCTAACGGCGTGTTTATGCGGGTAGATGATTTCCGCATGCTGACAGAAGCCTATAACAAAGAAAACAGCGTAAAGCTGACACAGGATCAAAAAAAGGAAAAGAGCACCTTCCAGACAGTTAAGGTTAAGGCCACGGAGCTGAAATATGTTGCGGAGGTGGAGGCAGCCATTAAGGAAATGGGCTTCAACAACACGTGGAGCATGGAAAGCTACCGCCAAAGCCTGCAAAAATCGGCTCAGCAGATTCAGCTGATTCTGGGGGGCATAGGGGCTATCACACTGTTTGTGGCGGCCATTAGCATCACAAACACCATGATCATGTCGGTGTATGAGCGTACCCGTGAAATTGGTGTTATGAAGGTGCTGGGGTGCCTTGTGAGCAACATTCGGCAGGTGTTTCTGGTAGAAGCGGGGCTGATCGGCTTTTTTGGTGGTGTAATCGGCGTGGGTCTCAGCTACCTGCTCAGCTATCTGCTCAACACCTTTGGCGGTTCTCTGGGTGAAAGCTTGGGGATGGGCGGAATGGCTGGAGCTAAAATGTCCATTATTCCTCTGTGGCTGGTTTTGCTGGGGATGAGCTTTGCCACCTTTATCGGCATCGGTGCCGGTTTTTACCCCGCTAACCGTGCCGTTCGCATCAGCGCACTGGAAGCCATCAAACAAGAATAACGTACTGTCTTTTTAGAAAAAAAGAAAGTACGCAAAGAAAAATCGCTTTGTTTATTTGAGAAAAAGTGTAAGCAAAGCAGAAAAACGCCCTGAATCTACGGATTCAGGGCGTTTTTAAGTATAAAATGTTTTCATAATCTTTTCTGTGGGGATACCCTCGTTAAAGGCTGATTGCCACGATCTTATACCGAACTACTTCGCCATTGGGAACAGTAACCTCCACTGTATCGCCCACCTTGTGGCCGATTACAGCCCGGCCAACCGGGGATTCATCGGTGATGGTTTCAACAGAAGAATGATGTGCCTCCACCACGCTGGCAAGACGATAGGACATTTCCTCATCAAACTCGATATCCAACAGGGTAACCTGTGTTCCAACCGAAACAAATTCTGTAGAAATTTTATCGGTCTGAATCACCTTTGCCTTTTTAAACTGCTCTTCGAGAGTCGCAATCTTAGATTCCACAATAGCCTGTTCGTTCTTGGCTTCATCGTATTCGCTGTTTTCAGAAAGGTCACCAAAACCGCGAGCAACACGGATTTTCTCCGAAATTTCCCGGCGGCGAACTGTGCGAAGTTCATCCAACTCTCTCTTAAGCTGGTTGTAACCATCCATGGTCATGAGAATTTCTCCGGACATTTATATTCTCCCCTTATCCAATACTCTTGCTGATTAGGGCCTCAGGCAATAACAGTATTATAGTAAAAGTGCCCAAGGCTGTCAAGTGATCGAAAAAAATTAAAAGTTTGGTCTTATTTTAAGCATAATTGCCTATAGCTCCACCGAGAAGGGCGAGCGGGTTGTGACCCGTTCCTCCTCTCTCGCCTCACAGGGCGGCGTATTGGAAGTGGCCACTTCAAATTGCCGGGCCAGCAGCCCCACAACCTCTCCCAAACTGGAAACTTTGTGATTGTATCGCATATTTTTAGCCACAAGGGGCTGATTGCGTATATCCAACAGCTCATAAAGCGCACCTGCAAACTCATGGGGAGATACCCCCGGGGGCAGCTTTTCCTTTATATCCTGGGGCAATTCCACCTCAAGGTGAGAAATTAAATCAAACTTGCAGGGCAGGCGGATGTTCTCATCGCCCAACACGGGGCCGCTCAAACGAAGGGGCTGCTCCGTTTCAAAAGGCTGTGGGCACAGCACCATTACACAGCCTTCCAGACCTGCAAGGCTTTCGCAGATCATCACTGGTGCCCCAAAGGTTTCCATCATCTCCCGGCAGGCTGGCCGATATAAATCCGGCCTGTCCGTATGCACCTTCACCGCAGTAAAATACTTCAGCAAACCGGCCAACTGGCTGACATAGCGGCCGTCCGGGTCTATAAGCCCCACAAGGCGGCGATACATCTGCATGCGGCTGCGGCTGATAATGGCACAGGCTGTATGAAAGAGCACCTCGGTATCAAAAAGCCCGCTGTGAAAACCCAGAAGTGGAACGCCGCCGGGAACTTCCACACCTTCCGGCAACAGAAGCCGCCGGCCATAACGGCCCAAATACTGATAGACACGCCACCAATCGGCTTCCTTTTCCAAGGAGCTGACCCGAAGCCTCCCATAGCTTTTGCCAAACAGAGTTTCCCGCTCCAGCTGAAGCTTGGCTTTTGTCAGCTTTCCCGCAAGACGGTGTAATAAACCCGGCTCCTGCCGATCATTTATTTCCAACACAACAAACATCCAAACCACCCTCACCCTGCATCGACAATTGTGCCGCAAAGCCAGCGGGCACAGCCTGCGTATATACCCCGCCGGATTTAAAAGAAATGCATCCCTCTAAAATCTCTGCGGCATATGAATTACACATACAGTATGTCTATGCGGGAAGGGCTCGGGATAGTACAGAGCACTAACGGGTAACAGCACCTGTGCCGACTTTCTCTCAGCCGGCGGAAGAAACCCCACTGGAAGATTCGGCCTGTGCACCGGTTTTCATGGTCGTTACAGCAACCTCCACAGCCTTTTTGAGCTGAGGATCCACCGTTTCATCCAAATTCATCCAGTTCTTTTCCATTTCTGCAGGCATGACAACATCAAAATCCGGCTTAATGCCCACTTCGTGGAAAGCGGGGCTTTTGGGCGGATTGAGATAAGCAACGGAAATTTTGATAGCTGATCCATCCTCCAGCTGCAGCTCCTTTTGGAGAATGCCCTTGCCCTTGGTGGTGGAACCGACCAAACGGCCTCCCCCCTCATCCTTAATGGCAATGGCAAACAGCTCAGCCTCGCAGGAAGTATTCCCGTTGACCAGAATGGTCATAGGCATCTGAATCTGGTTGGCATCGGAGGTAGCAAGAACCTCGGTAGTGTTGTTGCGGTAGGTTGCCGAAGCAATTACACAGGAAGGCAGCAGCTTATCCAGAATGCGCATAGTGGCAGCCATGGAACCACCGGGGTTATCCCGAACATCAAATATTAAAGACTGAGCGCCCTGATCCAGCATTTTTTGCAGCTCTGTGTTAAATTGATCGGAAGTATAGTCGCTAAAACGGGTAATGCGCAGATAGGCGACCTGTGTATCGGGCAGCATACGGGAATAAACGGTGGGTACCTCCACATGGCGGCGGGTTAGCTCTTTGGTGGAATCCTCGCCGCCGCTGCGGACAACCAATACCACCTTGGTGCCTGCATCCCCCTGAATGTCCGAGGCCATTTGTTGGGTATTTTCCATGGTCAGATCGGTTTCATCCACCTTAACAATGATGTCGCCTTCCTTGATGCCGGCAATTTGAGCCGGAGATTCCGGATAGACCTCGCCCACTTGCAGATAACCATCCGGGCTGGCTGTTAAAACAGCACCGATCCCTGCCTGTTGATCATCGGCGTCCTTCAAAATCTTCTCATAGGCCTTGGCATCATAATAGACAGCATATTCATCGCCAATGCCCTTTACAAAGCCTTGGGCAACACTATCCAGTAACGCGTTCTCATCCACATTTTTCAAATAATTATCCAGCACAAGCCGGTTGATTTCAGCAAATTTAGAATACAGCTTTTCTCTTTCACGAAGATTAGCCGTTTTTGCATTAAAGGTCTGGTTGGCATAGGTCATTGTCATTGAAAAAACAGCCGCAGCAACTACAGCCAAAATGGCGATAACCGCTCCCAGCGATATTTTTTTATTCATTCCATCACTCACTTCCTTGGGATTGAGGGAAAAACGCGTCCACAATATAAGCGGGTCTTTCCTTGCTCTATTTGAAAATGACTACCGCACCTGTGGGCACGGTAGTCAGCGGAATACAAAAATATATACCCAAACAGCTTCTATTTCTTCATTACATAAGGCTTAGGGTTGGTGTGCTTCCCATCAATACGCACCTCAAAATGGAGATGCGGCCCAGTGGACCAGCCGGTGGAGCCTACCGATGCAATCGCCTGCCCTCGTGTAACAACATCTCCCACCTTAACCGCAATGCTGGAGCAGTGAGCATACAGGGTGGAAACACCGCCGCCGTGGTCTACAATGACATAAATACCATAACCTCGGCCTGCAGTATAAGTCCAGTTAACAAACTTGACCGTTCCGGCATTGGCCGCCACAATAGACTGGCCATAAACGTTGGAACCGGTGATATCCATGCCCGTGTGGAAATCGGCGCCATTAAACCGATAGCCATATTCCGAGCTGATCTTGGTGAAGCCGGGAAGCGGCCATGCCATTTCGCCGCCTACATAAGGGCTCTTATCCCACTCGATGCGTTTGTAGATTTCATCCATTTCGGCACGCATGCGAGCCATTTCGGCTTTGTTTTTATCCAGTTCTGAGTTAAACTGCTTCTCCATATCCGCAATTTCATGGATTTTCAGGTTAACCTCTTGCAGCTTAACACCCAAATCCTTTTTCTTGTTCTCGGTTTCGAGCCGGGTTTCCTCCACATCAGCCATATTATCCTCCAGATCGGCCTTTAGGCCTTCCAGCTGGATACGTTCCTGGGTGAGGTTTTCCATCAGCTTACGGTCATGATCAGAAATACGCACCACCGTTTCGGTTTTGGTGAGGAAATCGGCAAAGCTGTCTGCCCCCAGCACCAGACCCAAAACACTGGCTTCATCGTTCATATACATCGCCCGCAGACGCTTACGAAACTGTTCGTAGTTTGCATCGACTTCAGCCTGTTTATCCACAATCTCCTGTTCCTTATCGGCGATTTTCTGCTCCAGAACCGTAATGCGCTCCTCAAGCAGTTCTATCTCGCTTTTGGTGATGTTGATCTGTGTATCCAAGCTGTTTTTGTTGGCGGTTTCTTTGTCCTTCTGAGTTTTGGCATCCGCAATGTTCCGCTGGATTTCTTTGCTGCTGTTTTCCAGCTCCTTGAGCTTTTTGCTGATGGCATCCAGCTCACTTTGGTATTTGCTGGTGGTGCTGGAGGAGGCTTGGGTTTCGTTCTCCTCATCGTCGTTGGCATAAACCAGCAGAGGGCGCACAGAACCTGTAATGATCAATACAAAAGCCATGGTGAAGGCCAAAAAGCTCAGCCTTCTTTTTTCTGTCCTAAGCATGTGTATGATTCCTCCCTCACTAAACCTTCAGATATTTGCGAATAAACATGCCGCTCCCAACCATCCCAATAAAAATACCTAGGATGGAGAAACCTCCTAGAACATAGGGGGCAACCGAAACAAAATCCACAGTGTTGGCATAAACCGGGCCGATATAAGGGCCATAATTCTCCCCGATCCATTTCAGGAGATACCAATAGCCGCCCCAAAGCAGCCCAAACGCAAGCAAAGCCGCTATCAGCCCGATCATCATCCCCTCCACAACAAAAGGCATGCGGATAAAGGTATCGGTAGCGCCTACATATTTCATAATATTAATTTCCTTGCGGCGGCTGAAAACAGTCAGCTTGATGGTGTTTGTAATAATCACCACAGAAACCACCACAAGAATAATAACGATGCTGATGCCCGCCACAGTAACCGTTTTTTTTATGCCGGTCAGAATGGTGGCAACCTCAGTTTGAGCATTTACTTTTTCAATGCCATCCATATCCCGAAGCTGACCAACAGTTTGCTCCAGCTTCGCCAGATCGTCAATACGAATGATGAATGTATCCGGCAGAGGGTTGGTTTCTTCCAAACCATCCAGAAGGGAAGCAAACTCCCCCATCTTTTCCTTTTCTCCTTCCAAAGCCTGTTCTTTGGAAATAAAGGTGACCTGCAGAATATTTTCCATTTTCCCCAGCTTCAGGGTCAATACATCAATATCGCCCTGCTCCATGGAATCGGATAAAAAGGCTACAATTTCGTTTTGATCCTCTACATATTGGACAATGCTGTTGACATTAATGGAAAACATGGCCGCCCCACCGATCAGCAGCAGGCAAGCCATCAAAACACCGATGCACGCAAAGGACATCAGCTTGTTATGGAATAAATTGCGAAAGCCCTCCTTAAAAAGGTAGGCAATATTATGGCCTCTCATATGTACCCCCCGACACCTTTTTGCCAGGCTGTCCGAAACCCCGGTTGTTTTTCTGCTCATACCGGCGCAGCAGATCGCTGACGGTGACATCGGAGTAATCGATTTGTTTCTGTTTGCCGGCTGTATTACGGTCAAAGTCATCCAGCGCTTCTCCTGTAAACAGCTCAGGGGCCACGCCACTGTTGTTATCGGAGATGACAGTACCATCACTGATGGTGATCACCCGCTTGTTAAAGTAAGAAACTAACTCATGGGCGTGGGTAACCATCAGAATGGTGGTGCCGCACTTATTGATCTCACTGAGCAAGTCCACAATCTCGAAGCTCAGCTCAGGATCAATATTGCCGGTAGGCTCATCCGCGATAATAATGGAGGGATTGTTGACCAGCGCCCGAGCCAGTGCTACACGCTGCTGCTCACCGCCGGAAATCTGCTCAGGGAAACACTTGGCCTTATCTGCCAGACCCACCAGATCCAGAATATAGGGCACCCGCAGGCGGATATCCTTGCTGGCCACATTGGTAACCCGCAGAGCAAAGGCTACGTTATCATAAACAGTCATGTTGGGAATCAGGCGGAAATCCTGAAACACAACACCCAGGGAGCGGCGAAATTTTGGAACATGGCGGCGTTTCATACGGCCCAAATTGTTGCCGTTAACAAAAACAGTGCCGCTGGAAGGGATCTCCTCCCGCAGCAGTGTTTTAATCAGGGTGCTTTTACCAGCGCCGGATGCGCCGACCACAAAAACGAATTCACCCTTTTCCACCTTAAAACTGATATTTTTCAGCGCCTGTGTTCCATTTTTATAAACTTTGGAAACATTGGAAAATTCAATCATAGTGTTCGCCTCATTTCCAAGCGCGCGCAGCAACTCTGCGCTGAGTTAGTATTTGACCGGATTGGAGGTGAGGTATTTTTTAACCATAAGCGCCACCTTGAAAATAATGGCATGATCAAATTCCCGCAGATCCAGGCCGGTAAGCTTGCGGATTTTTTCCAGCCGGTAAACCAGAGTGTTTCTGTGAACAAACAGCTTACGGGAGGTTTCGGATACATTCAGGTTGTTCTCAAAAAAGCGCTGGATGGTAAACAGAGTTTCCTGATCCAAGCTTTCGATCGAACCCTTTTTAAAGACTTCTTTCAGGAACATCTCGCACAAGGTGGTAGGCAGCTGATAAATCAGCCGGGCAATGCCCAGATTATCGTAGCTGACAATGGCCTTTTCGGTATCAAACACCTTGCCCACCTCAAGCGCCACCTGGGCCTCTTTAAAGGAGCGTGCCAAATCCTTGACACCCACAACCGCAGTGCCAATGCCGATAACAACCTTGGTGTAAAATTCAGAACCTAGAGTATCCACAATGGAGCGGGCCAGCTTTTCCAAATCCTTGGATTCAATCCCAGCCTTGATCTCCTTGACCAGCACAATATCCGTTTCGCTGATGTTAAAAGCAAAGTCCTTCTGCTTATCGGGGAAAAGATTCTGGATTACATCAAAAGCGGAGATATCGTTGGCCGAAACAATGCGCACCAAAAGCACAGCACGGCTGACATCGATATTGAAGTGAAGCTCCCGGGCCTTGACATAAATATCCCCAGGAAGAATATTATCCAGAATAACATTTTTGATAAAGTTATTCCGATCGTATTTCTCATCGTAATACTGTTTGATGCTGAAAAAGGAGACAGCCAGCACACTGCAGAATTTGGCGGCCAGCTCATCGGTGCCTTCTACAAACACGGCATACTCCGGCTTTATTTTGCTGCCGAAGGATTTAAAAGTATAATTATCCCGCACCACCGTATCTGTAACTTCTGTCAGTCCCAGCATTAAATATTCGAAGGTTTCTCCAATTCTCGTCAGATCGCTGCAAGAAATAACCGTAGCGGTTTCGTCCACAACACCAATGACACGGTCAATGGATTCACGCATCTGATGCACGATGCCTTGGAACAGCCTATTCGACATATTCTCTTTCCCCCGTTTCGCTGGCAGAACGCATTTGCATTGCTGCCAAAAAATCTTTCCTCATTATTCTACAAAAAAATTGTATAATTTGCAACATATCCAAAAGATTTTTTTTGTCAAAATTTTCGATTTACTCGAATATGGCGAACTAGGCTATAGAATAAGTGCCAAATTCGCCGCTTTCTTTGCGTCACAAATCAAAACTTTTTATGAATACTTCTTAAAAACAGAACTTACTTAATTGCTATAGTCCCATGATTCGGCCAAATGTCGTTTGCAGAATCTCGGAGCCTGTTGTTATTCTTTGTACATTTTGCCTAGAACAATCTTGTAAAATATGGGAACTCCCCAAAAGGGCTTTTTTTCATTCGAAAATTAATGGAGCTTTCTGCAAGAGCAGAGTGCGTTCGGCGGCTGTAATCTCCCGGCATTCTCCCGGTTTTAAAGATTGATCCAACGCAAGCTCACCCATTTTCACCCGGCGCAGCTCCACCACACCAAGGGAAAACTGCGCAGCCATTCGTTTGATTTGATGATAAAGCCCCTGATGAATCACAATCTCCGCCACGGTAGGCTCAGAAGGATCAAGCAGGCGTATAGAGGCTGGGAGGCAAGCATCTCCTCCATCTAAAGTCAGCCCGGCCGCAAAGGCCCCCGGCATCTCCGGGCGCATGGGGCAGTCAAACCGTACATGATAGGTTTTGGGAATGTGGCTTTTAGGCGACAGAATCTTATGGGAGAAATCCCCATCATCGGTGAGCAGAACAAATCCGGTGGTATCTTTATCCAGGCGACCAGCGGGAAAAAGCCCCTTGCGCCGCAGAGAAGGCGGAACCAAATCCACCACAGTGGAGGCGTTTCGATCCCGGGTGGCGGAAAGAACGCCAGCAGGCTTATTCATCATCAAATACAGAAAACGGCGAATAATCAATTCCTGACCCTCTACCGTAACACAATCCTCTTGGGCCACAGGATATTCCGGTGACGAAACCAAATCACCATTGACCCGTACCACGCCCCTGCGAATCAGTTCCCGAACCTCACGGCGGCTCAGCAGCCCCTGATCGGCAATGGCTTTATCCAGACGAACGGGTTTCAATAACCTGCCTCCTTTTTCCACAATATGAAAATTTTTGTTATATTGCGACTTCACCGGCGCTGGGGCTGTTCCCCCTCAGCAGAAGGCTCAGACCACTTCTTCCCCAGCTGGCCTGCATGGTATTTAGCGGCCAACAAAATATACAGGGCAAAGTTTCCAAACCAAGAATAGGTCAGCATATAGCTGGCCACATCAAACCGCTTATCCAACGAGAAAAAGCCGAAACCCAGCGCTAAAAGAATCAACCCAGGCATAACCCAGCACACCACCGCTGTATATTCCCGATGAAAGCGGCGAGAATAGCGCAAGCGGTTCACAAGCAACAGCAGAATCAGAACCAACGCGGCCACTGCTATGACAATCAAAACGCACTTGGCAAAAAGGTTGAATCGCCCAAGCAGCCAGTTAACCCGATCCTCATCAAGGATTCCTTCTTCCTGCACTTTTTTAAGCCGACGCTTTAAAGCTGGCCGCACCAAAGCAAGGCCAATGATGCCACTTAACCCCGTAAGAGCAGAGGTATACCCATACAGCTTATTTAAAAAAGGCTTTCGGCTTTTGCTCAAAACAATATTCCCCGCAAAAACCAGCAGGGTAATCAGCAGCATAATCCAGTGTCTTTCCCTCAAGTGATCCCGCCTTTCTCGTATAGAGTCAGGCCCTGCCGGAGCAAAAAGCATAGGGAATCATCCATTTTGCAGCATATATTTATAGTGCACCCTGCAAGCTTAAACAAAATCCGGCAAAATACCCTTTTCATTTGATTCCAATATAGCATTTTTCGGCTTTTTTGACAAGAGGTAACCAAACGCAAAAAAGCTGTTTGGATACAAGCCCCCTAGGCCCGCCAAACAGCTTGGATTAAAACCGGTATATTGTCTGAATTGCTAATCGGTCATGGAAAAACCATGCATAAAGCCATCCAGACTGGTGGAGCAGACATCCCCGCCAATGACCTTATCACCGGATACCAGCAGATTCACCCGAACCTCCGGCTCGCCGGGATAGTTGAGAACTGCATAGCTGTAGCGCTTAACACGTTTGCCGCTGAATTTGGAAAGATCAAAGCCTTGGGTCATCTGCATGGAATTGTAAGCGGTATAGGTTTCATCAAATTCTTCTGGAATGATGACCTCCATAACCTCCATGGGCTCAGAATCAATTTCCCAGCCGAAGGAGCAGATAAAATCCACCCGCTGCTGGTTATCCTTTGCCTTTGTGGTGACCTTAGCCTGCTGAGAAAGTTCGCCTGAGCCCACTGTCAGAGCATCTCGGGAACCCTTGATTCCCAACCCGCCTATAACCGCAGCCGCAGCAACCAACAGCACAAGACCTGTTACCAGCATTTTTTTACGAGAAAACCGGAAGGAGAGCAAAAACATAAATCGTCACCTCTCTGGAAATAGCTTTTCCCTCCATTCATATTCCGGTTTGGGGACAATTATGTCTCATTTGGGGGACTTACCGGGTTTAGCTGAAAAATTCCTCCGGTCAGAGCAGCATCTCCCGCAGACTGCCCAAAATCTTCTTTTCCCGCCTGGATACCTGGACCTGTGTCATCCCCAGCTCCTTGGCCGTTTCGGTTTGGGTTTTGTTCCCGAAATACCGCAGATAGACCAGCTTGCGATCATCCGGCTCCAGCTGACCCATAACCTGCTTGAGGGAAATCAGGTCGGAAAGCATATCCTCCGGTGAATCCATGGGCAAATCAATCTGCCCCCCGCCATCTTCTTCGCTGATGGTCAGGGATAAAGGCGGTGCCGCTGCACTGATGGCTTCCACCACCTGTGCCTCCTCCACCCCCAAAATCTCGGCAACCTCACTGAGGGCAGGCTCCCGGCCATGTTTGATGCTGAAATGCTCCCTTGCCCGGGTTACCTTCATGGAAAGCTCCTTGAGGGTACGGCTAACCTTTACAGTGCCGCCATCCCGAAAAAGACGGCGCATCTCCCCCAGTATAACCGGAACGGCATAGGTAGAAAAGCGGACGCCACGGTCATAATCAAAGGCATCCGCCGCCTTGACCAGCCCCATACAGCCCGCCTGAAAAAGATCATCGTATTCAATACCACGGCCCCGCAGCTTTTGGGCGCAGGAATGCACAAGGCCGATGTTGTTTTCAATTTGCTGTTCTCGGCTGATCTGGGTGCTATTCATTGCTCACTCCCCTGGAAGCGATTTTCTTCCGCAGGGTAACGGTGGTCCCCTTTCCCGGCCGGGAGGTGACTCGAACCTTATCACAAAGGCTCTGCATCACGGCAAAGCCAAGTCCGGCCCGTTCGCCTGTCTGGCAGGTGGTATAAAGAGGCTCCATGGCCTTGCTGACATCCTCAATCCCGCAACCCTTGTCCTTTATTTTGATGACAACCGTGTTATCCGGATATATGGCGGCTGTTATGTAAATATTGTCTATGCTTTCCCTATACCCATGAACAATGGAGTTGGTTACCGCCTCGGATACCGCCATTTTGATGTCGGTGAGCTCGTCCACCGTTGGGTCAAGTGAAGCGACAAAGGCGGTCACCGCCATACGGGCAAAGCCTTCGTTAACACTGCGGCTTTTAAAGGTCAGCTTCATTTCATTCACTGTTTTCATTTGCTTTTCCCTCCATTTTCAAGTACCGATAAGCGATCCAGCCCCGCCAGCTTCATAACCTTTTTGATGTGGCCTGAAAGGCTGACCACCTGAAGCTGCCCCTCTATTTCCTGCATCAGGGAATACCGGCCCATAACCAGACCGATGCCGGAAGAATCCATAAAGGTGACATCCCTGAAATCCAGCACCAGCAGGTCGGGATGAGCCCGGCGCACTGTCTGGTCAATTTCCTCCCGAATCTCCTTGGCGCTATGATGGTCGATTTCCCCCATGAGATAGGCGGTTACCGTTTCTTCCGATATGTAAATGCGTACCGACATATCCTCAATTCCTCCAACTTATTATTTTCTGGAATTCCCTGAACCTATTTTTACCAGAAATAAATCTCCTATCCATTAGGATAGAAGATTTTACCTGAAAATTTTATCGCAACCTGTCGGGCTTGTCCTTCCTTTCTTTTTGATACAAGAAAGGAGCAAAGAAAAACCAACTCTATCTTTTCTAAAAGCTTGCCTAATGATAGAAATACTCTGACTGCCGCCAGAGGAGGCTCTTGTCTCTAATCACTTACATTTCTTTTAAGAAAAAGAAAGCCATGGTTTTATCCCCGCCGGAGGCTGGAGGGGGATCATGGGGGAACTAGTTCCCCCATGAGGCGCTTCGTGGCTGGAGCTTGCAAAAGCCACCTTTGGATTTTCCGCAGAAAATGCAAGCGCCGATCTCCCCCTTGGCACCCCCCAGATCTGAACTTGGGTTAACTGTAACTTTTAGGCTTGCTTCTTGGCTATATCCGTTACAGTTCTCTCAAAAATTTCTGTTTCGTTAATGGGTGAGGTTATGACCACCATCGGGCGCAAAGACAAGAGATTTTGTCCGCCTAAACCCAAAGCGGTTTTCTTTTGCTATCTTTTCTTTTTTCTAAAAGAAAAGATAGCGTCTGTATTCTCCGAAGAAAATACAGACGCTCTAAGCAAGCCTATTCTATTTGTTAAACCCGGCCAAGCTTTCTTCAACGATAGCCAAACGTTCTTTGGCTCGTTCCAGCTTCTCCCGTTCGCCTTGCACAACAGCGGGGGGAGCCTTATCCACAAAGCCCTTGTTGCCCAGCTTGCCTTCCAGCATCGCCACTTCCTTGAGCATGGTTTCTTTTTCCTTGTTCAGGCGGGCAATTTCCTTTTCCGCATCCACCAGCTCCTCCATAGGAATCAAGATGCGGGCGGTGTTGGTGATGGCCTGAACAGCCCCCTCCAGCTCAAACTTGGTACCGATTTCCACATCGGAGGCGGAAGCCAGCTTCTGAATGAAGGGAATACCGGCGGCAAAAACAGTCCCCTGCTCGGTTTCGATATACACCTTGGCCTTTTTGCTGGGGGGAACATTCATCTCCGCACGGCGGTTGCGGATGGCCCGAATGGCCTCCACAATCTGGGAGAAATCCTCTTCCTCCTGCGCAAAATTAAGAGCTTCTTGAAACTCCGGCCATTTGGCCACCATAATGCTGCCGCCCTGAGGCATAAGAGCCTGCCAGATTTCCTCGGTGAGGAAAGGCATAAAGGGATGCAGCAGCTTGAGGGTACCGCCCAGCACATAAATCAGCACCTTCTGGGCGTTGAGAGCCGTTTCGCCGCCCTCAAAGAGGCGGGCCTTGGTCAGCTCAATGTACCAATCGCACAGCACATTCCAGATAAAGTCATAGAGCTTAGCAGCGGCCACACCCAGCTCGAATTTCTCCAAATTCTGGGTAACCTGCGCAGCCAAGCGGTTATACTGGCTGAGAATCCATTTATCCTCGGGGCGCAGCTCCTGGGGCAGATCGCCGCCGAGAGCCTCGGGGGTCAGGTTCATCATAACATACCGGGCAGCGTTCCAGATTTTGTTGGCAAAGTTCCGGCTGGCCTTGACCTTATCCTCCATGAAGCGCATATCATTGCCGGGGGAGGTTCCGGTGGCGAGAGTAAAGCGCAGAGCATCGGCGCCGTATTCGCTGATAACCTCCAGCGGGTCAATGCCGTTGCCCAAGGATTTGGACATCTTCCTGCCCTGTGCATCCCGGACAATACCGTGGATGAACACCGTATCAAAGGGAACCTCGCCCATCTGCTCCACACCGGAGAAGATCATGCGGGCCACCCAGAAAAAGATGATGTCATAGCCGGTAACCAGTGTGCTGGTGGGGTAGTAATAATCCAGCTCAGGGGTTTTATCCGGCCAGCCCAAGGTGGAAAAAGGCCACAGGGCAGAGGAGAACCAAGTATCCAGTGTATCGGGGTCTTGGGTCATATGATTGCTGCCGCATTTGGGGCAGGTGGTTACTTCCTCACGGGCAACAGTTACCTCACCGCAGGCATCGCAGTAATAAGCCGGGATGCGGTGCCCCCACCAAAGCTGGCGGGAAATACACCAATCCTTGATGTTTTCCATCCAGTGGTAATAAATCTTTTCAAAACGCTCGGGGATAAACTTGGTTTCACCGTTGCGCACCGCCTCAATGGCTGGCTTGGCCAGCGGATCCATCTTGACAAACCACTGGAGAGAAACCCTCGGCTCCACAGTGGAACGGCAGCGGTAGCAGGTGCCCACATTGTGGATATGCTCTTTCACCGAAACCAACAGGCCCTGCTCCTCCAGCTCCTTGACCATGGCCTTGCGGGCGGCAAAGCGATCCATACCGGCGTATTTCCCGGCCTTTTCGTTCATGGTGGCGTTGGGGTTCATTACATTAATAATGGGCAGATCATGGCGCAGGCCCACCTCAAAGTCGTTGGGGTCGTGAGCCGGGGTAATCTTAACACAGCCGGTTCCGAAATCCATCTCCACATAGGTATCGGCGATAATGGGGATTTCCCGGTCGGTGAGAGGCAGCTTGAGCATTTTGCCGATCAGGTGATTGTAGCGCTCATCATCGGGATGCACGGCAACAGCGGTATCGCCCAGCAGCGTCTCGGGGCGGGTGGTGGCAACCTCCAGATAGCCGCTGCCATCGGCCAGCGGATAGCGGATATTCCAGAAGGAACCGCCCTGCTCTTCGTATTCCACCTCGGCATCCGAAATGGAGGTCAGGCAGTGGGGGCACCAGTTGATGATGCGCTCGCCACGGTAAATCAAGCCTTTTTCATACAGCCGGTTGAACACCTCGTTAACCGCCTTGGAGCAGCCCTCATCCAGAGTGAAGCGTTCTCTTTCCCAATCGCAGGAGCTGCCCAGCTTTTTCAGCTGCTCAATGATGCGGTTGCCGTAGGTTTCTTTCCACTGCCATGCCCGCTCCAGAAAGCCATCACGGCCCAAATCATCCTTGGTTACGCCTTCGGCCTTCATGGCTTCCACAATCTTGGCCTCGGTGGCAATGGAGGCGTGGTCGGTGCCGGGAATCCACAGTGCCTCAAAGCCCTGCATCCGCCGCCAGCGAATCAGGACATCCTGCAGGGCATTATCCAAAGCATGCCCCATATGGAGCTGCCCGGTGATGTTGGGCGGCGGGATCACAATGGTATAAGGCTTTTTATCCGGATGGGGGGTGCTGTGAAAATACCCGCCCTCCAACCAAAACCGGTAGGTCTTATCCTCGACCTGACCCGGGTCATAAAGCTTGCTCAATTCTTTAGCCATGAGGCTGTCTTCCTCCTCTTACGGTAATCTACTTTCCCTATTATACTGGACAATCCCGGCAAGTGCAATACAAAGCCCCTTGCCTGCGGGGGATTTTAATTTTGTCGAATTTTGGGGATTGGTGCAAATCACCAAAATATTGGAGGGATTTTCATGGGCAAACCACTGGCTTTTTACAGATGTATTTGTTATAATATATTTGCTTTTCTTTAGCTATACTTAGATTCACAACGAGACATTTTGTCTGTTGATTATAGTAGGGGGATTTTTCGACATGGCTAACAAGAAAACTACCTTGCCTTTTGTGGGCACTGCCGAGCAGGAGCAGGAATTAAAAGCAGCCTTGCGCGATCTCAAAAGCATTCCAGGAGCTTTAATGCCCGCCCTGCAAAAGGCACAGCATATTTATGGCTATCTACCCATTGAGGTTCAGCGTATGGTGGCAGAAGAGCTGAGCCTGCCTCTGGAAGAGGTTTATGGCGTTGCTACCTTCTATTCTCAGTTCTCACTTAACCCCAAGGGCAAATACAAGGTTTCGGTTTGCTTGGGAACCGCCTGCTATGTTAAAGGCGCAGGCGAAATCTTTGAAGAGCTGGGCAAAGCTCTTGAAATCGCCGGCGGCGAATGCACCGCAGACGGTAAGTTTTCTTTGGAAGCCTGCCGCTGCATCGGCGCTTGTGGCTTGGCCCCCGTGCTGACCGTTAACGAAGATGTATACGGCCGCTTGCAGCCCGGTGATATTGCCGATATTCTCAAAAAATACCAGGATTAATCTCACACCATCACAGATAAGGACAGCGGCATAGGTTCTTAGGTCTGTCACACTTGCCATATTAAAAAAGCGGAATCCTCGGGTCACTTGACCTTGGGATTCCGCTTTTTCGCATCATACAGCCTTCAATTTCCCAGACCGCACGGTAGTTTGAGCCAAGCCCGCAAAGGCTTACACCTCTTCAACACCCTGCAAAGCCTGCAAAACCGCTTCTTTCCAATGGGAAGCATAAGCGGCCTCACAATTGAAGCAGCCGGTTACCACACCATTTTCCATATTGATTATAAATCGCAAAGAATAGATATCCGCAAAGACACCCAGTGTCTGGGATTCGCCATACAAGACATTTTCACCTGCTGTATCCACACCTTTAGCCGCTTCCTTAGCCAAAAAATTAACCGCCAGCTTTTGGCGCTTTAATGCACTGAGCCCTTGGGTGTATTTGAGAGCAATGCCTAAAGGGCTTTTATCGACGCTGTACATATAGCAGTAATTGGATATAATACCCCGATCCTCCTGAAAAGAATGGGGAACATACAGGTAAAAACGGTTTAGAACGAGGCGCTTTTCAAAAGGAATTTCCTTCCCCCCGATGGGGGCAGAACCATTTGCAAAATACTCGGTTACCATGATCAGACCTCCGTTTACTTTCCTGAGATTATCCATTTGCCTGAGAATCCTGCTGACCAGGAATAAGAAGTTTCTCCTAGTAACGTATGCTATAATAGTTCCATTATGCCACAATCTTTGGCTCTTGAGCAAGAGCCAGCCAAAAGGATCATCCCTTTGCACAATAACTGGAAGATTTTTCCGTCGAAATGTCTGCGTTCGCTGCATCCCCCAGTGCGCCGGCCCCCCAAAAAACAGCTTGAGCCTGAGGCATACCACTCTGCCTCAGGCTCAAAAGCAAGGAAATTTTAATGATAATTTCAGCCGGCAACAACCCGGAAAGGTGAAAAGACTTTCTCTATCTCACCGGAATAATCTCAATCCAGTAACCATCGGGATCACAGATAAAATAAAGGCCCATTTTCGTGTTTTCATAACAGATGCAATCCATCTCGGCATGATGCTTGTGGGCTTCCTCGTAATCAGCTGTAACAAACGCCATATGAATTTCGTTATCCCCCAAATTATAAGGGTCGGCCCGATCCTTGAGCCAAGTCAGCTCCAACTGGTGGCCGGTTTTGCCATCCTCCAGATAAACCAGCACAAAGCTGCCATCTTCGGCAACCTTTCTTCTGGCTTCCACAAGCCCAAGAGCTTCTTTGTAAAACGCAACGCTTCTCTCAAGATCAAAAACATTGATATTATTGTGGACAAAACTGAAATTCATCGGATGCAATACCTCACACTGTCATTTTTTTATTAAAATCAGTATAGCATCCCCCAGCCTGCCAATCCAGTTCATTTTGGTTAAGGAGTATTACAAAATGGTGAAGTTCCCCACAAAAAAACATCTCCGCAGCAGCCTGTAAGCAAGGCCGGTGCGGAGAGATCAAAAACATTTCAGCTGCTGTAATCCTCGATCAAGGCCGCCAGCTGGGTGGTATCCCGAGCCTCTACGCCCTGCTCCAGCTGCCCCCGATCGTATTCCGGTAAGAACTTCACATATACATCCAGCACCATCTCCGGCTCTTCCCGGCCGATTATAAACACGCCGATGCGCCCCTGATAAGCCTTGAGCATATACCGTTCCGGCTCCTGAGGCTTTTCTTTTGCCACCGAGGGCTGATCCGCCGGAATCTCTACATGAGAAATCGGCTCGGTGGAAGCAATGGGGCTTCTTTCCGAGGTAAGATTAACCAGCACCACCGAAATGCCGGTAACAGCGATCATAGCCGCCGCTGTCCATATAAACCGACTATCCATATTGTCATCTCCTTCAAGGCCGCTGCAGCCGCCTCATTGGTGAGTCGTTGCCGTTACGTATAATTTTGACGGATTCCCGGAGTAATATTCTGCCAAAAGCCTCAAATTCATAATTTTTAATAATAAATGTAGCGCTTTCCGGTGAAATGTGTGCTATAATAATTCGCAGGGCAGAAGAAATTTGCCGCTGTGTAGGGATATAGGCGCATTTTTGGCCCCCAATTCGTGGCAGTTTGCAGCCTTCGCCCATTAGATTGTTTTCTACTCCGCCAAAACTGGGGGCTTAGCCGGGGAACCTGTTCTTCCCTGCACCCCTTGGTTTGTTTTGCGGAGAAATCGGCTTTTTCAGCAGAAAAGCTGAATTTCTTGGTTTGAAAATAGACCTTACTACACATATTATGCTAAGTTGAAAGGAGGGGAACCTCTTTATGCATGAACCATTAGGCCATCCCAAAGGAAGGACTCCCAAGCCAGAGGTGACACCCTTTGGTGTGATCGGAGGCTTTTTCGGTGCTATTGGCCGGATATTGGCTACCTTTATTATGGTCTGCGTGATCACCGGATGTATTGTTGCCTGCATTATGACCGTTTATATTCTTAAATACATTGGGTCGGATGATGAAATCAGCCTGGAGGCCTTGGAACTGGGCTATACTTCCATCATGTATTATGATAACAAGGAAACTGGTCAGCCAGAGGAGCTCCAGCGCCTTTATTATCAGGAGAACCGCATCTGGGTGCCTTATGATGGGATCACCAAATACACCCGGGATGCTCTTATTTCCATTGAGGATCAGCGTTTTGAAACGCACAACGGCGTGGATTGGAAACGCACCGCCGGTGCTTTTGTGAATCAGTTCATACCCATATATTCCACCAATCAGGGCGGTTCCACCATCACCCAGCAGCTGATCAAGAATGTCACCGGTGATAACGATGTCCGTATTGACCGAAAGGTTCGGGAAATTTTTCGGGCTCTTAATCTGAGCCAGCGGTATTCCCGGGAGCAGATTCTGGAGGCATACCTGAATGTTGTGCCCTTCGGCAATGGCACCAACGGCATTGAATCGGCGGCCAACCTTTATTTTGATAAATCTGCTTCTGAGTTGACTCTGGCGGAAAGTGCCGCTATTATCGGCATTACCCAGTTCCCAGGAAAATACGATCCCTTCATTTATCCTGAGAACAACAAGGAACGTCAGGAGCATATTCTGGCGGAAATGCTGGAGCAGGGCAAAATTACACAGCAAGAGCATGATCAGGCTGTGGCTCAAACCCTTGATTTTAAAGGCAAGGAGCATTTTGAAAACATTCAGCACATCCAGAGCTACTTTGTGGATGAAGTTGTCAATCAGGTGATTGCGGATTTGGTGGAAAAACGTGGCTACACCAAAAGCTACGCTACCCAGCAGCTTTATCAGGGCGGTTACCGCATTTACACCACGGTTGATATGGATATACAAAAGCATTTGGAGGAGTTCTATTCCACAGAGGAAAACTTCCCTCGCCTGAAAAATCAGGATTGGGGGCAGGATTATCCGCAGTCCGCCGCTGTCATCACCGACCCCAACGGCAAGGTTCTGGCCTTGGTGGGCGGCATTGGCGATAAAGAGGGTGCTCGTGTTCTCAACCGTGCCACTCAATCTTTGCGGCATCCCGGTTCCTCCATCAAGCCGTTGGCCGGTTATGGTCTTTCCATTGAGTATAACCGTGTTACTTGGTCCACCATCATTGATGACACTCCCTTTAAGGAGCTTAACGGCAAGCCGTGGCCCAGCAACTATTACAACTCCTATCTGGGGCCTATGACCATTGATGAAGCCCTGCGCCGCTCCACCAACACCGTTTCGGTCAAGCTGGTGGATGCTCTGACCCCCAAGGTGGTCTTTAGTTTCCTAAAAAACGATTTGAATTTTTACAGTCTGGTGGATCAGGTCACCAGTGGAAACAGGATTCTTTCGGATATTGATCTAAGCCCTATGGCTCTGGGCGGTATGACCTACGGTGTAACCCCCCTGGAAATGGCGGGCGGCTATCAGATGTTCATTAACGGCGGCAAATTCACCGCACCCTACCTATATACCCGCGTGGAGGATTCCGAGGGCCGCATTATTTTGGAAACCGACACCATTCCCCGCCAGGTGCTTTCGGAGGATACCTCTGTGGTTATGAACCGGCTGCTCCAGCGGGTAACCGGTGCTGAGCTGGGAACCGGACGGGCAGCACAGCTCAATAATATGCCCACCGGCGGTAAAACCGGTACCTCCACCGGCGATGTTGACCAATGGTTTATTGGATTTTCGCCCTACTATGTCTGTCAGGTATGGCTGGGCTACGATAAGCAGTCCAAAGAAAACAACAACGGCACCATCGGCTATTATTCCTATCCGCCGCCGGTTATTTTCAAGAGTATTATGCAGCCTCTCCACGAAGGGCTTGAGCCTGTCTCTTTCCCGGACAGCCCTGAGGTTGTATCCCGCACCTACTGCACCGTTTCGGGCGATTTGGCTACTCCCAACTGCCCCACCACCGCCTCGGGATGGTACCGCAGCTCCCACATCCCCGGTTCCTGTATACTGCACACACAAGGATCCGATTTTATGGATAGCTCCGGTGATTCAGCGGAAAACAAGCCCAATGACAACGGCACACCGACCTTCCAAAACTGGCCCGACGATTTGGATTGACATTTTGAGCGATCACCATATGCCAAAGGGAGGGAATCTGCATGATTCTCTCCCTTTTTCAATCAGGATTACACTTATTTGATTAAAGGAGACCTCATGGATTATCAGGGTATACATACAGTTGGCTCCGATCTTGTTGTGGAAGGCATTCGGCATTTCACCCTTCCCGAAACATTGGATTGCGGGCAGGCCTTTCGGTGGGAACCAGCCGGCGAAAGTAGTTGGCAAGGCATTGCCCGGGGGCATTTTCTGCGGCTTACCCATGAGGGCGACCAGCTGATTCTGCACGATACCACCCCCATGACCTTTGAAACCGTGTGGGAGGATTATTTTGATCTGCGCCGGGATTACGGGGCCTTAAAAGAAGCCTTTTCCCAAGATGAAACTCTGGAGCGGACGGTAACTTTCGCACCGGGTATCCGTGTGCTGCGGCAGGAGCCATGGGAGGCTCTTTGCTGCTTTATCATCAGCCAGAACAACAACATCAAGCGAATCAAAGGAATTGTGGCCCGCCTGTGTGAACTGTTTGGGGAGCCTATTGAGGGCGGCTTTGCCTTTCCTACAGCCCAGATGCTGGCCGAGCAGACCATCGAAAGCCTTGCTCCTCTGCGCAGTGGATTCCGGGCAAAATACCTTTTGGATGCTGCCCAGAAGGTAGCCAAAGGTGAGCTGGTGCTGGAGCCTTTGTATACTGCCCCGCTGGATGAGGCCCGGCAGTCTCTGATGACAGTACACGGTATCGGGCCAAAGGTGGCGGATTGTGTGCTGCTTTACGGCCTTGGCCGCATTGAATGCGTGCCCATGGATGTGTGGATGAAGCGGGCTATGGCCAGCCTGTTCCCACAGGGGCTTCCGGAATTTGCTCTCCCAGTCGCCGGAATCGCCCAGCAGTATATTTTTCACTATTCCCGCCACAATTCGGCTCTGCTGACCGTATAAAATCAGCTTTTTAATCCCTGCCTCCTATGCAGCTGACACTGGAGACAGGGATTTTTCTTTTACAAAAAATCCCTGAATTCAAAAAATAGGATTGGCTTCGACATTCTTTCCCACCTTGAGTGGATATACTGTGAGTATATTTTCTGGGAGGGAACCAATATGCAAAACAGAAGCGAAGCTGTCAGAATCTCACCGGCAAACCGGCTGAGCCGTAGTCTTGAGGCAAACCGCCCTCTTATTCGGCTGGCCGGCAGCGCCTTGCTCGGATATGTAATGGCCAACTCTTTCTTGTTCGGTACAGTGGCTCCCTTTGGGGTGGCCTTTTGTGCCGCTGTAGGAGGAGGGGCTGCGGCTGGGGCCGGGTTGGGCGCGATTTTGGGTTATGTTTTTACTTTGGGTGAGATCACCAACATCAAGTATGTAACCGGTATTATGATTGTGCTGGCTATTAAATTGTTGTTCGGCAAACGAAAAATCTCCGACAGCTCCACTGTTTTTGCCACAGTTTCCACACTGACAGCGCTGGGCATTTCCTCCGCCGCTGTTATGCTGGCCAGTGATTCCACCATTTATCAGGTTATGGTTTCTCTGGCTGAGATTTTTTTGGCAACAGGGGCGGCTTATTTCTTCTCTCGTACCCGGCAGGCCTTTGAGGCCGGTTTGGGCGGAGCCGGGCGGGCAGAACTTTCCTGTATGATTATCAGCTGCACCATTGTGGTTATGGGCCTTTCGGGGCTGACCATTTCCGATATTTCGGTGGGCCGGGTGCTTTCGGTGCTGGTGATTTTGATCTGCGCTTGGTGCGGCGGCGAAGCCGCGGGTGCTGTTGCCGGTATTACAGCCGGTGTGGCTATGGGTTTAACCAGAGGAGACTATTCCTATGTGGTGGCTTCCTATGGCTTTGGCGGGCTGATTGCCGGGGTGTTTTCCGGTATAGGCCGCATGGCTGTGGCAGGCGCTTTCATTCTCATCAACGCCATTATCGCCATTATGACCAAGCCCTATACTGATATTTACACGGTATTGTTTGAGATTCTGGTGGCCTCTGTACTGTATGTGGCTATTCCCGGATTTTTGATGGCAAAGCTGCGGCTGCACAATTTCTCCAGCGCTGCCTGCCCCAATGTAAGCCTGACCCAAAAGGCGGTTCAGGATAAGCTGGGGGATGTCTCCCAAGCACTCAAGGAGATTTGCTCCACCACCCGGCAGGTTTCGCAAAAGCTGGAGCAAATGGAAACCGGCAGCCTGAGCAGCGTTTATACCAAGGTGGCGGATCGGGTTTGCAGGCGTTGCGGGTTAAAGGCAAAATGCTGGCAGTATCAGCAGACCGAAACCATGGCCGCACTGGATGAATGCGCCTCTCTTCTCAAAATACAAGGTACACTGGATAAAGAAAGCATTCCCAAATACTTTACCGAGACCTGCTGTAAGCTGGAATCCTTTGTCACCGAGCTGAATACCCAGTTCACCGAATATGTGGCCAGAGAAGGCACTCAGGCTAAAGTAGCCAAGGTACGTTCGGTGGTTACCGATCAATTTGAAGGCATCGCCATGATGGTGGAAGAAATTGCCGCCGAGCTGGCCGGTATGAAGCTGCAAAACGAAAAAAAGACCCAGCGGGTCCGGGATTATTTTGAAAAGATGGGGGCTCCCCCCAGCAGCACCCTCTGCTATGAAAATGAATTTGAGCGGCTGACCGTGGAGGTGGTGATTCCCGCTTATCAGGAATCCAAGCTGAATAAAACCAAGGCGGCTCTGGATTTATGCACTATGTTGGAAGCGGAATTGGACATGCCCACTGTCAGCGTGCGGGATAAGCTCTGTACTCTCACCTTTACAGAAAAAGCCACCTACACCGTCGCTTTGGGGGCCTATCAAATCTCCAACGGCGGCAACCGCCTGTGCGGGGATGCCTATGATTACATCCGCAACCGGGGCGGGCGCTCCCATTTCATTATCTCCGATGGGATGGGGAGCGGCGGCAGTGCAGCCGTGGATTCCACCATGACCGCTGAGCTTCTTTCCAAGCTGCTCTCGGTGGGCATCAGCCACGAAGCGGCCCTGAAAATGGTGAACTCCGCTTTGCTTATCAAATCCGGTGAGGAAACCTTGGCCACCATTGACATCACCACGCTGGATCTTTATACCGGCCGGGCGGAGTTTTATAAGGCCGGAGCCGCTCCCACCTTTGTTGTGAAAAACGGAAAGGCCACCTATTTGGAATCTTCCTCTCTGCCGGTGGGAATTCTGCGGGGTGTGGCCTTTGAAAAAAGCATCAGCATGCTCAAAGAAAATGACCTTGTAATCATGATGTCGGATGGGGTGATCACCACCGGAGTAGAATGGATTGCCTCCGAGCTGGAAGCCAACTTGAAAATGGATGTCCAGCGCCTTTGCGAAAAGCTGGCCAACACAGCCAAAATGCGCCGTACCGATGGCCGGGAGGACGATATCACTGTGTTGGCAATTCAGGTTCAAAAAGGTATATAACATTCAATGAGCAAATGCGTTTCGCCGTTTCAGATTCATGAGATGACCTCCTAAATGGATTTGCGGACATACGCCGCAAATCCATTGTGTAAGGTTTCTTTACCGTTTTCGGCGAAAAGCCTTGCGCCTGAACAATCCAGAAATACTGTCAAAACATTGATCATGTTGCGTTTTTGAATTGCTCAGCGGGCATTATATAGCCAGCTAAAACACATAAGCATAAAAAAACAAAAGGCTCTGCGTTTTACCGCAAAGCCTTTTGCTCCGCCCTCCCGGCGTAAATTGCCATAATATCTGCCATGGTGACTGCTTTCAGCTTGGCTCGCATCTCCAATGAAAGCGTTTCATACAAGTTGTGATAAGGGCATTCTTTATCGGGCACCCGAGTGCAGCAATGCTCTGAAAGCATACAGCGATTCAGGATATAGGGCCCTTCGATGGTCTCAAATATATCATGAATGCTGATTTGGTTCAGCTCTTTCCCGATTTCGTAACCGCCCCGCGCTCCTTTGAAGGAACACACAATGCCGCTGGCTACCAGCTTACGCAAAATTTTCAGAGAAAATCGGAGGGTTACACAGGTCTTTTCAGATATGGCTTTGGCTCCCATACGCTGACCGCTGCGGGCAAGGCAATCCACAATACGCACAGCATAGTCAGTCTCCAAAGAAATATGCATAACACCAACCTTTCTATATATTAAAACATGGAATGAGCCAGTGGGCAAACATCCAAAAAATGAAGAAAAAAGCAAATCGCTTTTTTCTATGGGCAAACTCCCATATACTGCCTCAATAAAAGATGATAATTAAGCCACAAATTTAGTCTATATATGTACCCGCATCTTTTTTATTATACTCATTTATAAATTCATTGTCAAGAAGGGGGATATAGGCAATTTTTAGCTTAATTATGCGGTTTTTCGACATAATTCGCCTCATTCATTCCAAATAGAAATGGTCATATACATTTTGATAATCCCCGACTTACTTTTCATGCCTATAAACACAAAAGGCCTTTTTCTGCAAATTTGGCAAGCAAAAAACCCATCCTAAATAGGATGGGTCATCCAAGCCACAAGGGCCGAAGGTAAAAAATTTCTGCGTTATTTACAAATAAGCAAGCTGTTTTTTACTGAAAAAGCAAGATTTATTCTAGAAAATCTTTCAGCTTTTTGGACCGGCTGGGGTGGCGAAGCTTACGCAGAGCCTTGGCCTCGATCTGGCGAATACGCTCTCTGGTAACGCTAAATTCCTTGCCGACTTCTTCCAAAGTACGGCTGCGGCCATCCTCCAAGCCAAAGCGCAGTCGAAGCACTTTTTCCTCACGGTCGGTGAGAGTGGAAAGAACCTCACCCAACTGCTCTCTCAAAAGAGTGTGAGAAGCGGCCTCTGCCGGAGCGGGAGCATCATCATCGGGGATAAAATCTCCCAAATGGCTGTCTTCTTCTTCACCGATAGGCGTTTCCAGCGATACAGGCTCCTGGGAAATACGCATGATCTCCCGCACCTTTTCAACCGGCATATCCAGCTCCATGCTGATCTCTTCGGCCGTGGGCTCATGGCCGTTTTTGTGGAGAAGCTGGGAGCTGACCTTTTTAACCTTGTTAATGGTTTCCACCATGTGCACCGGAATACGAATGGTTCTGGCCTGATCGGCAATGGCACGGGTAATGGCCTGCCGAATCCACCAGGTGGCATAGGTGGAAAATTTAAAGCCCTTGGTATGGTCAAATTTTTCAACGGCCTTGATCAGACCTAAATTGCCCTCTTGAATCAAATCCAAAAACTGCATCCCACGGCCCACATAACGCTTGGCGATGCTGACCACCAGACGCAGGTTGGCTTCGGAGAGGCGCTTTCTGGCATGAGGATCACCGGCATCCATCCGGGTAGCCAGCTCAACCTCTTCATCCGGGGTGAGCAGAGGCACTCTGCCGATCTCTTTCAGATAAACCTTAACCGGGTCATCGATGTTAATGCCTTCGGCGGAAAGAGCCGATTCCAAATCCTCGTTGACGACAATGGAAATGTTCAGGTCGGCATCGGTTTGGGCCAGGTTTTCCACAACATCAATGTTCAGGTTTTCCAGAGTATCATAGAGCCGGTCAATCTGCTCCATATCGAACTCAAGCTCTTCGAGAACATCGTTGATTTCCTTGGTTGTCAGCTTCCCCTTGGCTTTTCCCTGCTCAACCAGGTCATCAATAAGACGCTGTTTCTTTTCTTGTGCTGCCAAAATAATACTCCCCCTATTTCTTCTTAGCCGTCAGAGAGGTTATGTAGTCCTGCAGCTGTCGATCATCCATTTGCGCTACCTCATCTGTGGTTTTCAACTTCTTTTGTTCCAGCAATACATTTATATAATCGTCTGCCTCATCACGGGTGAACCGCATGGAGGCCGCTGACGTCAGCAACTGTGAAAGTCTCGCCATCTGCCCGGCATCCAGCCCGCCGGAAAGATAAATCAGCTCCAAAGGCTGGCTTCGCGCCGCCCGAGCCGCAAGCAGCTCATACACCTGCCGGTTTTCCTGGGTAATAAAAGCCTCCGGAGTCAACCGGGTGGATACATACTGAAAATAATCGGGATTTTTAAGCAAAAGGGTAATCAGCTTATCTTCTGCCACAGCATGGCTCAGGTTGCGGCTGCGCTGTGGATTTGCTTTTATACCTGTCTTATCCTGTGCATAAACCCGCAAATTATGTGAATCTTTTCTCGCAGCAGCTTTTTGCCGCTTTTTTATGATATTAGCGGTGGTCAAAGCGAGCTGTTCCCGGGGAATTTCCAGCTCCCGGGCAATCTCTCCAATGTAAACCTCCCGCTGCAAAGGATTGCCCATTCCGGCCATCAGCTTGCAAAATTCATTTAAGAAGGCTACCTTTTGCTCCGGCATTTCAAGATCATGCTGCCGGCGCAGCTTATCGATTTCAAAGCGCACAGCGCCTTTTCCGCCTGCTATCAACATACCAAAGCGCTCGGGGCCAAATTTTTTCAGGTATTCATCCGGGTCTTTGGCCCCCTGCATTTCCAGCACCGAAACGGATACATCGGTTTTATCAAAGAGATTGATGGCACGCCGGGTAGCGGCCTGACCGGCACCGTCACTGTCATAGGCGATCACCACCTTTTTCACATATTGGGAAATCAGGCGGGACTGCTGCTCGGTGAGCGAGGTTCCCAGTGTGGCCACGGCGTTGTTAAAGCCCCCCTGATGGATGGCAATCACATCCATATAGCCTTCTGCCAAAATCAGGGTATCCGCCTTGGTAGCCTTGGCAAAGTTCAGCGCATACAGGTTGTTGCTTTTTTTGAACACCGGCGTATCGGAGGAATTCAGGTATTTTGGCCCCTTTTCCCCCATGGTGCGGCCTCCAAAGCCAATCACATTGCCCCGCAGATCAATAATGGGGAACATCACCCGGCTCCGAAAGCTATCGTAGGTGCCGCCATTGCGCCCCTGTGCAACAAGAGCAGCTGCCAGCATTTCCTGCTGGGTAAAGCCCTTCTGCTGTAGGTGACCCCGCAGAGTATCCCAGCCTTCGGGAGCAAAGCCCAGCCCGAAGTTCTTGATGGTTTTCCCTGTCAGCCCCCGGCCGGTAAGATACTCCAGAGCCAGCCGCCCTGCCGGTGCAGTCAAGCACTGGTGAAAAAAGCGGGCGGCCTCCCGGTTCATCTCCAGTATGCGGGTTTTCAGCTTGGCGGTTTTATCCTCCGCCACATCCTCGGGCATGGCAAGCCCGGCTCTCTGTGCCAAGAAGCGTACAGCCTCTATGTATTCCAGACTTTCAACCTGCCGGACAAAGGTGATCACATCGCCACCCGCCCCGCAACCAAAGCAGTAATAGGATTGGTTCTCGGGATAAACCGTAAAGGAGGGGGTCTTTTCGGAATGAAAAGGGCAAAGACCCACCAGATTGCGCCCCCGCCGCTTTAAGACAAGATAGGAGCCGATCACCTGCTCCAGATCGCTGTGGTATTTCAGTTCCTCCAAAAAGCTGTCGGGAATCATGCCGGGTCACCTCCGATTCGGGTTGGGGCCGCTAAATTTGTATCGGTTGCCCATAAGAACAAGAGCAACGCCATCGTGTGGGAAGCGAGCGGCTTTATCCTGCCTACGCCCGACGAAAGGGGCAAAGCCCCTAAATGCTCCAAGAGCGGGGAATAAACAGCTTCTCATACAGAGTCACGCAATACCGGTCGCTCATGCCGGAAATATAATCGCACACGCCCCGGTGGACCCCTTCTTTTTCCAGAATGGTGCGGTATTCAGGGGGAAGCTGGTCGCTGTGCTCCACAAAATATTGGTAAAGCTGGCGCACAATCCCCTTTGCCTTGCCCTCCTCGGATTTGGCCTCCGGGTTGGTATACACCGCCTGAAACAGAAAGGCCCGCAGGTTGTCATAAGCCTGCTGGTGAACAGCATCCATGGCAATTTTATCGTCGCCGCTGTTCTCGATAAGAGCGGTGACAAAGGCGGTGATGCGCTGGGAGCGGGTTCGCCCCACCACATAGCGCACATCCCACGGAATATCCTCATCCCGCAGAACCCCCGCCCGAATAGCATCGTCAATGTCGTGGTTCATGTAAGCGATTTTATCCGCATACCGCACCACCCGGCCTTCCAAGGTTTCGGCCTCATAGCCGCTGGAGTGGCAGGCGATGCCGTTGCGCACCTCCCAAGTCAGGTTAAGGCCCCTTCCCTCGTTTTCCAGAACCTCCACCACCCGAACACTTTGAACGCTGTGGCGGTAGCCGTGGGGGCAAACCTGACCCAGAGCCTCCTCCCCGGCGTGACCGAAGGGGGTATGCCCCAGATCATGACCCAAGGCAATGGCCTCCACCAAATCCTCGTTGAGGCGCAGGGCCCGAGCAACGGTGCGGGCAATCTGGGTAACCTCCAGTGTGTGGGTCAGGCGGGTGCGGTAATGATCGCCCTCGGGAGAAAGAAAGACTTGGGTTTTGTTCATCAGCCTGCGAAAGCTCTTGCAGTGGGTGATCCGGTCCCGGTCCCGCTGGTATTCGGTGCGGATGGGGCAAGGCGCATCCGGAATCTCCCGTCCCCGGGTCTGGGCGGAAAAAGCCGCTGTCGGGCGCAGGGTTTGGGCTTCAATGGCTTCGGTTTGCTGGCGCACTGTCATTGTATAAGCTCCGTTTGCCCCGCCGAAAAGCTGCCCTGTTGGGCGCTCCGCTCAAGGGGCTGCTGCCGCCCTTACGGCGGACGGCATGCCGAATTTGGAAAAGAATGGCCTCACTATGTATACGGAAAAATCCTGCATTTCATTCCCTGCCTTTTTGATCAGGCAAAGAAGCTGTATCATAAAAAATCATTGTCAGTTCAAAACAGCAAGTCCACAGACAGCAAAACCACGGATTCTGAGCTGTATTCCCGGAGAAATACCGGTTTTCAGGCCCATACAGTTTAAAAGTCCATGCTGATTCTATCTATACTATTATACGGCAGAAAAAAGCAAATCCCTGCCTGAAATAAAAATTTCTCACTTTTAGTATAATTCTTCTTCCATTTCAGCCATTTTTCAGCATTCTCAACCAAAATCGTGGTAACGAGTTTCGATAAGCCGAGGCACGATCACCCCTGCGGATACCTCACTGAGCTGCTTTTCCAGCGAAGAAAGCCGCTCCTTGCGGATCACCGCCTCCAAACGCACTCTTTCGCCAAAATCCGAGGCTAGAACAGAAGCCTCCAATTGGGGCAGCAGGTAAGAGACCTTGCCATACAGGGAATAATCCATGGACATTTCCACCACAGCCGCTGGGGTCATAGTCAGCCACTCTGCGGCCGCCACAGCCTGCGAGGCTCCTTGGGAATAAGCCCGGACAAGGCCCCCCGCTCCCAGCAAAATGCCCCCGAAATACCGGGTGACCACAGCCACCACATCGGTAAGCCCCGCCTTTTGGAGCACATCCAGAATGGGAATGCCTGCCGTTCCTTGGGGCTCGCCATCATCGGAATAACGACGAAGCTGCCCCTGGCGCAAAACATAGGCGGAGCAGTTGTGGCTGGCATCCCAGTAGGCTTCCTTTTTAGAGGCAATGTAGGCCATGGCCTCCTCCGGGGTGGAAACCGGCGCAATCGCCCCGATAAACCGGGAGCGGCGCTCTGTAAACTCGGTGACAGCCTCCGCCGAAATGGTTGTATATTCCTCCACAGTTGGCCTCCTTCTGTCTGCCAGCCCCAAAGCATTAAGGTTTTCTTCCATATCTTACGGTTAACCCGATAACCTAAAAGGCGCCGTTCTTGCGAACGCCGCCTTCTCGTTTTTGTTGGAAGAATACACCAGAATTACTTGTCCAAGTTGAAGCGTTTCTTGAAACGATCCACACGGCCGCCGGTGTCCACCAGTTTTTGCCGTCCTGTAAAGAAGGGGTGGCACTTGGAACAAATTTCAACACGGATATCTTCACGGGTTGAACCTGTTTCAATCACATTACCACAATGGCATGTAACAGTGGTTGCTTTATAGTTGGGATGAATTCCCTCTTTCATCTATCTTCACCTCTTTCAAGTCGCAAAAACTATATAACAGCAAGATTATAGCACAACAAGGCAAAAAACGCAAGTATTTTTCTTGGAGAAAACAATAAAAAGGTTCATACACCCAGCAAACCGGCACCGCTTTTCACATAGACAGTCTCCAGTGCATCCAGCTTATCGGGGCTGTCGGCCACAAAGGAATAGTAAATTTTTATTTTCGGCTCAGTGCCGGATGGGCGCACAATCACGGTGCATCCATCGGCCAGCTGGTATTCCAGCACATTGGATTTGGGCAGATCAATGGGGGTTTCCCCGCCGTTTTCCCGGCGCAAAGAGGTGAAATAATCGCTGACTGCCACCACGGAGCTGCCGCCAATTTCCTGCGGAGGCGACTGCCGCAAGGAGGTCATCATGCCGGACATACGGTGCATACCGTCCTCGCCCTCAAACTCATAGCTCTTAACCGTGTTGCGGTAAAAGCCAAGCTCAGCAAAGATACCATTCAGCACCTGCCACAGGGTCAAGCCTTCCCTCTTATAATAGGCTGCCATCTCCACGGCCAGAAGTGAGGCGTTGACCGCATCCTTATCCCGGACATAGCCGCCGGAAAGATAGCCGCAGCTTTCCTCAAAGCCAAAGATGAACCGCTGCTCCTCGCCCAAGCGTTCCAGCCCTAGAATGACCTCGCCCACAAACTTAAAGCCGGTGAGCACATTGACCATAGCTACGCCGTATTTTTCCGCCACAGCCTGCGCCAGACGGGTGGATACAATGGATTTGACCGCTACGGGGTTTTGGGGCATTGTGCCCTTGGCCAGCCTTGCCTTGCAGATGTAATCCAACAGAAGCACACCCATTTCATTGCCGGAAATGGAATAGTACTGCCCGCTATCCCGCACCGAAACCGCCACCCGGTCGCAATCCGGATCGGTGGCCAGCAACAGGTCAGCTTCTTCCTTACGGCACAAGGCCAAAGCCAGCTCCAAGGCCTGCGGAATCTCCGGGTTGGGATAAGGGCAGGTGGGGAAGTTGCCGTCCGGCAGCTCCTGCTCGGGCACCACTGTCACATGCTCCACACCGGCTTTTTCCAGCACGCGGCGCACACAACGGTTTCCTGCACCATTGAGAGGGGTATAAACCACTTTAAGGCCCGCATCCTTGCAGATTCCGGGGGTAACCGATTCCTGCATAACCCGGTCAATATACTGGTCGATGAGAGACTGAGGTATCCAGTGAATCAGGCCCTGATCCAACCCCTGCTGAAAATCCAGCTTTTTAACCTCGGCAAAGTAGTCGGTTTTTTCCATCTCGGCCAAGACCTCATCCGCCGTTTCGGGGGGAATCTGGGAGCCATCGCTTCCATAAGCCTTGTAGCCGTTGTATCGAGCAGGATTGTGGCTGGCAGTGACCACCACACCGGCATCACAGCCCAGCTCACGAACAGCGTAGGAAAGAGAGGGAGTGGGCATCAGCTCCTCATAAATATGCGCTGTAATGCCGTTGGCCGCCATCACACAGGCTGTTACCTCTGCAAACAGCCGGGATTTATTGCGGCTGTCATAAGCAATGGCAATGGAGGGCTGCCCCTCGCAGCGTTTTTTGAGATAATTGGCAAAGCCTTGGGTTGCTCTGCCTACGGTATAAATATTCATTCGATTGCTGCCGATGCCTAAGACACCCCGCATACCGCCTGTGCCGAATTCCAAGCCCCGGTAAAACCGATCGCTGATTTCCTCTTGATTTTCCGCAATGGAGAGCAGCTCCTGTTTTTCCTCCTGCCCAACATGGGATAGCCATTGTTCATAAAGTTCCTGCACGGTCATAAGCCTGAACTCCTTCCTGTTTCTATCGCAACCATCTGGTTAAACGTTTAATTTTTTTGCTCCAAGAGCCGATTGAGCTTGCCCGCAAAGCCTTTGCCTGAGCTTTTGAAACTGACTTCTATTATACCATTTAATAATACTATTTAATGGAATTGTTTGTCAATGACTGGGGTGGGCCGGTTGTAAATGTCCCTCAAATTTTGTATAATGGAAAATGACAGAAAGGCCGGAATCCGGTCGACTAAAAGGAGCTGACAGCATGTATGCATCGGTGCTCAGTCTGGGGCTTACAGGAATCCAGCCTTATCTGGTCTCGGTGGAGGTGGATTCCCGCAAGGGTCTGCCCGCCTTCGATATTGTAGGCCTGCCCGATGCAACAGTCCGCGAATCCCGGGATCGGGTAAAATCGGCTCTTCAAAATCTGGGGTATCCCTTCCCCAGTGCTAAAATCGTGGCCAATCTGGCCCCCGCCGATTTGCGCAAGCAGGGCTCCATTTATGATTTGCCCATTTTGCTGGCGCTTATTTCCGCCAGCGGCTACGAGCACTTTGATTTTGGCAAAACCGCTGTCTTGGGGGAAATCAGCCTCAGCGGGGAAATCCGGGGCATTGACGGTGTTTTGCCCATGGTGCTGGATGCCGGCTCTTTAGGCGCCGAAAGGGTGATTATTCCCCGGCAGAATGCCGCTGAGGCGGCGGTGGTCACCGATATACCGGTGCTGGCGGCAAGCCATGTGCGGGAGGTGCTCACTTTTCTCACAGGCCAAAGCCCACTGGAAAGTGTCGCTCAAATCGAGCATACCCCACCTCCCCCGGGGCCTCCTTTACCCGATCTGCGGGAGGTCAAGGGGCAGGAACAGGCTAAAAGAGCCATGGAAATTGCAGCGGCAGGCGGTCATAACCTGTTGTTTATCGGGCCTCCCGGTACCGGCAAGAGTATGCTGGCTAAGCGCCTCCCCTCCATTCTGCCACCTATGACTCGGGAAGAAGCCATTGAAATTACCAAGCTGCATTCTGTCTCCGGCTTGCTGGGGCCTGGTGCTTCTTTGATGACAAGCCGCCCTTTCCGCTCACCACACCATTCTGTATCGGGAGCGGCGCTCACCGGCGGAGGCCCTTCTCCAAAACCCGGCGATATCTCTCTCGCCCATCACGGTGTTTTATTTTTGGACGAGCTGCCGGAATTCCCTAAAGCTTCTCTGGAAACTTTGCGTCAGCCTTTGGAGGATGGAGAAATCACCATTTCACGGGTACGCCACCGCATCACATACCCCAGTCGCTTTATGCTGGTGGGGGCCATGAACCCCTGCCCCTGCGGCTATTTCGGCCACCCTGAACGGGAATGCACCTGTGCCCCCGCCGCTATCTCCCGCTATCTGGGCAAAATCTCCGGCCCCCTGCTGGATCGGATTGATCTGCATGTGGAAGTTCTGCCTGTAAAATACGAGCAAATCACCTCTCGGCGTGGGGGCGAGGATTCCGCCACCCTGCGCAGTCGTGTGATTGCGGCTAAAGAACGCCAGAATGCCCGCTATGCGGAGGATGGCATAACCTCCAACGCCGCCCTGACACCGGCTCTGCTTCAGCGGTACTGCACCATGACCCCAGCGGCCTCCGGCCTGCTTAAAACGGCTTTTGAAAGGCTGGGGCTTTCTGCAAGAGGCTATGACCGGATTATGAAAACCGCCCGAACCATCGCCGATTTGGATGCCAGCGATACCATTGACACCACGCATATCTCCGAGGCCATTCAATACCGCAGTCTCGATCGCAAATATTGGGGGCAGGGCCGCGCACAATAGCAATGCGATGCTTTCTATTGGCTTTAACTAAGCAACTTTATTATACATTCAAAAGAAGGGGTTGGAACAGCAATATGATTCGACACATTGTATTATGGACAATTCAGGATGGCGTAAACGGGCGCACCAAGCAGCAGGCCGGGGAGGAAATCAAAGCCACAGCTTATGCCATGGCTCCGAAAATTCCCGGACTTCTGCACTTGGAAATCGGTTTTAACTACAAGGAAGGCGAATACGATCTGGCTCTCTATTCCGAGTTTGAGAGCAAAGAAGCCGAAGCCGCCTACCAGACCCATCCCGAGCATTTAAAACTCAAAGCCGTGGTGCATACCTATGCCATCGGCCGCACCTCCATGGATATGGAAGTGGAATAAGCCCTCAAAAACCATCAAAAGGAGAAGCGGATGACCGCTTCTCCTTTTTTATTGCAATAAATGCTGAACGTTTAAATTTTTCCGCCTTTTAAAAGTATCCGCCCTGCTTGGTGAGGAATATCCACATAAACACAGTGAGGACTGAAAAGGCTGTTCCAAAAACCACAAGCTGAGCCGCAAGGCGGCTGTCTCCCCCCGCCTGCTTGGCCATAGTGAAGGAAGAAACCGCTGTTGGAGCGCTGAACAAAGTCAGCAGAGATACCAGCTCCACATCCCGGAAGCCCATAGAAATGGCAATGGGCAGACAAATAGCCGGGATCACCAGCAGCCTCCCCCCCACTCCAATAATCAACTGCTTGAGGTTGCCTCTGGCACTGGAAAAATCAAACAGGCCACCCAGCAGTGCCAACGCCAGCGGTGTTGCCAGCCGGGAAACATCCCGCAGTGCCGAATGAACGGCCACAGGAATGGGAATACGCAAAAGCAGCATGGCCATCCCGAGAAGGGAACTGATAATCAAAGGATTGGCAACGACCCCCTTCAGGGTTTTGGCTACATTGACCTTGGTGCCGCAGAAAACCTCCAAGGTAACCACCGCCAAAACATTGAAAAGCGGCACTGTGGTGGCATATAAAATGGAACTGGAGCCTAAATTCCCTTCCCCATAAATGGAAATAGCCACCGGCATTCCAAATAAGATAAAATTGGAGCGAAAAATCCCCTGAATCAAAACGCCACGCTTTTTATTATCCTTTTCCAGCAACATCACCGCCAGAACAGCCAGCGTAAAGATGGCCAGCACTGAGATAACTCCAAAGCCCAGCAGCCGAGGGTTAAAAAGATCGTCCAGATCGCTGTCATAGATATTCATAAAGAGCAAAGCAGGCAAAAATATCTTAAAGGTAATTTTGTTGAGCTGCTCCATGGTATGTACATCCCAGAACTTCCATTTTCGCAAGAAATACCCCAACATCATCAACAAAAACAGTGGCAGCACCACCCGCACCGACAACAGAAAATTTTCCACCGATTCCCCCACCCTGCCTTTCTTTTTTCGAAACCGGTGGGCGCACCCGGCGATTTCACGAATCAGTATAACACACACACATTTGTTTTGAAAATGCTTTTGAATTTCTTTTTTCACAGAAAACAGCCTCCCGATTTTGGCGGAAGGCTGTTTTTTCGTATAGGTTCTTTGTTTTAATCCAACGCAGACACTTTATGCCTCTTCGTCTTCCTTTTTCTCACCGATAGCGGCAGCACCCATCAGCATCATACCTGCGTTGAAGCAGCTGGTATTTCGGGTGGCAGACTGCCCACCGGTGCGAGGCAGATTCCCAAGGGGAACGCCCTCATCAATGATGGTCACCAAACCGGGAGCCAAAGGCACCAGACCGTCGGTGATGGTCACGAGCTCCGTGTCATCAGGAGTTTCCCAGCGTCCTTTGGATTCATACTCTGTGTCACGATCCCTACTGCTGTAAGTGGGCGTGGAGCTACTGGAACTGCTCGAATTGCTGGAGCTGCTCGAACTACTGGAAGAGCCAGAGCTGCTGGAAGAGCTTTCTTCACCGCCTCCATTATTATCCGGCTCAGGGGTATTTGTGATAGTATAAACCATCATCCCCCCTACTTGGGCAGGATATGTATCTGCCACCGTATATTTACCCGTTAAGCTCTCTACATTGATTTCCGTTATAATATACTCCAAATCCGGGCGCAGACCGGGGTATTCGTAGGAGCTTAGAATACGATTGCTCTCCCAAACCCCATTTTGCAGAGAAACGTTCATCTCAAAGGTCTCGTTAAAGAGCTTTTCACTTGCACCGGGCCGAGCTCCCACCACACGGAAGGTAAAGGTATAATCCTTAGGCTGCAAGGTGCTTTTAAGATTTACAATCTTCTTAAGCCCCAGCATAAACTCAGGAACCTCCGCACAAACGCCCACCTTGATTGGCTCGGGAGTAAGGCGAATGTCTCTTCTGTCAATCTTGCTCAGGAAACTAAACCCAAAGGAATTGTAGGCAACTGCCAGATTCTGCTCGTAATCTGGGAAGTTGGCCTCATATTCTGCGGTCAGGGTCTGGTTGCCGGAGAGCACGACACCATCTGCAAGCTTAATGCGGAAGGCTGTTGCCTGCCCATATTCCTGCTGTGTCGGATTTGCTTTCCAATAACCTGCAGAGTCTCCGGCCCAATCTGAAGCAGTAAAGGCTTTAGTCGCTCCGTCAGTGCCAATGTAGTATTCCACAGTGTACTGATTAGGCTGCAAGGGCATACCATCGATTTTAACCGCAATGGTTCCATCTGTCAGGCGAACATCTGCCTTGCTGCCTCTGGGGCTGGTGGAAACCACCGAACCGCCATCCCCAACGGAAGGCAGGCGGTTGATCAATACCAGATTCCTAAAGGAAGACCCGGCTCTCTCATTTTTCACTTCCAATGTATAGGTAAAGGTATCTGTTTTATCCGCCAGCTGAATCACACGGGTGCTATCCGTACTGTTGGCAGAGGGCGGTGTAGCATTGGAATTGGAAACGGTAATTTTGGAAGAAACCGCAATCTCACCGTAGGCATTGAGAGAATCATAGCTGTGCACCAAGTGCTTGGTGCCCGCTTCTCCGCTGATGCCGGCCATATCCAGCCTTTCAGGCTCATAGTCGTAGGTGGTGCCTTTATAATCCCCGGTACCTTTAACCATGGAATCCAAGAATACATCACCGTCGGCCGGAATCAGATAGGCGTGGGCTGTGTAGCTGGTATAGTCATTAACGGAGGTTCCCACCTTAATACGGAAGGTATCGTTGTCAACGCCGCCCTTCAAAAGCTTGTTGACATTCCAGGTAATAACCTGTGTGCCGTTATGGCTGGTTATAGCCTCTGCATCCAAGTAGGAGGGTCTTTGCCCGCCTTCATAGCCTTTAAAAGTCATACCCGCAGGCAATACCACAACCAGCTTGGCACCCGGCTGCAAGTCAGCGGCACGTGTTTCATAGGAATTACCAACCGTGATCTTCCAACCCACTGTGTCACCGGGAGTAACGGTATCAGCGGTAGAGTAATCGTGGAAAGTTTCCGACCCAGTGCCCGCATTGGAGGTAATGGTTTGCGCTTTAATATCCACCATGGGGCCGGGCAGATTGGCTGTCAGCTTTACATTAACCTGTGCCTGATAACGTGCAGCAGTCGACAGATTGTCATCCCAGTCATCGGAACCGTTATCTGAATGAACCTGACCAACAGCGCCGTTCTTGAGAATAAAAGTCTCCTCACGAACATACATAGCAACCTTGTTGACATCATCAATCACATTGGAATTGCCATATTTAGATTGATGAATGGCCGCTAAAGCTCCATTGTGATCAATTTTAACCTTGTAGGAGAGCTTTACCGTTTCTCCCGAATGAATAACCAGGCCCTCTGTTCCGGGGGTAATTGTAAGACGACTACCGCCTTGATCGGCACTAGCACTGAGAGTGGCAGGGCGTCCATCCTGTGTTTGATAAGCAACGCTAACCCCACCATCCAGTGTTTCAAATTTGGGGAGTAAATCCACCAAATGGTTGACAGTAAAATCTTTGCGGCCCGTGTTTTGAATTTCGACCGTGTAGGTACGCTGAAGAGTTCCGCCTGAGCTGACCAGTATGGAAGCGCTATTTACCTTCTTAGCAATATCTCCCACATGTTCAGAGCCATAGAGAATTTTAACAGCGGCAGTGCTCTTGACCCGCGATTTAGTATCGTTATCTTGATCAATGCCGGAGCCACTGTCGTTCTCGGGGCCTGTGCCCTGCACCACACCATAGGAGTCATATGTTTCCTTAATAAGAGCATACGCGGTGTTGGTTTGGTTCGCAGTTCCGGAGCCGGTAAGGCCGGTGGCCACCACCTGTGCCCGATAGGAAAACTCCAGAATATCCCCTTCTTCCATCACAGTGGGGGTATTCAGTTTAAGATAAAGCCGTTTTGAACCGCTGCTCGCTTGCGCAAAGGTAAAGTCGGTGATCGGGTTATGATTGAATGTCAAAGAGTCTTTTTCGGCATCAAAGGGAACATAGTTCAGATAGCTGGACAAATCGTCCACCAAATTTTTCAGGGTAATGGTGCCGGTGCCCATGCCCACTTCTCTGCGGACAGTGACCTTAAAGCCAACCTGATCACCATCACGCAGTGCCTGGGGATCGGTGCCGCCCACTGTGTTAACGGTTTTGACTATGCTGACCATCGGTTTGAGGCTGCCCTTATCAACCGTGTGGCCGAAGTTTCCCCCGGGAATCTCAACACGCTGATCTCCCGGGCCACCGGGGCCACCGGGGCCCTCAGGACCGCCGGGACCGCCTGTTCCGGTTTCTCCGGGTTGCCAAATATAAGCAGAAGCTTTATAGCTGTTGTGTATATATTGCTGGCCTTCCCCATCAACTGTCTGCACCTGCATAACATAAGTAAGGGTGATGGTGCCGCTTTTTCCAAGGCCGCCACTGGTTTCCACTGTAATCAGATGCTTGCCTGCATCGAACTTCACGCCGTTCGGCTGTGGCAGCAGTGCCGGATAGGGGGTCTCCTTCTGGTTCCAGCTTGTGCCGATTACAGTCAGCTTCATGTGGGAGGTTTGATTTGCATCCGCCGCTGTACCATCCGGCAAAATCCCATGATAGGGCTTGAGATTGTCGCTGTAGGTATCCTCAACCAAAATCTTGCCCCAGGTTTTGTTATTTACATCGCTGTTGTTGATGGTAATGGTAAAGCGGAGAATATCGCCGGGTTTAAACTTAGTAGCGTTTTTAGTGGTGAGGTTCTCCACCTTTTTATTGTTACTCACATCTACAGTCGGAATCTCCCGATACCGAAACACTGCCTCACTGGGAAGAGAATGGTTTTGGAGAACGTCCTTGAGAGTGTATTGATAATCCAGTTTGGCTGTATTTTTCATATAAATGGGGTTGGCCTGCTCATCCATCTCACCATCCTGATCCAGTACCCGATAGGTGATGGTTGGCGCATTGCCAGTAGGCCGGAAGCCCATCGGGACTTTATCCAGGCCGTCATTGCCGGAACCAATGGCAAAATCATACACAATGGAGACAATTTTATTGCTGTTTGACAGGACATTGGTGGCATTAGCCTCATTGAACTTCCGGTAAATTACTGTATCCGAAAGCCCGCCGCTGTAGCCGATGGTGATCTTGTATCGCTTGGATTGCTCGGCCGGTGTGGCCCCATCCCATATATATTGGCCGGTAGTCAGGCGAATGGGAACAATTTCTTCCAGCTTATAGCCGCCCGGATTGCTTACAGCATCGTATACCGCATCTGTAATGGTCAGGCTATCCAGAGGGCCTTCCTGCATGTTTTTAAAGCTA
Source organism: Oscillospiraceae bacterium MB08-C2-2 (assembly GCA_035621215.1). Taxonomy (NCBI): domain Bacteria; kingdom Bacillati; phylum Bacillota; class Clostridia; order Eubacteriales; family Oscillospiraceae; species Oscillospiraceae bacterium MB08-C2-2. The sequence continues at coordinate 2,730,384 of CP141729.1, read as the reverse complement.
TCCAACTTATAAACCACTTCGTTGGTAGCAAAGCCGGAAAGCTCGCCCGTTGTTCCGTTTGTATTGGTGCTTCCAATGTTAGTGATGGATTTTTTAAAGCCATTGTTCTCCGTTTCGGAACCGGTTTCAATGCTGGTGGTCACCACAAAATCCACCTGTGTGACAGAAGCATCGTTATAAAGAGTCTTTTTCTCCTTTGAAGTCGTGCCGTCTTCGTCGGTTTCGTAGGCAACCAAGGGGGTTACCGAGCCCATACTGCCTGTGGAAGCCGCAACTGTGGATTTAAGAGATAGAGTTGCTGTGCCGCCTACATATTCAATTTCGCCGCCAACTTTTGCACCAGCAATCTGAAAGGCCAGTTTGTTGGCACTTTCAGCGTCAGTGGATTTTAAAGAAACACTGAATTTGGTTACGTAATCAACGCCCTCTACAGTCTTGGCTTCCAGAACAGATGCAATCAGCTCTGTGTCACTGTTAGGGGCCTGAATCATCTCTTTAGTGAAGAGTATCTGGGGCATTCCATTTTCATCCACGGGCACCGCAAAGGTATCTTCATAGACAATTTTTTCGCCATAAACCAAACCGGTGGTTTTGCCCGCATGTTGAGAGCCCGCCTCATAAACAAAGCTAAAGGTGGGGATATCGGTTTCCCGGCCTAAGGTTAAGGTGGGTATTCCAGCGGTTTTCGGAATATCGGCTGCAACATTATTTTTCAGATATTGTGGATTGGTGGAAACTGCATTCCAATCAAAATATGGCGCAACTGCCACAATTTCAGAGTCGCTGACTAAGCCCCCAACCACCTTTCCCTGAAAGAAAAGCTGGGCCTCAACAGGGTAAGAGGTGCCACTGGGGGTAACCCCATTTGCAGAGGGACACATTTTTAGACTGACAGTCTGGCCGGAGCCGGGATTAAAGTCTTTGGTCCATGTGACCCACACATAGGTGTGCTCAGCATCCACATCCGGGTCACCATCGGCAGCATCCGCACCGCCTATTTGATAGGCAAGGCCTTCATTCTGTCCCCAAGATAAATCGGATGCGTTAATTTTATGTAGAGTGAACCGCACAGCCAGATCGCCGCCTTCAATCACCACTGCACCATTTGCATCCGCAAAACTGAAAGAAGCTTTAGCGGTAACTTGGCTCCCACTGTAAACATACAGCTGATCATCGGTGCTGCGCTCTGCCAGATAATCCTTGGAGGCTTCGCAGTTCAACCCCAAGACAAACTCGGTAATCTTGCTTTTAAGCTCTGCCAGCGCATCATTATCGCTTAGTCCCAAGGGGATATCATCGTCGCTCTCTCCCAAAGAGGGCTCATCATCGATGGAAAGGCCCAAAGCCATTCCTTCTTCGCTCACTGTATTCTCCACAGCATAGGCAACCTGACCAGTTATCAAAAGCACTGCCAAGAGCATACTCAATACCCGCACAAAATAGCCCTTACTACCACCCAGCTTTTGTTTGGCCGCACAAACAAAAATTTTCTTCATGTGCCTTCTCCTTCACTACATACATTGTATTCAGAGTAAAAAACCAAATGAAATTTATTTTCCTCGTTTATAATAGGTTCTATTATGAATCAGTCCGGTCACACGATGGTCACATATAAGAAATTTAAAAGCAAAAACCAAAAAATATTTTCACTAAAATTGAATTAGACCATAGTGGAATTTCACTGGTTTTTTGCACAGCCACAGCAGAAATCGCGATTATATACAATTTTCACTATGCGACCGACTGAAATAATAAAGTTGTATGTGAAAAGTCACAGAAGCTAAAAACTTTATATACCATGCGGGCTAAAAATGGCTTTGCGATAGCATTAATGCAGAGATTTGCTCACCTGCATATAAGATCTTTCCCAATCTATCATATGCATGAAATTTTTCTTGTCGAATCCAAGTATTTAAAATGGAGTTTAATAGTCTACTAACTTATATCTTATTCTAGCATATGGATTTTGTATGTCAAACATTTCGCTTAAATATACGCTTAGAAAAACATGGTAACAACACTTTTTTAGTATATTATCTAACAAAAAAATATGTATGCACCTAAAAGGTGCATACATATTTTTCACATATTCAGGATTAGCCAGCTTCAAAAAAAGCCTATTTCACCAGATATCCGCCATCAACAGGCAGAATGCAGCCGGTAACATAATCACTGGCAGAAGAAGCCAAGAAGAGCAGGGGGCCCTGCATATCTTTACCGGTTCCCCAGCGGCCAGCAGGAATACGGGCACTAATCTGCTCATAGCGCTCAGGGTTTTTATCCGGCTTCAAATTCACATTCATTTCGGTATCCATGTAACCGGGAGCAAGAGCATTGACACAAACGCCGCGGCCTGCCCAGTCATTGGACATTTCTTTGGTGAGCTGAGCAACACCACCCTTAGCTGCTGCATAGGCAGGGATAGTCTGGCCGCCAAAGAAGGAGATCATAGAAGCAATGTTGATAATTTTTCCGTAGCCCTTTTTGAGCATAACACGGCCAGCCAGCTGGCACATAATAAATACGGAGTGCAGGTTGATGTTAATAACAGCATCCCAATCTTCCATCAGGAAATCTTCGGCGCTATTGCGGCGCTGAATGCCGGCTGCGGGAACCATAATGTCCAGATCGCCGCCCAGCTTAGCCAGCGCTTCATCAAAAGCACGGTAGTTTTCCTCACGAATGCTCAGATCGGCCTGGACACCATAGCAGGTGTAGCCTTTCTCGCAAAGTTTTGCCGCAACATCGGCTGTTTTGGGGGAATAATCAATGATAACAACCTGGCAGCCAGCCTCCAGAAGACCTTCAGCCATGCCATAGCCCAACCCCTGCGCAGCACCGGTGACAATCGCTTTTTTGCCGCTAATATCAAATAAATTCACTGTGCATTTCTCCTTCAACTGTCCGTCTGGTTTTATGGTTCACAATATGTCAATACAATTATACAGCAGCCAAATAAAAAAAGCAAGGCATTGTCTTGGCGATTCGCTGATCAAATGGCTGTTTCGGGCGGTAATTTTTTCCTGGATTTTCAGGGCTCCCAGCACACCCGCAAAACTGTAATATAAATTTTACACAACCCGGCAGAGCAAAAACATGGAATCTGCAGCTTTTTTTGACCAGCGCAAAATCAAATAAAACTATAAATCGGCATTGGTGGCAAGACAGTGTAAAAACAGGGAAAAAACTATAAAATCAATGTTAAAACACCATTTTACACAGAGTTTATCTTTGTAAAATCTTAGAAATTTCCCCCGAATTAATTCTTTAAATATAAAAAATCCACCTTGCCCTTCTCGTAATTATTGCGTTGATTATCAGTCATCGCCCCAGCTAAAAAGCAGTTGCATTTTTCTACAATAAATTTTATACTATATAGCGTGCGCTCTTACTTCTTTTTTACAATCATTTCGGCGCTATAGAAGTCATTGTATACACGGTGTGGCAAGCATTGTGTGTCCCGTGTGGACAAGCTCCCCACCCAATGACTTTGAAGAACGAATTCACACTGTGCGCAGGCACCGTGTCTCAGCCCTTTATTCAGGGCCGTACTGCAATGCAACCGTGACTGTTTTGCAGGAATTCCACTATAAAACTGAAAGAACAGGCAGGTGAACCTATTGAATTATGCGCTGATTACAACGGTGGTTTTAGTGCTGGCAGTCATTTTTGTAAATGGCTGGACAGATGCACCCAACGCTATCGCAACAGCCATTTCAACCCGTGTTCTGGCTCCCCGAACCGCTATTTGGATGGCAGTGGTCTTCAACTTTTTTGGGGCGTTGGTCATGACTCTCTTCAATGCTCGTGTGGCGGCCACCATCAGCAACATGGTCAGCTTTGAGGGAGGAACAGGCAACGAACCAAAAATCGCTTTGGCAGCTTCTCTTTTTGCTATTGTAGTTTGGGCCACAGCAGCATGGTATTTTGGAATACCAACCAGTGAAAGTCACGCACTGATTGCGGGCCTGACCGGCTCAGCAATGGCTATGGGCGGGCTAGGGGCTGTAAATTTTGCGGAATGGAGCAAAGTTCTGATCGGTCTGGTGATTTCTTCTGTGCTGGGCTTTGGCAGCGGCTTCGGCGTTGTAAAACTGATCGAAAAAATTTGCTATAATATGAACCGGCCAAAAACCAATAAGGTTTTCTTTTGGGGACAAGCCGGCGGCGCCGCTGCTATGGCGTTTCTCCATGGTGCACAGGATGGCCAGAAATTTATGGGCGTTTTTATGCTGGGCCTTTTCCTCAATGGCATGGACACCCCAATGACCGATGGCTCCTTCAACATTCCCCTATGGGTCATTGTCATGTGCTCGGTAGTCATGGGTCTGGGAACCTCTGTGGGCGGCATGCGCATCATCAAAGCGGTGGGCATGGATATGGTCAAGCTTGAAAAATACCAAGGCTTTGCTGCCGATCTAAGTGCGGCTGTATGTCTTTTGTTCAGCACTGTTTTGGGTATCCCTGTTTCCACCACGCACACCAAAACCACCGCTATCATGGGCGTTGGCGCTGCTCGGCGGCTCTCTACTGTGGATTGGCGCATTGTAAAAGAAATGGTTTGGGCGTGGGTACTCACCTTCCCCGGCTGCGGATTGATTGGATTTTTAATGGCAAAACTGTTTATCGCTATTTTCTAGTGAAACACCAAAACGCTTTTTAGCCTGACCATCTAGGTGTTCCCTTAACTTGGGTCACCGATGGAAGCAGGCTGCACTCTCAATAACGTTACTATATATTCCTGCTCACATGCAGGAAAAGGAGGAACTGAAAAATGGCAAATAAAAAGAGTCTTGATTTTTTCGAAGCCTTTACCCGACAGGCCGGCTACTGCAAAAAAGCGGCCGATCAGCTGGTTTTAATGCTGGCAAACTACACCGATGTGACCATCCGGGCGGAAGAAATTCATGTCACCGAGCATGAGGCCGACAGCTCCCTGCATGAGGTTATGCACGAGCTTGCCCGTTGCTTTGTCACCCCCATCGACCGGGATAACATCATCACCCTGATCAATCGTTTGGATGATATCACCGATGCCATTGAAGATGTGGCGAATCTGTTTGATATGCTTTCCATCACCACTGTTAAGCCGGAGGTCAAAACGCTGGCCGACCTGATTGCACAGGCTTGCAGCGCCCTCTATGACGCTGTAGATGAATTCCCCCGCTTTAAGCACTCCAAAACTCTCAATGAGCTGATTATCCGGGTGAACCGCTTGGAAGAGGATGGCGACCGGATGCACCGTGCCATTATCAAGAACATGTATCAGCAGGAGCAAAATGCCATTGAGCTGATGAAGTGGAAAGAAATCATCAACGCTATGGAAAATGTTCTGGATTACTGCGAGGATGTTGCCAATCTGCTGGATGAGCTGGCCATCAGCAATTCCTGAGCCTTTCTATTGGCTCCACAAAAAGCAATTCGTAATTCTCCGCAGGCAAGCTTACTTTGTCAGCGGGGAATTGCGTGGACAGGGTATGCCTTCATAAGGCAAGCATGCTTTGTATAGGAACCATGCTATAGAATACTGATACCGTTGATGTGAAGCTGGAATTTTAAAGCAAGGGCCTCGGCGGCCTTGCGGCAGAGCAGCATACGGTCCATGAAAATTTCAAAATAATCCATGACTGCACTGATGGTTGTGTCGATAGTCAACTCAAGGGTTACGGTTTTGGCCTTGGCATCCAGATTCAATGAGGATTGCTCTACGGCATAATTGACCCGGTCATGAATGTCATAGTTGGAGCGATCACGGTTGCGAACCCGGGTACGGCGCACATCGCTTTTATCCGCCAGAATCAAGGCTGCTGCAATGGCGTTAACCGGAAAGCCGGTTCCCTCATCGTGGTTGCCAATAGCCGTGACAATCGAGGCGATCTCCCCGGCCTCCATACCCAAACGGGTGAGTATTTCAAAAGCCATGATAGCCCCGCTTTGAGCGTGGCTGCTGCGGTTTACCACATTCCCAATATCATGCATGTAGGCGGCAATACGGGCAAGCTCAGAGGTGCGTTTATCGTATCCCAGCTGCACCAATAGATTGCCGGCTATTTTTGCGCATTTTTCCACATGTCCAAAATAATGCTCTGTAAAACCCATGGCCAACAAGGTTTCATCCGCTCGCTTGATATAAGCCCGGATTTCCTCGTTGGCTCTTATTTCTGTATAGGTGATTGTTCGTTTTTCGTCATTCATAGAATTCCCTCCAGTTCAAGCCCTTTAGCTTGAGCCAATTTGCCCAATCGTGAGGGTATGTTTGTGTGTGTATAGGTTTCAATGCCATAAGCAAACAAAACCTGGCTGTATTCATCCAGTTCAATATCTTCGTAATCTGCCTCTGTTGCCTGAAAAAGATCAATCAGCGTGATTCGGCTGTAATGGTTGGCCAACAGGGTTATAAAAGGCAAGGTGCTTTCATCGCAAAAGACCAGCAGGCTGCGCTGGCTCTTATCCGAAGAGACCGCTTTTACATCGGTCACGCCGGAAAGCCCACCCAGATACACCCTGCTTTCCTGACCCAACTGGGCCAAGTGAGTGGGATACAGGGTGTTGTAGGTGTTGGGATTCTCCCCCCAGTGATTGACCAGATACTGCCGGTCGGTCTGGGAATACCGCAGCACCTGCACCGAATCGGGATTCACATTTTTATAGGGAGACAGCCGGTAAAGGGGACCATCGTAGCTGTTGGTGACATACTGGATATCAAACTGGCTGTAAGCCCGGTTATCGATTCCTAGGCGCTGGCCCAGCACTGTATAGGCATAATAGCCGCCCAGAGCGGTTAAACGGTCGTCTGTGCGGTAATAAATATACTCATCCCCGTGGTTAAAAAGGGTGGAGTAAACATCCGCCGTGGCGATATGCCCGGTGACCTGACTGTATATTTCCTCAATCATCTTTTTCTGATTCACCGGCTGGGCAAAGGTAGGCAGATATTGCTGCCGCACCGCACAGGCCGTGGGAATCACCGCCATGTAGGCCGGGATATCCAATGCCTCACTGAAAGCAAGGATGCTGTCGGTATTGCGCTGGGTATAGCCCAGCTGAGGATTTGGCTGGTCAAAGTTTTTCATCAGCCCATTTTCGTTGAGGAAAATTCCACTCTGCTCCCGGGAGCCTCCTGCATAGCGCAAATCCAGCCCCAAGCGGCGCAGCTCTTCCCGAAAGGGAATGTTCTCCCGCACATAGGCCTCCAGCGTTCCGGTAAAGGTTCCACTTTGCAAAGAGCCCATGGTGAAGGGTATGGGAAAACCCTCGCCGGTTTTATCGGTGAGAACCACAGTGGGTATAACCAGCAGGCAGACTGCCAGCACAAACTGCATCAGATGGCGAACCATAAGCAAAGCTCCCTTCATTAAAAATCAGGCGGTCAGCAGCAAGGCCGCCACATAGCAAAGAATGCCAAAATCCACCACGGCCATAATCATCTGCGAAAGCCGGGGTGCTGTTTTGCGCAGCCAAGTCATGATCAGATCGGCCATATTGGTGGCAAAAAAGCAGGAAATCACCAGGATCAGCCAGTTGGAAGAAAGCAGATACAAAATTTTGGTGTTGTAAAGCCCCACTCCGCCAAAACCGAACATACGGCGAATAAAAATGCCTGTCTGGGTCAGGGAATCCCCGGCAAAAATGGTAAAGCTGGAAAGCACCACGCAAAAGGCATAGATGCGGGAAAACAGGGTGGGAATAAAATCGAACACCTTAGGGAAAAGAAATTTTTCCATCATAATAAAAGCCGCCAGATAGGCTCCCCAAAGCATATAGTTGATGCGAAGGCCAAACCATAGGCCGGTGAGAAGGCCCACCACCAGCAGGTTGAGGCAGGTGGCAATCACACCGTTTTGATCCGCATCCAGATTGAAGTAGACATATTTGCGCACAAAAGCGCTGACCGTGATGTTAAAACGGTCAAAAAAATCCTCCACGGTTCGAGCCTGATAAGGATAATAGAAGTTTTTAGGAAGCTCCAAACCGAAAACCCGGCCCAAGCCCACCGCCATATCGCTGAAACCGGAAAGAGAAAAATAGGTGGTAAAGGCCAGTGCAAGAACCATGCTCCAAGTCGAAAGAACGGTGATATCTGCCGTTTGAAAGCCACAGATACTCAAGTAAATTTTTTGCAGTGCCACAGCAATAACCGCATTTTTAGCCATACCATGAATATACTGCCCCAACCCCCACATTCTCTTTGCGCCCTTAAGGCGAATATCGCCCATCTGGAGAGAAAATTGCCGATATTCCACCAGCGGCCCGGCAAACATCTTGGGGAAAAAAAGGCAGGTAAGCGCAAAGCGTCCCAAATCGGTCTCGCAGGGAATTTCTTCCTTATACATATCAACCACAGCCGCCATGGCAGTGAGAGTATAGACAACCAAGCCAAAGGGCATGCCCGCCCCATAAAGCTGCTGCAAAGCGCCGGAAACGGCCAGCATAATGATATTCTTGATGACACTGAACCACATACAGAAACGCCGCCAGCGGCGGTCACTGCCTTTTTGCGCCATGAGGCGAACAGCACCAAAATCCAGCAGGATAGAGGTTATGGCCATGGGCAGGCTCCATGGCTCCGCCAGTAAAAAGAAAGCCAGCGAAAGAACCAGCAGTGTGCGCTGCCGCCACGAGGGAGGTGTTCCCCACACTGCCAAAACAGCCAAGGGCAGAAAAACCAATCCAAAGGATATGGATGTAAGCGTCAAGGGGTGACCTCCTTTTCGGTTCAATTTTAATTACATAAAGTATTATAAATCTTAATTATTACTTGAAGTCAAGGCTATCCACCAGATTGCGGTATTCCTCGTAGCCCATCATAGCCCCCAGCACGGTCAAAAGGGAGTTGGCGGAAAGCAGCTCCGGCAGCTCCAGCTTCTTTTGCAGCAGCCTGCGCCGTGCCCGGCTTTGAGGCCCACCGGTAAGCCCATCCTCAAAAAAATCCAGCTTGGTAATAGGCCGCCCTGTTTTGGGTGAACCAGGCAGGACACCTGCCTTGGCAAAAGCCTCCCGTAGAACAGCCGGGCTGATGCCCTCCACGCCCAGCTTTCCCTCGGCGGAGGGTGCGGCTTTGCGCTTCTCTTTGCCAAAAACATCGGGGATATACACATGGGTTAGGCAGCCCGGCTCCACTGCCCCGGCCAGATAGCCCCGAATCTGAAAGCCCGCTCGATCCGAATCGGTGAGGATAATCAGCCCCCGCTTTTTTGCCAAAGTGCGAAGCATCGCCAAAAATTCCTTATCCTTATAAATCTGGAAGCCGCCTGTCACCAAAATGGTGGCATCCAGCACCGATTCCAGCTTGATTTTATCGTATTTTCCTTCAACCACAACCACCTGTGAAAGGGAAAGCTTTTCCATTGGGGTCATTCCTTTTGCTTTAAAGTCCAAGGGCTACCAGTATTTTTTACGCAGTACAAACAGGGTGGTAACAGCCTCTTCCAGCAGGGCTCGGCCATCGGCACCCGCGCTTTTCAGGCGCAAATCCAGTGCCAGAAGAGTTTGCACCGAATGGCGCAGATACTCCACCGAAAGCTTTTGGCTCAAGCGCAGAGCGTTGTTGACACGGAACTCCCGCCCCTTGTAGCCGAAATCCCCGATCATCTGCACAGCGGGCAGGCCGCTTTGGCCGGCAATCTTTGCCCGGTAAAGATCGGCGTAGGTCATGGCCATCACCGCCAAAATCGCCACCGGAGATTCCCGCAGATAAAAGAGGTTGGCCAGTATTTCCATCGCACCCTTGTAGTTTTCCGCCAGAATCTCCTTGGTCAGGTCAAAAACCCGAGCCTCCATTTTGGGCACCGCCACCGCCGATAGATGCTCGGGCAAAACCTCTCCTCCGCCCGCATAGGCGCAAACCTTGGCGATTTCCCCTTGCAGCACCAGCATATCGCCGCCGCAAAGGTTGATCAGTTCCCGGCAAAGGGCAGTCGAAATGGTGCAGCCATATTGCTTGGCCTGCTTGACTAGGAATTTCGCCAGGTCACCCGGTGTCTGCTTACCCATTTCTGCGGTGGCCCCGGCTTTTTCCATATGGGCCAGTATTTTCTTTTCCCGGGCGGATTTTTTCGCTCCAAAAGCAGAGGCAGCCGCCGTAATCAGCAATACACAAGAGGGCGGCACATCGGATAGAATCTGCTCCAACAGAGCAAACTGCTCCGGCGAAAGCTTATCCGCCTCCAGCCCATCCACCCAAACCAGCTTGCTCCCGCCCATAAGGGGCAGCGCCTCCACGGTATCATACAAAAGATCCACATCCAGTTTCTCACCGGAAAGGCGGCTGTAGCGAAAGGCATCCTTTTCGCCGGGGATTGCCTTATCGGCAATGAGACCGGCATAGCCCCGCACCAAATATTCCTCACTGCCATAAAGGAGGTAGGCATTTTCCAGCTTGCCGGCGGCAATATCCTTTTTAAGCTGTGTATGATCCTTATAATTCATGGGCTACTCTCCAAAATCAGTCTTGTTTCGCCATAGAAAAACTCTTTCCGGGGCAAAAAGGCCTGTCCGTCGCGGTATTTCACCGCCACACCCTCCCGGAATAGTGTTCCGCTGTATGGGGGCGGATCTTTTTCCAGTATAGCATATTCCTTGGGGGATTGAAAATAAATCTCCTGCCCCGCTGCAATAAAAAGCCCCTCCTGCTCCGGTAAAGGGCGCAGCACCACACCGCCTAAAACCTCCATGGAAAGGCCCTGCGCTGTATAGGCATCCGCCCGGCAGGCTGTGGAAAGAGCCGCCAACACCACAGGGTCATGGGGGCCAATGACAAAATCCACCGGGAAATCCTCACACACCCGGGTCAGGCCGGAATTCATCAGGGCGGTGCTATCCCACGCCACCAGCGCATCCACTTGATCGATGCCTCGAAAGGTCAGATATTCCACCAGCCGGGTGCCGTCGTATTTTTGGGGCGCTCCCAGCAAAACCGCCTGTTTGCCCCGAATGAGCACGGCGGTATTGATGTTTTCAAGGGTTACCAGCTCCACCTTATTCTGCCGCATAGTGGTATGGAAAATACTGCCTATACACAGGGCGATCACACACAAAGCCCCGCTCACAAGCCAGGCTTTTCGCCCGCCCTTGCAGACCCGCACCAACAGAACAGCCACGCCCGCAGCGGCCACCCAAACCAGCAGATACCGCTGGTTCAGTGGCCAGACCGCTCCGGGGGCTTTGGCAAAAAGCCGGGCGATCTCATCGATCATGCTCACCGCAAAATCCGCCGCCCAGGCAACCGGCTTTGCCAGCGGCAGCGGCAGAAAAGCAGCCAGCAGCCCTGCTACAACCGAAATCCCCACAAAAGGGGTTACCAGCAGATTGGTTAGCGGGGATACCAGTGAAACATACCCGCTCATGGCAACCTGTAAAGGCATGGTGAACAAAGCGGCGGAAACCGAAATCATCACCGGAGCCACCATGGCTTTTAAGAAGCGGTTGCGCAGAACGTCTTTCCCTTTCAGGCGATTGTAGAGTCGATCCGACCATTTGGAGCCCACCAGTAGGATGCCCCAAGTGGAAACCGCCGAAAGCCACAGCCCCATGCTCAAGGCCCAATATGGCCGCAGGATGCAGAGAAAAATACAGGCACAGCCCAAGGAATTCAGGCCGTCGCTTCTTCGGGAAAGCACCGGCCCCAACAGCATGATCAGCCACATGGAGGCAGAGCGCAGCACAGCGGCGGAAAATCCCACCAAAGCGGCATAGCCCAGAATGACCCCCATGCAGAGCAGGCTCACCGCCCGCCGGGGCAGGCGAAGCTTTTCCAGCAGGCGCTGTGCCGCCGCAATCAGGATAGAAAGGTGCATCCCGGAAATGGAAAGAAGATGGGTGGTTCCGGTGCGGTTAAAGGCGGTGGAAAGATCAGCCGACACCATGCCGGTGGTGCCCAGAACCATGGTGGAAATGACCTGACCGCCTTCTACGGTCATCAGAGGCGAAAGCTTTTCCGCCAGATGCTCCCGAATCCGCAGGAACCACGCTGTCACAGGAAAAGGCGGCTGGGCCCGTTCCACCTGCGCCGCGCTTACAAAGTCCTGCACAAGAACGCCTCTGGCCTGATAGCGTGTGGCATTGGGGCGTTCCCGGGAAAGCTCCGGGATAAAACGAATCCGAATCCCTTGCCCCGGCTGGATACGCAGCTGATCGACACAGCCGATGCGCACCTGCGTGGCAGGTAGCTGTGGATACGCAGGGAAATGGGCTTTAATTTCATAATAGGAGGTGGAAGAATAGTAATCCACCCGGGTAACAACACCAATTGCCTCCACCTCCTGACCGGCCAGAGCCTCCACCGGCTCTATGGTACCCACCACATAGCCCGCATAAGCACCCAAAGCCACAGCCCCGGAAAAAAGGCAAAGGCAGACCACCCGAAGCTCCTGCCGCCGGGTCAGCCCCATGAGAACACCGGCTATGGCTAAAGCCCCCGAAAGCAGCAGAGCATCCTGCCAGTCAATGAAAAAAGCGGCCCACATTACAGGGAGAAACACAAGTCCCGCTGTATACAGTGGCCGCTTCATATCATTCACCTGTCCTGCCGGAAAGACCATTGGGTCAACCGGCTTTTTTTAGTCTATTTTACACCTCAAACAATTGTCTTAGTGAAAGAACAAAGGCAAAGGCTCCAGAAAGAGAATGTCTTTCCGCTCGGCAGCATCGCCTTCGGCCAATACAGCCGCCTTGCCCACAATGGTTCCCTCCGCCACACCCACAAGCTGTTCCAGCGCATGGAGGGATTCACCGGTGCTGATTACATCATCCACAATCAATATCCGCTTGCCCTTGAGAGCCGCTAAGTTGTCGCTATCCAGATACAGACGCTGAACCCCTTTGGTGGTAATGGAATTCACGTCGTAGCCAACCGGGTTGCGCATATAAGCCTTTTGGCTTTTTCTGGCCAGAATATAGTTTTTGCCGCACTGCCGGGCCATTTCATAAGCTAAGGGAATGCCCTTTGATTCCGCGGTGATGATCACATCGAATTCCGGGGCTATTTTGAGAAGCTCGGTGGCACAGGCCACAGTCAGCTCCACATCGGAAAACATGACAAAAGCGGCAATGGAAAGGGAATCGCTGATGGGAAGAATGTGCAGCTCCCGGGTCAGCCCAGCAACATTCAGGGTATAGGTGTCTTTCACAGTTAAAACCTCACAAACTTAAATTTCACAAATTAAACTTCAGCAAAGGCATCAGCCGGGAGGCCACGCCAGCAGCCGACCCGCCAAAACATGAAAGTGAAGATGCCCCACAGTCTGGCCGCCTTCTTCCCCACAGTTGGTTACCACACGGAAGCCCTTTTCTAACTTGAGCTCCCGGGCCAGCTTGGCGATCACTTCATAAACATGCCCAATCACAGCGGAATTTGCGCTGTCAATCTGAGCGGCACTTTGGATATGCGCCTTGGGGATCACCAGAAAATGCGTGGGAGCCTTTGGGTCGATATCGTGAAAGGCAACCACCTGATCATCCTCGTAAATCTTGTTGGAGGGTATTTCACCCTGTGCAATCTTACAAAATAAGCAATCCATTTTCTCCCGCCTTTCGTATTGGGGGTTCTACTTCTTCGCCAGCACTTCTTCCACAAGCCCGGGAGCAGCCGCTATGGCCTTATCCACTTGGCTCAGGTCGGCAATACCGCCCATGGCGCCATCGGGGCGCCCGCCGCCCGAGCCGCCTGCCACACCGGCAACGGCCTTAACCAGATTGCCGCAGTGAATACCGGCCTCGAGAGCCTCCGGCCCGGCAAAAACAAACAGAGTAGCCTTTGCCTCCTCACGGGAAACCAGCAGACCCACAGCGTTGCTGTGCTGGGATTTAATCTTATCGGCGGCGGAGCGCAGAGCCTCCACACCGGCATTGTTAAAGCTGACGCTGACAAAGGCCACAGGGCCGATATCGGTCATATCCGAAAGAGCGGATTGGCTCTGGGCGGCGGCCATCATGCTGCTCAGGCGCTGGATTTCCCGCTGGGAATCCTTGAGCTCCTGTGTCAGAGCGGCGGCACGGGCGGGAAGCTCGGCGGCTCCGCCTACTTTAAGGGCCTCGCAGGTGCTTTGGAGAATGGCATCCTTTTCATCCAGCATGGCCAGCACATTGGAGCCGGTTACTGCTTCGATACGGCGAACACCCGCCGCAACCGAGGTTTCATGCAAAATACGGAACAATCCAATCTGGGCGGTGTTGGCAACATGGGTGCCGCCGCACAGCTCAATGGAACGTCCGCCTACGTTGCAGACCCGGACTACATCGGAATATTTATCGCCGAACAAAGCCATGGCGCCCAGTTCCTTGGCCTGCTCAATGGGCATTTCAGTGGTGGAAACATCAATGGAATCCAAAATCATGCCGTTGACCAAGGCTTCAATTTCTTTGAGCTGTTCCGAGGTTACGGCGCTGAAATGGGTGAAGTCAAAGCGGCAGGCTTTGTTATCCACCATCTGGCCGGCCTGATGAACATGCTCGCCCAGCACTTGACGCAGGGCGGCTTGCAGCAGGTGGGCGCTGGTGTGGTTGCGCATAATGGCACGGCGGCGGTTTTCATCCACGGCAGCAACAGCCTTTTCGCCTGCTTTAAAGCTGCCGCTGACAACCCGGCCGATGTGCAGAATATGCCCGGTGGGGGATTTTTTGCAGTTTTCCACCGCAAAAACGCTGTCACCCAGAGCAATGGTGCCGGTATCGCCTATCTGGCCACCGCTTTCGGCATAGAAAGGGGTCTCCTGCAAGAGCAGGACGCCTTCCTGACCCTGCACAATTTCCTGAACCCGCTGGCCTTCTGCCACAATTTCCAGAATCTTGGAATCCACCTTCATTGAGCCATAGGTAAAGGAATCCTCGATATCCAGCTGTGCCAGTACATCTTCTTCCCAGCCCACGCCTCCGTTCTTTTCTCTGGCCTCTCTGGCCCGGCGGCGCTGCTGCTCCATCTGAGCAAGAAAACCATCTTCGTCGATTTCAATGCCGTGATCGGCGGCGATCTCCTTGGTCAGGTCAAGGGGGAAGCCAAAGGTATCATACAGGTTAAAAGCGGCAAGGCCATCAATAATCTTTTTGCCCAACCCGGAAAGCTCAACCCGGTCAATCAGCTGACCCAACAGCTCCATGCCTTGGGCAATGGTCTTGGAGAAGCGCTCCTCCTCCAAGCGGATGACCTCTTTGATATAACCGGCATTTTCCGTCAGCGCCGGGTAGGCGGTGCGGTTTTCTTCGATTACGGTATCGCAAACTTCAAACAGGAAGGGGCGGGTGATACCCAGCAGACGGCCATGGCGGGCAGCCCGGCGCAAAAGACGGCGCAAAACATAGCCCCGGCCCTCGTTAGAGGGGGTCACGCCATCGCCCACCATAAACACAGTGGAGCGGATATGGTCGGTGACCACACGGAGAGAAACGTCGGTTCTCTCGTTTTGTTTATAGGTTACACCTGCAATGCGGGCAATGTGCTTCATGATATTCTGGACTGTATCCACCTCAAAGAGGTTGTCCACGCCCTGCATGATGCAGGCCAAGCGCTCAAGGCCCATACCGGTATCGATGTTGGGGTGCTCCAACGGGGTATAGTTGCCCTCGCCGTCGGAATTGAACTGAGTGAACACCAGATTCCAGAATTCCACATAGCGGTCACAGTCGCAGCCCACAGCACAGTCAGGGGAACCGCAGCCGCTGGCCTCGCCCCGGTCAAAATAAATCTCCGAGCAGGGGCCGCAGGGGCCGGAGCCGATTTCCCAGAAGTTATCCTCCTTGCCCAAGCGAACAATGCGGTCAGGGCTGACACCACGCCGTTTTGTCCAGATTTCAAAAGCATCGTCGTCGTTTTCATAGATGGAAACCCACAGGCGGTCGGTGGGGATTTTCAGCTCTTTGGTGATAAACTCCCATGCCCAAGTAGTGGCTTCCTCCTTGAAATAATCGCCGAAGGAAAAGTTGCCCAGCATTTCAAAATAAGTGCCGTGACGGCTGGTTTTGCCCACCCGCTCAATATCCGGGGTGCGGATGCATTTCTGGCAGGTGGTCACCCGCTTGTTTGGGGGTGTCTCCAAGCCGAGGAAATACTTTTTCAGCGGTGCCATGCCGGAATTGATCAGCAAAAGGCTGCTGTCTCCCTGGGGCACCAAGGGTGCGCTGGGCAGCCGGGTATGCCCCTTGCTCTCAAAAAAAGCGAGAAAACTTTCCCGCAGCTCATTCAGTCCCATCCATTCCATAAACTTAACCCACATTCCTTTCACGGCTCTCTCGGGAAAGCCGTTATACTTTTATGCTGTTTCAGCTTAAAGTCGTTATTCTTCTATATGGTTGCAGGGAGAAAAACCGGGCTTTGCAGCGCGCAGGGCCTTAATTTTTCCCAAATATATAGTCATTTGCACATAAAACAGGCGTTTGTTTTATGTATGCGAGCCAAGCTCGCAGGGCAAAAATGCCCCAAATGACTATAAAAAACGAATTCATGCACTGCGGACACACCGCATGCCAGCCCTTTGAAGCTGTCGTGTTGAACAGTCAAGACTATTCAACACGAATTCCATTGTAAATTATATCCCGCAAACCGCTTTGTGTCAACTTTTTTGCCGGAAACTCCCCCTCATTTCTCAGGGAATTCCCGGCTCTAACACTTGCGCTTATTTTCAATTGATCGAAGAGGGCAATGGCAGCTGATCGCTATCCTCGCCGCTTGCATCCGGCTCGGAAGCCTCTTCTGCCGGCTCCCCGCTTTCACGTGCAAAGGTAAAACCCGCCAAATCCGCCTCAGGATAGGCATATTTTGCCATCTCCACCATTAAATCCAGCGAGCGCAGGCTCTGCCGCTCCAGAATCGCGCCATCCACCGGCATCCAAACATCCCCGATTACCGCCTTCATCCCCTTGTAATAGGCATTCTGCTCAAACATTTTCATGGTGATGGAGTTATCGGAAAAGATCACGGTGGGGGCCAGTTCCTTCCAGCTTTCCTCCGGTACAGTCCAGCCAGTAAAAGCCTCGGCCGCATTATCCAGCCCGATCAGATCTAAAAGCTGCTGCTCCAGCGTATCTCCGGTGGCTACGTTAAAATCCAGCACCCGGACATACAGCACCGATTTGCGGGATTCCTCGCCGATGGCATCAATCATGGTGCGGGCCAGCTGCTGGGTTTTATCCTCCAGCTGGCTGACAAATAAATCTCCTATTTGAGCGCCGGTGGTATTACCCTCCAGCAAGCGGGCCATATCCAGATAGGTTTGGCTCAGCGCCGCCAAATCGGTGACAGGCGGCAGCACCACAACCTCGATATCCGACTGCTGAAGCTCAGTCCACGCCCCCTCCGGCAAAGCCGCAGAGCTGAGCACCAAATCCGGCGAAAGCTCTTTGATCGCCTCTATATCGGGCAGCTGGGCCGTGCCGCATCGGGGCAGGCTCTCTGCCTCAGGGGGATAGTCGCAGAAGTCGGAAACCCCTGTCAGGCGGCTCCCAAAACCCAAATCATAGAGCTTTTCGGTTAAAGCGGGCGAAAGGGAAACCACATCCCCCGGCCGGGAGCGCAGGCTGAACGCCCCCACCTCCACCGGGTATTCCATATCTTCCTCTTCCTGCGAGGATTCTTCATCCGGGTCAGGCTGATCGGAACCCTTGCAGCCAACCCCAGTCAGAAACAAAACAGCCGCCAGCCCGACAGCCAGCAAACGCTTCCATTTTCCCATAGTTATACCCCATTTTTCACAGTGCTAGTCCTTATCCATTTTAAACCAGCGGGGGTGTTTTGTCAACGAAAGGGGAGAATGCTGTGAATGTGTCGAAAATCCGAACAATTCCGTATTTGTTTATGGATATTTGAAGCCCTCTACAGGGCTTCTTCCCCCTGATTTTCCCGCAGAATAAGTGCGGCAAACTCCCCAAGCTCTTCATACCGGCTCAGGGTTCCGGCCTGCCGCCGGTAAGCCGCCGCATTTTTAAGACCTCGCACATAACAGCCCACATGGCGGCGGGCTTCTTTCATAGCCACGTATTCCCCTTTATAGGCGCAGGCAAGGCTGATATGCTTTAGCATAACCTCCATGCGCACCGAAAGAGGCGGCGCAGGAATCTCCTCCCCAGTTTCCATCCGGTGGCGTATCTGCTCAAACACCCACGGTGCTCCCAAGGCTCCCCGGCCTACCATTACAAGATCACACCCGGTGGCCTCATACATTTCCACCGCCGACTGGGCGCTATCCACATCGCCGTTGCCGATCACCGGGATGCTCACCGCCGCCTTAACCCGGGTGATAATCGAAAGATCCACCGGGGGTGTATACATCTGCTCCCGGGTGCGGCCATGAATGGTCACGGCCGCCGCACCGGCCTGCTGGGCGATGATCGCCATTTCCACTGCGTTGACCTGCTGATCGTTCCAGCCTTTGCGCAGCTTAACCGTAACCGGTATCTCCACAGCGTTGCAGACAGCGGCTATGATCTCCCCCGCCAGCTCCGGGGTTTTCATCAAAGCGCTCCCAGCCCCACCACCTGCAATTTTAGGAGCGGGGCAGCCCATGTTGATATCCAGCACATCCGGGCGGTACTCCATAGCCAAGCGAGCGGAATCAGCCATAATGGCTGGGTCATCCCCAAAAAGCTGCACCGCCGCCGGGCGCTCTGCCTCCGAAAGCGCCAGAAGCTGGGCTGTTTTGCGATTGTGAAACTGCATTCCCTTAGAGCTGGCCATTTCGCCCACCACATAGCAGGCTCCCCATTCCCGGCAGATCTCCCGGAAGGCTCTATCCCCCACACCGGCCATGGGAGCAAGGGCGGCCGTTTTTGGCAGCTGGATTTTCCCTAGTTTCAACGCTGCTCTCCTTTGCTTTTCTGTATTCTCAATCATCCGATTTTAGCAAATTTCTTAAAATTTAGCAATGTTTTGTGTTATACTAAGCTTATCCAATTTTAAATAAGGAGTACTGCAATGGGAGTCTGGTATTTACTGGCCCTTTTCACGGGAGTGGTTCTGTATATCAAATTCACCTTTTTTAGTAAAAGGCTGGATTGGAAAACGATGCTTTCGATACAGCTGCCCTTAATTGGCCTTGCTTTGGTTGCTTTTGCATTGTTTATGTTTTCTCCCGCCAGCATCCGGCTCATTGATATTCTCTTTTCTTAAACAGACATACCAAAACCACACGGCCGCCATACGGCCAAGGGAGGACCTGACCATGAAGCTTCTGGCCATTGACGGCAACAGCATTATCAACCGAGCCTTTTATGGCGTGCGCCCGCTGACCACCAAGGACGGCCTGCACACCAATGCTATTTACGGCTTTTTATCCATTTTGCAGAAAATGCTCTCCGAAACCAAACCCGATGGCGTGGCAGTGGCTTTTGATTTAAAAGCCCCCACCTTTCGGCACAAAAAATACGAAGGCTACAAGGCACAGCGCAAAGGAATGCCCGAGGAGCTGGCTCAGCAGCTCCCTCTGCTCAAAGAGCTGCTCCCCTATCTGGGCTATACCACAGTGGAGCTTTCCGGCTACGAAGCGGACGACCTTCTGGGAACTCTTTCCAAAAGCTGCTGTCAGGGCGGGAACTCCTGTGTCATCGCCACGGGAGACCGGGATAGCTTTCAGCTGATTGGGGACTGTGTAACCGTGCGCCTTGCCTCCACCAAGGGCGGACAGCCCCAATCCCAGTTCTGCGACGAAGCCTATATCCGGGAAACCTACGGCGTGGAGCCGCTCCAGCTCATTGATGTAAAAGCTTTGATGGGGGATACCTCCGACAATGTGCCGGGTGTGGCAGGCGTAGGCGAAAAAACAGCTCTCAAGCTGATTCAGGAGCACGGCACGCTGGATGCCATTTACGAAAAGCTGGAGGATCTGGATATCCGCCCCGCCCTGCGGGAAAAGCTCCGAAATGGCAAAGACATGGCTTACCTGAGCCGTGAGCTGGTTACCATCGACCGGGATTCCCCCATTGATACAAGCCTTGCCTCCTATGCGGTGCGCCCAGCGGATATGGCCAATGCCTACAGTCTGCTGGCCCGGCTTGAAATTTTCAGTTTGATGGATAAGCTGGGCGTCTATCCGGTGGAGGGCGCTGTCTCTCAGCCTGTGGAAACAAAAATCCAGTGCACCAACCGGGAAGAGCTGGGTGCCGCCGATGCCGCTGAACTGATAAGCCGTGCCAAGGCGCTGGATGCTCTCTTTTTCTTTGAAGGTGAGGAACCGGGCGGCATCTTTGTTTCGGTTCAGGGGGAAGGCTGTATTGAGCGCCTCTGCTTTGACCATGAGCTGGAGGAAACAGCAAAAATTTTGTTGGAATCGGCTCTTCCCAAGCGGGTCAACCACATCAAAAACCTTTACCGCTATTGCCTGCGCAAAAATATTTCACCCCAAAACCTTGTTTTTGATCTGGAAATTGCGGCCTATATTCTCAACCCCACGGCCACCGATTATTCTATCCAGAGACTGGCAGGGGAATACCAGCTCCCCTATGAACCGGATTCCGAAAAACAGGAAGAGCTGGCTCACCATCTTGCCCAGTTAGCGGTATACCCGGCTCTGGCCGATAAGCTTTACCAAACCATGGATGAAAACGACCAGCTTCATCTTTTCACCGACATTGAGCTGCCGCTTGCAAAGGTTCTGGCCCATATGGAGCACGCCGGGGTGGCAGTGGATGCCGCCGGGCTGACCGAATACGGCCAGCGGCTGGACGTGGAGATTGCCAAATATCAAGCCGAAATCTATTCCATGGCAGGCGAGGAATTCAACATCAACTCCCCCAAGCAAATGGGTGTTATTCTCTTTGAAAAGCTGGGCTTGCCCGCCAAAAAGAAAACCAAAACCGGCTATTCCACCAACGCCGATGTACTGGAAGGATTGATGGATAAGCACCCCATTATCCCAGCAATTCTGGAATACCGCAAGGTGGCCAAGCTGAAATCCACCTATGTGGATGGGCTGCTCAAGGTTATTGAGCCGGATGGCCGTATCCATACGGTTTTCCAGCAGACCCTGACACGCACCGGGCGCATCAGCTCCACTGAGCCCAATATGCAGAACATCCCCATCCGCACCGAGCTTGGCAGTGAATTGCGCCGGTTTTTCCACGCAGAAGCGGGCAATGTGCTGGTGGATGCCGATTATTCCCAGATCGAGCTGCGTGTGCTGACTCATATCGCTGAGGATGAGAACATGATCGCCGCCTTTAAAAACGGCGAGGATATCCACACCATTACGGCCTCGCAGGTGTTCGATCTGCCCCCCTTGTTTGTTACCCCTGTGATGCGCAGCCGGGCCAAGGCGGTCAACTTTGGAATTGTATACGGCATTGGAGCCTTTTCACTGGCGCAGGATATCGGCGTTTCGGTAGCCGAGGCGGATAGCTACATCAAGGGCTATCTGCGCACCTACAGCGGCGTGAAGCAGTATATGGAGGATACCATTGCCTACGCCACCGACCATGGGTATGTGAAAACCATGCTGGGGCGGCGGCGCTATTTGCCGGAGCTTTCCTCCTCCAACCGCATCACCCGCGAATTCGGCAAGCGGGTAGCCATGAACACCCCCATTCAGGGAACTGCCGCCGATATCATCAAAATCGCTATGGTGCGGGTCTTTGACAGATTGCAGGCGGAGGGGCTCCGCTCCCGGCTGATTTTGCAGGTGCACGATGAACTGATCATCGAAAGCCCGCAGGATGAAGAACAGCAGGCCCGCCGGGTGATACAGGAAGAAATGGAACACGCCATTTCCCTCACTGTTCCGCTGGATGCAGATGTGGGAACCGGCCAGAACTGGCTGGATGCTAAGTAAAACTTTTCTTTTTCGGTTGGGTCAGGCCAGAAACAATAACTTTTCTCTGTGAACGATAGCATCGTTTATTCCGATGCACCATTCATTAAACTCCCCCTTCTTTCCGGCGAAAGAAGGGGGAGTTTAATATCTATAGCGCCATATATTCCACTGGCCTTCCTTTTTGAAGCACCAAGGTATACCCCCGGCCACAGGCGGGCTGCCACTGGTAAAAATTCTTTTCTCCGGGGAAAAATGCCTCCATCAAGTTGGCAATCACCCCGCCATGGCAGATAACCGCCCCATTCTGACCATCAAGGCGGCAGACCACCTGCTCAAAGCCCGCCTGAATCCGGGCGGCAAACGCCCTGCGGCTTTCCCCGCCGGGAGGGGCAACTTCCCCGTTGGTATCCAGCGCCCAGCTTTGCCACGAGGATAAATCCTTAAGCTGTTCATAGCTTTTCATCTCGAACTCACCAAAATGATACTCCATCAGCGCAAGAATTGCTTCGCTCTTGACCACGCCATAGGTCAGTGCAAGGGTCTGCTCTGTCCGCAGAGCACCGCTGGTGAAAAAGCAGTCTGCCCCCGGATACGGCCCGGCTCGGCTCAGCTTTTCCAGCTCTTCTATGCCTTGCGAGCATAGGGGCAGGTCGGTGCGCCCGCAGTAAAGGTGCTCTAGATTTGCTCTGGTTTTGCCGTGGCGTATCAAATGGATGCGGCTCATTTCAGCTTGGTGGGCAATCCGCAAAACAGCCTCACCACCTCATCTGCCTCACCGGCAAGGCGGGTCATGGCCCGGCCAGTTACCTCCCGCCAGAGGCGTTCCTGCTTATCCATGGGCACCACGCCGCCGGTGATATCCTCGCACAGCACAGCCGAATCCGCCCACAATGGCAGTACTTGTTCCAGCGTCTGTTCAACGTCCTCTCCGGCCTGAATCAAGGCCCAGAGCCATTGCTCCAGCCCCACAATTACAGCCCCTCTAGGCTGGCGGGTATCTTCCGGTGCGCAGTTCCATACCTCTGCCTGACCAAAACGCCCGAGCGCATATTCCCGCTTGCCTTGAAAGGCTCCGCCTATAATCAGCACCATTGTTTTTATCCCTTTCTGTGGCAATATTTTGATGGGTGAACCCGGCGGGCGGCTGCGCTTTGCGCACTGGTGCGGCTTTGCCGCCCCAGCTACAAAACAGCAAGCTGTTTTGTAGGGCCGCCCGCCTCACAGGATCGCCGCCGCCCACAGTCCGCAAAGCTCGGCCACAGTCAAGGCAAAGCCCGCCAAGTCTCCTGACACACCTTTCATAGAGCGAAAAGCACAGCCCATGGCGATACAAAAGCCGCCTGCCGTTGCCAGCACCACCGCCGCACCAAGGGGGCCGGCTAAACCAAAAGCAGTCACACCGGCGGCTATGGCTGTAATCACCGGCACCAGCTTATCCTGTTTTCCCGCTGTTTGCTGAAAGGTATAGGCATAGCCGCTATTGGAAATGGGCGGCAGAGCCAAAGTGGCCGCACCACAGCCACACCGGGAAACCACCGGTACCAGCAGCAGAAGCAGAGGGTTCTCCCCTCCCTCTATAAAGGCCCATGCCCCCGCAAAAGCCAGCAAAAACAGCCCAGCCAACATAATGGCTCCAAACGCACCCAAGTGGGGGTCTTTGAGGATTTCCCGCCTTTTTTCCAGAGGACGGCGGGAAAGCACGGCATCGCTGGTATCCATATAGCCATCCAAATGGATAAAGCCGGTCAGAACATACGGGAACACCGCTACCAAAGCCGCTGTCATGGCCGGATGCAGAGCCGACGCTTCCAACAGATAGGCAAGTGCCATCCACAACGCCCCAATCACCAGTCCAACCAGCGGCAGAAGGGGCAGCATCAGCCGCATCAGGCTATCCTCCCACAAGGGAGGCACAGGCAGAATGGAAAACATGCCTACTGTCATTACAAAGCCTTTAAAGAATCGCTTCAAAACCGCTCAGCGCCTCCCTTCCCTTATGGAAAATCACACAACCTGCACTAACCTCCAGCACACAGTCGCAGAGAGCGGCCATGGCCCGCTCTACCCCCGCCAACTCCCGGCGATAAAGCTGGGTCAGGCTATCATACTGGCGGGCATCGGAGTAAATGGCATCGGATACCATCACCAGATGACCGGTGGCCTGAGCCAGCTGGGTCAGCCCCTTTGTGACGAGGCTTCCCGCCTCCTGGCTCACCGAACCATCGGGCAAAAACATCTCCTGTGCCAACAGGGAGGTGATGCTATCCAGCAGAAAGGTACCAGCCGGGTCGCTTCGCTCCAGAATCTTTTCAATGTGGCGAGGCTGTTCCAGCGTTTCAAAGCCCCAGCCCTCCCGCTCCCGGCGGTGGCGGGCAATGCGTTGGTGATCCTCACCATCTACAGGCTCCATGGTGGCGATGTAATAAAGCTTTTCCCC
Organism: Oscillospiraceae bacterium MB08-C2-2; assembly: GCA_035621215.1. Classification (NCBI taxonomy): domain Bacteria; kingdom Bacillati; phylum Bacillota; class Clostridia; order Eubacteriales; family Oscillospiraceae; species Oscillospiraceae bacterium MB08-C2-2. The sequence continues at coordinate 2,706,219 of CP141729.1, read as the reverse complement.
CGCCAATTCCCGGGCAAGGTGCTGAGCGAGGGTGGATTTCCCATTTTTACAGCCGCCGCCAATGAGTATGTTCATCGCTCAATCCCCACCCGGGCCTGCACGCCGTCTTTATAGTAATGCTTGATTTCCCGCATTTCGGTAACCAGATCAGCAGCCTCGATGATTTCCGGCATCGCTCCTCTGCCGGTTAGCACCAGCTCCACACCGGCAGGCTTCTGCTCCATCAGCGCCAGCACAGCATCCAATTCCACCAAGCCCTTGCTCAAGGCAACGTTGATTTCATCCAGCAAAATCAGGCTGTATTTTCCTGAAAGCATGGCCACCCGGGCCTTTTCCAGCCCGGCAGTTCCCATGGCTTTTTCCTGCTCATTGGGCTCTCTGCCTGCTATAAAATAGCCCGGCCCATACTGCTCCACCGTTACCTGGGGCAGGTAGGCCTTCAAAGCCTGTATCTCACTGGTGCTGTCTTCCTTGAGGAACTGGCCCAGATATACCCCCAGCCCCGCTCCGCAGGCCCGCAGGGCAAGACCCAGCAAGGCAGTGGTTTTACCCTTGCCATTCCCGGTATACACTTGTATATATCCCTTTTCCATGGCTACTCCTTTGCAGCAAAAGCCAATGGCTTCTGGTATTCCTCATCCATACCGGCCTCCTGAAAGCTGGCCATTTCCCGCATGGCGGCAAAAGCCCCATCCAACAAGGCAAAAAGCAGTGGGCAGCCGCTCCCCTCACCAAGGCGCATCCCCAAATCCAAGGGAGGCTCCAAACCCATTTCTTCAATGACCCAGCGGAAGCCAGGCTCCGCCGAACGGTGAGAGGCCAGCAGAAAGAGGCGTATGGCCGGTTCCAAGCGGCAGGCTACCAAGGCCGCTACTGCGGAGATAAAGCCATCCACCACCACCGGGCAGCCTGTGATAGCTCCACCCAGATAAATCCCTGCCATAGCGGCAATATCCAGCCCACCCAGCTTGGAAAGAACCTCAAGCGGGTCATTGGAATGCGCTTTATGAAAGGCAAGTGCTTTTTCCACCACGCTGATTTTGTTCTGGTAGCCCTCCTGCGTCAGCCCGGCGCCAAAGCCCACGGTCTGCCGGGGGGCAAGGCCGGTCAGGCCGCAAAGCACCGCCGCCGCTGTGGTGGTGTTGCCGATACCCATTTCTCCTGCACCCAGCAGGCGGCTACCCTGCTCATAAGCCTCATGGGCTGTTTCCACGCCCACCAATATAGCGGCACAGGCCTGCTCCCGGGTCATGGCCGCTTCTTGGGAAATATCCCCGGTGCTGCGGCGTATTTTCCGGTCAAGCACCCCCTGCATCACCTCATCGGTATCCACACCCACATCCACCACAACTAAATCAGCGCTAAACTGACGTGCCAATACAGCTGCCCCGGCAACACCCAGCGCCAAATTTTTCGTTTGGGAAAGAGTCACCGATTGGGGTGCACCGGCCACGCCTTGGGCCACCACACCGTTATCTGCCGCCATAATCAGCAGACTGCGCCGGTGGATCTCTGGATAAAGCTCGCCGGTAATCCCGCAGACCTGCACGGCCATTTCTTCCAGGCGCCCCAGACTGCCTGTGGGCTTAATGAGGCTATCCAGCCGCCGCTGTGCCGCCCGGGCCGCCTTGACATCCACTGTTTTGACCTGCGGAAACAGGCTTTTTAACCTTTTTTCGTTTTGCTCCATTTTAGCCATCCTTTGCCGAGTCCTGCCGCTCTTGATTTTCGGTTGTTTAAAAAAATGGTAACACGGCAGCAATGGCTTGTCAACCGCCGCTTAAAGGCAAAAATCCCCCGGCAAAAAGCCGGAGGATTTTAATAATGCAATTCTATCCGATTACAGGTTGGGCTTCTGGTAATCGTTGTTGGCAGTGACGGTAACATTTTGAGCGGTGGAATCCACCAGTTTGCCCATAACCACAAAGCGCTGGCGGTCGGTCTTGCCAAACACACGGGTGCAGGTGGAAAGGGTAACAATCTTATCGTCGCCGCTTACCTGAATGTCATAATCGTGAAGGCTCCGATTGCGGGCACTGGAAATAATGGCTTTCAGCTCATCGGTGGTAGGAGCGCTGTTGTTGTAATAGAAATCAATCTCGGTATAGAATGCGGCAAAAACCTGGAACCGCATATCGCCTTCCGCCGTGGAGAAGTTAATGAACTGGTTCTGCTTGGCAAAATCCAGATAATGGAAGGCCGGAAGCTGAGCAAACATCACATCATTGGCATCGCCAATTTTCGGCGTGGAGTAGTTTGTCCAGTTATGTCCATAGATAACCGTATTTTTGGTGAGATTCTCCGCAGAACCGGCAACAGCCTTGGCATCCGCCCAGATAACGCCATTCTTATCCTGCTGCTTACGGTAGTTCAAATGGGTGTAATAATTTACATCCTGTGGATAAAAGATAACAGGGTAATCGATATTGGTGCCGCCGACTTGCAGCCATGCCTTTACATCGCCGTTGATCTTGTTCCATTCGGAAATTTTATCACCGAATTTTTTAACAGGAACGGATGCAGCTACTGCTTCCTTCTGGTCATCATCGTCGTCTTCAAAAGAAACGGGAGCAATCTTCAAAGCAGAGCCTGTATCGGTCTGCTTGGCAGAAGATGGGTTATAAACCGCTGTTTCTACCTTGGGTTTATTTTCCCGGGTTGCCTCTGCGGCAGAAGGTGCCAAATTGCTCACCATATGTGTTTTAGTTTGAACGCTGCCAACCGTCACCGATCCATTGATCAGGCTGGGGGCAGCCGCTGCCTCGCCGGTAGAAAACAGAGAATGGAGACACAAAACGCCGCTAAGTATCACCACAAATCCAGTCGTAGCAAATACAGCTGTGCGCCTAACGGCTTTTTTTGCAGAAGAAGCTCTGCGTCTGCTGGGGTTACTCATAATTACCTCCTCCAAAATAACTAACCTTCCGCCCGTACCAAGCAAAGGCACAGGGGCAAAAAATTACAGTTTAACCTTCTGTTTCGCTTGCCGCAGTGGTTCACAGACAAAATAAAATTTAACAAAATACAGTATAACATACTTTTGTAATAATTATAATCCCAATTTGTAAGGGAAAAAACACTGCTGACCGCTGGCAAACTGGGTGCCAAAAAGAGGCTTCCGCAAAATAATTCTATAAAAACGGCTTTTTTAAAAGCTTTTTTATGGCTTCGTTTTCGCACAATGCGATGCTCAAGTCTATCACCAAAATATAGGCAATCAAAAATTTATGCAAAACACCACAATAGGAGCGTATTTTTCTAAAATTCTTACAAAGCGTGATTATTAAGGTTTATTTTAAAGCTTTCAATTAATAGGTGACGAATAATGTCAAAATTATTGCAGCTTGCTGGAAAATTTTTTAAAAAATTTCGTTGATCTAGCACTCGATTGATTAGAGTGCTAGAAAATGTGAAAACAATCTGTGAACGCCCTTGACAAAGGGAAGTTTTCATGCTATATTGTGTTTAGCACTCAAGATACATGAGTGCCAGTATCCAAAACAAACCTTTTAGCCATGGCATAAAAAGGAGGTGAGCCTGTGACTCTCAGCGAACGAAAAAAGAAAATTTTAGCAGCCATTGTGGAAATTTTTATTCAGACAGGAGAGCCCGTGGGCTCAAAGCTTCTGGTGGAATATCTGGGTATGCCGGTTTCATCCGCCACCATCCGCAGCGATATGGCTTGGCTTTTTGAAATGGGTTACTTGGAGCAGCCCCACACTTCGGCGGGGCGGGTTCCCTCTCATTTAGGCTACCGGGAATACATTGATTCCATTATGCGGTGCGATCCTTTATCTCAAGAGGAGCGGGACGAAATTGATTCCCTCTTTAATGTGCGCAACCCGGACCCTGATCGGCTTTTAGCCGATACGGCACAGGCTCTGGCCAGTTACACCAACTGCGCCACCATCGCCTCCACCTATACCCCCAAAACGGTCAGGGTAAGCCGCATCGATCTCATTGCCGCCGGTACCAACACCGTGGTGATTATTGTGATTGCCACCAACGGTATGATTCGCAGCAAGGTCTGCCGGGTGGATTTTATTCTGACACCTAAGCTGATCGAGTTTTTTATTAACTTTATCAACTCCCGGCTTTCCGGTAAAAGCTTGGATAGCATCTCGTCGGAATACATTAGCTCCGCCTCGGTTTCACTGGGTGAATATTCAAGAATTTTCACCCCCATCCTTGTCAGCATTTATGAGCTTTGCAAAGAAATCAACGATGGCCATTATTTCCTTTCCGGCGGCACCCGGCTGCTGGAATACAGGGAATTTGAGCAGGTTGCCCGGGATCTTCTGGATCTTTTGGGCCAGAAGGAAAAGGTGCAGGAGCTGATCACCAGCGATACTGGCATCAGTGTGACCATAGGCAAGGAAAACCAGCCCCATGAGCTGATCAATTCCTCTGTGCTGGTCACCCACTACGATGTGGGCGGGCAGCGTGCCGGGGCTGTAGCCGTTGTTGGCCCCATCCGCATCAATTATGCCCGCATCATCCCCCACCTTGAATATTTTGCCAAGACCTTGGGGGAGTTGCTTTCAGAAACATTGGAGCCTCGGGATTGAGCGGGGCCACGGAAAGGAGACAGATCACGACATGGGTCACATAGACGATAAAGATTCCTGCCTCGAAACACCTCTGGAGGAGGAAATCCCAACCTGCCAGGAAACCGAAGCCACTTCTCAGGAGGAGGCACAGCAGCCCACCGAATTGGAACTGCTGGAAAAACGGGTGGCTGAGCTGACCGACCAACATCTGCGCACTATGGCGGAATACGATAACTTCCGCAAGCGCAGCCAGCGGGAACGGGAGGAGCTTTTCCCCACTGCCACAGCCGCCGCTGTTGAAAAGTTTTTGCCTGTGCTGGATAACTTTGAGCGGGCCATGGAGCATCCCTGTGAAGACAGCGAGTTCCTGAAAGGCATCGACATGATTTACCAGAGCCTGCAAGGGGTCATGGATTCCTTCGGAGTCAAGGCCATCGGCGTGGTGGGAGAGCCCTTTGACCCCCAGCGTCACAACGCCGTGATGCATATCGAGGATGAGGCTTTGGGCGAAAACGTGGTTTCGCAGGTTCTGCAAAAGGGTTATAGTATAGGGGATCGTGTTATCCGGTATGCCATGGTGCAAACCGCAAACTAGCTTCCTGTTCATATAAATTATTTGATCAAACACAACATCCGGCCGGTAAAGTCGGGGCGACGCCCCACCGGCTGTAAAAGGAGGACTTTTTTATTATGGGTAAAATTATTGGTATCGATTTAGGTACAACCAACTCCTGCGTAGCCGTTATGGAAGGCGGCGAAGCCGTTGTTATCGCCAATCCCGAGGGCTCCCGCACCACCCCTTCTGTAGTCGCTTTCGCCAAGGATGGCGAGCGTATGGTGGGTCAGGTGGCAAAGCGTCAAGCCATCACCAACCCCGACCGCACCGTGATTTCCATCAAACGCCACATGGGCACCGACTACAAGGTGGATATTGACGGCAAAAAGTATACACCCCAAGAAATTTCCGCTATGGTGCTGAAAAAGCTGAAAGAGGATGCAGAGGCTTATCTGGGCCATCCTGTCACCGAAGCGGTCATCACCGTGCCCGCTTATTTTACCGACTCCCAGCGTCAGGCCACCAAGGATGCCGGCCGCATTGCGGGTCTTGAAGTCAAGAGAATCATCAACGAGCCTACTGCTGCCGCCCTTTCCTACGGCTTGGGCAAGGAAGAAGACCAGAAAATCATGGTTTATGACCTTGGCGGCGGTACCTTCGACGTTTCCATCATTGAAATGGGCGACGGCGTTCAGGAAGTTCTGGCTACTGCCGGTAACAACCGCTTGGGCGGCGATGATTTTGACGAGCGTGTCATCAACTACTTGGCCGATACCTTTAAAAAGGAAAGCGGCATTGATCTAAAGGGCGACAAAATGGCTCTCCAGAGATTGAAGGAAGCAGCCGAAAAAGCCAAGATTGAGCTTTCCGGCATGCCCACCGCCAACATCAACCTGCCCTTTATCACCGCCGATGCAACCGGCCCCAAGCACTTGGATATCACCCTGACCCGGGCTAAGTTCAACGAGCTGACCGCCGATCTGGTGGAAAAAACCATGGGCCCTGTCAAGCAGGCCATGAAGGATGCAGGCCTCCAGCCCAGCGACATTCAAAAGGTTCTGCTGGTGGGCGGTTCCACCCGTATTCCCGCTGTTCAGGACGCTGTTAAAAATTACATGGGCAAGGATCCCTTTAAGGGCATCAACCCCGATGAATGCGTTGCTTTGGGTGCCGCTATTCAGGGCGGTGTTCTCACCGGTGATGTCGAAGGCTTGGTTCTGCTGGATGTAGCGCCTCTGTCCTTGGGTCTTGAAACCCTTGGCGGCGTTTTCACCAAAATTATTGAAGGCAACACCACCATCCCCACCCGGAAATCCCAGGTGTTCTCCACTGCCGCCGACGGCCAGACCTCCGTTGAGGTTCATGTGCTTCAAGGTGAGCGCAGCATGGCCAGCGACAACAAAACCCTCGGCCGCTTTAATCTGGATAGCATTCCTCCCGCACCCCGCGGCGTTCCCCAGATCGAAGTAACCTTTGATATCGATGCCAACGGCATTGTTAATGTATCCGCCAAGGATAAGGGTACCGGCAAAGAGCAGCATGTCACCATCTCTGCCAGCACCAACATGTCCAAAGAGGATATTGAGAAGGCCATGAAGGAAGCCGAGCAGTATGCCGCTGAGGATAAAAAGCGCCGGGAAGAAATTGAAACCCGCAACAACGCCGATCAGCTGGTTTATCAGAGCGAAAAAACCTTGGGCGAGCTGGGCGGAAAGATCAGCGATGCTGAAAAATCCGAGGTGCAGAGCAAGGTAGACGCTTTGAAGGAATCTCTTAAGGGCAGCAATCTGGATGACATTAAAGCCAAGCAGGAGGATCTCCAGAAGAAATTCTATGAGATTTCTGCTAAGGTTTATGAGCAAACAGGCGGCGCGGCTCCCGAAGGTACTCCCAACCCCGGCGCCCCCGATGATGGTGTGGTGGATGCCGAATACACCGAAGTCAACGACGATAAGTAATCCCCTGCCGGACTACTCTTAAGGTTATACAATCAGCATCCGCCGGCTTTCACGCTGGCGGATGCCCTTACTTTCTTTTTGAAAAAAAGAAAGTAGCAAAGAAAAACCGTGTTCATGACATCGAGGACTGATTCAACAAATTCCAGCAAGCAAGCCTATGCCCGGCGAAAGAGGCAAAACCCCAAAGCAAGCCTCTTATAAGCCAACGGGCACGAAGGTAAAGATTTCCACACGCCTATGCCCGACGAAAGAGGCGAAACCCCAAAGCAAGCCTCTTATAAGCCAACGGGCACGAAGGTAAAGATTTCCACACGCCTATGCCCGACGAAAGAGGCGAAGCCTCCATTGACACCAAGGCATGTCTGCGGGTATACTGACTAAGAGTGTTTTGACCGATTACCTACATTTTGTGTGCTAAAATCCAACAAGAAAGCGCAGGCACCCGCCTGCTTACCAAACAGAGGTGGTCATATTGCCAGAAAAGAGAGACTATTATGAGGTTCTTGGGGTGGCCAAGGGAGCCTCTGAAAGTGAAATTAAAAAGGCATACCGCAAACTGGCCAAGGAGTACCACCCCGACCTGAACCCCGACAACAAAGATGCGGAAGCCAAATTTAAGGAAATCGGCGAGGCCTATGAGGTCTTATCCGATTCCGAAAAGAAAAGCCGGTATGACCAGTATGGCCACGCCGGTGTGGACCCCAACTTCGGCGGTGGAGGCGGTGCTTATGGCGGTGGCTTCGGCTTTGATGATTTAGGGGATATCTTTGAGAGCTTTTTCGGCGGCTTCGGCGGAAGCACCCGCACCCGCAACCCCAACGGGCCGATCAAAGGCGGGGATGTTCATATCACCGTGCCGCTGGATTTTCTGGAAGCAGTCCACGGCTGTAAAAAGACCATTTCCATCAGCCATATGGAAAGTTGCCACGACTGCGGCGGCACTGGTGCGGCGGCGGGGACCTCGGCCGAGGTTTGCCCCGATTGCGGCGGCGCCGGTCAGGTAAAGGTTTCTCAGCGCACCCCCATCGGCGTGATCCAGACAGCCAAAACCTGCCCTCGGTGCGGCGGTAAGGGGCGCATCATCACTTCTCCCTGCGGCACCTGCGGCGGCAAAGCCCGGGTACGCACCTCCAAAAAGGTGGAAGTAAATGTTCCCGCCGGTATTGACGACGGTCAGGCCTTTGCCCTGCGTGGAGAAGGCGATTCCGGCCTGAACAACGGCCCTCCTGGAGACTGCATCATCACCGTTACCGTACGTCCGGACACTATTTTTGAACGCAACGGCTTTGACATACACTGCGATATTCCCCTCACTTACACACAGGCAACTCTTGGCGACGAAATTGTGGTTCCCACTGTGGACGGTAAGGTTTCCTACTCGGTGCCCGAAGGAACCCAGCCCGGCACCACTTTCCGCCTGCGGAATAAGGGTGTGCCCTATGTCAACGGGCGTGGCCGTGGCGATCAATATGTCCGGGTGGTGCTGGAGGTTCCCCAAAACCTGACCTCCAAGCAAAAAGAGCTTCTCAAGGAATTTGAGGCTTCTACCAGCGATAAAAACTATGCCAAGCGCAAGAGCTTTTTTGATAAGCTCAAGGATGCCATTAACCGATAAAATACAGCGATCCCCCGGTAGAGCAGCTCTAAAAGCGGCCTGCCGGGGGATTTTTTAAGAGTCATGTAAAACAAGCTTGACATATCAGGTGTTGTTTGCTAAACTGGATATGTAAAGCAAACTTGTCAAATAGGAGGATAACCTTGCATAACCATGTGGAGCAGCTTCGAAAAGAACAGGGTTTGAATCAAGAGGATTTTGCAAAAGCCATCCGGGTTTCAAGGCAGACTGTCAGCTCCATTGAAAATGGGCGATACAATCCTTCCCTTGAGCTGGCTTTTCTGATAGCGGATTTCTTTGGTAAGCCCATTGAGGCAATCTTTGTTTATGAAAGGAACCGGGAACATGAAAAAAAATAATCTTTTCGTAGGATTTGTTTATATAATACTGGGGCTTTTGTGCCTAATCACCGCATTGGTATGGGATACTAAGCTGGACAGCCTATTGTTCGGCTTTACCGGGGCTTTTATGGCACCCGGCGCTGTCGCTGTGGGCAGATACCTTTATTGGAATGCGCCAAAGAATCAAGCCCGTTATTCCCAAAGGCTGGAGCAACAGCAGATCGAATTAGAGGATGAGCGCAAAAAACAACTGCGGAATAAGGCCGGGCGCTATGCCTACATACTGGGTATTGTTGTGATCAGCTTTTCTATCACAGTTTTTTCTGTATTGGGCAAGCTGGAAATCCTCACAGATTCTATCCCCATTTCGCTTTTTTTAACAGGCTACCTGATTTTTCAGGTTCTCATTGGCATTTTTATTTTCCGGCATCTGGAGAAAAAATACTGAACCGCCCGGCGATAAAAAATCCCCTCCGCCCAAAGGCGAAGGGGATTCTTCTATTAAAAACTACGACTAACGAGCAGATTCCTCAACAGCAACGGCACAAGCCACGGTAGCACCGACCATGGGGTTGTTGCCCATACCGATCAGACCCATCATTTCCACGTGGGCAGGAACGGAAGAAGAACCAGCAAACTGAGCATCACCATGCATACGACCCATGGAATCGGTCAGGCCGTAGGAAGCAGGGCCTGCGCCCATGTTGTCGGGATGCAGGGTGCGTCCGGTGCCGCCGCCGGAAGCAACGGAGAAATAAGGGAAGCCATTTTCCCAAGAAAGTTTCTTATAAGTACCGGCTACCAGATGCTGGAACCGGGTGGGGTTGGTGGAGTTACCAGTGATGGAAACATCAACCTTCTCCATCTTCATGATGGCCACGCCCTCAAGCACATCGTTGGCGCCGAACACGCGAACAGCGGCTTTTTCGCCCTTAGAGAAGGCAACCTCACGGACAACCTTCAGCTCATCGGTGGCGAAATCATATTCGGTCTCCACATAGGTGAAGCCGTTGATGCGGCTGATGATATAAGCGGCATCCTTGCCAAGGCCGTTGAGGATAACCCGCAGGGGGGCTTTCCGAGCCTTGTTGGCGGTTCTTGCAATACCGATGGCGCCTTCGGCGGCGGCAAAGGATTCATGCCCGGCCAGGAAGCAGAAGCAGTTGGTCTCTTCCCGCAGGAGCATGGCTCCCAGATTACCGTGGCCCAGACCCACCTTGCGCTGCTCGGCTACAGAACCGGGGATGCAGAATGCCTGCAGGCCCACACCGATGGTCTCAGCGGCTTCGGCAGCCTTGGTGTTGCCCTTTTTCAGAGCAATGGCGGTGCCCAGTGTATAGGCCCACACAGCGTTATCAAAAGCAATGGGCTGAACGCCCTTAACAATGGCTTCCACATCAATGCCCTTTTCAAGGCAAAGCTCCTTCGCCTGTTCCAGGGAGGAGAATCCGTACTCTTTCAGGCAGCCCTCGATCTTGGGCATTCTTCTTGCCTGTCCTTCAAACTTAGCCATACTTGTTCCCTCCACTCTATTATTCTTCACGGGGGTCTATGTATTTGGGAGCATCCGCATACCGACCATAGTTGCCCAAATTGTTTTTATAAGCCTCGTCAGGGGTTTTGCCGTGGCGGATATCCTCCAGCATTTTGCCCACCTTGACAAACTCATAGCCGATAACCTCGCCGCCGTCATCCACAGCCAGCTTGGTGATATAACCCTCGGCCATCTCCAGATAACGCACGCCCTTGGCCTTGGTGGAGAAGATGGTGCCGATCTGCGAACGCAGGCCCTTGCCCAAATCCTCAAGCCCGGCTCCGATCGGAAGCCCGCCCTCAGAAAAAGCGGTCTGACTGCGGCCATAGGCCAGCTGTTTGAAAATTTCACGCATCGCAACGTTGATAGCATCGCAAACCAAGTCGGTGTTCAGTGCTTCCAGCATGGTTTTGCCGGGCAGAATCTCACCGGCCATCGCAGCGGAGTGAGTCATGCCGGAGCAGCCCAGTGTTTCCACCAGAGCCTCCTGAATAATGCCTTCTTTAACGTTGAGTGTCAGCTTACAAGCACCCTGCTGGGGTGCACACCAGCCCACGCCGTGCGACAAGCCGGAAATATCGGTAATCTGATATGCTTTAACCCAGCGTCCCTCCTCGGGAATTGGCGCAGGGCCGTGATGCGGACCCTTGGTGAGGGTACACATTTGCTCTACTTCATGAGAATAAGTCATACATAAAGCCCCTTTCACATCTGTTTGTATACGGTGTTATCCAAATATTATTATAATGGCAAACGACAAATTTCGCAAGACATTGGCACAAAGAAATTACCCTCTAAGGCTTCGGGGCAGCCTGTACACACTTTTTTCACAATATGGTCATTCCATTTTGTTGACAGCCTGCACTATAAAGGGTAAAATGATAAATTGAGTTAGTCTAGTGCCGTTTAATTTCTGGGCTTTTCTCGCTTTTATCACAGGGCTGAATTCAAGCCCTGCAAACCAAAATATTTTCCGGTTTTGAAAAGCACCGATCCTTCTATGGGTATGAACACAAAATAAAAGGTGCAAAATTTGGAAGATAATGGTAAAATTAACCAATTGAGGCTGGCACAGTGAATACTCGTGGTTTGAGAAGAGGGTTTTTCCCAAAACGCCTCACGGCAGTCAGCTACTTAAAAGAATAGAGGTATAAAGCAGATGGGATTTTTTCAAAAATTATTCGGGAGCTACTCCGACCGGGAAATCCGCCGCATTGAGCCCATTGCCAAGCAGGTAATGGCGTTGGAGGAGACCTACCGGGCCATGTCCGATTCTGAGCTGCAGGGGATAACCACCCTTTTTCGTGAAAGGCTCGCCAAAGGCGAAACCTTAGATGACCTGCTCCCTGATGCTTTCGCCGCCTGCCGCGAGGCTTCCGACCGGGTTCTGGGCATGCGCCATTTCTATGTGCAGATCATCGGCGGCATTGTGCTGCATCAGGGGCGCATCGCCGAAATGAAAACCGGTGAAGGCAAAACCCTTGTGGCCACCCTCCCCGCTTATCTCAATGCCCTGACCGGCAAGGGTGTTCATATTGTCACGGTCAATGACTATCTGGCCAAGCGTGACTCCGAGTGGATGGGCAAGGTTTACCGCTATCTGGGGCTTTCCGTGGGTCTGGTGGTCCATGGGCTGGATAACGAACAGCGCCGAGCCGCCTACAACAGCGATATTCTTTATGGCACCAACAACGAACTGGGCTTTGATTACCTGCGGGATAACATGGTGATCTACAAAACCGATAAAGTCCAGCGGGAACACAACTACACCATCGTGGATGAGGTTGACTCCATTTTGGTGGATGAGGCCAGAACCCCTTTAATTATTTCCGGCCAAGGCAGCAAATCCACCGAGCTTTATGAGCTGGCCGATCGCTTTGTTCGCACCCTCAAGCGGGTTAAGGTGCTGGAAACCGATGATAAATCCGACAACGACGATCTGGTGGAAGGCGATTACATCGTAGATGAAAAGGGCCGCACCGCTACCATGACCAAAGACGGCATTAAAAAGGCAGAAGCCTATTTTGGCGTTGAAAACCTGATGGATGCCGACAACATGGAGCTTCAGCATCATATTAATCAGGCCATCAAGGCCCACGGCACCATGCAGCTGGATGTGGATTATGTGGTACAGGATGGTCAGGTTGTTATTGTTGATGAATTCACCGGGCGTCTTATGTGGGGGCGGCGTTTCAACGAAGGGCTGCATCAGGCCATTGAGGCTAAAGAAGGGGTCAAGGTTGAGCGGGAATCCAAGACCTTGGCTACCATCACCTTCCAAAACTACTTCCGTATGTACCATAAGCTTTCCGGCATGACCGGTACCGCTCTTACTGAGGAGGAGGAGTTCCGGGAAATCTACCAGCTGGATGTGGTGGAAATTCCCACCAACAAGCCCATTGCCCGTGATGACCGCACCGATGTTGTCTATAAAACCGAGGCCGCCAAATACGAGGCGGTGCTGGATGAAATTGTAGAAGCCCACGAAAAGGGCCAGCCGGTGCTGGTTGGTACCATCTCCATTGAAAAATCCGAGCATCTCTCCAAGCTGCTCAAGCGCCGGGGTGTCAAGCACGAGGTGCTCAACGCCAAATACCACGAGAAGGAAGCCGAAATCGTGGCACAGGCAGGTCATTTTGGGGCTGTCACCATTGCCACCAATATGGCTGGCCGTGGTACTGACATTGTGCTGGGCGGTAACGCCGAGTTTTTGGCCAAGCGTGATATGCGCAAGGCAGGCTGCTCCGAGGAGCTTCTGACCGAAGCCACCGGCTACGGCGATACCGATGATACCGAAATCATCGAAGCCCGCAAGCAGTATCAAGAGCTTCTCTTGAAGCATAAGGAAGCCATTGCCGGGGCAGCCGAGCAGGTTCGGGCAGCAGGGGGCCTATTCATTATCGGCACCGAGCGCCACGAATCCCGCCGGATCGATAACCAGCTCCGGGGCCGTGCAGGCCGTCAGGGTGACCCAGGTGCCACCCGCTTCTTCCTCTCCTTGGAGGATGACCTGATGCGGCTGTTCGGCGGCGAGCGCATCCAGACCATGATGGATTCTCTTAAACTGGATGACGATGTGCCCATCGAAAATAAGCTGCTCACCGGCTCCATTGAAAGCGCCCAGCGCAAAGTGGAGGCCCGCAACTTTGGTATCCGCAAAAATGTTTTGCAGTTTGATGATGTTATGAACCGTATGCGTGAAAGCATCTACGGCCAACGTGCCAAGGTGCTGGACGGCGAGGATTTGGCGGATTACATCTCCAAGATGATCGATGAATCCATGGAGGCTGCTGTTGACCAATATCTGACAGACAGCGAAGTCCATGATGACTGGAATCTGGAAGGCCTGCGGGATCATTTCCTTGGATGGATCACCACCAATGAGGATTTCCGTTACAGCACCACTGAGTTGGATTCCATTACTAAGGAAAGCATCAAGGAATCACTCACGGAAAAGGCACGGGAAAAATACAAGCAGCGTGAAGCTCAGTTCGGTTCTGAGCTGATGCGGGAAATGGAGCGGGTAATTCTGCTCAAATCGGTAGACTCCATGTGGATGGATCACATCGATGCCATGACCGAGCTGAAGCAGGGCATTTATCTGCGCTCCTACGGCCAGAAAGACCCGGTTGTGGAATACCGCATGGAAGCAGCGGATATGTTCGCCGCTATGATCGATTCCATTCGTGAAGAGACAGTCCGGCTGCTCTTTGCCTTCCAGCTGCGCCGCCCCGGTGAAGCCCCCAAGCGTGAGCAGGTAGCCAAGCCCATTCAGGCAGGCCTTGCCGGTGGTGACGGCACTGTGAAAGCCCAGCCGGTTCGCAACGCCAATAGCAAGGTTGGCCGCAACGATCCCTGCCCCTGCGGAAGCGGTAAAAAATATAAAAAATGCTGCGGGGCTTAAAGAGCAAACCCTGATAGTACAAAAAGCAGTGAATGGGTCTTCCCCTTTTTCACTGCTTTTTCTGTATAGACCTCACCAGAAAGGATTTGTTTGCAATGCAGAAAGAAACGCAATCCATAGATTGGAAAAAAAGCCTGCCCCTTTTGCTGACCGGTGGGATTGTTGCGGTGGGTATTGTCATTGCCTCCCTGATTTTTGCAAATGTCTTAGCTGACCGCCCTATGACCGGAAGTTTCAGCGGCAGCCTGGCCACAGGCAGCTACAGCTACCCCGAGCTGATGGAGTTGGAAACCCTTAAGGACTATCTAGGGATATTCCCATCCTCTGATTTGCTGGACAGAGAAAATGGGCAGAGCTATGAGCAAGCAGAAGCCAAGCTGCTCCAAGAGTTGGAAAGCAATATTTTAAGTGGGCACTGGCCGGGGTTCCCCTATGTAAAGCTGGATGGCCGGGTTTATTTCAGCAAACAGGCCGTTGATCAGTGGTTCTTGCAGCAGGCGCAGGCACAGCTGACGGTGGGATAAAACCGCAAGAGCTCTCCGCATTCATTGCGGAGAGCTCTTTTTTCACCTCACAAATTAAGACAACTTAACTATATACAGCATAGGCAGGCTGATTCCAAAGGAATCCTCCAACGCCTGAACAACACCTTTTTCCCATGCGCTGTAGACAAGCTCATACTGCTGTTTGGAGAGCAGCTCATCTTTATACTTTTTTTCCAGACGGTTGTATTCCCCCTGATCTATGGATCCTTTGCTCATATCCTCTTCGATTTGCCGAAGGCCCGCTAAGCCAAGGTTATGATCATAAATTGCCGCCACAAAGCCCTTGATATTGCCCATAGAATTACGATTAAAGGGACGGCCTATGTTTCTTTCATTATCCTTTACAATCTGGTTAAACAGGATATTGGTTTCTTTTGCAATGGTTTCCATCTGCCCCCGCGCCGTATCGTGAGAGACACTGCGGCTTTCAAAGCTCTCTATAACCTCAAAATAGCGGTCGTTAAGCATAATTAGCTTGTCGGTCTGCTCCACGTTGGCAGTCATTTGGGAAAATACACTGTAAAGAGCATCCGAGGTTATGTCGAGGGTCTTATCGGTTACATTTTTTTCCAGCGCATCCACCCAATCCTGATCCCAAGCTTCGTCCCAAGCTTCGTCCCATGTGCTTTCCCATTCTTGCTCCCAACGGTCTTCCCAGTCATCACTCCAATATCTGTATCTCTCGCCCAGATAGAGGTTGCCGGAATCGATGGCGCTGCCCTTAATCATAGCCCAGTTAATATCCCCGTGAGGCTCAACCCCCCAAGTGCGGCTCTGAAAATTAATTTCGGTGATTCCGGCGGGAACGTAAACCCGCACTGTGCTGAAGGGAATATCCTCAAACCATTCCCTGCGCATCTCCTTCATAATCCGCTTTCTTACCGTATAGGAAAGGCTGTCGTTTCCTTTTTGGTAAAGGTTCAGAAAAGTGGTGGAATCATTTGTGGATACCTCGGCATAGGTCTCCCCGGTGGAAAGGCGGTTGCTTTCCACCCGCAGAGTATCATCGGGAGAACGGTAAAGCTCATAAAAATAATCCCCGCCCGAGATATTTAGTGTCTGGGTATTTTCCAGCTTCTGTTCCAGCTTAGTGCTGAACTGGACATACTCGTTGGTCATGGTGAAAAATCCATCGCTGACCTGCTTAGCAACAAAAGGCGCAAGCACAAGGCAGATCAGCAGGCTAACCGCCGCCGTAATGGCGCTGATAATGGTTACTTTTTTAAGCATGGATATCCACCTCCCCTGTGCCGGGTCTTCTTTTTTGAACCTGATACCGAATCGCCCGGGATATACCCCGCACCGTCATAACCAGCAGGCAGACAACGCAAACACCCAACGCCAGCAGCCCGATGCCGCCTATGGCCATATACACCGAGGCCAGCGCGCTGATTTCACCCATCCAAACAAAAATTAGGCCGATCATCACAGCACCGCCGGCCAACAGAGCTACCACGAGAGCCGCCGCTGCAAAAAGGGCTGCAAAAAGGGTTCCCACCACTGCCGCCAAGGCACCAAACCAAACCGGAAAGGTAACAATGAGAACAATAACCCAAATCCACTTGGCCGTGCTGTTTTTTTCCTTCTGCATTTTTGTTCGCATCCGGCTATAGTATGCGGTAAAGCCTCTATCCGGCGGGCAGTTTTCCGCCACAATCTGCCGGGCCACCTCCGCTGGGGTACCCAACCGGTAGGCTGTTTGCTCCTCCGGGATGCCCTGGCTGGTGCCATCGTTAAAATATTCGGCATAATCCCGCAGAATGTCATCAATCTCATTCACTGGAAGCTTGCCTTGCAGCTCCCGCTCCAGTGCGTTTAAATACTCCAGCTTATTCATGCGTTGTCACCTCTCAATATTTCATCCACCATTTGTGAAAAAGCAGTCCATTCCCGCTTTTGCTGCTCCAGATACTGCCTGCCCAGAGGGGTTATGGAATAGTATTTCCGAGCTGGCCCCCCTGTGCTTTCCACCAAATAGGTTTGAAAATAATTCTCCCCTGTCAACCGGCGCAGAATGGGATACACCGTTCCCTCATTGATTGCGGCCCGCTTGGCAATCTCGCCGACAATCTCATAACCATAGGTATCTTTGCGTTCAATCAGTGCCAATATACACATTTCAATAACACCCTTGCGAAATTGTGTGGTCATAGGCTCCTCCTTTCCAGTAGGATGGGAAACATCCAGTACCTTGCCCTTGTGTGTATTTATAATATCACACTACTGTTTAATACACAATACTTGTTTGTGTTTATTTTTTGTTTGTTCACAATTAGGCCTCTCTCCCCTATATATTCCGTATTTTAGGGGTTGCCAGAGAAGCAGAAATCTGCTAGACTAAAAATGTTTTATAAAAACAATAGAGGGAGGCTTTTATCATATGCGTAATATCCGCTAACCTTATTCTCGCAGTGTATGCTTCACCCCCGCTTTGCAGGGGTTTGATCGGCATGTGCTGCCAAAGGGCAGTGGATTTGGATATGATAAAACCTTTCAGGCGCAAAGGCAGGCTTCTTTTTTGAGAGGCTCTCCCTGTGCGGTATTTTGAATCGGTGTTTTCTGTATCCCTGCCTTTTGGCGGGGATTTTTTAATTCCTGCGAGCCTATTTCGGGCAGGCGGGAAAATCCAATCCGCCTGCACCATCACGCAGGAGGATTTTATATGTTACAAATTCATTTTAAAAAGGTTGGAAAAGCCTTTGGAGAACAGACTATTTTAAAGGAAATTACCTTTTCGGTGGCGCAAGGTGACCGCATCGGCATTGTAGGGGCCAACGGCAGCGGCAAAACAACTCTTTTGCGGCTGCTGGCCGGAAAGGAAGAAAAGGATTGGGGGGAGATTTTTCGGGCAGGCGAGCTGCGGCAGTCACTTTTGCAGCAGAACAGCACGGTGGATGGAGGCGATCCTGTCCCCAATCTCTCAACTGTGGATCGTCCTCTGTTTCAGCTTGGCGGCAAACCGGACTCCCCCTGCCCTTCTGGTGGGGAGAAGACCCGGCTGGCACTTTCTCAGATACTGGGCAGCCAGCCTGATCTTCTTTTGCTGGATGAACCCACCAACAATTTGGATTTTGAGGGCCTAAACGCTTTGGCTGCGCTTCTGAACACTTATCGGGGAACGGTGATTGTTGTATCCCACGACCGCTGGTTTCTGGATCGAACTGTCACCCGTATCTTAGAAATACAGGAGGGTCTCTGCACCGAGTATGCAGGGAATTACACCGATTATCGGGAAGAGAAGCAGCGCAATTTCTCCCAGCAGCTTCACCGCTACGATGCGGAGCAGAAGCGGCAGAAAAAAATTGAGCAAACCATTCGCCAAGTGAGTGGTTGGTCGGAAAAAGCCCACCGGGAATCCACCAAGCGAGGCTCCGGCGAGGTAACAATGGGCTTTAAGGAATATCATCGGGCTAAGGCCAAAAGAATGGATAAGCAGGTGAAAAGCCAAATTAAACGGCTGGAAAAGCTCAAAAACCAAGGACCCGAACGTCCGGTGGAGGAAAAGAACGTATACTTTCAAATTGCCGGTAACAGCAACCGGGGCAAGCGTATGATACAGGCCACCGGGGTCAGCAAGCGGTTTGGGGAACGGGTGCTTTTCGCCGACAGTGATTTTTGTGTTCTGCGGGGAGAAAAAATCGCCCTGTTTGGTGAGAACGGCTGTGGAAAATCCACCCTGATTCGGATGCTCACCGGTCAAGAGGCGGCAACCCACGGGGAAATATGGGTCAGCCCCAGCGCCAAGCCTTTTGTTTTGGAGCAGACCTTTGATACCTTGCCGGGCGATCAAAGCATTCTGGAATATCTGGGCCATATATTGAGGAATGTTTCCGGCTACCATCGCACCGTTCTGCACAATATGGGGCTGGAAAAAAATCAGCTGAGCCGCCCGATCAAAACCCTTAGCTACGGCGAGCAGACCAAGCTAAAAATGGCGGAAGCCATTCTGAAAAACTGGGATTTTCTGATTCTGGATGAGCCCACCAATCACTTGGATCTGCACTCCCGGAAAATGCTGGAAAATACGTTGAGCCAGTATGCAGGTACCCTGCTGGTGGTATCCCATGACCTTTATTTTCTCCAAAAGCTTTGCGATAAGGTGCTGCTTTTTGAGGAGGGGCGCATCCGCCGGCTGGAAAACAGCTTTGCCCAATTTTGGGAAACTCGCACACAGGGTGAAGGCGAGTGGTAAAGCACAGCTGCGGCCCGGCCGTGCTTGGCCTTGCCAAGCCGCCGATCACCGGCCTCCCAGTTGACACCCCACCAAAGGTGTGCTATCCTTATGAGCACGTGATAAAACAACTGCGAGGGTTTTGCCTGTTGCCAAGGATTGCTTTTTTCTTTGGTAACTTTCTTTTTCTGCTAAAAAGAAAGTTACTGCTTGTGCTGCATAAGCACGACCGAAACCCACGATAATGAACCTTGCTTACTTCCGGCTCTGGGGGGTATCAAGGGGGAGCGCCCCCTTGACGATTCTTTGCATACTTTCTTATCGTGAAGAAAGTATGTGCCCGCCGCACGGCATGAGTGCGGAAGTGAATTCTGTTAACTGCATTAAGTTGTAAGAAAATATTTTTATAGCATCCACAACCTCTAATCTAAATATTTGCTTGGTTTTCTAGGGTTCCGCAGCCATGGGCTGGGCAGGTCCGAGAGAAAACGGCCCGCCCCTCAGGCGGTGTTACACGGTGGGATAAAAGCCCAGGAGTTTTCACAAAACTCCTGGGCTTTTTACTTTGCTGTCAGGGCTGTTATTTGCCTTCAACAGCCAAGCCTTTTAATTTACAGACAAAGGAGAAAACACGTTATGTTCCCATTGCTTGCCACAACGGTTGTCACCAGCGCGGTGGATAGCCTAAACCCCATTGCCATCACACAGCAATTTGTTTTGCAGGGGCTTGTTAAAAAGGCTTACCACATCTGGTATTTTATCATTTCGATCGCAATTACAAATTTCACTTGGGGATTGCTGGCCTATTTTGGCTTGGCCGCCCTGTTGGGCCGCTTTATGCGGGACTTTCTGGAACGATATGCCACACTGCTTTTTGGTATTGAGGCCCTTTCGGGAGTAGGCTGTATGATTGCTTTCCTGATAATTATACGCAAGCTGAGAGCCACTCCTGCCGCTGAGGCTTCAGAGGAGGAAGAAGAAAACTCCCAGTCGGCCTTTCGAGCCAAATCGGTTTCCCCCGCTGCATTAACAGGACTCGGTGTGCTGGCAACCCTTTCGGAGCTGACCACTGCGCTTCCCTATTTTGCCTTTATTGCGATTTTGTGTAATTATACGCTTTCAGTTGCTCAAACAGTTTTTATACTTATTGTATACAACATTATTTATTCCCTGCCCCTGATGATCATGTATTTTGTTTATATCAAATCAAGGCAGCACTTTGATTCCTTTTATCTGCTGATTAAAAGCAATATTTCCAAATGGTCGGCTGTGTTGGTGCCGGGATTAGTTGGTGCCTTAGGTTTGGTACTGCTGGGTCACAGTGCTTCCTTTTTTCTTGGATAGCTTGTCACATTTTGTAAAATAACATAGATATAATACAATCGGTATTTGGAAATATCAGGAAAACACCTGGCCGATACGGGCAACGAAGGTATCGGTTAACTGGTAATCCTCTCCCTTTTGCGAAGCACCCAACGGCAGATAGTAGGCAGGCGGTGTTTCCAGCTTGGCCATATAGGCAGCAGCAGCCTTTCGCTGTTCGTAATCCGGGTAGGTAATATCCGAATCGATCAAGTTGATTATGGCCTCGAAAACCGGGTCAACCACTGTGCTCAGCGCCACATCCAGCCTTTGGTTGATGATTGCCACAGCCAGATCGCCGGTAATTTTGCACCGTGCAGGCTGGTTTTCAATGTAATCTTTATGGGTAATCAGCCCCACTACCTTGGCTCCATCCAAGAGTTGAAGGCCTTTTTGCAGGATAATCTCCATGCCGCCGCTTCCCGTGATGGTTGTTTCCGCAGGCAGACTAAACTCCACGTTGCCCACCGTCTTGGCCGCCTTAATGAAATTAGCCTGATTGATGCGGGCATACCGGTCAATGGTGATGCCCAGTGTCTCGGCCAGCGCAATGCGGGTATAATCCGCTCCCCCATAGGTGTAAACCTCGGCTAGGGTTTCTTCCTTGCCGCCGTTGCTAACCAATGTTTTGGGAGGAAGCACCACCACCGGTATAGAACCGGCCACCGGGTCCAGCCGCAGCAGAACATAACTGCCGGGGACAGAATCGGCCGCTTCCAGCCCCATGACCAGCAAGGTCAGAGCATCCTTTTGCACCGGGGTATAAACCGCATCCTGCGGGGTGGCAGCGACCGTTTTTTTTATGGTGGGCCGAAGTGTTGTCACCATCCACAAAATCAGCACCGTCAACGCCAGAAAGGCACCTGAGAAGGATAAGAAAAAGCAGCGATATTTAAATTTTTTATAGGCTTCCACTGCTTGGCACCTCTCCTTTCTCTGTCGCCTGCCGGCGGGTGATTCTAAAAAATTCCACTCTAACAATGTTGGCCTCAAGGGCCTTGGTTATACAGTTCTCTTTACAAATTCTCCGGTATTGTGATACACTGTATATAAATATTTCTTGCCGTCTGCTTGGCCGAAAATCCAGCAGTAAAGAGAAGGTTTTATTACAGAACATTTTATAGTTTTAAAATATTACCATTTGTATAAGGGGATGTAAGCGTATGATTAAACTTTCCAGTGGGGGAGCTTACCTGCTGCCCGATGGACAGCTGATAGCTGAAACCGACCGGGAGCATCTAGAGGACGTTTTGGCTGAAAGCAAGCTTTCCAAGGAGCAGGCAGCCGAAAACACCATGGCCTATGGCATTCTGGAGGCACACAACACCTCCGGCAATATGAATGTGCTGAAAATCAAATTTGATTCCATGGCCTCCCATGATATCACCTATGTGGGTATCGTGCAGACAGCCCGCGCCAGCGGCCTGACCCGCTTCCCGATCCCCTATGTGCTGACCAACTGCCACAATTCCCTTTGCGCAGTGGGGGGAACCATCAATGAAGACGATCACGTTTTCGGCCTTTCGGCTGCGGAAAAATACGGCGGTATTTTCGTTCCCGCCCATCAGGCGGTTATTCACCAATATATGCGTGAAATGATGTCCGGCGGCGGCCGCATGATTTTGGGCTCGGACAGCCACACCCGCTATGGCGCACTGGGTACTATGGCCATTGGTGAGGGCGGCCCCGAGCTGGTCAAGCAGCTGCTGGGCAAAACCTACGACATTGACCGCCCCGAGGTGGTTGCCATTTACCTGACCGGCAGCCCGGCCCCCGGTGTTGGCCCGCAGGACGTGGCACTGGCTATCATCGGCGCTGTCTTTAAAAACGGCTATGTGAAAAACAAGGTGATGGAATTTGTCGGCCCCGGAATCGCCGGGCTCAGCGCCGATTTCCGTATCGGTATTGATGTCATGACCACCGAGACCACCTGCCTTTCCTCCATTTGGGCCACCGATTCGGTGATTCAGGATTATTTTGCCATTCATGGCCGCCCCGATGCTTATAAGGAAATTTCTCCTAAGGGCGTTGCCTATTACGATGGTGCTGTCACCGTGGATCTTTCCGCTGTGCGCCCCATGATTGCCATGCCCTTTCACCCCAGCAATGTTTATACCATTGAGGAGCTCAACGCCAATATGAAGGATATCCTTCATAAGGTGGAGGTCGAGGGTCAGGAGCAGCTGGGAAAAACCGCTTCCCCCTTCTCCTTGCAGGATAAGGTTCGGGATGGTGGCCTCTATGTGGATCAGGCCGTTATTGCAGGCTGCTCCGGTGGTACCTTTGAAAATGTATGCGATGCAGCCGATATTCTCAAAGGCGCAAGCCTTGGCACAGGCTCCTTCTGGCTCAGTGTATACCCTTCCAGCCAGCCGGTATTCCTTGAGCTGGTGAAAAACGGCGCTATTGCCAACCTGATGACCATGGGCGCTTCGGTGCGCTCCGCTTTCTGCGGCCCCTGCTTTGGAGCCGGGGATGTGCCTGCCAACGGCGGGCTGAGCATTCGTCACACCACCCGCAACTTCCCCAGCCGTGAAGGCTCCAAGCCCGGAAACGGCCAGATCGCTTCGGTGGCTCTTATGGATGCCCGCAGCATCGCCGCCACTGCCCTCAACGGCGGCCGCCTCACCCCCGCCACTGCTCTTGAGGTGGAATACACCCGCCCGGATTACCATTTTGATGCTTCTGTATATGAGAACCGCTGCTACAACGGCTGGAATAAGCCCCAGCCTGAAAAAGACCTGAAATTCGGCCCCAACATTGCCGATTGGCCCGCTATGGAGCCTCTTGCAGAAAACCTCATCCTCCGGGTAGCCTCGCTGATTACCGACCCGGTTACCACCACCGATGAGCTGATTCCTTCCGGTGAAACCTCCAGCTACCGCTCCAACCCCTTTAAGCTGGCGGAATTCACCCTTTCCCGTAAAGACCCTGAGTATGTGGGCCGTGCCAAGGTCACACAGGAATTGCAGAAAGCCCGGCTGGCCGGTGAGAATCCCACGGCTTTGGATGCTGAACTGGCCACGGCTGTGGAGCAGATCGGTGCTGTGGATTGGACCGATACCGGCATTGGCAGTGTTGTTTTTGCCAATAAGCCCGGCGATGGCTCCGCCCGTGAGCAAGCAGCCTCCTGCCAGAAGGTGCTGGGAACCTTTGCCAATATTGCCCATGAATACGCCACCAAGCGCTACCGCTCCAACCTGATCAACTGGGGCATGCTCCCCTTCCTGCTGAAGGAGGAGCCGGTGTTTGAGGTGGGCAGCTATCTCTATCTGCCCGGCATCCGTCAGGCAGTAGCCGATAAGGCTCCTTCTATGCCTGCTTATGTGCTCTCCCCCTCCAGCAAACAGGAAATCAGCCTTTCCCTTGCTTCCCTCACCGATGATGAGCGCCAGATTATTCTCAGCGGCTGTCTGATCAATTTCTATCGGGATAACCAAGATTAAAGGCAGCTTCGCTTTTCTGACAAACAGCAATCCCCCGCAGACTGTGAAGTCTGCGGGGGATTTTTATGGCTTAGCTCACAGTTCTTGCCTGTAGGCTAAATGATAGCACAACTGCGTTTTCCGTAATTTTTACCAAGTGGAGCTTTAAAATCTGGCACTCATGCCGTGCCGGGCACATCCTTTCTTCACGATAAGAAAGGATGCAAAGAATCGCCAAGGGGCACTGCCCCTTGATACCCCACTGCCGAGATTTGGCAAAGCTGAAAAGTTTTAGCTTTGGTCGTGCTAATGCCGCACAGGCACATCCTTTCTTTTTGTGCAGAAAAGAAAGGATGCAAAGAAAAACAGCGTCACTGACGGCAGGCTAAGCCTTACCGCCGTGGGATAACCTCTCCCGTCGGCCGTGGCCGCAGTTTCTCTGAGACCACTTGTCTTTTAAGTGAGCAGGTCAGCTTTGACTATACTCATGGAAATATTTATTGAACACAGATTCTAAATCAATCCTCTGCATAAATCATGTCGTCCTCGGTGCCGCCTGCGGGAATGATGGGGAACACCCGCTCCGCACTGGGGATGCGGCAATCCACCACACAAGGGCCCTGCCCCCATGCAAAGGCTTCTTCCAGCACCGGGCGAATCTGGCTCGCATCCTCGATGCGCAGCCCTTTAGCACCAAAAGACTCGGCAAAGGCCACAAAGTCGGTTTTGCGCCCGATTTCAGTCTGGGAGTAGCGGCCACCGTAAAAGAGATTCTGCCACTGGTGCACCATTCCCAGAACGCCGTTGTTCATTATCACAACCACAAGAGGAAGCTGATGGCTCACCGCCACAGCAAGCTCCGCCATATTCATATGAAAGCTGCCATCCCCGGTGACCAGCGCCACACGCCGGTTGGGGTTGCCTACCGCCGCACCGTTGGCGGCTCCCATCCCATAACCCATGGTTCCCAGCCCGCTGGAGCTGAGGAAGGTGCGGGGCTTTACAAAGGGATAATACTGAGCCGCCAGCATCTGGTGCTGTCCCACATCGGTAACCAGAATGCCCTCCTCACCCAGAAAGGGACGCAGGGCGGTGATAACCTCACGGGGATTAACATTCTTCCCCTCACTTTTGGCAAAGGGCAGGCCGTTGTAGGCTTTGTGGCGAAAAATAGTGTGCATCCACTCCGGGTGGGTGACTTCCGGCACCAGATCAGTCAGCCGGGCAAGGGTCTCTCCCACATGCCCCAGCACCCAAAGCTGAGCCTCCACATTTTTGTTGATCTCCTTTTTGTCAATATCCAGATGAATAATGCGGGCATTGCGGGCAAAATTTTTCCGATCCCCGGCTACCCGGTCGGAGAAGCGTGCCCCAATGGCCAAGAGCAAGTCGCACTTGGAAACAGCCATATTGGCAGTGGCGGTGCCGTGCATTCCCACCAGGCCAAGATTCAGTTCACTATCGGTTGGGATGGAGGAAAGCCCCATCATACTAGTGCAGACCGGTGCTTGAATTTTCTTAGCAAAGGCCAGCAGTGCTTCAGAGCTATCGGAGAAGGTGACCCCTCCGCCGCAGTAAATGAGAGGCCTTTCGCTGGCGGCAATGGCCTGCGCCGCTTCTGCAAGGCTGGCCGGGTCTATCTCAGGCCCGGTTTGGTACTGATAATGGGGCTGGGGAATGTATTCGGTTTTCATGGCGGTGACATCCTTGGGGATATCAATGAGCACCGGCCCCTTGCGCCCGGAAGCAGCTATCTCAAAGGCTTCCCGCACAATGCCCGGCAAATCGGCAGGGCTGGTGACAAAAAAGTTTTTCTTCACCACCGTTTTGGTGATGGAAACAATATCCACTTCCTGAAAGCTATCCCGGCCCAGCAGAGCCTGCGGCACATTGCCGGTAATGGCTACCAGCGGCACCGAGTCGTGATAAGCAGTGGCAATGCCGGTAACCAGATTGGTGGCTCCCGGCCCGGAGGTAGCAATGACCACACCCACCTTTCCGGTGGAGCGTGCGTAGCCATCGGCGGCGTGAGAAGCCCCCTGCTCATGGGAGGTCAGAATATGCCGGATTGCTTCCCGCCTTTCATAGAGCGCATCGTATATGTTCAGCACTGCACCGCCGGGATACCCGAAAACCACGTCGGTTCCCTGCGCAAGGAGAGCTTCTATGAGAATTTGAGCACCTGTCAGTTTCATAAGCCTTTCCTTCACCTCTTTATGTTAATGCAGGGGACTATCAGGAGCCCCTGTGAATCTTATAGCCGTTTGCCTCCAGCTGCTTGATCAAGGCTTTGCCGTGCTCATGGCCGGAAACCTCGCAAGCAACGTGCAGAATCGCTTCGCCCAATTGGAGGTTGGAGTTGAGCCGGTCATGCTGCACCATAATGATGTTGGCACCGCTGCTGGCCATGATGTCCGAGAAGCGGCTCAGGCTACCGGGTACATCCCGCATAACCGTACGGAACTTCATCTGCCTGCCTCTGGTAACAAGGCCCTTTTCCACCACCCGGTGGATAAAGCCCACATCGATGTTGCCCCCGGAAAGCACACAGGCCACCCGTTTGCCTGCTAAGTCGGTCTTATGGCCGATGGCCGCCGCCAGAGAAGCCGCTCCCGCAGGCTCCACCACCAGCTTGGTGCGCTCCAGCAAAAGGAGAATAGCTTCGGCGATTTCATCGTCGCTGACTGTGACCATTTCATCCACATAGCGGCAGATCAGCTCGGTGGTCAGCGCACCCGGATTGCGCACAGCAATACCATCCGCAATGGTAGCTACATTGTCGCTGTTGCGAAGGGCACAGGCGGCAAAGGACTGCACCAGTGCATCCGCACCCTGCGCCTGCACGCCGATCACCTTGACCCGGGGATTAATCTGCTTGATACAGGCAGACATGCCCGCCAAAAGGCCGCCGCCGCCCGCAGGCACCAGCACCGCATCCACGGTGGGCAGAGCCTGCAAAATTTCCATGGAAATGGTTCCTTGCCCGGCAATCACCGCCTCATCATCAAAAGGGTGAACAAACACGGCACCCTGCTCCTCCTGCAAGTGGAGGGCATGCTGATAGGCTTCGTCGTAGCATTCACCGCTGAGCACCACCTTGGCACCATAGCCTTCGGTGGCTGCCGCCTTAGCCAGCGGAGCAGAGCGGGGCATCACAATGGTGGACTGCGCCCCCAAAGCAGTGGCGGCATAAGCAACGCCTTGGGCATGGTTCCCGGCGCTGGAAGCAATCAGGGGCGGAATGGGGCCTTCCTCGGCCAAGCAAGCGATTTTATTGTAGGCTCCCCGCACCTTAAAGGAGCCGGTTTTTTGCAGATTTTCACACTTGAGATACAGCTCGGCACCGGAAAGCTCCGAAAAGGTTCGAGAGGAATTCACCGGGGTCTGGTGGATTACCCCTTTCAAACGCTGGGCGGCCTGTTCAATCTTTTTTAGTTCCATGGGGTCACACTCACTTTCAAAAATCGGATAACACTCCTTGCTGGATTGCCGCAAAAGAGTGTGAATAAAACAAAAACGCCCTTTATCTGCGCACGAAGCATCAGACAAAGAGCGTGACCTTCCAAATCTGCCGGAGTCTAGCAACCGGCCGGGAAAGGCTTTTCTCTTTGCCTGTCTGTAATAATAATGATAGCAGCCCAAATAAGCCGGATAATATCCGGTATTGTTTCGGCTATTCGCAAACCATTGTTTTTTACAGATAGCATCATACAGCTCGCCTTTCCAACTTTTCACCTTTAGACTGCCCAAGGGCAGTCATAACATACATTACCACAAACAAATTACATGCAAAGCATTTTGAAGAGCAAATCTTCTACCGCCATACGAGCGGTCTCCAATATTCTTATGTTTCCAAGCCTTTGCTCTTTAACCCCGCCGGAGGCCGGAGGGGAATCATGTGGGAACTAGTTCCCCCATGAGACGCTTTGTGGCTGAAAGACACTTTCGCATTTTCCGCAGAAAATGCAAGCGCCTTGGGTAAGGTTATTATAACACAAAAGTAAAATGCGAAGCATTTTAAAGGGCAAAGCCCCTACCGCCGATAGGCGGTCTTTTGTTGCTTCAATGTTCTTGGGCCCCGCTCGAAATCTCTGATTTCGCCAGCGGGTAAGGTTATTATACGCAGACCGGCGGCTTCTGTCAACCAAAAACTGCTAGGCCTGCATCACAGCGCCCTTGCTGGCCGCACTGACCAGCTTGGAATACCGGGCCAGCCAGCCGGTGCGGGCTACCGCCGCCTTGGGCACAAAACTGCTGCGGCGTTCCTCCAGCTCCTCAGGGGCCAGGGCCACATCAATGGTACCGGCGGGAATGTTAATCTCAATGACATCGCCATCCTGAAGCAGACCGATTTCGCCGCCTGCCGCCGCCTCGGGGCTTACATGGCCGATGGAAGCGCCTCTGGATGCACCGGAAAAGCGCCCGTCTGTAATCAGGGCCACCTGTTTATCCAGCTTCATACCCGCCAGAGCGGAGGTTGGGTTGAGCATCTCCCGCATACCGGGGCCGCCTTTGGGGCCTTCGTAGCGGATGACAACCACATCGCCTGCTCGAATTTTCCCATCATAAATAGCGGTTATGGCATCCTCTTCACAGTCGAAAACCCGAGCCGGGCCATTGTGAACCAGCATTTCCTGGGCCACAGCCGAACGTTTGACCACACAGCCATCCCGGGCAATGTTGCCCCACAGAACAGCAATGCCGCCGGTTTCACTGTAGGGGTGGCCAATGGTGCGGATTATCTGCCCGTCGGCTCCGGTAAAGCGAGCAAGGTTCTCACCCACCGTTTTGCCGGTAACGGTCATCAGCTTTAAATCCAGCAGCTTGTTTTTAGAAAGCTCTGCCATCACCGCAGGAACACCGCCCACCGCATCCAAATCCTCAATGTGATCCTCACCTGCAGGGGCCAGATGGCACAGGTTGGGGGTACGGGCGCTGATCTGATTGATGGTTTCCAGATTCATGGGGACACCTGCCTCACCCGCAATAGCCAGCAAATGCAGAACGCTGTTGCTGCTGCATCCCAGAGCCATATCCACCGCCAAAGCGTTGGCAAAGGATTTAGGAGTCAGAATATCCCGGGGGCAGATGTTGTTGCGCACCAGCTCCATAATCTGCATACCGGCGGCCTTGGCCAAATGGGTACGCTTTGCCGAAACAGCGGGGATGGTGCCGTTGCCGGGCAAGGCCATACCAATGGCTTCACTGAGGCAGTTCATGCTGTTTGCGGTATACATACCGGCGCAGGAGCCGCAGCCGGGGCAGCAATCCCGCTCGTATTCGCCCAGCTCTTCTTCATCGATGAGGCCCGCTTTATAGGCACCCACCGCCTCAAAGGTCTGGGAAAGGCTGACATCCCGCTTGCGGTGGCGGCCTGCCAGCATAGGCCCGCCGCTGATCACAATGGAAGGAATATTCAGCCGGGCAGCGGCCATGAGCATGCCGGGAACGATTTTATCGCAGTTGGGAACCAACACAAGACCATCCATCCCGTGGGCAGTGGCAAGGGTTTCCACCGAATCACAGATCAGCTCCCGGGAGGGCAGAGAATATTTCATGCCTTCATGACCCATAGCAATGCCATCGCATACACCGATGGCAGGCATCATAACCGGGGTTCCCCCCGCCATGCGTATTCCGGCCTTGGCGGCCTCTGCCAGCTTATCCAGATGGATGTGGCCGGGAATCACCTCGGTGAAGGCGCTGATTACCCCGATGAGGGGACGCTCCAGCTCCTCCTTGGTAAAGCCGCAGGCATAAAACAGACTGCGGTTGGGGGCACGCTCCGCCCCTTTGGTTACATTGTCGCTTCGCAGGTTCATACAGGCTCCTCCTCATTTGCCGACAGCCGGGATGCGGCGTTTTCAATAAATTGCCGGGCAGTGCGGGCGCTTCGTCCGCCCCGGCTCAGGGCATAGGCCTCGGCCCTTTGTGCCATAGCCTCGTCAAAAACAAGGTTATGGCGGATGCAGTAGCGCTCCACAATTTCCAGATACAGCTTTCGGTCAGGGCGCAAAAAGGTGATCGTCAGGCCAAAGCGCTCGCTCAGAGAGCCAAGCTCCTCCAGCGTATCCCGGATGTGTACATCATCCCCATCCCGCTGGGAAAAGGTCTCCCGCACCAGATGGCGGCGGTTACTGGTGGCATAAATCACCATGTTGGCGGTGCGTGCGGAAACACTTCCCTCCAAAATTGCCTTGAGTGAGGAAAAATGATCGCTCTCTCCGGTAAAGGAAAGATCATCAATAAACAGAATGAATTTGAGGGGATTGCCGCTGAGGCGGTCAATCAGCAGGGGGATTTGGCCCAGCTGATCCTTGCGCAGCTCAATAAGGCGCAGGCCTTTTTCCCGCAGGCTGTTAGCAACCGCCTTGACACAGGTGGATTTTCCGGTGCCGCTGTCGCCATACAGGAGAACATTGGCGGCCGGTCGGCCCTCAAGCAAGGCAACGGTATTATCAATAACCGCCTGCCGCTCCTCTGTATAGCCGGTAAGGCCTTCCAGTGTCACCGAATCGGGATGAACCACCGGGATCAGCGCCTCTTCACCCAGCAGGAACATGTGATGCCGGGCAAAAATTCCATAACCCGCCTCGCCGATGCGGGCAAGCTGGCGGCTATAAGCGGCGGCAAAATCCAATGCTTCGGTTTGCCAGCCCAAAGGCAACGAAACACCCAGCATTTCGGGTGTGATGCTCCCCAACTCCTCCAAAATGACAAGCTCAGCGCCCAGCGCCGTCTCCAATGAAGCAGAAAACTCTTTGCCTGCGGCTTTGCCGGTTACATAAGGGTTTTCATCCCACAGCGCCCTTTGCAGAAGATAACCGCTCCAGCTTTGACCTGCTTCCAGCAGCAAATGAGAAAGCTCCGCCGCCTTTTCGGTGCGCTCGAGCATCGGCAGATTTTCCCCCGCCAGCAGTTCCCGGAAGGCACTGACTGCCGGGTCTTTCAGCAAACCCCGGAAGATCACCAGCGAAGCCAGCTTCTGCCGGCTGTTTTCGGATTGTTGCAAGTTGTTTTACCTCCAATACCAAGGCAAACGCATAAAGCGTTTACCTTCACGGGCGGGTACCCGGTACCCCCGGTTTCGCCCCCGGGGACGGGAGCGAGTTAAGGAAATCTGCGGCGAAATGAATTCGCCTTCGAGGAATTACGGAAAGCAGGCCACTTTCAGGTCTCTCTATTTCCTAGAAGATTTCCATGCGTTTGACGTAGTACCATAATGGACTTGAACCCCTTTGAAGGGAAAGAGCGCAGGAGAAGGGCCTTTCCTACACTCTTTAAGCAATAAGCCTATTTCTTGAGCCAGCTCATCATCTTGCGGAGCTTTGCGCCAACGGTTTCCACACCGTGAGCGGCTTCCACACGGCGCATTGCCAAGAAGTTGGCCTTGCCAGCGGCACGGTTTTCGGTGATCCATTTGCCAGCGAAGGTGCCATCCTGAATCTCACGCAGAACCTTTTTCATTTCCTTGCGGGTATCCTCGGTGATGATGCGCTTGCCGGTGACATAATCGCCGTATTCAGCGGTGTTGCTGATGGAATAGCGCATCATGGCAAAGCCGCCGCTGTTAATCAGGTCAACGATCAGCTTCATTTCATGAACACACTCAAAATAAGCCATTTCAGGGGAATAACCGGCTTCCACCAAGGTATCAAAGCCAGCCTTCATCAGCTCGGTTACGCCGCCGCAGAGAACAGCCTGCTCACCAAAGAGATCGGTCTCGGTTTCCTCTTTAAAGGTGGTTTCGATGATGCCTGCACGGCCTGCGCCGATGCCGCAGGCATAAGCCAGAGCAAAATCTCTTGCACGGCCGGAGGCATCCTGCTGGATGGCGATAAGAGAAGGAACGCCCTTGCCCTCCTGATACTGGCTGCGAACGGTGTGTCCGGGGCCTTTGGGGGCAATCATAACAACATCAACATTGGAGGGGGGTACGATCTGGTTGAAGTGGATAGAAAAGCCATGGGCAAAGGCCAAAATGTTGCCTTCTTCCAAGCCGGGAAGTACACTTTCTTTATAGATATCGGGCATAACCTCATCAGGGGTCAGCATCATAATCATGTCGGCGGCCTTGGCTGCGGCTGCGGTTTCCATTACGGTCAGGCCATCCTTCTTTACCTGCTCACAGCGGGGGGAATCGGAACGCAGGCCAACCACTACTTTTACACCGCTCTCATGCAGGTTCTGGGCATGGGCGTGACCCTGACTGCCGTAACCGATAATCGCTACAGTTTTACCCTTCAATAAATCCATGTTGCAGTCCTTGTCATAAAACATCTGTACCATTTCGCTACCTCCTGTTTTTTGATCTTTTATTCTATTCAACTATTCCAATGGCTTCACTGCCCTTATGCAGAGCAATCATGCCGGTGCGGACTATTTCAACCACCCCATAGGGCAGCACCATTTCAAGCAGCTGGCCCACCCGCTCGGGGCGGTCGGCAATTTCAATGGTGAGGGTGGCGGGGGAAATATCAACTATCTTGGCCTTCATAATTTCCACAAGCTCATTAATCTGGCCCCGGTTTTTGGGCGTGGCGTTGACCTTGATGAGGGCCAGCTCCCGGCGAGTGGAAGACACGGCGGGCAACTCCCGCACTTTGATCACATCCACCTGCTTGTTGAGCTGCTTGCTCACCTGCTCGATGATGCGGTCATCCCCTTCCACCACAATGGTCATGCGGGAAACGGTAGGATCCTCGGTTTCACCAACCGCCAAGCTTTCAATGTTAAAGCCCCGGCGGGCAAACAGCCCGGCAGTTCGGGAGAGAACTCCCGAACGGTTTTCCACCAATACAGATACTATGGTTTTCAAGCGGTTCCCTCCTCCGGGTCAACGGCGCATTCCAGCAGGAAGGCGCTGTCGTTTTGCAGCATTTGTTCCAAGGCGGCTTCCAGCTCCTCCGGCCGCTCCACGCTGGCGTGGGCAATGCCATAGGCCTCGGCAATCTTGCCGAAATCGGGGCTGCCGGAAAGCTCTACCGCTATTTCACGGCCGCCATAGGCCCGGGACTGAATCTCCCGCACCATGCCCAGCTTGCCGTTGCGCAGAATAATCACCTTAATGGGTATATCATGCTGGCACATGGTGGCCAGCTCGTTCATGGACATTTGGAAGGAGCCATCCCCGCAGACAGCGATCGTCATGCGGTCGAAAGCCGCCAGTTTAGCGCCCAATGCCGCGGGAATGCTGTAACCCATGGTGCCCATGCCGCCTGTGGTGAGGAAGCGCCCGCTCCCGCAGAAGTTCTTGGCCGACCATATCTGGTTCTGGCCCACATCTGCCACATAAACAGCATTTTCCGGCAGTTTTTTGCACAGAGCACGAACAAAAGCACTGGGCTCCACTCCGCTTTTGGGTGCAGGCCTGCTTTGGCGGGCTTCTGACTCCTGTTTTTTCATCTCCCCAAGCCGCTCCTGCCATGGTTTGCAGTCGCTGACCGGTTCCAGCGCCAAAAGCTGCTCCACCACTTGGGTAACATCCCCCACCAGGGGAATGGTGGTGCCCACATTCTTGCCGATTTCAGCGGAATCAATGTCAATGTGGACGATGGTTGCATGAGACTGGAGCTTGTCGGGGCGGGTAATGGCCCGATCGCCTACCCGGGCGCCCACCAGAATCAGCAGATCGCTTTCCCGGATGGCGGTGTTGGCAGTTTTGGTGCCGCTCTGGCCCAGCATCCCAAAATAAAGCGGATGCTCTTGGGGCATCAGCCCCACCCCCATAAGGGTGGAAACCACCGGGATGCCTGTTTGCTCGCAAAGGCGGCCCACCAGCTCCTGTGCTTCGGAAAGGAAGATTCCACCGCCGCCGCAAATCAGCGGGCGCTGGGCGGTTCGAATGGCCTCGGCAACCTTGCGAACCTGCAAGGGATGCCCCTGTGTGCGAGGCTTATATCCCCGGATGCTGACACTCTCGGGGTAAACGAATTCGGTCATCGCCTGCTGGACATCCACTGGCACATCGATGAGCACAGGGCCTTTGCGCCCGGTGGAGGCAATGTGGAAGGCCTCCCGGAATACCCGGCCGATGTCGTCAGCGCTTTTGACCAGATAGGTGTATTTGGTAAAGGGCTCCACCGCTCCGGTGGTATCCACCTCTTGAAAAACATCCCGGCCCAGCTGCCAAGTGGCAACCTGCCCGGTGATGGCCACCAGCGGGATACTATCGCTGTAGGCGGTGGCAATGGCGGTGAACAGATTGGTTGCACCCGGCCCCGAGGTGGAAATACAGACCCCGGGAGAGCCGGAAAGCCGAGCATACCCGCTGGCGGCATGGCCGGCGCCCTGCTCGGTGCGGGTTAAAACATGGCGGATGCCAGAGCCCAGCAGTTTATCATAAAAAGGTGCAATGGTTGCGCCCGGATAGCCGAACACCACCGGAACACCCTGCTCCTTGAGGCACTGCACCATTGCCTGTGCTCCAGAAATCATAGGACACCTCTTCTCCTGTTGTCTGAATATAGAATAACCTGTTTGAAAGCCCATACGGTTTTGGGGGTAAAGAAACTATATTATTCTGTTATATCTTTTATTGGAAAATTTGTCAATTATTCTTTTCCTTTTCCGGCAAAATTCACTTTACAGAGCGGAAAGAATGGCCTTGCCCATAGCAATAGTACCCAAAGCCGATTGCCCGGGAGCAGCCAGATCGGCGGTGCGTTTGCCGCTATCCAAAACAGCATTGACCGCCGCTTCGATGGTATCGGCCGCCTGCGGCTCTTCCAGTGAATACCGAAGCATCATAGCCACCGAAAGAATGGTAGCAATGGGGTTGGCGATATCCTTGCCCGCTATATCGGGGGCAGAGCCGTGAATGGGCTCATAAAGCCCCAGCTTTCCGGCGCTGAGAGAAGCCGAGGGCAGCATACCGATGGAGCCGGTAATCTGGGAGGCTTCGTCCGAAAGAATATCCCCGAAAATGTTGTTGGTTACAACGGTATCAAACTGGCGGGGTGCTCGCACCAGCTGCATGGCGGCGTTATCCACATACATATGGCTCAGCTCCACCTCCTGGTAGTCCGCCGCCAGCCGGTTGGCGGTTTCCCGCCACAGCTGGGAGGATTCCAGCACATTGGCCTTATCCACCGAGCAGAGCTTGCCGCCCCGCTTGCGTGCCATCTCAAAGGCAACCCGCAGAATGCGTTCAATTTCCGGCACCGTATACTGCTCGGTATCGTAGGCGGCGGGAATGCCCTCCACCGAACGCCTGCCCCGCTCACCGAAATAGATGCCGCCGGTCAGCTCACGCACCACCAGAATATCCAGCCCATCCCCCAGAATTTCATCCTTGAGGGGAGAAGCCCCCCGCAGTGCAGGATAGACCAGTGCCGGACGCAGGTTGGCAAACAGCTCCAAAGCACCCCGAATGCCCAGCAGGCCTCTTTCCGGGCGAATCTCCGGCGAAATACTGTCCCACTTGGGGCCGCCCACCGCACCCAACAGAACGGCATCGGAGCCTTTGCACAGGTCAATGGTTTCCTGGGGGAGGGGGTTGCCGCAGGCATCAATGGCGCAACCGCCGATCAGGCCTTGGGTCAGCTCCACTTCAAAGCCGTGCTTTTTGGCTGCAGCCTCCAGCACCGCCGTGGCTTGCGCGACAATTTCGGGGCCGATGCCGTCGCCGGGCAGAACCGCAATGCGATAGCTTTTCATTGGGCGGCGCTCCCTTCCAGATCGGCCTTGATGTAATTGACCAGCCCACCGGCGGTGATGATCTTCTGCATAAAGGGCGGGAAGGGAACGGCAGTGTAGCTTTCGTTCCGGGTCAGGTTGTGGATTTTGCCGTTATCCAGATCCACTTCCATTTCATCCCCCATTTGAGCGGCCTTGGAGGCCTGCGGGCATTCCAGAACCGGCAAACCGATGTTGATGGCGTTGCGGAAAAAGATACGAGCAAAATTTTCGGCGATTACACAGCTAATCCCCGAAGCCTTGAGGGCAATGGGGGCGTGCTCACGGCTGGAGCCACAGCCAAAGTTGAGGCCGCCCACCATAATATCGCCGGGCCTCACCCGCCTAACAAAATCGGTATCAATATCCTCCATGCAGTGGGAGGCCAAAGAGGCCGGGTCGGGATTGTTGAGAGTACGAGCCGGGATAATCACGTCGGTATCGATGTGATCTCCATATTTATGAGCAAAGCCTTTGCATTTCATGGGTAGTCCTCCACCTTTCAGATCATTTTTTTACAGAGCCTCGGGGCCGCAGAGCCAGCCATTAACCGCTGTAGCTGCCGCCACAGCCGGGGAGGCCAGATAAATTTCACTTTTGACATGCCCCATACGGCCCACAAAGTTGCGGTTGGTGGTGGAGACACATTTTTCCCCTTCGGCCAGAATGCCCATGTGTCCGCCAAGGCAGGGGCCGCAGGTGGGGGTGGAAACCGCCGCTCCCGCATCCACAAAAATGTTCATGAGACCCTCATCCACACACTGCTTCCAGATTTCCTGTGTAGCGGGGATGATGATGCACCGCAAATCCCCGGATACGCTGCGGCCTTTCAGGATTTCCGCCGCCATGCGCATATCGTCGATACGGCCGTTGGTGCAGGAGCCGATGACCACCTGATCAATCGGAATATGCAGAGCCTCCGCCTCCCCAATAGTACGGGCGTTTTCAGGCAGATGGGGGAAGGCCACGGTCAGAGGAACCTTTTCCAGATCGATGACAATTTCCTGCACATAGGAGGCATCTGCATCCGCTTGGTAGGTCGTGCCGGTGTTGCCGCCGTGCGCCGCAATGTATTCCAAGGTGGCGGCATCCACAGGGAAAATGCCGTTTTTGGCACCCGCCTCGATAGCCATGTTAGAAATGGTGAAGCGATCATCCATGGTCAGAGAAGCAATGTCACCGGTGAATTCCAGTGAGCGATACCGGGCTCCATCCACACCCAGAATGCCAATCAGGTGAAGGATGACATCCTTGCCGGTAACATACGGCTGCTTTTTGCCCTGAATCACAATTTTAATTGCCTCGGGAACCTTGAACCAAGCCTTGCCGGTAGCCATGCCCGCCGCCATATCGGTGGAGCCTACCCCAGTGGCAAAAGCCCCCAGCGCCCCATGGGTGCAGGTGTGGCTGTCGGCCCCGATGACGGTGCTCCCGGGAACGATCAAACCCTTTTCGGGGAGCAGCGCGTGTTCGATGCCCACCTTGCCCACCTCAAAATAGTGGACAATGCCCATGCTCCGGGCAAATTCCCGGGTCTTTTTGGCAAGTCCTGCGGCGGCAATGTCCTTGTTGGGGGTGAAATGATCGGGAACCAAGGCAATCTTCTTTTGATCAAAAACCTTGCCTACCCCCATTTTATAAAACTCATCAATGGCAACCGGGGAGGTGATGTCGTTGCCGAACACCAGATCCAAGTTGCATTCCAGCAGTTCACCGGCCGATACCTGCTCGCGGCCTGCCCTTGCGGCCAGAATTTTCTGTGTCATCGTCATTCCCATCGTACTATTCCCTCTTTCCCACCAAGATACCCTTTTACAGGGGTTAGATTTCTTCTCTTGCCTTGCTGGCAAATGCCCGGTTGATGCCGTTGACATAGGCATTCACCGAGGCTTCGATTACATCGGGAGCAAGACCCCGGCCGGTATACAGCCGCTCGCCCTGCTTGATGCGCACTGTAACCTCACCCAGTGCATCCATACCCTCTGTAACAGCGCGGATATCATATGCCGCCAATGGCCACTCTCCACCCACGATACGGGCCACTGCGTTATAGGCAGCATCCACAGGTCCATCCCCGGTGGCCGCTTCGGTGATTTCCTGTTCCTCATGAATCAAGGTCACACTGGCCATGGCCTGCATTTTGTTTCCGCTTTGAATCTGGAAGGTCTCCAGCTTGTAGTAATCCGGCACATCGGATACACGCTGGCTGACCAGTGCTTCCAAATCGTCGTCGCTGATGTTCTTTTTCCGGTCGGCCAGCTCCTTGAAGCGCTGGAAGGCGGTGTCAATCTCTTCTTTGGTCAGCTTATAGCCCATGCTCTCCAAACGGTCGTTGAAGGCGTGGCGGCCGGAAAGCTTACCCAGCACCATGGTGCTTTCGGTTTTGCCCACCGATTGGGGGGTCATGATCTCATAGGTCATGGGATTGGCCAGCACCCCATGCTGGTGAATGCCGGATTCATGGGCAAATGCGTTGGCACCCACAATGGCCTTGCAGACGGGAACCGGTACCCCTGTATGCTTGGCAACCCGCTGGCTGGTGCGGTAAATGCGGGTGGTATCCACGCCGTGCTCCAAACCGAAATAGCCGCTTCGGGTGGTAATTCCCATGACAACCTCCTCCATGGAGCAGTTGCCGGCACGCTCACCCAAGCCGTTGATGGTGGTTTCGATCTGCCTTGCGCCGTTGCGCAGAGCCGAGATAGTATTGGCAACCGCCAGCCCCAGGTCGTTGTGGCAGTGAACACTGATAATGGCTTTGTCGATGTTGGGCACATTCTCCCGGATACCGGCAATCAGCTCACCAAATTCCTCCGGCATGGCGTAGCCCACGGTATCGGGAATGTTGACCGTGGTGGCACCGGCCTCAATAACAGCCTCCAGTATGCGGTATAAGAATTCCGGGGTGCTGCGGCTGGCATCCTCGCAGGAAAATTCCACATCCTCGCAAAAGCTTTTGGCCAGCTTAACGCCTTCCACCGCACGGGCCAGCACCTGATCGGGCTCCATGCGCAGCTTATACTTCATGTGAATGTCACTGGTAGCCAAAAACACATGCAGGCGGGGCTTTTGGCTGTATTTGACTGCCTCCCAGCCCTTGGTGATATCATCGGGCACACAGCGGCACAGAGCGGCCACCGAGCAGCTTACATTCTGGGAAACACCCCGCACCGCCTCGAAATCGCCGGGAGAGGCTGCCGGGAAGCCTGCTTCGATCACATCCACGCCAAGTGCTTCAAGCTGGCGGGCAATCTCCAGTTTTTCAGAAAGGTTCAGGTTTACACCGGGGGTTTGTTCGCCATCGCGCAAGGTTGTATCAAAAATAATAATGCGGTTGTTCTCGTAAGACATAATCGCTTCCTCCTGTTTGTGTTGAGATCAGCTGCATAGAAATGGAAAATGCAAAACAAAAAGCCTTCGTCCTGAAAAAATCAGGACGAAGGCTATAGCTTCGCGGTACCACCTGAATTCATACCCCAAAAGGCATGCACTCTACTACAATACGGGAGCACCAAAATCTTGGCCTCCGATATCACGTTCCCTTTAACGGTGGAATTCCGGCACGACATAATAACCCAAAGGGTGTTCCGCCTGCTGCTCCGGGATGAGTTCTCCGATTCACCTTCACGAGCCGTCTCAGCATCCCGGCCCTCTCTGTGCTTCTAGTAAATTGGGTACTATTTCCCTTCTACGCAATTGGTTGTGTTAAATTGTTTGTTATCATATCATGTATTCAAAAGGCAGTCAATAGGAAACTCAATATTTAAAAGTTTTTTTCTGAATCCTATAAAGAAAACGGATCCACGAGGGCTTCTATATAGCTACTATGCCAAATTAAACTGTGTTTTTTATAAACCTTAATTTTTTATGGTTTTGTAAAATACAAAAAGGAGTGCCGTTTGCATCCGGCACTCCTTTTCAAGTTTATGCATCACTAGGCAATAGAGGTTCCGGGGTAATAATGTTCCA
The DNA here is from genome assembly GCA_035621215.1 of Oscillospiraceae bacterium MB08-C2-2. Taxonomy (NCBI): domain Bacteria; kingdom Bacillati; phylum Bacillota; class Clostridia; order Eubacteriales; family Oscillospiraceae; species Oscillospiraceae bacterium MB08-C2-2. The sequence continues at coordinate 2,666,613 of CP141729.1, read as the reverse complement.
GAATCTGGTTGTAGCTCCAACCCTCTTGGGCATAGCCGTTGGCTCCGGTCTGGCTCATTCCCACACCATGACCATAGCCATAGGTGGTGAAGACAAACTGATCCTTGCTGGCGTTATACTTCACTGTGAAGCAGGCGGAACGAAGAGAAAATACACTTTCCCGCAGAATGCGCCCGGTGATCACAGCCCCTGTCTTAGGGCTTTTGGTTACTCCGCAGACCGCCATGTTGCCATTGTAGCCCCCATCCACCGTGGTTAAAATCTCAAACCATTCATCGGGATCGGTGCCATCGGTATCAATGCCCAGCTTCTGATCCAGCAAGCTGGATACCTCGCTGGCGGAAAAGGTCTTTGTGGTCACATAGTTCCGAGCATTCTGATCCACTTCGCTATCCACCGCAACCAGATAGGGGTAGCTCCCCCCCCAAACAGCCCGGGAGGAAGTGGTCATCCCCGCACTGGTGGCATGATAAGGGGTAAATGCCACCTTGTTTTTATAATAGACCGCCTCGCCGATCACTTCTTCCACTGCGTTTTCCACTTTGGCAGTTACGCTGGAGGCCATGGATACAGTGGGTGCAACACCGGTGCTGTTGTGGTAGAGGATGTATGTATAAGAAGCCACGGCCTGCGCCTTGATTGCCTCTTCGCTAAAGCCGGCTCCTACCTCCTGCTGAACAACACGAGCCACAATATCCAAAGCATCGGCACTCACCTTTTTGCCGCCCGAATAAACCTGAACAACCTCAGGACCTGCACTGGAGGAGGGTCCTTCCGGTTCTGGTTCCGGATCAGGCTCCGGCTCTTTGCTGGATTCCGGCTCACTGCTGGAGCTGGAAGGCTGACTCGAGCTGGAAGGCTGACTCGAACTGGAGGGCTGACTCGAGCTGGAGGGCTGACTGGAGCTGGAGGGCTGACTGGAGCTGGAGGGCTGACTGGAGCTGGAGGGCTGACTGGAGCTGGAGGGCTGACTGGAGCTGGAGGGCTGGCTCGAACTGGAAGAGTGGCTGGAGCTGGGCTCCTCCAGTGCCTTCACTGCCTTCCGGGCCCGCTCCACAGCGGCCCAAGCATCCTCCGAAGCTTCATAAGCTCCATCCACGGCATCGTAAACATCGGTTGCCTGTGCTTTTTCAGCGGCTTTCACAGCTATATTATACTGTTTTTCCGCTTCCTTCAGATATTTCTTGGCTGTTGAAAGGGCGGAGGAATATTCAGCCTTTTCAGCCGCAACCTGCGCCGCCTTGGCCGCCTGCTTGGCTTCTGCCAGTGCCTGCTTCGCTATTTCCTTCTTATTGGTGGAAGCACTGCTCTCGGAAGACTCAGAAGGTTCAATGCTGTGCGAAGCACTGCCCGAGCCGGAGGAACCGCTTGAACCCGATGTGCTTTCGGGGTTACCCGAAGCACCTGAACTGCCGGGCATGGAAGAAACAACCGGCGGTGTGCTGTTGGTGGGGCTGGTTCCATTGCCGCTGAAGCCATCGGGAATATACTGCCCCTCATAAGGAGATTTCCATGATTTGGGGTCTACATCCGGCCGGGTGGAGGTATAAAGCTTATACCAGATATCCGGCATGAGGGGTTTGGGGTTGAGAACGGCGGCGGCTGTATCCACCTTTGCACTTTCGCCATCCCGAAGCTTACGGGCCACCACCACAAACCGAGCATCCTGAAACTCGTAGGTGCAGGTGGAAAGGGTAAGAAGCTGATCATCAGGTGTAACATCCACGCCGGTGTTGATCAGGCTGCGCCACTGAAGCTGGTTGAGGAACTGCTGGTGGTTGTCACGATCATCCTCATTGATGAAATTGTGATAATCAAAAACCCAGCCCTGCGCACTGTAGGCGTTTGTGATGAAGATTGAAAAGATTTTATACTGGCTTTCTTCATACAAGGTGCTGAATTCCAGAATCGGGTGCTGCTGGTAGTAATCCAGCTGCTGATAAGGGATCAGCTCACCGAAAATCTGGCCGTCCTTCATATTGTGGCCGTAAATCACCATATTTTCGCTGGGTCGGTCAATATCCACACGGTAATCCATGAAAGGAATGCCGTGATCGTTCTTGTTGGAATAGAAATCCCGGCGCAGGTAATAATCGTTATCCGCAGACTGCACAATGGGGTAACTCACCTTGGTATCCGGAATGTTAACATAAGCCACAACATCCGGGTTGATGCTGTAAAGCCCCACAAACTTGGTCAGATATTCCTGTGGGTAATCCTCCGGAACAGAGACCTCATCCATTTCACCATACTGGAAGATATTTTTCAGATCCTCCGCCTGCTTTTTAGCGGCGGCACTGCCTGCATAGTAATTAACAAAATAACCGGCCGAACCCAAAAACACCAGAATGGCCACAATAAAAATGCCCTTGCGGACAATCTCGCCCGCTGTATCGGTTTTTCGGAAAACGAAGTTGCCGGCCAGCCTTTTATACCAAGGGAGCTCGGCCTCATCCGCAGCGCCGCCCTCTTCTTCTGCATCGGTTACGCTGATTTTTCCGGCAAGAGCACCTGCCAGAGCAACAGCGCCCTTGCAAACGCCGGGCAGGCTGTCGGCAAACAGGCGTACCATATTCAGTGTGCGGGAAAGAGCCGCATCCACCATGGAATCCCGCCCGCCGTTTATAACCAGCTTTTTCACCAATACCGATTTTTCATCGCAGACTGCAATAAAGGCATTGCCCAAGGCGCGGCCGCCAGCCCCACCTGCGGTGATGGCTACACCCAAGCGGGTGTTGTTTTTCCGGCGGGCCGCATCCGCCATGGCCACAGCCACAGCCTCGCTGACATCGCCCTTCTTTTTCAGCAGTTTGGGGTCAAGACCAAGCTTACCCACCTTCTGCTCGGCATCTTCCGCCAGAACACTGTAGCGCAGAATCTCCTGGCCACCCGGGGTTTCTCCCAGCAGCCGGGTGAGCATTCCACCGGTTCCGGATTCGGCCAGCGCCACATCCAGATTCTTTTTGCGGCAGCGGGCCACCACAGCAGACTGTAAATTTTCCACATCGATGCCATAGGCTTTATCGCCCAACCGGGAAGCCACCTGACGCAGAGCCTGTGCGCAGACTTCTTCTGCATCGGTTCCCACTGCCTGAACCCGCACCAGCATTTCACCACGATCTGCCTGAACGGTAACCGAAGGATTGGCCGAAACCAGCAGATCGCCCAGTTGGCGCTTGCAGTCCTCAAGAGAAATACCATAGGTGCGCACCACGTGGGCCACCTGGCCGGCCGGAGCCGCTGTCTCCCCCAAATAGGGCCGAAGCTGGGAGGCAATCATAGCGGTCAGCTCCTGCTTGTTATCGGGCATCATAATAATGTGCTGCTTGCCGGCGGAAAGAGCACATCCCGGTACTTTCCCATATTGGGGTGCAAAAACCACAGCCCCTTTGGGGAGCTGGGCCAAAGCGGATTCCGCGCTGGAAAAGGGCTCGCCTGTGCGGCGGCAATAGGTTCTTATGGCTTCAAGGCAGCGGGCATCGGTGGTGAGGGGAAGCCCCAGACCGCCGCTGATCACCGATTTGGTCAGGTAATCGGTGCGACTGTCCATACCGCCGATGGCAACAACCACATTGCTGCGGCCAAGAGCCTTGGCCACTGCTCTTTGAAGTTCCACTTTTCCTTTGCAGACACTGGTCTCCGGGCGCACCTTGATTCCGATGGCGCCAAGGCCCCGGGCTGTTATCTGGGCGCATTCCTCCAGAGACAGGCTGTCGGAAGAGGGGATTAATACAATCTCAGCTACCACTCCTAGGGTACCTCCTACATACATATTGGGCAATGCGTGCCGCCCTTTTAAAAGCGGCCATTTATTGGAGCAGCCTTTTCGATCAAGAGAAGGAAAAGACTTACTTGCGGTAAAGGGTTTTGAGCACAGTGCCTTCCACAGCCTCCCGGATCAGGGCTTCTTCATCCAGCTTTTGCTCCACAGCCAGCAGATCGGCCAGCTTGGGCTTGGTGCGGGGATGACGGGGGGTGAACACGGTGCAGCAATCTTCATAGGGCAGAATCGAGGTTTCAAAGGTATCAATATGCCGGGCAATGCGGATAATTTCTTCCTTATCCATACCGATCACCGGGCGCAGAACCGGCAATCCGGCCGATTCATCGGTGCAGGCCAGCGCCTGAACGGTCTGGCTGGCAACCTGCCCCAAGCTTTCGCCGGTGACAAGAGCCCCACAATCCTCCGATTGTGCAATGATGGTGGCGATTTTCATCATATACCGGCGCATGACCAGCGTGAAATAATCCTCGGGGCATTTATCCTTGATTTCCTCTTGAATCCGGGTGAAGGGAACCACATGCAGGCGAACCCGGCCCAGATAGTCGCTGGTGATTTCACAAAGCTTTTCCACTTTAAGCAAGGCCCGGTCGCTGGTATAAGGCGGGCTTGCGAAATGGACGCCAATGATTTTCAGCCCCCGCTTGGCCATCATATAGCCGGCCACAGGGCTGTCAATCCCGCCGGAAACCAGCAGTGCCGCCCGCCCGCCAGAGCCTACGGGTATACCGCCTGCACCCGGCTGCTGATCGGTGTGGATGTAAGCGGCAAAATCCCGCACCTCCACAGTCACGGTCACCTGCGGGTTTTCCACATCCACCTTCAGGTGGGGGAAGTGCTCCAGCAGATCGCCGCCCAGCTCCCGGCAGATATGGGGGGAATTGAACGGAAACTTTTTATCCGAACGCTTGGCCTGCACCTTAAAAGTGCGGGCGGCCATAAGGGTTTCCCGCAGATAGTTAGGTGCCGCCGCCCGGATAGCGTCAAAATCCTTTTCCACAATCAGCGCCCGGGAAAGCCCAGCAAAGCCGAATACCCGGGAAAGGCGAACCATAACCTCGTCCAAATCCTGCCCTTCCTCGGTAGGTTCGCAATAAAGAGCGGATTGGGCTTTATAGAATTTAAATCTTCCCAAATCGGAAAGACTGTATTTGGCGTTTTTAATGAGCATATCCTCAAAGCTGGCCCGGTTGAGGCCCTTGAGAGCGATCTCGCCGCTTTTAAGTAAAATCAGTTCCTTCATGGGAGTGCTGATCCTTTCCTTGGTTCTATTTTTTAATGCCGGCAAGGCTTTCCACAGCCTCCCCTAAACCGGAAACAAAGGCATTTAGTTCTTCCTCTGTGGTATGGGCGCACAGGCTGACCCGCAAAGCGTTGTCAATCACCGCATCCGGCAGGCCCATACTCACCAGCACATGGCTTTTGGCTCCCTTGGAGCAGGCCGAGCCGCTGGAGACACAAATCCCCCTTGCCCCCAGAAAGTGGAGCAGGGTTTCCGACCGGTAGCCGGGCACCGATATGTTCACAATATAAGGTGTCGCATCAATGGGTGAATTACTGCAAAGTCCCGGGATTTTTTTTAGGTTTTCCAAAAAGCTTTCCTTCAAAGCGGTAACATGGCAGAAGCTTTCCTCCAAATTTGCGCAGGCCAGCTCCGCCGCAAGGCCCATGCCGCAGATGCCGGGCATGTTCTCGGTGCCGGGCCGCAGCTTTTTCTGCTGGCTGCCGCCGAAGACCCGGGGCAGAACCCGAACCCCCTTGCGGATATACAGAGCACCCACCCCTTTGGGCCCGTGAATCTTGTGGCCACTGACCGTGACCAAATCCACACCCCACTTGGTCACGTTAAAGGGCAGCTTACCAAAGCCCTGCACCCCATCGCAGTGCACCAGCAGCCGGGGATTTTTCGCTTTGGCCAGCCGGGCAATTTCAGCAATGGGAGCAACGGCCCCCACCTCACTGTTGACCAGCATGCAGCTGAGCAAAATGGTCTGCTCATTCACCGCTTCCGCCAGCTTCTGTGGGCTGATATGCCCATCCGGCTCAGGGGAAATCAGGGTAACCGCAAAGCCTGCCTGCTCCAGCTGCCGCAGGGGCTCCAGAATGGAGGAGTGCTCCCAAGCAGTGGCCACAATTTTGTTGCCCCGGCGTTTCATAGCCTCGGCCGCCCCCAGCAGAGCCAGATTGTTGGCCTCGGTTCCGCCGGAAGTGAAAAGCACCTCATCCTCCCTGCAGCCAAGTGCCTTTGCCACCTGCTGCCCGGCCTTTTCCAGCGCAAGGGCGGCCTGTGTTCCCAAGGGATGCAGGGAGGAAGGGTTCCCATAGCACCGGGTCATGCAGTCCAGCATCAGCTGCGCCACCCTTTCATCCACCCGGGTGGTGGCGCAATTATCCAGATAAATCTCTGCCAAGGGCCTGTTCCTCCTGTTTAAAACGTTTTTTTGACTGTGCATCTCAGTGGCGGCACCATGCCATTATGCTAGAGGGTGTAGACTTTTGTCTACACCCTCTATGGGGGGTATCCAATACCCCCCATATTCCCCCCGGATTGCGCCGCCACGGCGCAAAAGCGGAATTCCTGCGTCGAAATCAATTCGACTTCGGAAAAACTACGGATAAAAAGACATGCCTTCTTTTCGTTTGCCCTTTTGTGCGGGAAGGTTGCATTATGCTCCATATTATACACCTTTGCCGCTTTATATTCAACGAAAAATACAGGCTCAAAAAATTGCCATACTCTGGCACATATATTGGCATCTCCGGGCAAACCTAATGGATAGAAAGCAACACCATCCCAAAAAGGAGGAAACTGCCTTTATGTCCTTTACAAAGCGCCAGCTTGTCCGCACTGTTTCGTTCACCTGCGCTCTCGTGCTCGCCCTGTTCGGGGGGCTGATCAACCAATATATCCGTGTTGACCGTTACCAGCGGCAGGTGGAGCAAAGCTATACCCGTTCCTTGCAGGAGCTTTCAAGCCAGCTTAACAGCATCATCACCGATCTGGAAAAAACCAGCTATGCGGGCACGCCGGCTCAAATCTCCGCTCTCTCGGCCAAAATTCTCAAAAACTCCGGCACAGCCAAGGCGGCGTTTGCCTCTTTGCCTGCCGGGGAATTCCAAATGGAAAACACCTACCGCTTTCTTTCGCAGGTGGGGGATTACTCCATGTTTCTAGCCAAAAAGGCCGGCCAACAGCAGCAAATCTCCGATGAGGAGCGGGCCAGCTACAAGGCCCTGCTGGAGCACGCCAAAATACTCAACGAGCAGGTTTCCTATATGGAAGCGCTGCTGCGCTCGGGGCAGATTTCGGTACAGGAGCTGCTGGATGGCTATGTGCTGGAAAAGGCTCTGGAGCTGCCCGAAAGCACCTTGGAGGAAGGCACCTCTGTTGGCTTCAAGGCAGTGGAGGACGGTATGACCGGCTACCCCACCCTGATTTACGACGGCCCCTTCTCGGATAACATTCTGGAAAAGGACCCCCAGATGACAAAGGGAATGAATGAAATCAGTCAGGATGAGGCCCGGGATAAGGCTGCCGCCTACGCCAAAATCGATGCCGCCCTTTTCACCCAGTCCAGCGAGGAAAAATCAAGGATGCCCTCCTATACCTTTGGCGGCAAGGAATATTATGCGGCTGTTACCAAGGCAGGCGGCTTTGTAACCTATATCGTATCCTCCCGTGAAATTGGTGATAACACCTTAACCCATGATACTGCCCGGCAAAAGGCTCTCGAGTTCCTCCGTGGACACAATCTGGAAAACATGGAGGAAACCTACTATGAAATTTCTGGGGGAATATGCACCATTAACTTTGCTTATAAAGATGGGGATGTTCTCTGCTACACCGATCTGATTAAGGTAGGCGTGGCCATGGATAACGGCCAGATTGTATTCTATGATGCCCGAGGCTTTGTGAACAACCACACCCAGCGTGAGCTGCCGGAGCCTACCCTGACTGTGGAGGAAGCCTCCAAATCCATCAGCCCGCTTTTAGAGGTGCAGAGCACCGGCCTTGCCCTGATTCCTACTGGTGGAAAAAACGAAGTGCTAACCTATGAATTCAAGACCAAAAACGCCGAGGGCGGCAACATTCTGGTTTATGTCAATGTCCAGACCGGAGCCGAGGAGCAGATTCTTGTGCTGATGGAAACCGAAAGCGGCGTTCTGGCCATGTAACCCCTAGAGCACTGTCCTCTTCTCTTGCTGCGCATTTGCCTGCCGGTATCTCTCAGAATTCTGGGAGGTATCGGCTTTTGTGTTGAATGTTTGTTCCTGTAAAGTATTGGAATCCCCGGCAAGCTGTGCTATACTATATAAATAAAAATCAGAGCTGACGCAAAACGGCCTGACCGGAAAAAGGAGCCTTGTGATGGAATATACAATTTCAGAAAAGATGGCTGGGCTGAAGCCTTCGGCTATCCGGGAAATGTTCAAATACGCCGCCGATCCCGCGGTGATTTCACTGGCTGCGGGCAGCCCCTCCTCTGAGGCACTGCCTGTGGAAGAAATCAAACGTCTGACCCGGGAGCTGCTGGAAGATAACCCTTATCTGGCTCTGCAATATGGCCTAAGCGAAGGGTATATACCTTTGCGCGATTATATGAAAAAGTTCTTGGCTGAGCGGTATCAATCCTTTGATCCTTCAATCGATGATCTGTTTATTGTTTCGGGCGCCCAGCAGACCATAGACCTGACCTGCAAGGTGCTGTGCAACGAAGGGGATGCCGTTATCTGCGAGAATCCTTCCTTCATCGGGGCCCTCAACGCCTTCCGCTCTTACAACACCCGTTTGGTGGGAGTGGATGTGGAATCCGATGGTATCTCCATCGAAAAGCTGGAAGATGCTTTAAAGGCCAACCCGAATACTCGCTTTATCTATCTGATTCCCAACTTTCAAAACCCAACGGGCATCACCATGAGCCTTGAGAAACGCAAGGCCTGCTATGCCCTTGCCCAAAAATACAACACCATTATTTTAGAGGATAACCCCTATGGTGATCTGCGTTTTGCAGGGGAGCCTCTGCCTACCATTAAATCTATGGATACCGATGGCCGAGTGATCTACGCCGGCACCTTCTCCAAGATTCTTTCGCCCGGTATCCGGGTGGGTATTGCCTGTGCTCCTCAAGGACTTATGGGCAGGCTGGTGGTGGCCAAGCAGTGCACCGATGTCCACTCCAGCATGCTTTCTCAAATGCTGGCCTACTACTTTATTACTCAATGTGATATGGAAAGCCATCTGGCTAATCTGCGCACCGTCTATGCCCGCAAATGCTCCCTGATGCTTTCGGAGCTGGATCGCTCTCTCGGAAACATGCTGGAGCTTACACGACCTCAGGGCGGCTTGTTCATTTGGGCCACCATGCCCGGCATGGAAAACACCGATGAACTGGCCACCTGTTTGGTTCGGGATCATAAGGTGTGCGTGGTGCCCGGTTCCACCTTCTGTGCCCAGATGAATACACCCACCTCTTCCTTCCGGCTGAATTTTTCCACCCCCACCGATGAACAGATTGTTGAAGGCATCGGAAGGCTTACGCAGGCACTGAAAAAGTAAAAGCAGGAGTGATTTTGTTATGGAGCAGTCTCCATCTGTTAAAAAGCCGGTTATCTTTTCCGGTATTCAGCCCACCGGAGTCATGACTCTGGGGAATTATATGGGTGCCATTAAAAACTGGGTAGCCTTGCAAGAGGATTACCGCTGCATTTATAGTGTGGTGGATATGCATTCCATCACCATCCGGCAGGACCCTAAGGTGCTGCGTGAAAACGTTCTGCGGGCTTATGCCCTGCTGATGGCCTGCGGCATTGACCCCCAGAAAAGCATCCTGTTTGTGCAGAGCCATGTCTCCGCCCACGCCGAGCTGAACTGGGTGCTGGGCTGCTTTACCCCCTATGGTGAGCTGGGCCGTATGACCCAATTTAAGGATAAATCCGCCAGCCACCCCGAAAACATCAACGCCGGGCTTTTCACCTATCCGGTGCTGCAAGCTGCGGATATTTTGCTTTATCAGGCTGATCTGGTGCCGGTGGGTGCCGACCAGAAGCAGCATCTGGAGCTTTCCCGCAACATTGCCGAACGTTTCAACGGTATTTATGGCAACACCTTTACCGTTCCTGAGCCTTATATCCCCAAGGAAGGCTCCAAGATTATGTCGCTGGCTAACCCCACTCAAAAAATGTCCAAGTCGGATGCCAACCCCAAGGCTTTTGTCTCCATTCTGGACGAGCCGGGAACCATCGTGAAAAAATTCCGCAGCGCAGTCACCGATTCGGATACACAGGTTATGTACGGGGAGGGCAAGGACGGCATCAACAATCTGATGACCATTTATTCGCTGGTAACCGGCAAAACCATGGAGCAAATTGCTTTGGATTTTGAAGGCAAAGGCTACGGCGACTTTAAAACAGCGGTGGGTGAAGCGGTTGCCGAGCATCTGCGCCCCATTCAGGAACGCTTCAAAGAGCTTTCGGCGGATAAGGGCTATATCACCCAATGCTACAAAGAGAGTGCTTTAGCCGCCTGCTCGGTTGCCAACCGCACAATAGAAAAGGTTTATAAGAAAATCGGCTTTACCTCCTCGGGGCTTTAAAATCCTCGCTTGCTGACACAATTAAGTATTTTGCGAGAATTGTGACGGATACAACCATGAACCGAGCCCCAATGTTATAGTTAGCTCAAGTTCGGATCTGGGGGGTACCAAGGGGGAGCGCCCCCTTGGCGATTCTTTGCATCCTTTCTCATCGTGGAGAAAGGATGTGCCAGCCGCACGGCATGAGTGCGGAAGTGAAAAAAACAACCGTATAAAGCCAAGAAAAATAAAGTTACAGGAAAATAGCCTCTGTCGGCGCTGGGAAAGTGCAGCTTACCAGGCACAATCGCAACCAGAATAGCTAGCCTATTTTCAACAAAAGGCGCGAAGCCCCCTGCTGTTTTTTAAAAAAACAGTAGAATGGCCGCACCGGAGTGCGGCCATTCTACCAATTTGTTTGAGGTGTGTTTTTGAGGAGGGTCGATCAATACCCAAGAACCGTTGCGGCTTCGTTTCTTTAGGGTATGGCTTTATTATACTCTTTTTTTCGGCGGGGTTGTTACCAGCGTGTAAATAAACCTTAAAGATTGATTGGATAATTTATGAAGCTAAAATTTCGAGGAAATCGGTTCTTTTTCGCCAAATTCACTCAAAATACACACCAGTTTTTCTCATAAGCGGGGGAAATCCCGATCACTTTTTGAAAGGAAGATTCCTATGAAACGGGTTCAGGAGCGGCGGGAACAGATTTTACGTTTTCTGGCCGAATGCGAAGAGGCCGGTCACCCCTCCCCCACAGTCCGGGAAATATGCGAGGCTCTCCATATTCCCTCCACCTCCACCGTACACAGCGATTTGGCTGCTCTCCAGCAGCAGGGACATATTCTTAAAAACGATGGGCTTAACCGCACCATTCGTCTCCCCGGTGCCGCTATGGTTCGGGTGCCGCTGTTGGGCACGGTAACGGCGGGCAATCCCATTTTGGCGGTGGAAGAAATCGAAGAATACATTCCTTTTCGTGGCAAGGGCAGCTCCAAGGATTTATTTGCCCTGCACATCAAGGGAGAAAGCATGATCGAGGCCGGCATTCTGGATGGCGACATTGTGGTGGTGGAAAAAACCTCCACTGCCCGCAACGGCGAGCTTGTTGTGGCACTAATCGAGGATGAAGCCACTGTAAAGCGGTTTTTTAAAGAAAAAGGGTATTACCGGCTCCAGCCGGAAAATGCCAGTTTTGAGCCAATTATCGCAGAGCAAGTGGAAATATTGGGCCGAGTTCTATCGGTTATGCGGTTTTACCATTAGGCGGAATTGGAAATTTTCGTTATATTAGCCAAATTTATTTAAAAAAGCTGGTGTTTCGGCCAATTTTCATGTATACTGGGTGAGTTGAAAAATCCGGCTGTCTGTTTAACCGCACTCATTTGCTGGGTGCGGTCATCTTTGTGTTTCACAGGATACTCAAAAAAAAGGGGAAATCAATTTTTGATTAGAGAAGATTTACGCAACGTGGCAATTATTGCCCACGTCGACCATGGCAAGACCACTCTGGTGGATGAAATGCTCAAACAGGGCGGCGCTTTCCGTGAAAACCAGGTTGTAGCCGACCGTGTTATGGATTCCGGCGACCTGGAGCGGGAGCGGGGCATTACCATTTTGGCAAAAAACACCTCCGTTACCTATAACGGAGTCAAAATCAACATTGTGGATACACCCGGGCATGCTGATTTCGGCGGCGAAGTGGAACGTGTGCTGAAAATGGTCAACGGCGTTCTTCTCTTGGTGGATGCCTTTGAAGGCGCTATGCCCCAAACACGTTTTGTTCTGCAAAAGGCCCTAGACCTAGGCCACCGGGTTATTGTGGTGGTCAATAAAGTGGACCGCCCCGATGCCCGTGCGCAGGAAATTGAGGGTGAGGTTCTGGAGCTGTTAATGGACCTGGAAGCCAACGAAGAGCAGCTTTACAGCCCGGTTATTTACTGCTCTGGCCGTGCTGGCACAGCTTCTAAGAGCGTGGATTCACAGGATGAAGACCTCACTGTTCTTTTCGATACCATTCTGGATTACATTCCGGCACCCGAAGGGGACGATACCGTCCCTCTGCAAATGCTGGTTTCCTCCATTGACTACAATGAATATGTAGGGCGCATCGCCATTGGACGCATTGAAGCCGGCACTCTGAACCAAGGGCAGGAATGCATGGTCTGCGACTGGCACCAGAGCATCTCTCCCTATCGGGGCAAGCTGGTAAATCTCTATGAAATTCAGGGACTGAGCCGTGTGGCCACCGCCTCTGCCAAGGTGGGGGATATTGTGTGTGTCTCCGGCCTTGAAAATATCAACATCGGCAACACCATTTGTGGAAACATGACGGCGCCCGAGCCGCTACCTTTTGTAAAAATTTCTGAACCCACAGTGGAAATGACCTTTTCGGTCAACGATAGCCCTTTTGCCGGTCAGGAGGGTAAATTCGTCACCTCCCGCCACCTGCGTGAGCGGTTGTTCCGGGAACTTCTCAAGGATGTTTCGCTGCGTGTTGCCGAAACCGACAGCACCGAGAGCTTTAATGTTTCCGGCCGTGGCGAGATGCATCTTTCTATCCTCATTGAAACCATGCGCCGTGAAGGCTTTGAATTTCAGGTGAGCACCCCCCGTGTTCTTTACCGGGAGGTTGAGGGTGTAAAATGCGAGCCCTTTGAAAAGCTGGTCATTGACTGCCCCGAAACCGCCGTGGGCGCTGTCATGGAAAAAATGGGCCCCCGCAAGGGCGAGCTGATGCACATGGCCCCTCAGGGCAGCCGGATGCGTCTGGAGTTTATTATTCCTTCCCGGGGTCTCTTTGGTTATCGCAACGAATTCCTCACCGACACCAAGGGTGAAGGCATTCTCAGCTCGGTGTTTGACAGCTACAAGCCCCATAAGGGTGAAATCGCCGCCCAGCGTACCGGCGCTCTTATTGCCTTTGAACCCGGTGAGGCAGTAACCTACGGCCTCTACAACGCACAGGAGCGTGGTGTTTTGTTCATCGGCCCCGGCACACCGGTTTACGAGGGTATGATTGTGGGCCTTTCCCCCAAGGCCGAGGATTTAACTGTTAACGTCTGCAAGAAAAAGCATGTTACCAACATGCGGGCCAGTGGTTCGGATGAGGCTCTGCGCCTGATTCCCTACCGCAACATGAGTCTCGAAGAATCCTTGGAGTTTATCGCCGATGATGAGCTTATCGAGGTAACCCCCAAAAACATTCGCCTGCGCAAGCGAATTTTGAGCCGCCAGCTGCGCATGAAGGCTAAATAGAAACAACAGCATTCGCCGTTTGCCATAATTAAAAAAGGAGCCACACAGTTTTCACTGTGCGGCTCCTTTTTTAATGGCTTTGCTTAATGGTTACAGCAAAGGCCTCCACAAAAAACGGTGCCGGCCTTTTTCACACTATAAAAATCAATCCCGTACCAATATTTTATTCATGTGCCAAGGCGGCATCCTGCCTCTGATTGGCACTATCCAGAATATCCTGCAGCGTGATGTGATTCAAATAATCCTCCATCACCCGGCCAAGACCCTCCCATACAGGCAAGGTCATACAAAAATCCTTTCGGTCGCAGCGGTTGGGCTCATCCTCCATGCAGGCAACCGGGACAAATGATCCCTCTGTAATGCGCAAAATCTGGCCCACTGTATATTCACTGGGCTCCTGTGCCAGCATATAGCCGCCTTGATAGCCCCGATTGGCCCGCAAAACATTGGATTGACCAAGAAGGCTGACAATATGCTCCAAATATTTTTTGGATATGTTTTGCCGCTCGGCAATATCCTTGAGGGCAATAAAGCCCTTATCCTTATTTTCTGCCAAATCAAGCAGCATCCGCAGGGCATAGCGCCCTTTTGTTGAAACCTTCAGTTCAGGTCACCTCAAATCAGTTGGTGTATTTCAGTATAACATGGGTGAGTATTCTTAGCAAGCCCTTGCATCAAGAGGAAAAGGTTTTGGGGACTTTTCTACCCTATAAACAGCTGAACCGCCAAAAGTGCAGTAGACCTTTTCTGTGGACATCCTCCCCATTTGGATGGATTTCCTTTCATATACCACATAAATCAAAGCCGCGTGGGGCCTTCGCTTTTGATAGCCAATATGACAAAAGAACCAGCCATTCGCAATGCGAGCGGCCGGTTCTTGGCAAGCTGTGTAAAAGAAAGCTTCTTACATGGCTAGGAAAAAACTTATTCGTCAGAACCCTGCACAGGGGTATCCAGATCCTCATCCTCAGGCTCTTCCTCTTCGGGGAGATCATCGGCTTCAGAAGTATAATACTCAAGATCATCGGGATCATCAAAGAGAAAATCGTCGTCATCCTCATAGAGATAGCTGTTTTTATTTTTAAAATAAGCAGTCAGGGCGATCACAACGCCCACAGCTGCAACAAACAAAGCAACCGCAGAAATAAATACACTCTTTTTCATACACTTTTGTCCCTTCTGTTTTTAATCATCACAAGTCAAGGCTTTCTCGGGCATTCCTGCTGGAACACATCCTAGGGGAATCCGCCAGAGTGGCACCAGAAGCCCCCTGGCCAAAGCCGCTTAGGTATATAGATAATATTATAAACGTTTTCATCACAAAGTGCAATATAATTTTCCCCAAAAAAGAGAAATTCATACTATGGTCATTTGCACATAAAACAGGTTCCTTTTTTATGTGCGCAGGGCAGGCCCACAGAAAAAAACATCTCGAAGAAAGATGAAGAATGATTTCATGCGGATACACCCGCACCGCATTACAGCCCTTTGATACAAATTCCATTGCATCTTTTTGGAGCTTTTTTCATAAAAAAAAGGACAGCACCTTTTTATCGGCAACTGTCCTTCGGATTCAAATGGATTAAGAAATTTTAAGTTTGTTGGGCGTATATTTTTTTAGCGCGGCATCGTTGGTGGTAAAGGTCATACCGGCTACCCATTCATCCAACAGCTTCTGGAATGCATCGTTGTTCATGGCACTCACAAGGGTCTGGCGGTAGTTTTCCAACTCCTCGGGTTTATCCAGAGGGCTGATGCGCTTTATGATATAGATAAAGGCTTTCTCTTCCACAACGGAAACCGCACCGATTTCCAGATCAAAGGCGGCAGGCCCAAAGTTCTGGCCATACTGAACCGCTTGGCTGCGGGAGAAGAGCAGATCATATTCGCCTTCCTCAGCCAATTTGGCTTCGGTGGTGCTGCCTGTGGATTCATAGTATTCCTTAGTGTTTTCAAAGATCAGCTGTTCAAAGTTTTCGCCTGCCTCAACCCGTGCCTTATAGCGCTCAACATCCGCACGGACAGCGGCCATCTTCTCTTCATAGCCTTCTTCTCCCTCAGCGGGGAGCGCGAAATCGATGTATTTGATCTTGGCATATTCCTTAGTGAAATACTCTTTGATTTCCTCATCGGTGAAGGCAATATCCGAGGCCGTGAAAATCTCGCCCCGCTTGTATTGGTTGGTCAGGTATTTCCGCAGGGATTCCTTAGAAACACCGCTCTTGGTGTAAAGATCCTCATTGGCTTCCCACATATAGCTAACCGAGCTTTCCACTTCTGCGGTAACCTCTGGGGAAAGAGAAAGTCCCTTTTCAGCAAACTGCTTTTCAGCGGCTAAATATTGCTTCGCATAGTTCAGGGCCTTTTCGTTGATCCAATCTTTTCCGGATTTTCCCTCAATATCGGCCTTGAGAACTTCATCCAGTGTTGGGGCACTGGTTGCCAGAACCTGCTTTGCCGCTAGAATGTTTTGAGCCTCGCCAAAAGCATTGATCTGCCCGAAAATATATACACCCGGCGAAACCTCCAGATCATCGGCCCGAAGAGCCCACTGTGTATTGCCCGCACCACAGGCTGTGGCTCCCAGAAGCATAATCCCCGCCAAAACCACGGCAAGGCAGCGTTTTATTCCACTCATTCATAGTCCTCCTGTTATTGCGTATGGTTGCATACTAACTTATTATACAGCCTGTCCGGCCAAATGTCCAGATTTTGGCGTATTTTGGCTAAAAAATTCTCTTTTTCTGAAAAAAGCTGTTAACTCATGCTCTCCAACGCCTCTCGGATAGCATCTATGGGCCCCTTGCCCGGCAAAACTTTCACCGAAAGATAAGGCTTTGCTCCCGCACTGACCAGAACCCGACCCCGCAGCTTCTGCGCCGCCTTGGCCGCCAGCTCCATATCCAGCACTTGCGGGTACATGAGAATTCGGTCATCCCGCTGGGATATTTCCATAAAGCCCAGTGAAGAAGCTGTGTTGCGGATCAGCGCCACATCCAGCAGACCCTTGACCGCCTCCGGGGGATCGCCGAATCGGTCAATCAGCTCATCGGTTACATCCATGGAGTCCTCTTTGGAGGTAACAGCGGCGATTTTTTTGTAGACATCAATGCGCTGGGCCAAAGAATCAATGTAATCCTCCGGTATATGGGCGCTGATGCGAATATCGATGAGGCATTCCCCGGCCATGGCGGAGGCCGGCTGTCCTTTTTCCTCGCCCACTGCCTCGCTGAGCAGCTTGAGATAAAGGTCGTATCCCACCGCTTCCATGTGGCCATGCTGTTGAGAACCCAAAATGTTGCCTGCCCCTCGAATTTCCAGATCACGCATAGCAATGCGGAAACCGGAACCAAAGGCTGTAAATTCCCGGATCGCCGCCAGCCGCTTGGTGGAGATTTCGGAAAGAGCCTTGCCCCGCTTGAAGGTGAAATAAGCATAGGCCCGCCGGGTGGAACGTCCAACCCGCCCCCTAAGCTGATACAGCTGGGAAAGACCCATACGGTCGGCATCCTCGATAATCAGGGTGTTGCAGTTGGGGATATCGATGCCGGATTCAATGAGGGTGGTGCAGACCAGAATATCCATTTCCTGCTCCACCATCTGCTTCCATATGCGGGAAAGAGCTTCCTCCCCGATTTTGCCGTGAGCCGAAGCAATACGGGCCTCGGGAATCATTTCCTGAAGCTTATAAACGCAGCTATCAATGGATTCAATGCGGTTGTGGAGATAAAAAACCTGCCCGCCCCGGCGCAGCTCCTTTTGGATAGCCTGCGCAATAACACCCATATCATGCTCCAGCACATAGGTCTGCACTGGGTGGCGGTCTTGGGGTGCCTCCTCAATGGTGGACATATCCCGTATACCGGACATCGCCATGTTCAGGGTGCGGGGAATGGGCGTGGCGGAAAGGGTGAGCATATCCACATCCGCCCGCATTTCCTTGAATTTTTCTTTATGAGCCACGCCGAAGCGCTGCTCCTCATCGATGATGCAAAGCCCCAAATCCTTAAACTGGATATCCTTTTGCACCACACGGTGTGTACCAATAATAATGTCCACTTCGCCCCGCTTTAAACGCCGAACGGTTTCGGCCTGATCCTTGGCGGAACGAAAGCGGGAAAGCAGCTCAACCGTAACCGGATAGCCCTCCAGCCGCTTGCTGAAGGTCTGGAAGTGCTGCCACGCCAAAATGGTGGTGGGCACCAGCACCGCACACTGCTTGCCATCCAGCACACACTTAAAGGCGGCCCGAAGAGCGACCTCGGTTTTGCCGAAGCCCACATCCCCGCAGAGAAGCCGATCCATGGGCATGGATTTCTGCATATCCTCTTTGATTTCCTGAATGCAGCGGAGCTGGTCATCGGTTTCCTCAAAGGGAAAGCGCTCCTCAAACTCCCGCTGCCAATCGTTATCCGGCGAAAAAGCGAAGCCCTTGGCAGAGGCCCGCTTGGCATACAGAGCGATCAGCTCCTTGGCCATATCCTTAACAGCGGCTTTAACCCTTGCCCGGGTTTTTTGCCATTCCACCGAGTTGAGCTTGTTCAGGCGAACCTTGCCGCCTTCGGAGGAAGCACCGATGTATTTGGAAACAAGATCCAGCTGGGTAACCGGTACAAAAAGGGTATCGGTGCCTGCATAGCGGATTTTGAGATAATCCTTCACAATGCCCTGCATTTCCCGCTTGACAATGCCCTCGAAAACCCCGATGCCGTGGGAGGCATGAACCACATGATCCCCCGGCAGCAAATCCGCAAGGGTTTTGATTTTCTGGCCACGTTTATCCCGCTTGGCTTTCTTTCGGGCGGGCTGAACCCCCTTGGCCTGACTGATCACCGCCAGCCGCAGGTCTGGGTATTCAAAACCGCCGCTGAGGCTGTTTTCCACAATGAAAACACTGCGGGGAACCAGCTTGCCCGGGTCGGGAATCACGGTAGCGGAAAAGCCATCCCGGGTGAGATCGGCCAGCAGAGCCGAGCAGGCACGGGGTGTTCCGGCAAAAATGCAGACACAATAGCCCCGCTCCATGTAGGAGGTGAGATCCTCCACCAAGAAGCTGTATTCGCCACTCCAAGAGGAAAGCTGCACAGCGTTGACTGTATGCAGCCCCGCCAGACGCAGCTCCGGCACCTGCCGGGTGAAGTTATCCATAACAATGGTGGAGCTGGTTTGAAAAATACCCGCCACATCCACAAAATCCAACCCAAAGGTGGTGCAGCCCTTAAAGAGCATACCTTCCTCCATGAGGAGCTTAACATCTTCCTGCTGCTGCCATGCGCTGTTTTTCAGCAGCTCCTTCATAGAAACAGGCTCACAGGCAAACAGCAGGCGGTCGGTGCAATAGTCGAACAGAGTTGTGGGCTTTTCATACAGCAGAGGCAGGTAACGGTCAAGGCTTTCCGGGAACAGCCCACCCTCCAGCCGCCCGATATCACGATCGATGTGCTCCTTGGCTCGCTGGCCGTATTTGCCTGAAAGGCCCTTCTTTATCCCCTCCAAGAACGGAATAAACCGGTCGGGGGCATCCAGCAGAAGCTCTCTTGCAGGCAAAATTTCAGCACTTTCCACTGTATCCAGCCGCCGCTGGGTATCCACCTGAAAGAAGGCGATGGTATCAATTTCATCTCCCCAGAATTCCACACGGTAAGGGCTGGGGCTGTGAGGCGGGAAAAAATCCAGAATGCCGCCCCGAATCGAAAACTGGGAAACACCCTCCACCTGCTCACAGCGGACATACCCGGCGCTGACCAAAAGAGCGGTCAGCTTGGTGATATCATGGGCCTGACCCGGTTCAAGGGCGAGGGTTCGGGCGGTAAGCACCTCCCGAGGCAGCGTATACTGCACGGCCCCCTCCACCGAGGCCACCACAATGGGGCATTCCCCAGTGGCCAGCATCCCCAGAACCCGCAGGCGGGCGTGCTCATATTCACGGCTGGCACCCTCCACCTCCCGGAAGTTCAGCTCCCGGGCCGGGTAGAAAAAGGCGGCCTCATAGCCAAAAAGAGCGTTGATATCCCCACAGAGGCGCAGTGCCATCTGCTCGTTGGGCGCAACAACAAGAGCCGATTTTTCTGAACCCCTGCACAGGGAAAAGACAAAATCAGCTTTGTGAATGGTGGCCAGCCCTGCCAGCATCTGAGGGAATCGGCCCTCTTTGATGCCAGCCAGCAGGCTTCGGTATTCGGGGCTTGCTTCAAGGAGCTTTGCGAATTGCTTCATTGTTTACCTGCCGTTAAATCGATTCATAGCCTCGGCGATATCGCCGCCTACAATAAGCTGTGTGCTCTGGTAAATGGCATCCCAGAGAGGCTCCATCTTCTTGGTATCCTCGGAGGAAAGCTTGCCCAAGACCCACGCCGCCATATCGTAACTGGGGTTGGGCTTCTGGCCTACCCCGATCTTAACACGGGGGAATGCGTCGCTTCCCAGATGCTGCAAAATGCTTTTGATGCCGTTGTGCCCCCCGGCCGAGCCGTCGCGGCGTATGCGCATGGCCCCCGGCTCAAGGGAGACATCATCAAACAGTATAACAATTCTTTCAGGGGGGATTTTGTAAAAGGAAGCCGCTTCCCCCACGGCTTCGCCGCTGTTGTTCATATAGGTGCTGGGCTTGAGCAGCAAAACCCTCTGCCCGGCAAGGGTGCCATCGCCGCACCATGATTTAAAACGAACCTTTTTCAGGGGAATCCCCATTTCCCGGGCAATGTAATCCAAAGCGATAAAACCCGCATTGTGGCGGGTCTGCTCGTATTCCCTGCCGGGATTTCCAAGGCCCACCACCAGCCAATTCACCGGACCGGCGGCCGGGGCGGCGGAGCCAAACAGCTTTTTAAACATTGGTCACCTCAATAAAAACAGGGCGGGACGGCAGCACCGCCCCGCTGGGAGTTACATTTTGAAAAGCTCGGTCAAAAGAAAACCACAATCATCGGGCACAGCGGCAACGATTCTTACCCACCCAAGCCCGATGAAAGAGGCGACGCCTCCTTTGCTTTTGGAAAAAAGAAAAGGACACAAAAGAAAATCGATTTAAGCTACAGTCTGCGGAGATTGGTATGCCCCACTCGATGACAAAGCTCTATCATTGGGCACAGAGAAAACTGCAATGGAAGTATTATTCCATAAAATATCCTACCACGGCTCTACATAGTTGAAATTCTTCACTTCCGCACTCATGCCGTGCGGCTTGCACATCCTTTCAGTCGCTTGCATTTTCTGCGGAAAATGCAGAGGTGGCTTTCGCAGAGCTTCAGCCACGAAGCGCCTCATGGGGGAACTAGTTCCCCCATGAACCCACTCCAGCCTCCGGCGGGGATAAACCCGTGGTTTTCTTTTGCTTATGCCGCACAGGCAATGGCTTTCTTTTTGGCTGAAAAAGAAAGTCATCAAAGAAAAAAACCTTCTCTGGTAGCAGGAAAGGCCGTTGCCTTTTCCGTAGAAAATGCAAGCGTCTCGCTCCCCCTTGGTACCCCCCAGAGCCGAACTTGGGTTAACTGTAACTTTTAGGCTCGGCTCTTGGTTGTATCCGTTGCAATTCTCTCGAAGCTTTTGGTTTCACCAACGGGTTGGGTTATGAGAGCCAGCGCGCACAAGGGCAAAGATTATCACCAACCTAAGCCCGTTGAGAGAGGCGAAGCCTGCCTTAGATAAACAAAGGGGAAACCGGCTTATCCTCATAGATGCGCTCAATGGCTTCGGCAAAAACAGGAGCCACCGAAAGCAGGGTCAGCTTATCGGCCAAAGCATCCATGGCAGGCTCGGGAATGGGAATGGTATCCAGCAGAACAAGGCGGTCAATGGGGCTGGCAAGAATGCGCTCCACAGCCGGCGGGGAGAGAACGCCGTGAGTGGCACAGGCATACACCTTGGTGGCACCGCCGATTTTCACCAGAGCCTCGGCAGAGTGGCAGAGGGTTCCGGCAGTATCAATCATATCGTCCACCAGAATCACTGTTTTATCCTTGACATCACCGATGATGTTCATAACTTCGGAAACATTTGCCTTGGGGCGGCGCTTATCTACAATGGCGAGAGGTGCATCCACACGCTCGGCAAATTTGCGGGCCCGGGCTACAGAGCCCAGATCAGGGGAAACCACAACCAGGTTTTCTTCCCGACCCTTAAATTTCTTAGCGAAATAAGGAGCCAGCAGAGGAACACCCAGAAGGTGATCCACCGGAATATCAAAGAAGCCTTGAATTTGGGGAGCATGGAGATCCATGGTCAGAACCCGGTCGGCCCCGGCGGCGGTGATCAGATCGGCCACCAGCTTGGCAGAAATGGGGTCACGGGCCTTGGCCTTGCGATCTTGGCGGGCATATCCAAAGTAAGGGATAACGGCTGTAATTCTTCCGGCTGATGCCCTTTTGAAGGCATCAATCATAATCAGAAGCTCCATAATATGATTGTTGACAGGCTTACAGGTGGACTGGATGACAAACACATCCGATCCACGCACCGATTCACCGATGGAAACCGATATTTCGCCATCAGCAAAGGCTGTGACCTCGCTTTTTCCTACAGGCAGCCCCAGATTCTTGGCAATACCCTTTGCCACTGCAAGATTGGAGTTGGCTGAGAAAATTTTGATATCCTTGCCATGCAGATTCATTACAACGTCTCCCTTTTTCACTCTTTGATAATGTATATGAAACCCGAAGGCCCCCCCAAAGAAGGCCTCCGATATAAACCATCGGCATACAGCAAACATTAACGATTATAGGCTCTATTTTTCCAAATAGCAAGGCGAAGTGGGCTAATTCCAGGTTTTTCATGGGTTTGCACAAAAGCAAACCGATACAGCCAAAAAATCTTTCACCATTCTAAGAACTTTAAGCTATTTGGTTTTTCCAGAGGTTTCTGTCCAGCCCTCAATCACCTTCTGGCGGCTGCGGCCAATAACCAGCGCACCCGGCGGAACATCCTGTGTTACCGTGGTGCCTGCGGCACTGTAGGAGCGATCCCCCATGGTGACAGGGGCAATCAGGTTGGTGTTGCACCCCACAAACACATTGTTGCCAATGGTGGTGCGGTATTTTTTCGCCCCGTCATAATTGACAGTAACGGTTCCGCAGCCGAAATTGCACCGGTCACCCACATCGGAATCCCCCACATAGGTCAGGTGCGCTACCGCCGTTTTGGAGCCAATCACGGAATTTTTGATTTCCACGAAATCCCCGATTTTTGCTCCCGATTTTATATGGCAGTTGGGCCGCACATTAGACATCGGCCCGATCTTGACATTTTCTTCAATGGTGGATTGGTCAATGTAGGAAGAAATAACCCGGCAGCCATCGCCAATCACACTGTCGGTAATGTGGGAGTTGGGGCCAATCTCACAGCCGCTGCCGATGGTAACCTTACCTAAAATGATAGTCCCTGGCAAAAGCACTGTATCCGGGCCGATCTCAACCTGATCTCCCACCACAATGCCATCGGGAAAAGGAATGCTGACTCCGGCATCCATGAGCTTATCCAGCACCCGCTCCCGGGCAATGGAATTGAGCAAAGCAAGACCCTTGCGGGTATTGGCTCCCAGCGCCACATCCGCAGTCGGCGAAAGCCACGCCCCCGCAGTCTCACCGAGGCGGGCAGCCGCCTGCACACAATCTGTTAGGTAATATTCCCCTTGGGCATTGTCATTACCCATCGCATCAAAAAAACGCAGCAGAAAATCTTTGCGGAACCAGTAGGCCCCTGCGTTGATTTCATCAATCCGAAGGGTTTCTTCATCGGCATCTGCCTGCTCCACAATGGCGGCAAGGCGGTTTCCTTCCCGGCGGATACGGCCATAGCCGGTGGGGTCCGCCACCCGGGCGGTAATTACCGTAACCCCGTTGCCCTGTTCCCGGTGAAGGGTCAGAGCCTCCTGCAGCAAATCCGGGGTGATAAAAGGCGCATCCCCGCAGAGCACTGCCACATGGTCAAAATCCCCTTCCCGGATAAAATCCCGGGCCATAGAGGCGGCATGACCGGTGCCCAAGCGCTCCTGCTGCAAAACGGCCTCAAAATTAAAAGGCAAAAAAGGGCGCACAAAATCGGCGCCGTTCCCCAGAACAACGCAGTTTTGCTCAATACCGGCCGCATTGCAGCAATCGGCAACCCAGCCAATCATGGGGCGAAACAGAACCTCGCAGAGCACCTTGGGCTTTGCCGAGCCCATTCTTTTGCCGTCACCGGCAGCCAGAATAACCGAACCTGTTCGCTTCACACAATCACTCCATTTCAAATAGTATACGAGCAGGCAGGCAAAGGGAATAACCTCGCTCCTGCCAAATCCGCAGTCTCATTTTTTAGTTTTGTGAAGCATCGCCTTTTTTACAAGGTACAAGCGCGCCAAACTCAGGGTGAAAAAGCCTATAAATCGCCACACCTGTGGCTGTGCTCCATGCAGAAAAAATCCCCATATAAAAGGAGTATGCTTTTATCGATCATTTGGTTGTTTTATGCTTTTCGCCACCCCTTATGAAGAGGTATGCGTTAGGGGTTCCCGTCCTGCTTTCGGCCCGGATTCGGGAATTTCTCAATTTTATTATTGCAATTTTTATTAGTATTTGCAAGGGTTTATGTTGCGTTTTAAACAAAAGCATCAAATATTTATGGAATTGTAAATTTTTGCAGGCAACAACTGGATAATATCTTGTATAATATGTTATAATAGTTGCGCTGGAGAAAACAGCTCTATGTTTTCCCCCTTTCGCGGTTCAGGTTGGCTTCGCTGAAAAAGCGCAGTACAGCCTGTTTGCCCCTGTTCCGCTATAGGTACTGATGCAAAAAATAAAGAAAATTTTCAGGAGGTAGAAGTAGTGAGCAAAAAATTCGTCTACATGTTCTCCGAAGGCAACGCCACCATGCGTGAGCTTTTGGGAGGAAAGGGCGCGAATCTGGCCGAAATGGTAGGCCTGGGAATGCCCGTTCCCAACGGCTTCACCGTCACCACCGAGGCCTGCACCCAGTATTATGAGGATGGCCGCCAGATCAATGCCGACATCGAAAAAGAGATCTTTGCAAATTTGGCCAAGCTGGAAGAATCCATTGGTAAAAAGTTTGGTGATCTCAGCGATCCTCTGCTGGTTTCTGTCCGCTCCGGCGCCCGGGCCTCTATGCCCGGCATGATGGACACCATTCTGAACCTTGGTCTTAACGACATCGTTGTGGAAGGCTTTGCTAAGCTGACCAACAACCCCCGCTTTGCCTACGACTCCTATCGCCGCTTTATCCAGATGTTCTCCGACGTTGTTATGGAAGTTCCCAAAAGCAACTTTGAGAGAATCATCGACGAAATCAAAGAGAAAAAGGGCGTTGAGCTGGATACTGAGCTGACTGCCGATGACCTGAAGGATATGGTCAAGAAGTTCAAGGCTTACTACAAAGAGCAGAAGGGAACCGATTTCCCTGAAGACCCCAGAGAGCAGCTGATCAGCGCTGTGAAGGCTGTTTTCCGTTCTTGGGACAACCCTCGCGCCAACTACTATCGCCGCATGAACGATATCCCCTCCTCTTGGGGTACTGCCGTTAACGTGCAGGCCATGGTATTCGGCAACATGGGTGATGACTGCGGAACAGGCGTTGCCTTTACCCGTAACCCCTCCACTGGTGAGAACAAGCTGTATGGCGAGTTCCTGATGAACGCACAGGGTGAGGACGTTGTTGCCGGTATCCGTACTCCTTCCACCATCGATCAGATGAAGGACATTATGCCTGAGGTGTACGAGCAGTTTGCTGCTACCGCTAAGAATCTGGAAAATCACTACCGTGATATGCAGGATATGGAGTTCACCATCGAGCGCGGCAAGCTGTATATGCTCCAGACCCGTGGCGGTAAGAGAACTGCCGCTGCCGCTCTGAAAATCGCTTGCGATTTGGTTGACGAAGGCATGATTTCCAAGAAGGAAGCCGTTATGTCTGTTGATCCCAAATCTTTGGACGCTCTGCTGCATCCCCAGTTTGAGCCCAAGGCTCTTAAGGCTGCCCAGCCCATCGGCTCCGGTCTGCCTGCTTCTCCCGGCGCTGCCTGCGGCCGTGTTGTTTTCAACGCTGAAGACGCTGTTATCTGGTTCAACAAGGGCGAAAAGGTTATCCTTGCCCGCCTTGAGACCTCCCCTGAGGACATCGAGGGTATGAACCTTGCTTCCGGTATTCTGACCGTTCGCGGCGGTATGACCTCTCACGCCGCTGTTGTTGCCCGTGGCATGGGCCGTTGCTGCGTTGCCGGCTGCGGTGATATCGATATGCACGAAGAAGCGAAATTCTTTGTACTCGGCGGCAAGACCATCAAGGAGGGTGACTATATCTCCCTGAACGGTTCCACCGGTAACATTTATGGCGAGGCTCTGCCCACCGTTGAAGCCGAGATCAGTGGTTACTTTAACACCCTGATGACTTGGGCCGACGAAGAGAGAAGCCTGAAGATCCGCACCAACGCTGATACCCCCCGCGACGCTACTCAGGCTATCCAGTTTGGCGCCGAAGGTATTGGTCTGTGCCGTACTGAGCATATGTTCTTTGAAGCTGACCGTATTCATGCAATGCGTGAGATGATCCTTTCCACCTCTCTTGAGCAGCGCAAAGCCGCTTTGGCTAAGCTTCTCCCCATTCAGAGAGGCGACTTTGAGGGCATCTACGAAGCGATGAAGGGTCTGCCTGTAACCATCCGCTTCCTGGATCCTCCGCTGCATGAATTCCTGCCCACCAACGCTGATGAGATTGCTTCTCTCGCCAAGGATCTGAACATGGATGTTGACTCTGTCAAGCAAACCATCTCCAGCCTGCACGAGTTCAATCCCATGATGGGCTTCCGCGGCTGCCGTCTGGCTGTTGCGTATCCTGAAATTGCTGAGATGCAGACCAGAGCTGTTATCGAAGCTGCTGTTAACATCCAGAAAAAGCATCCCGACTGGAAGATGGTTCCTGAAATCATGATTCCTCTGGTTGGCGAAGTGAAAGAGCTGGCTTTTGTTAAGAGCGTTGTTGTTAAGACTGCTGATGAAGTTATCGCAGCCAGCGGCATCAAGCTGGAATATCTGGTTGGTACCATGATCGAGATTCCCAGAGCTTGTGTCACCGCCGATGAAGTTGCCAAGGAAGCCGCTTTCTTCAGCTTCGGCACCAACGACCTGACCCAGATGACCTTTGGTTTCAGCCGTGATGATGCCGGTAACTTCCTGGGCCACTACTATGACAAGAAGATCTACGAATCCGATCCCTTCGCAAGATTGGATCAGAATGGCGTAGGCCGTCTGGTAGAGACCGCTGTTACCTTGGGCAAAAAGGGCCGCCCCGAACTGAAGCTCGGTGTTTGTGGTGAGCACGGCGGCGATCCCAGCTCCATTGAGTTCTTCCACAAGGTTGGGCTGGCTTATGTTTCCTGCTCTCCCTTCCGTGTGCCTATCGCCCGTTTGGCTGCTGCTCAGGCTGCGATCAAACACGGCAAGAAATAAGATTGTTTCTTTCGCTTGTTAAAAGGAACCGGGCTTTGTGCCCGGTTCCTTTTTTATGGTTAAACAGCTGTTTTTGATGCCCTGCAAAACACATAAACAAAACTGCAAATAAGGGCGGAAAATTAGAGAAAAGGGCTTGCTTTTTTATCGGGACTATGCTATTATTTATAAGCTGACTTTCAGTTCAGCGGTATGTCTGGGTGTGGCGCAGTTTGGTAGCGCGCTACCTTGGGGTGGTAGAGGCCGTGGGTTCAAGTCCCGCCACTCAGACCAGAAGATTAGGTCAAAATAGATACAGAGCTGAAAAAGCCAGTGTTTATGCGGCCTGACGAGGGTTTTGAATGAAAAATTCAAGACCCTCGTTTTTCATAGATGCACCCTGCTTTTTAACAAGAAAGCGGGGTGTTTCTCGTTTTAGGCCGGAATCAGTTCGGCAAACAATTTAATAAAGCCAATACCCTACGGGGCAATTTTGAAGCGGCTGTGTTCTTCGTAACTGAAAAACACAGCCGCTTTTTTTGCGCCCAAAATCAAAATGAAAGGATGGATGCACCATGAAAAATGAACTGCAATCCCTGCGGCTATTCAGCCCCCTCTTCCCCCATATCTACCGAAAAAACGAATGGGGCGATCTTGACAATTATCGGGATGGCCTATCTGCCGGTGAGGTTTTGGAATATGAGGATGAAATCCTTGCCCTCATCGAAAAAGAAAAGCTGCCCAGCAAGGGTGAGCGTGGTCTCGCCGTTTACCTTGATGACGATCTCAGCCGAAAGGTGTACAGCATTAACCCGACCGTTGAAGAATGGAACGGCGAGCTGTGGGGTGTGACCGAGGTGCAAACTTATGGTACGCTTTCCCCCTCTGAGCTTGCGGAGCTTACCGAATGGCTCTCTTCTCAATTTAGTGACGGCTGGGGTGAGGGGCTGGAGCAGAGGGAGATCAAAGTGGATGACGGTGAGCTGTATCTTAGCTTTTGGGATAGCAGCGACCGCTTCTTTATTAAGCCGGAGGATGAGCTGAAAGGCAGCCAGTCCTTTGGCTTTGGCATGACGATGGGAGGAATGAGGTAATGCCGAATCATGTAACCAATATTTTAAGGGTGTCGGGTGATCCGGAAAAGGTCAGTGCTATGTTCGAGGCCATCAAGGATGATAAGATCGGTCTCGGCAGTATTGACTTCAATAAGGTCGTCCCCATGCCTGCGCATATATTTCGTGGAAACCTCGGTATGGCCGAGCGTGAGAAGTACGGCAAAGAAAACTGGTATGACTGGTCGATTTCCAATTGGGGAACCAAGTGGAACAGCTACGGCTACGATGGTGCATATACCCCGCAGGATTTTGACGGCGAGCATATCGAGTTCCAGACCGCATGGAGCCGTCCGGAAAATGTCATTGCTGCACTGGCGGCAAAATATCCTGATCTATCTTTTGAACACAAATGGGCAGACGAGGACTTCGGATACAACACAGGGAAAAAGGAATATGAAAATGGTGAGGAAATGTTCTGCGATATTCCTCCCGGCGGCTCCAAGGAAGCGCTGGAGCTGGCGGCTGAGGTTCACGATGTGGATTTGGCCGATGAGGGATATCTGTACAATGAAGAAACCTGCGAATACCATAATCCAGACGAGTCGATGTCACTGAAAATGTAGTGACTATCGGCTCTTTTTTCTTTTCAGAGGGAGGTGATGTAATATCAATAGCTTTATCAGCTGGGTGGGCGGCAAGAAAGCCCTCCGCAATATCATATACCGGCTCTTCCCCAAGGACTTCGGCAGATACATCGAAGTCTTCGGCGGTGGGGGCTGGGTTTTATTCGGCAGGCCGCCGGACTGCAAGGGTATGGAGGTCTACAACGATTTCAACGGAAACCTTACAAACCTGTTCTACTGTGTAAAAAACAGAACACTGGCATTTCTCAAAGAGCTGGGCTTCCTGCCCCTCAACTCCCGGCATGAATTTGGTGTCTTGCGCCGCTTCTTTGAAAAGGATGAATTTGATACTGAATACCTGAAAGAAGAACTGGAGCTGGCGCAGCAGAACCTCCCGCCGCCTGAGTTTGAGGAACTGAGGGCAATTATGTTGGAGCAGGCCGAGCCAAGTGATGTGTGGCGGGCAGCGGCCTTCTTCAAGCTCATACGTTATAGCTACGGCAGCGGATGCACCTCTTACGGCTGCCAGCCCTTTGACATCCGCAAGGTGTTCGCCGTTATATGGCAGGCATCGAGAAGGCTTGCGGACACCGTGGTGGAAAATAAGGATTTCGAGGCATTGATCCGGCAGTACGACCGGGACGATGCCTTTTTTTATTGCGATCCGCCGTATTACATGACAGAGGGTCACTATGCAGTGGAGTTTCTCAAAACCGACCATCAGCGGCTCCGGGATGCGCTGGCAGGCAGTAAGGGCAAATGGATGGTCAGCTACAACGACTGCGATTTTATCCGGGAGCTGTATCGGGATTATACCATCACACCGGTCACCCGCCTGAGCAATCTGGCACAGCGGTATGACGGCGGTTGCGAGTACCCGGAGGTTATCATTACCAACTACGATCCCAAGGAGCGGGAAAAGGATACGTTCCAATTAAACCTATTTGATTTTGGAGGTGAATACGAAGAATGACTGGACTTGAAAAAATCCGCTGGGCGAAAGCTCTCATTGAGGAAGAAAGCGGTGGCAGGTATCAGTTTGTGGTGGGCAATGTTCACGATGACCTGTATTTGGATTGCAGCGCTCAAACCAATGCAGGGATGTATCTGACCGTACAGCAAAATGGGAACACCGGCAGCTATGACTGCATTTTCAAGGGATACACCCGTATCAGCAGCGGCTACCACAACGCCAAGGGAATGCAGAAGCTGGCTGACGAATACAAGCAGGCCGCATATTTTCTCCGAGAAATGGAGATCGCCAACATCTCTCTGACCGGTGATGAGCTGCACACCTTTGTATCGGAGCTGAAATCACCAGAAGAACAACAAATCAATGCCCCGCAGATGGGGATGTAAAAGGAGGCTTATGCTATGAAAATCATTGAAACGAAAGGCCAGATTGCCGATAACGGCAGCATCATTCTCCCGCCCGGTGTTTTGGACACCATGTGCGTCACTGCCGGAGATACCGTGCATCTGGCGTATCTGTCCCATCACCCGGTGAAGCAGATTAACAGCTATGGGGAGTTTTTCCTCACCAAGGATGGTATCGACCATGTGAGTGAACCGGTGGAAGCACCGAAATCCGTAGAACTGTCGGTGCCTCATGCGCTTTTAGAAGCGGCGGGGATTCCGCTGGATGACGATCTGGACATCCGCTGCGAGGACGGTGCCATCATCATCGGCAGCGCCGATCCTGTGAAACAGCTGCCGTCCCAGCTCATGGAGCTGTTCGACAGCCTCGGTGTCAGCCACGATACCATCCGCTGTGTGCTGGAGGGAGGTGCGGAGAATGAATAAGAAACCCATCTACAAGCTGATGGACAGCAAAGGCCGTGTGCTGATTCCCAAGGAGCTGCGCACGGCCAGCGGCATGGACTACGGCGATATTGTGCGCCTCGGCTTGTCAAACGGCACAGTCAGCGTGCAAAAGGTGGATATCATCGAAATCGGCGACCAGTCTCCGGAGGCGGTGGAAGCCTATGTTCGTGCGGCGTTCAAAACTATGCCGGACGATACGAGGCTCTCCCTCATTTCCGACCTGACCACCCTGCTGCAGCAGAAAAAGGAGGGCTGACGGATGGAACGAAATACTCTCTATACTGGAAAAGACTGTTCGGCAACCGGCTTGGGCTGCAATATTCAGGGAAAGGTTGTCGTTTTGAGCCACGATAACCCTGAACGACAGCTGTATTTCTGCCTCTGCGGAAACGGAGCCGGTGCCAACCCCAGCGGCTCTGCTGTTTTCTTGGTATCCCTGCGTACCGGGGAGTTTGCCCTGAAAAACCGCAGCGAGGTCATCGGCATATTGAAGCCGGAGCTTCTGCCGGACAGCGCCAAGCTGCAGCTCTCCCAAATCAGGCCGGTGGGTGCATTGGATTTGAAGAATCACGAGCCGAAATACAGCGGCTACAGCTTTCTGCCCGATGGCCGCTATGCCTCCGGCGTGTGGCTCTGCACGGAGCAGGAGGCGCTCAGTTATGTGGAGATGCAGAAGCCCTACCAGCACCGCATCATGCTCTGCGACCGGGATGATTTCTGTGTGCTGGAAATGGAAAACGGCAGACTCCTGCATCCCACAGAGGAAGCAATGGAGGCTTTCCTGCAGGCCTCACAGGATGGAGGCATGACCATGACATAAAGGAGGCAATATCATGCGAAATATCCGGATGGAAAAAGACATCATCCTGTACTACGGCAACCCCGCCGGTTATGTCAGCGGCGGCAAAGCGGTAGTCGATCCCCTGTTTGAGTCGGAGGAATTGAACACTTTTCTCAGCCGCCAAAAGGAGATCGGCGAGGTGAAATGGACAGACGGTGTGTATGACCGCCTTATAAACGGTCAGCGGGATAGCCAAGAACTCACACTGCTGAAAAGCTGCCGGGTGTGGCAGCTAAAGCCCGAATCGGATCTCCGAATGCGCTTCATCAGCCTTGCGGATTTCTGCAAGGAGTTCGGCGAACCGCAGATGTCCGATTACCAGACGGTCTATGATGGCGAGGTGGAAACCAACAATCTGGAGGCACTGTACACCAAATTCAACACAGCCCATCCCCCCGGCTACGCGGGGCATTCCCTGTCCATGTCGGATGTGCTGGAGCTGTACGATGAAAACGGCAGCAGCTTCTTCTACTGCGACCGCTTCGGCTTTGAGGAAATCGGCTTTGCACCACCGGAACAGACGCAGACCATGCAGCTCTAAAGGGGCTGTTATTTTATTGCAAAAATGCGAAAGGAGAAAGAAATCATGCCTGATGTAGAAGTGAAAATCAATTCCATGTACCCACCCGGAGCCAGCGGCGGCATCCGTGCCTATGCTTCGGCAACGGTGGACGGCTGCCTCGGTATCCGGGGCATCAAAGTGGTGGAGGGAGGCCGTGACGGACTGTTTGTCTCCATGCCCAGCCGAAAAACGGAGAACGGCTACAAGGAAATCTGCTTCCCGGTGACTAAAGAGTTCCGGGAGCAGCTCCACAAGGCGGTGCTAGACAGCTACCAGCAGGCCGTAGCCATGAACCAAGCTCCGGCGCAGCCGCAGGAAGCAGCCTCGGAGCAGTCCCAGCCGCCCATGCAGATGGGCGGTATGTAAGTAACTTAACAAAAAATTTGGAGGTAAAACACCATGAAAAGAATCATGAACAAGGTAACCCATAAGGCCAATATGCTGGCAATTAAGGCAAAAATGGCGCTCGAAAACAATCACGCTGAGGGCTTCGTGGATACGGCCATTAAGATTTTGATGGCGGTTGTCATCGGCGCTTTGGTGCTGGCCGGACTGTATATGCTCTTTGACAAAACCGTGCTGCCGACCCTCGTACAGCGCATTAAGGATATGTTCAACTATGCCGGATAGGCTGGCCGCTGTGCAGGTAGTCATTTTTACCCTACTGCTGTGTGCGGCATCGGTAACGGACTTGACAAAACGTATTGTTCCAAACTGGCGCTGCCTTGGAATCGCAGGTATTTCCATAATCGGATTTACCCCGGTCAAGCTGCTGGGAATCCTGATTGCCCTGCCGTTCCTACTGGCCGCCGTGTTCTTCGGCGGCATGGGCGGCGGCGATATCAAGCTGATGGCGGCCTGCGGCTTGGTGCTGGGGCTGCCGAAAGGACTGCTTGCGGCGATGGTCGGACTCAGCCTGCTGCTCATCTATGTAGCCATATACCGGATTGTTTGCAGGGTGCAAAGGCGGGAGGCGAAAAAAGCTTTCCCCCTTGCACCTTTTTTATCGGCGGGCTGTCTGCTTGCCTATTTCATTTAAAGGAGGACTTAAGCTATGAGCTTTTTCAAGAATAGAACGGTCATCGGCGTGATTTGCATCGTGCTGTCGCTTCTAATCTGCTTTGCGATTACACCGCTGTTCAACCAAAGCATCAGCCAGAAAACCGAGATTGTGCGGGTTACCAAGCCCATCAAAATCGGAGAGGCCATCACCAAGGACATGGTGCAGGCCGTGGAGGTGGGCGGCTATAATTTGCCGGAGGACGTGGTCAGGCAGACGGACACCGTCATTGGTAAATTTGCCTCCGCAGACTTAGCTCCGGGAGATTACATCATCGCCTCCAAAATTGCCGATACCCCGGCTGCGGAGAACGCCTATCTCTACAACCTGACAGGAAAAAAACAGGCCATCTCTGTATCGGTGAAGAGCTTCGCCGCAGGGCTGTCCGGCAAGCTGATTTCCGGGGATATCGTGTCCATCGTTGCTCCAGATTACAAAAAACAGGGTGTGACGGTGATCCCGCCGGAGCTGCAGTATGTGGAGGTCATTGCCGTCACTGCAGGCAGCGGTTACGATGCCAACACAGGAGAGCAGAAAGAAGCCGAAGCTGAGGATGAAAAGGAGCTGCCTGCTACCGTTACGCTGCTGGTAACACCGGAGCAGAGCAAAATTCTTGCCGAGCTGGAAGCGGACGGAACTCTTCATGTGTCCCTCGTTTACCGTGGCAGCAAGGAAAATGCGGCGAAATTTACTGAGGCGCAGGACTCGGTGCTTTCCGAGCTGTACCCGGAGGAAACGGAATCTCAGGAAAGCGAGGATCAAAGCCAGCCGGAATCCCCTGCGAATGCACCGGCAGAAAGCGGGGCTGAGTAAATGCTGAACTTCAAAAAAGGCGGCCTGTTCAGCCGCAAGGAAAACATAGAATCTCCGGAGATAGAACCGGAAAACGCCGCACAGGTGCTGGCGGTTTGGGGCAGCCCCGGCTGCGGCAAGACCACCGTGGCAGTGAAGCTGGCCAAATATCTGGCAGACAGAAAAAAGAACGTGGTGCTGCTTTTATGCGACTGCACCACGCCCATGCTTCCCTGCATCTGTCCGCCCGGTGAATTGGAGGGCGATCATTCTCTCGGCAGTATTCTGGCTGCCAATTCTATTACGGAGTCCTTAGTGAAAAACAATTGCAACACCCATAAGCGGATGAGTCATCTGGCGGTCGTCGGCCTGCAAAAGGGAGAAAATGAAAACTGCTATCCTCCTGTGAACGAAAAGCTGCTCCGGGAGCTGATGAGCGTGCTGCGTGATATGGAAAGCCATATCATCATCGATTGCGGCAGTTCCATCTATTTTGACGAGTTGTCCACCATCGCTATTCTGGAGGCCGATGCGGTGATGCGGCTCATTAACTGCGACCTGAAATCGGTGAGCTATCTGTCCAGTCAGCAGGAATATCTGCGGATGGCAGGGTTTGACTCTGACAAGCTGTACAAGGCGGTCAGCAACGTGAAATCCAATGAAGCAAGCCAGAACATGGAACAGGTGCTGGGCAGCGCTGTGTTTACCCTCCCGCATTCCCCAGAGCTGGAGGCACAGGTTCTGGCCGGAAATCTGTTCGCCGATTTATCCCTGAAAGACAGCCGGGGCTTCCGAAAGGAAATTCAAAAAATATCAAGGGAGGTATTTGGAGTATGAGTATAAAAATGTTTCGTTACCAAAGCCCCCTCGGAGAGCTGGGGGTTCCCAAAAGGGGGATAGTTCCCCCTTTTGAGGCACACCGTGAGCGCAGCGAACCTTGCAGCTTTCGCAAAAGCTGCGTGTGCCAAAGGAGGTGTTCGGCGTATGAGCAGGCATAATCTGTTTTTTACTCCGGAGCAGGAAACCGGAGATTTTCACAGTGTGCTGCAGCAGGTGCAGGAATACATCGCCGGTCAGCACAGCGAGCTGCTGTCGGATGGCAATGCCAACCAAGCCAAGGCCAATATCAAGCGGTACATTGCCAAATTTGTGCAGGACAGCCGTGTGGCGGTCAAAGGCATGACACCGCAACAGCTGGTGGATGCCCTGTATACGGAAATGGCCGAGTATTCCTTTCTTACCAAGTACATCTTTGCAAACGGCATCGAAGAAATCGACATCAACAGCTGGCGGGATATTGAAATCCAATACGCCGGTGGGCGCTGCGAAAAGCTCACGGAACACTTTGACAGCCCCGAACACTGCATTAATGTGCTGCGCCGGATGCTTCATGTGTCCGGCACCATTTTAGATGATCAGTCCCCGCTTGTAGTAGGTACCCTTGCGGAGAATATTCGCATCGCCGTCATGA
This sequence comes from Oscillospiraceae bacterium MB08-C2-2, assembly GCA_035621215.1. Lineage (NCBI taxonomy): Bacteria > Bacillati > Bacillota > Clostridia > Eubacteriales > Oscillospiraceae > Oscillospiraceae bacterium MB08-C2-2. The sequence goes on along the minus strand of CP141729.1, from coordinate 2,631,359 downwards.
AAAGTCCCATTGTGGATGCCAATGTCGGCGCTGCCGCCTCCATTCGTATCGTCAATCCCAACCACATGGAAAAGGAAGATTTCATCAATGGAGGCACGGCAACTGGAGAAATGCTGGATTTGCTCTCAGAATTCATCCGCTATGGAATTTCGGTGTGCATCGCCGGGGCTACCAGCAGCGGTAAAACCACCGTGGCAGGCTGGCTCCTCACCACCATCCCCGACAACAAGAGAATCTTCACCATTGAAAACGGCAGCCGGGAGCTTTCCCTCATCCGGGAACAGGACGGAAAAGTCACCAATTCCGTGGTGCATACCCTCACCCGAAACAGCGAGAACGAGCTGTACCGCATCGAGCAGATCGACCTTGTGGACATCTCTCTGCGCTTCAATGCGGATATTGTTGTGGTCGGCGAAATGCGTGGTGCGGAGGCCAATGCCGCACAGGAGGTAGCCCGAACCGGCGTAGCGGTGGTCACCACCATCCACTCCAACTCCTGTGAGTCCACCTACCGCCGCATGGTTTCTCTGTGTAAGCGAGCCGTGGATATGTCGGATGAAACCCTCATGGGCTATGTCACCGAGGCTTATCCCATTGTGGTGTTCTGCAAGCAGCTGGAAAACAAACAAAGGCGGCTCATGGAAATAATGGAGTGTGAAATCCTGCCGGACAACAGCCGCCATTACCGCACCCTGTTCCGGTATGAAATCACTGAAAACCGCTATGAGGACAACCAGTTTTTTATTACCGGACATCATGTAACGGTGAATCCCATCTCCGACAGTCTGTGTAAACGGCTGCTGGAAAATGGGATGCCGCAGGAAAGCATCAATGCCATCAGGAAAGGAGGGCAAATTTCCGTATGACGACCATTCAACTTTTGGCTTGTATCGGTATGATTACAGGCTTTTTGCTTTTACTCAGCCTAAAGCCGATGGAATTCACCGATGGGCTGTTTTCCTTTCTCACCAGAGAAAAGAAATCCATCAGGGATGAAATTAAAGCGGCACAGCGCCGCCAGAAGCCGGGATTTCTGAAACGGCAGATCCAAATGGCGCAGGAGGTGCTGGCCATGACCGGCAGGAGCAATCGCTTCTCTCTGGTTTGCGCTTGCTCCCTGCTGCTGTTTGCCATTGGTGCCGCTATCGCCATCGTGATGGGCAATTTCTTCTTGGCTCCGGTGATGGCAGTTGGCTTTATGATGCTACCCTTTTGGTATGTGCAGCTCACTGCCAGCCACTTCAAAAAAGACATCGCCGCCGAACTGGAAACGGCTTTATCTATTGTAACCACAGCCTACCTGAGAAGCGAGAATATCCTCACGGCTGTGGAGGAAAATCTCCATTATTTAAACCCGCCGGTGCATCAGGTGTTTAAAGATTTTGTCCTGCGGGTCAAGCTCATTGATCCCGATGTGCTGGAGGCTATCAAGGTGCTGCGCACTAAAATCGATAACGAAGTGTTCCGGGAATGGTGCGATGCCCTGTGCGACTGCCAGCATGACCGCAGCCTGAAAGTTACCCTGACTCCTATTGTCGGCAAGCTCAGTGATATGCGGATCGTCAACGGCGAGCTGGAATACCTCGTCTTTGAACCACGCAAGGAATTTATTATCATGGTTATCTTCGTCATCGGCAACATTCCGCTGATGTATCTACTGAACAAAAGCTGGTACGACACGCTGATGCACACACCGCTGGGGCAGATTATTCTGGCCATCAGCGCCGCCCTTATCTTTATATCTACCGCTTGTGTCCTTAAACTAACCAAACCAATTGAGTATCGGAGGTGATGGCGATGGGATTACTGTTTTTATTCGGAATCACCTTAGCGACAGGGCTGTTTTTTCTTCTTTTGGACGTGCTGCGCCTGCCATACCTCAGCACCGCCAAGGCCATGCTGAATACCACAAGGTCGGAGAAAAAAGCGGCAAAGAGCATGGAAGCCTACCTCATGACATGGGCAGTAAAGCTCGCCAAGCTGATCCGCATGGATGAATACCGCAGGCATCGGCTCAAAAATGTACTGAAAGCCACCGGCATGAACATGGAGCCGGAGGTCTATCAGGCCTATGCGCTGGTGAAGTCCGGCGTAATTTTGCTGCTGGCAATCCCAGCAGGGTTTATCTTTCCCCTGCTGGTACCCGTGGTGGTGTTCCTTGGGGTCATGGTGTATTTCAAGGAAAGCAAAAAGGCAGACGAAAAGCTGTCTGCAAAGCGAGCCTCCGTGGAAAAAGAGCTGCCCCGCTTTGTTGCCAATATTGAGCAGGAGCTGAAAGCCTCCCGTGACGTACTGGCCATCATAGAAAACTACAAGAAAAATGCCGGGGAAACCTTTGCTGGGGAGCTGACCATGCTGGCAGCGGATATGCGCTCCTCAAGCTATGAAGCCGCTCTTACCCGGTTCGAGGCAAGGCTCAATTCGCCCATGCTATCGGATGTGGTGAGAGGCCTCATCGGTGTTCTGCGTGGGGATGACAGCACGGTGTATTTTCAGATGCTGGCGCACGATTTCAAGCAGCTGGAGCTGCAGAGGCTCAAGGGTGAGGCGCAGAAAATACCACCGGAAATCCGTGTGTTTTCTTTTCTCATGCTGATGTGCTTCCTCTTTACCTATCTGGCCATCATTGCCTATGAGATCATCAAGTCCCTCGGCGGGATGTTTTAAGGGGGTGAAAGTGTGATTGTTCAACAAATGCTGATCAAATATCCGCAGGCGTCCTTTGATCTGATGACACCGGGCGGGTTTGTCTTTTTAACGCCGGAAGCAGCAAAGGAACTGCTGTCGGGAAAGAGCGTGACCGGGCATCCCGGTGTTTCGGAGTGCGCAAGGCTCGTAACCGCTGATGAGCTTTTGAATCAGGAGGTCATCAGCTCTGATTACAGCAACAATGTGTGGCATATATTAAGCGATTTTCCACAGATGGAGCAGGACTCCGCCCCGCCCGAACAGGGGGTGAAGCTATGCTGAAGCTCTTAAAATCCAAGCGTGGCGAGGGATATATTGATGTGTGTGTCCTCGTCCTTTGCGCTATGCTGGTCATTGCGCTGGCGGTACAGGTGCTGCCGGTGTTTATTGCCAAACATCAGCTGGACACCTATGCCACCGAGCTGTGCCGGGAAGCGGAAATCTCCGGCAGGGTAGGCAGTGAAACCAGCCGCCGTGCGGCAGTTCTTACCGAGCAGACCGGGCTGAGTCCCCGGATTTCATGGTCAAAGACCGGCACTATCCAGCTGAATCAGGAAATCACCGTGACTCTGACCTTAGAAAGAAACATTGGGCTGTTCGGCGGCTTTGGTTCGTTCCCGATCACCCTGCGATCGGAGGCCTCTGGGAAAAGCGAGGTGTACCACAAATGATGAAATTAGAAAAGGTTCTTAAGGATAAGACCGGGAACGGCTTCCCCTTAGTGGTAGCCATTACGCTGGCGCTTGTCATTATTCTGTGCGGCGTGATGGAGTTTTTTCGGCTGAATATTATCGCCACCGGTGTAAAGGAAGCCTTAGAGGATGCCATTATCGTGACAGTTAACGACAACTATGCCGATGTGTATCACGGTGTCCGGGAGGGCTATAGCGGCGGCTACCAACCGGATGGCTCCTCCTTTTCCTACAGCGTGAACACCGGCGATATTTACGGTTACATGGACGATGTCCTCGGTATGGAAGCTGTAGGAGGTAGCCATGTGAAGTATACCGGGGATGCTTTGGAGTACAAACTTTCCGACTTGGATGTCACTATCCGAAATGCGCCGCTGGCTCCGTCCTCCCCTAAAAACGCACAGCGCTTTGAAGCAGATGCGGTGATTCTCTTGGAGGTTCCGGTGTATTTCGGCGGCAAGGAGCTGGCTCCCATGAAGATACGCCTCAAGGTTCAGGCGGGATACACCGAGGTCTTTTAACTGTTCGGGAAATTGTCTGGACTTCCGAAAAAATATGTAGTATGGTGAGAAATACAAAGAGGTAACATTTTACACTTCTCAAAGGAGGTTATTTATATGAGTGATAAAACCAAAAGGAGGCTCGCCATTGCGGGTGCTGCTGTTATCTGCATAGCGCTGGTGGTTGCCATCGGGATGCGGTTTGCTAAGGAACCCACAAGACCGGATGCTTCTTCACAGGAGCCGGTCAGCTCTTCGGATGCGGCTCCTGATATACAGAATAGCACAGAGAAAAAAGAAGTAGTGGTTTCCCCACAGCCTTCATCGGAACCAAAAAGTACAGAAGCGCTGCCGCCCCAAACCGATCTGCCGGAGCAGAAGCTCCAGCCCGATCCGGTAAAACCGGAAGCTCCCGCAAAGCCTGAGCTGCCAAAGGATGCGGATACCACGAATCCATCCAAACCGCCGGAATACAAGCCGGAGGATACGGAAAAGAAACCAGCTGCTGAAAACAAGCCACAGGGTGGCGGTGGTCTACCGGGCTTTGATAATGTGCCGGACGGCGGTGCCAATCAGGTGATAAACGCTGACGATATGTATGAAAACGGCAATAAGATCGGCGAAATGGATTAAGAAATATTTGCAATAAAAAAGTACAGTTTATGCTGTGCTTTTTTTGTTGCGGAAAGGAGAAAAAATGAAACGATTGCTTTCTGCTTTTTTATCGCTGGTATTGCTCTTTTGTCTGATTTCGCCTGTTTCCGTTTATGCCGTTGGTGATGGGAACGTGGATGGGGGCGGCGGTGGCATGGGAGATGGCACCAGCACCAACTCGTGGACTCCGGGTAATGAGGGTGTGCGGGTGAGTGTAGTGAGATCTGATGATCACGCTATTGTCACAACTCCGATTGACTTAACAAACAAACCACCGAACTCATCAATTTACAATTTTGGAAAGGTCAGTAAGCTGCAATATAACGGTGGCAGGTCACTATCACCAGTCAAAGGCGGCTATGTTGCAATTAAGCCAACACAGTCTATCCCTCGAATCATCAGCACAAATGGAAGCAACAATATCGAAGCCATCAAAAGCTATTTTACGGATGAACAGGTGATTCGAAGCATTGCCGGTCTCACTGGAATGAACTTCGATGTGTTGATCGGCGGCGAATACAAGTTACTTTTGGAACCCATCGCCTATTACAAATTCGAGGGTGTGATGATTGCCACCACAGCCACGGAAGCCGCCAGGTATGACGAACAGGTCGGCGGTCTTTTGCGAAAGAGAATGGTATCTTTATCCCATAAGAATCTGCCGCTGGCTATGTTTTTGGAGGTGGCGGATCTCGGATATCCGGCATGGTCAGGCAGCCGAAGTAAAGCCGCATCCAATGCAGAAATCAAGTCTTCTCTCGGTCTTGGCATCGTGCGGTTTAAGGATAAGCCTGCCGAGCCTCCGGAGGTTTCCGTGTATGACTACGAATATCGAGTGAACACCGAGGTCATCACAGCGATCACCGTCAGCGGCGGCCAGAGCGATCCGGATCATCCGGTATCGGCAACCTTTTATGTAAACGGCAGGAGCCACCGGGTCAGCAACATCTACTATCCCGATGGCGACAGCCAGCTGGCATGGATACGCTGGACAACGCCAAGTACACCGCAGAAAATGACCATTACGGTTTCTGTGTCCGGAGGCGGCAGCTCCAGCAAGGCAACCATTAACTTAAATATCGTTGACCTTGATAAGAATCCGCCGCCCAATCCTGTAGCGGATGACCGCAATGACAGCTTTAGAAAAGCGGCTGTTCCCAACAAGGCGCAGCAATCCTCCGCCAGTTGGACGGTGTGGCGTCCTTGGTGGCAGGAGCATTGGGTCTGGCACAGCGACTGGAATTGGTACAGCGATGGTGACGGCGGCGGTCATTGGGAGGATGACGGTGAATGGGTAGACGAGGGCTGGTGGGAGTTTGACCTCGACCGCTATCAGACCAGCCTGTCAGCAAGCATGGCAATTCAGCCCGATGATAAAAGCCCCACCGCCAGCGGAAAGGTCATGAAGTCAGGCTATGGGGTCAATGAAACGGTTTCTGCCAGAGTTAGCACCAATCAATCCTCGGCGGTAACCGGGGCGCAGACTGCGGTGACCTACTTCCCGGAATTCGGGTACCAAACCTACTGGCGGCTATTGGAGCGCATGGGTTCCGGCTACAGCGCCCGATTTGAGTTCCAGAAGAATCCCTACAGCACTTATAGCCGCAGGACGCATTTTTCACCCATCTGGTTCCCAGACGGAAGCTATACCCCATACACATGGCTGATAGACAGCTGGTCACCCGCTGGGATGCTCTCCATGAATCTCACGGACACCGTCACCATCCGGGATAATTTATGGACGGACTGGCATATTGCTCCGCAGAAACCCCATTAAAAACAGAGAAAAAACAAGACCGCAGCCAATCGAAAGCTGCGGTCTTGCTTTTTTCAACCCTATGATGAAAGGTGGAAAATCAATGAAATCGAAACGAATTGCAATGCTCCTGTGCGTAAGCTTACTGCTGTGCCTGATGTTCAGTACAACGGTCTATGCAGCAGGAACCGGGGATGTAGCCGGAGCCATTGAGGGAACGTGGACAACGGCCTCCCAGCAGATCAAAACCGTGGTCAATAAGGTGGTGTTTCCCGCCATCGACCTGATTCTTGCCGTGTTCTTCTTTGCCAAGTTAGGCACATGTTATTTTGAATATCGCAAACATGGCCAGATGGAATGGGCGGCTCCGGCAATCCTGTTTGCCTGCTTGGTGTTCACGCTAACAGCTCCCTTATACATCTGGCAGGTGCTGGGGATGTAGCGGAGGGTTATTCCTCTGGCTTATCCGCCAGACGCAGCGGGGTCTCATCTGCATTCATATATGTTTCCTCGCACTCCTGCTGGGCAGTGCGCATGATACAAGCAGCCTGAGAAATGAGCTTCTCGGCATCGGTTGCTGCGTTAAACATTTTATAGTAGAGCTTTTTGTAATCTGCCACACAAGTACCTCCTTTAACATTATTTCGGCGGCCTCCGTTGTGTGGTATTAAAGCTCTGAAAGGACTAATTGTCAAGTCATAAATCAGGGAAAAAAAGCTGGCCGGTGTGGGAGAAAGCGGCAGTTATGAAAGAGGTGAAATTTAAATGTTCATATGGGATTTTGTCGCCGACACTGTCCTCGGTCAGATTGTGGATTGGATCTACGGTCAAATCGTGGGCTTCCTCGGCGACTTTTTTATGCAGATGGGAAACATGGGCGCTGACCTGTTCGAAATGAGCTGGGTGCAGTCCATTGTGCTGTTCTTTTCCTATCTGGCGTGGGCGCTTTACGGTGTCGGTCTTGTGGTAGCTGCCTTTGAATGCGGAATTGAATCACAGTCCGGCAGAGGCAGCATCAAGGATACCGCCCTCAATGCCATCAAAGGCTTTATGGCCGTGGGGCTGTTCACCACGGTACCGGTGGAGCTGTATAAGCTGTCGGTGTCTCTGCAGGGCAGTTTCACTGCCGGGATTACCGGACTCGGAACCGACTTCGGCACAGTAGCCCAAGGCATCATCGCATCGTTACAGGATGCGGGGAATCTGGAGCAGGCCATGACCAGCAGTGTGTTCGGCGGTCTGAAAGCCATCACCAGCCCGATTATGATGATTTTTATACTGATACTGATGGGCTATGCGGTCATTAAAGTGTTCTTCGCCAACCTGAAGCGAGGCGGTATTCTCCTCATCCAGATTGCCGTGGGGAGCCTATATATGTTCAGTGTTCCCCGTGGGTACATTGACGGCTTTGTTTCATGGTGCAAACAGGTCATCGGGCTGTGCCTAACGGCATTCTTACAGGCAACGGTGCTGATTGCCGGACTCATGGTGGTCAAAGACCATGCCCTGCTGGGGCTTGGCTTGATGCTGGCAGCAGGAGAAATTCCCCGCATTGCCGGACAGTTCGGACTGGACACCAGTACGAAAGCCAACCTCATGAGTACCGTGTATGCGGCGCAGACTGCGGTAAATATGACCAAAACAGTAGTACAGGCGGTGGCGAAATGAATGAGAATAAGCTGGTCTATATTGCCTCACCCTATGCCGGTGACATACAAAAGAATGTGGAATTTGCAAAAGCGGCCTGCCGCTATGCAATGGAACAGGATTGTACTCCGGTAGCTGTCCATCTTTTGTACCCGCAGTTTCTGGACGACCATGATCCCGTCCAGAGAGAAGTCGGTCTTCGCATGGGGTATCGTGTACTGGAGGCCTGCGATGAGCTGTGGCTTTGCGGCAGCCGAATTTCCACCGGCATGGCGATGGAGCTTAAGGAAGCACAAAAGCTGGGTATCCCTGTCCGGGAGATATCCGCAGAACAAATCCAAGGAGGTTTTGCGATGGAAAAGAAATATGGTGTGTGGGCGATGCGCAGCGCCGGTTCGGTGTGCGGAGCCGCCCAAAGCTGGTGCAAGCATGGCGGTAAGCCGATGGAGTTTGAGTCGATGGAACAGGCTGAACGCTATGCCAAGCAGCTGAACGAGTCCTGTTATTCCCCCAATGTGCATTATGCCGCAAAAGAAATGGAACGGTCGCTGAATCAAAGCTCCGGTTTTTCCATGCGGATGTAAGGAGGCGGCCTATGTATATTTACCCCGATCACTTAAGAGCAAAAGCAACCCTATGGCTGTGGCAGCTGCAGGACATCGGCATCATCGGCGTGGCGCTGCTTCTCTCTGTGCTTGCGGTTTCCCAGCTGGGCTTTGTGCCGCCCATCGTGCTGACCGCCGTCTATGCCTTTTTAACCATCCGCTTTGAGGACACAAGCATTTTGGATTTTCTTCGGTATGCCTGTGCCTTTTTTATTGCCAAGCAGCAGTTCTATGAATGGAGGTACACGCCAAGTGAGTAAAAAAGCAAAACAGGAGGCAAAACAGCGAGCCTCCACCCGGCAGCTTATCGGCACCAAAGAAATCACCGAATACAGCCTGCAGACCTATGGGCATGGAGAACTGGTGTATTTCATTATCAAGCCCAGCAATATATCGGTGCTGTCCGAGGCCAGCATCAGCACCCGCATTTATGCTTTGATGACTGTTCTCAAAGGAATCGCCGAAATCGAGATTTTGTGCTTAAACAGCCGGGAAAACTTCGAGGACAACAAGCGGTTTCTCCGCATCCGCATGGAGCAGGAGCAGAATCCTGTGGTGCGAAAGCTCCTCGAAAAAGACCTGTCCTTCCTTGACCGGATACAGGTGCAGATGGCCACCGCAAGGGAGTTTTTAATCCTGATCCGCCTGCGGAAAGAAAAGGAAAAAGAGGTGTTTCCGTACCTGTCCCGCATTGAGAAATCCTTGAAAGAACAGGGCTTTTCCGTAAAGCGAGCGGACAAGGAGGATATCAAGCGTATCCTTGCCGTTTATTTTGAGCAGAACGTCACGACTGAAAAGTTCGAGGATTTCGATGGTGAGCGGTGGGTTATCTTGAATGAGTAAAAAAACGTACAGGATAGCTTATCTATGTAGCTATCCTGTACGCAGTAAAATGTTTTTCTGTTATTCCTTAAAGGGAACCTGTTTCGATTCTTGTTTTAAGCGTTTTTATACGCTGGTCAATGTCGTGTATAACGGCAATGAACTCATCATTACTTTTTCCGGTCGGATCGTCAAGCCCCCAATCCTCCCGGTGCTTGCAGGGTAAAAAAGGACACTGAACATTACAGCCCATTGTGATAACAATATCCACTGGAGGGATTTCCGAAAGCAGCTTGGAACGCTGTGTTTTTTCCATGTCAATACCATAGAGCCGCTTCATTAACCGAACAGCGTCCTGATTAATTTGCGGCTTTGTTTCTGTTCCGGCAGAATAGCTTTCAAACACATCGGCGGCGAGGTGCTTGCCAAGGGCTTCTGCAATTTGACTGCGGCAAGAGTTGTGAACACAAATAAATGCTACTTTGGGTTTGTTTACTTCCTTATTCATAAAAGTCCTCCTATAGCTCTCGCAGCTTATCGCCCTTAATATCATCTGCACTCCAAGCAATTAAAGCAAAATTGCTTTTTGTGTGTTCTGCTATCCTGTTGATCCACGGAATTTCATTACTGGCTTTTGCAGCTAACAGGGCGTTTGTTGTTTTTGTATGATAAAGAGAAGAATTCACAATCCACCACTTTGCAGAGATATTGGCTCGCTTCAAATCCTCTTCCAGCCGCAGTGCCTCATAAACCGGAGTGGCCTCCGGTAAGGTTACAATAATGACCTCTGTTTCAGCACTTCGCAAACGTGGCAGCAGCTTTTTCACGGAATCCGGGATATTGCCCTGTGTCCTCTGAACCTCTTTGTGATAGCTCAAAGTAGAATCCAAAAGCAAAAGTGTATGTCCTGTGGGGGCGGTATCAATGACAACAATTTCATTTTCGGCACGCTCCACTACTTCCGCAAAGGCTCGGAATACGGCTATTTCCTGTGTGCAGGGAGAACGTAAATCTTCCTCAATATAGGCAATATCTTCTTCCGACATGGTTTCCCTTGCCTTTGATAATACTTCCTCCTGATATCGTGCCAGCTCCGCATGCTCGTCAATATGGCTCATGGTAATGCCGCTGTTTTCATCGAGAACAAATTTTAAGTGTGCTGCCGGGTCGGTGGTGGTTAGATGCACCTTTTCGCCTTTTTCGGAAAGCCCTAAAGCGATAGCGGCGGCAAGTGTGGTTTTGCCAACACCTCCCTTGCCCATTGTGAAAATGACTTTTTTACCGCTATGATATAAGTCATCAATTACATCCTTTAGCTGAGGAATGCTCTTTGCTTTGATGGTTTCATCACGGATGACATAGCTGTCCTTTGTTAGCAGTGACCTGACATTCTCTATGCCGGTAATATTATAAGCCCGTAAGGGAATCATGTAGGCTTGGATTTCCTCTAACGATTTTGGTATATTCACAAGGGCTTTTTGCTGTTTATCGTAAAGGCTCTGTGAGATGGTATCATCATAATCTGCCAATACGCCATTGATTACCATAGACTGATTGCGTACACCAAGCTCCGCCAATTCGTGAGAAGCCCTCTCTATTTCCTTGAGTGGAGCTGTTTCAGGTCGGGTTACAAGGATTAAGGTTGTTTGTAAGCCGTCTGCCAGTGTTTCCATCGCCATTTTATACATTTCCTTTTTGCTTTCAAGCCCGGATAATTGCCCTAAGCAAGAAGCCCCATGCGTACTTTCGCTGATGAAATTACTCCATGCAGAGGGAAGCTGGAGCATTCTAAGGGTATGCCCTGTCGGTGCGGTGTCAAACAGAATATGGTCGTATTTTTGCACTAAGTCTTTATTGGTAATGAAGTTAGAAAATTCATTGAAAGCGGCGATTTCCACCGTACAGGAACCGGAAAGTTGCTCTTCCATATTGGCGAGGACTGATTCCGGCAGCTTACCACGATAGGGAGCAATTACGCTTTCCCTGTATTCTGCCGCCGCCTGTATGGGGTCAAGGTTTGCCACATCCAGATTGTGTACTTCTGCAATAGGGATTACTCTCCCTGAAAGCGGGGTATTAAACACATCCTGCAAATTGGATGCCGGGTCTGTGCTGACAAGAAGAACCCTTTTGCCGCTGTCCGCAAGATTTACCGCTGTCGCACACGCAACAGATGTTTTCCCGACACCGCCTTTGCCTGTGTAAAACAGGTATTTTGTTAAGGTGATTTTGTGTGGGTCAAAAAATTGCATTGAGGAATCTCCTTTCCTGCTTAGCAGCAATTCCCGCCAGAGCAGCCACAACCGCCTTGCTTCATGGATTTTGTTTCGGTCAAATAGCTTGCGGGAACCTCCAGCAGAGAAACAAGCTCCTCGTTGGTCGGATAGCGGCCAGTCATCACAATATTTTCATCGATCACAACAGCAGGCAGCTCCTCAACACCCTTTTCATTGATAAAGTCGTTGATCATTTTGTTATTGACAAAGGCCATTGGCGCACTGCTTAGATTAAAGCGGTCAACTGCCACTCCATTCTTTTTCAGTGCATTCAAAACCGTAGAAATGCGAAGCAGTTCCGGGTCAACACTCACACCGCAAAGGCCGGTGTCACAGCACATGGCTGGTTCAAATATTTGCATTTTTTTCATAGGATAACACTCCTTAATAATTTATTTTTTAGTATCAAGCCGTAAAACCCAATAATTTAATGTACGGTATTAGGGTTGGTAAACCAGTGTTTCGTTTTATTCACAAACCTCACAAGTAAGAGCATGACCGGCACTTCTGTCAGAACGCCAACGGTACAGACCAGCACCACCGGGGAAGTCGGCCCGAAAAGTGCAATCGCAACAGCTACCGATAGTTCAAAAAAATCCGAGGCACCAATGAGTGCGGCAGGAGCTGCAACATTATGGGGTTGTTTTGTCACTTTGCACATCCAATAGGCAAAGGCGGCAGTGAGGACGTTTTGCAGTATCAGCGGGACAGCAATTAAAAGAACATGCAGGGGATTTTCCAGTATGGCATCTCCTTGGAAAGAAAAGATGATCACCAATGTCAGGAGAAGCCCAACGGTTGTCACATTATCAAACTTAGGAATAAACCTTTGTGTAAAATATTCTTCGCCTTTGTTCTTTACCATGAAATATCGGGTAAGAAAACCACCCACAAGTGGAACAACAACAAACAAAACAATGGAAAGAATCAGCGTATCCCACGGCACAAAGATATTTGTTACACCCAGCAGAAAGGATACGATGGGAACAAACGCAACGAGGATAATCAGGTCGTTGACGGCTACCTGCACTAAGGTATGGGCAGGATCGCCTTTGGTCAGATTGCTCCAAACAAACACCATTGCGGTACAGGGGGCTGCACCCAGCAAGACGGCTCCGGCGACATAGCTTTGCGCGAGTTCAGTTGGTATGAGCGCCTTGAAAACAACGTAAAAAAAGAAGGAGGCAAGGCCAAACATTAAAAACGGCTTAATCAGCCAGCTGGTTCCGCTGGATATCAGAAGCCCCTGCGGATTCTTACGGACGTTTTTGATAGACTGAAAATCCACTTTCATCATCATGGGGTAAATCATCACCCAAATGAGAACGGCAATGGGAATGGATATTTGCGCATACTCAAAGCGGCTTAAGAATTCAGGAATACCCGACAAAAACTTACCGATTAAAATTCCCGCCGCCATACAGATAAGTACCCAAATTGTCAGGTATTTTTCAAAGAAGCCGATACCGGTATTCTTCTCCTTACTCATTGCCATCACATCCTTTGCAGCAGCCTGTATCTTCTTTACAGATACAGTTTTCCTTGTCAGAGGTGATGGAGCAGAAAAACTGCTTTGTTTTGCTGATAGCTTCCTCGTCCAAAGAATAATACGTCCATTTGCCCTCGTTACGGCCTTTGACAAGGCCACATTCACACAGGAGCTTCATGTGATGGGAAAGAGTCGATTGGGACATTTCAAATTTCTCTAAAATCATGCAGGCGCAAAGCTCTCCGCAAGAGAGCATATCAACAATCATAGCTCTTTTGGGGTCACCCAGCGCCTTAAACACTTTGGTATTTTCTAAGTAGTTTTCCATATTAACACCTCACATCTATATTCTTCGATATGACTATTATATGCGCCAAATCGAAAAGCGTCAATATGAAATTTTGTGTAAAATTGAAGATATCAGCAATATCAGTATTTATAATCACTATATTTTCTCAAGCCGTCACGCAATGTGGCGGCTTTTGCTATACCCAAAATCAAAAACAGAAAGGAAAAAACGCCGATGGCAAGAAAAAGAAAAAACCAATCACCGCCACAGGAAGATGCCAGAATCCAAGAGTTTCTGGATATGATCGCCCCTTCGGTAATTAAATTCAACACCGATCACTTCATCTGCGGCAACACCTACCGCTGTGTGTGGGCGCTGCGGGAGTACCCCACCGCCACCGAGGAACAGGCCATCCTCCGGCACTTGGGAGAAAAGGATAGCGTGACCCTGCGCATCTATACCCGCCATGTCACGCCGGTGGAGGAAAAGAAAATCATCAGCAACGCCGCCAACAAAAACCGACTGAGCAAATCCAATACCAATGATTTGCAGCAGACGGTCATGGCCGAAAGCAATCTGCAGGATGTGGCGACCATTGTGGCACAGGCACACCGGAACCGGGAACCCTTCATCCACTCGGCTGTGTACATTGAGCTTTCGGCGCATGATCTGGATCAACTGAAGCTGTTGCAGACGGAAGTCATGACCGAGCTCATCCGCTCCAAGCTCAACGTGGACAGACTGATGCTACGTCAGCAGCAAGGCTTCCAGTGCGTGATGCCCAGCGGCTTTAATGTGTTTCGTGACCAGTTCGAGCGTGTTCTCCCGGCAAGCTCTGTGGCGAACCTCTATCCCTTCAACTATTCGGGCAAAACAGACGGCAATGGCTTTTATGTGGGGCGGGATAAGTTCGGCAGTAATGTGCTGGTGGATTTTAATAAGCGAGCCGATGACAAGACCAACGCCAACATTCTCATTCTCGGCAACAGCGGTCAGGGCAAGTCGTATTTGCTCAAGCTCATCCTGTGCAATTTGAGAGAATCCGGCATGAATGTGTGCGCCCTCGATCCAGAAATGGAGTACGAGGATCTGACCAACAACCTTGGCGGCTGCTTCATCGACCTTATGTCCGGGGAATTCATCATCAATGTGCTGGAGCCGAAAACATGGGATGAAAACGGCAGCCCGGAGGATAAGGATGCACCGCAGACCTTCCGCATCAGCAGCAAGCTCAGTCAGCATATTTCCTTTCTCAAGGATTTTTTCAGGACATACAAGGACTTTTCCGATCGGGAGATCGACACTATCGAAATCATGCTGCAGAAGCTGTATGACAAGTTCGGCATCAGCGACAGCACCAAGTTCGACCGCCTGACCGCCAAGGACTATCCCATTTTGTCAGACCTGTATGGTCTGATTGAGGAAGAATACAAGGCCTTTGATGAAAGTAGCCGCCAGCTCTATACCGCAGAGCTTTTGCAGAATATCCTGTTGGGGCTGCACTCTATCTGCAAGGGTGCGGAGTCGAAGTTCTTTGATGGACACACCAACATCACCGATTCCAGCTTTGTGACCTTTGGTGTGAAAGGACTGCTGCAGGCCAGCAAGAGTCTGAAAAATGCCCTACTGTTCAACATTTTATCCTACATGAGCAACGAGCTTCTGACCAACGGCAACACTGCCGCCAGCATTGATGAATTCTATCTGTTCCTGACCAACCTCACCGCCGTGGAATATGTCCGCAACTTCTCCAAACGTGTGCGGAAAAAGGATTCGGCGGTGATTATCGCCTCGCAGAATCTGGAGGACTTTAATATTGAGGGTATTCGGGAGTACACCAAGCCCCTGTTCAGCATCCCGACCCATCAGTTCCTGTTTAACGCCGGGAATATTGATGCGAAGTTTTATATCGACACCCTCCAGCTGGAGCAGAGCGAGTACAACCTGATCCGTTACCCGCAGCGTGGCGTGTGCCTCTACAAATGCGGAAACGAGCGTTACAACCTGATGGTCAATGCCCCGGAGCATAAGGCAAAGCTGTTTGGAAAGGCGGGTGGCCGTTAATGGGAGGTGAAAGAAAAAATGGACATGAAAGCCCAGCGCTTCGGCATTGAGGTTGAACTGACGGGCGTTACCCGCAAGGCTGCCGCTGATATTGCCGCCGCCTATTTCGGCACAACAGCTGTGTATGACGGCAGCTACTACGACACCTACGCCGCTATCGATGCCCAAGGCCGCAAGTGGAAATTCATGAGTGATGCCAGTATTACTCCGGAGAGAAAAAATGGTAGACAGACCGTAGCGGCCTCAGCAGAATACAAAACCGAGATGGTCAGCCCCATCTGCCGCTGGGAGGACATAGAGGAAGTACAGGAGCTGGTACGCAAGCTCCGGGAAGCTGGTGCCATCTCCAACAGTTCCTGCGGCATCCATGTTCATGTGGATGCTTCTCCCTTTGATGCCAATACCCTGCGGAACATCACCAATATCATGGCCGCCAAGGAGGATTTGATCTACAAGGCGCTGCAGGTGTCGGTGGCCAGACAGCACCGCTGGTGCAAGCCGGTGGACAATCGGTTTCTGGAGGAACTCAACCGCAGAAAGCCTCGGACACTGGATCAGGTCGGTCGGATCTGGTACAACGGCGAGAGCCGCAGCAATATCCACTACGATGACAGCCGGTACCATTGTTTGAATCTTCACTCTGTGTTCCAGAAAGGAACGGTGGAGTTCCGTTTGTTCAACGGAACCACTCACGCCGGAAAGATCAAGGCCTACATTCAGCTGTGCATGGCCATATCCGCACAGGCGCTCAATCAACGCTGTGCCAGCCGCACCAAGACACAGACCACCAATGAAAAGTACACCTTTCGCACTTGGCTGCTACGCTTGGGGCTGATTGGGGATGAATTTAAGACCGCCCGTGAGCATCTGCTGAAGAATTTGGACGGCTGCATTGCTTGGCGTGATCCCGCACAGGCAGAAAAGCAAAAGGAACGGATGCGGCAGAAAAAAGAAAAAGAACTGGAACAGGCACGGCAGGAAACCCCGCCGACCGCTCCAGAAGCAACCGAAGCCGAGGCAGAAGATGCCCCGGCTTTTACTATGCATATGTAAATTTGTGTGAATGTTAGGAGGAAATATGACAAAGAACCGCTTATACATTGCCTACGGCAGCAATCTTCATCTGCCGCAGATGGCATTCCGCTGCCCCACCGCCAAGGTGGTGGGAGCCAGCGAGGTCAAAGGATATGAGCTGCTGTTTCGTGGCGGCAGCCGTGGTGCCGTTGCTACCATTGAGCCGCTGGAGGGCAGCTCCGTGCCTGTGCTTCTATGGAAGATCAGGCCGCAGGATGAGCTTTCCCTCGACCGTTATGAGGGCTATCCGAATTTTTACCGCAAGGAAATGCTGGAGGTAGAGCTGAACGGTAAGCTGGTAAATGCGATGGTCTATATCATGAATGACGGCAGGGAGTTCGGCGCACCCTCCGATTTTTATCTCCACACCATCGCCGAGGGCTATGAAACCGCAGGATTTGATACGGATTTTTTGGATCAGGCGGTGGAGAAATCCATCAGGCTGGCGCAGGAGCAGCAGACTGCAGAAAATGCGCAGTTCAGCCTTTGGGAACAGAAATGGTGGTGAAATTATTGCGATTTTGCACCCGCTCTGATGTCTGTTACCAGAGGGACAATGGCCGCTCGATCCGTGAAATCAATATCCTGCCCATAGGTTTCCAGCATCATTTTATCCTCTGCGCGGAGTTCACTTTCCGGTTTCTTTCGCAGCATTTTCACCATCATACTCATCATCGTGCGGTGAACAAAGCTCATGTTAGAATAGCGCATCCCACCCCGAAGATGGTATATGTGTAACTTTTCCCGCATGGCAGGAGGCAACTTTTGCTCTAAGGCACTTCGAATGTTTTTTAGGTTCTCCGGGTCGGTTACATCAGCCGCTCCTACAGTAAACAGGTAGAGAGCCTTGTCTTTAATAAGCTCAAAGTTTTTTGTCAGCAGGGCGATGCCGTTCACACCACCGGCATAGAGTCCGCCGCCATAGACGATGGTTTGATATTTTTGCAAATCAGCTGGTTTTACTTGTTCGGCTTGAAGCAAATCAGCGTCCAAGTCCTTCGCAAGCCACTTGGCATAGATCTCGGTGGAACCATAGTGAGATTTATAGATGACTGCTGTATTCATTTCGTTTTCCATCCTTCCGATAAAGCGTTTTCAACGGCTTTCAATATTGTTTTTGAGCTTATGGTTGCCCCGGATATCGCATCAACCTCTACGCTTTGCCGTTGTATGACCATGTCGGTAATAATCTCTGCGGTGCTGCCCAAGCCATTATCATGCTCCAGAAGTCGCACCTCTACAATGGCATGGTTTTTTACGAGTACCTCCACACGCACCTTTACAAGACCATTGTCACAACTGCCCGAATAAGTACCATCCGCAATTTGTGCTAGATCAAATGACGCATCCGATGCCGTTACTGGCTTCGGTAAATTTAAAAACACAAGGGCTGTAAGTCCCAGCACAATGACGGCGACAATGGATATTATCGATTTTCTCTTCTTTTGTGTCATTCCATCTCCTCCTGCATTTTGCAGAGATTATCAATAAGTTTTATCACCACATCGGCGGATACTGCGCACTCTTCCTCGCTGATACCGGAAAACAGTTCGGTGAAAAAAGGGACGGCCTCCTGTGCAACCTGCCGTAGTACCTGTGCGCCTGACTCCGTCAGCACAACACTTTGACTGCGATGGTCTTCCGCATTGTTCTGCAACGCCACATAGCCCTGCCGCTGCAGCACCTCCAGCATCTTGCTGACATTCTGCCGTGAGGTGTCGGTTTCCTTCGCCAGCATAGTGATGGTGGGAGGTGGATCGGCGGGCAAATCGCTTAAATTACGCAGCAAAAACCACTGCTTTGTAGAAAGTCCGTGCGTCTTTTTATCAGCCACCAGCTGCAATTTATTCGCTAATACAAAAGCGCCGCCAAACAGGACATATTGTTTATTCTCTGGTATTTTCATTTTGATACTCCCTCATCTAAAAAGCGCAACCTATTGCATTTTATTATACGCAATAGGTTGCGCTTTGTCAATAGAAAGGATGTGATGCTTCTATGGCAGACCCGGCAACCATCACTCTTGCGGTGAAAGCGGCAATCGCTGCAGCCACCGACAAACGGACATGGAAAGCGGCAGGTGTGGTCATCGCCGCCATTCTCACCCCATTTATTTTAATCATCGTTATGATCATGAGCCTGCTGTCCGGTACCGCAGACCACAACAATTCCGCTGTGGATTTGAGCTTTCACGGCGGCAGCATTTCCTCGCAGGTGCCAGCGGAGTACCGGCAGTACATCGAGGATATGCGGGACAGCTTCTCTGATCTGGATGAAGCTGTGTCTGCGATTACTCTCATGATCGAAAGCGGTAGCATCGACAGCACCCGCATGAAATCCATTTTTTATTCTCTGTATTTCGGCGCTGAAAATCTGCGGATGAATGCATCCGATTACCGAGCCTTTGCGGATTGCTTCGTCCGGTATGAGGAACGCACCCGCATCGTCACCAATGAGAACGGCAATGAAACGGAAGAAACCTATACGGTAGCTGTTCCCATTACCGATCTGAATGAGATATATGCAAATCTTGAAAGCTCCCTCTCCAGAATAATTACAGAGGAAAACAAAGTAAATGCCGCTCAGATTTACAGCCGTGTGCTTTATGGACACGGTCTGCCGAGAGATGGAAGCATCGGAGAGGATGAATGGTCTGGTGATGTATTTGACGGTGAGATTTACACTGGCGGCGGTGATTTTGCCAGCCCCCTTGGAGCAAACTGGCGCAGCATGGTCACCTCAGAATTCGGTTGGAGGTCGAATCCGTTCGGCGGCGGTGGCGGCGAGGGTCATTCCGGCCTCGACATGGGCGCACCAAAAGGAACACCGATACATGCCGCCCGCACCGGTGTGGTCAGCTATGTAAAAGACTCTGGCAGCAGCGGCTATGGTTACCATGTGGTTATTGATCATGGAGATGGCATGGTCACTTTATACGGTCACTGCTCCAAGGTATATGTTCGTTCCGGGCAAACAGTGCAGCAGGGCGATGTGATCGCAGCCGTGGGCAGCACCGGGCGAAGCACCGGAAACCACCTCCATCTGGAGGTGCGCATCGGCGGTAAGAAAGTGAATCCAAGACAGTTTTTGCCGTAAAGGAGGCGGCGTAATATGAAAGCAATCTTTGAAAGAAAGCCCTCGGATTTCGATCTGCGGAGCTTTGAGGTATCAAAAACCATTCGGCTTCCCGCTGAAGTTTTTGAAGCTATGCTGCAAAAACCTATGAGGGATTATAACTTTATTCAGGAAAATATGGAGCAGATGCACTGTGACAGCAAAGGTGTGTATCACTGCCTGCTGCTTACCGGCGAGGGCAGAAATGACGGACTGCTGGTGGAATCAGAGAGCTATGGCTACTGCCGGTATGCCTCCTATGTCCCCAACATTTCCGCTCTTACCTCTCCGGCATTGCAGCACCTCAACGAGCTGATGACAGCCACAGCGGACTACATCGTGACCACCGGAACGCAGAATACGACCGAGGGCAACTGGATCATTAGCTTTGATGAGCTGGCACAGCAAACCGGCTTTGAGCATGATTTTAACAGTACGGATACCTTGCTGGATATGCTCCATGAGCGTAAAGAAGTGGCAAATGTTGAGCTGGGCGACAGCGGCATCGACGTGTGCTATTACCTCGATTTCTGTCCGCAGTATGGAGGTCACCCGGAGGAAGCGGAGCAGCTGCCGGAAGCATCCTCTCAGGTCAGCAGACTGAAAGATTTGCTTCATCTACATTGGGAGGATATCCATCTGCTGCACAAGGATGTGGAGGTACAGCCTGCCACCATCGTGGAGCTGGATGAGAATACCCTGACCGATGACGGGAAAGCGGCTTGGGCTGATGTTTTGGATGCTGAGGTGGTCAAGATTTACAACGGCTACTACGGTTTGCAGATGGAGCTGGACAAGGTAAAGCCCTCCCGCTTGGAGGAATTCTCGTCCATGCTTGCCGGGTACTGTCCGGTATCAGATTATGAAAAATGGGTCACGCAAGAGGGCGATACCCCCTTACAGTCACCCCAAATGAAATAATAAAATGGAGGAAAGTATCATGAAAAAAGCAACAATTACCATCAGCTTTGACAGCGAAAAGCTGGATGCCCTGACCTACCACATGAGCAAAAAGGATACGGATTTGCAGACGGAGCTGGAGGATACCATCCAGAAGCTCTATGAAAAGCACGTTCCACAGGCCACCCGTGAGTACATTGACGATAAGCTCTCCCGTGAGGCCGCTGCAAAACCCAAAAGACCGGTTCGCCCTGCTGCGACTGGTGGCTCTGACAATAGGCTGGCGTAGGCAGAAACGCAGTCCGGGCGTGTGAGCGGCGGTGTTGCCCTGTGTGACCTTTTGGCAGGCGTGGTGGCATCCTGATACCCATTAACATCGTATCGCCCACGTTGCGCCCGTGTGGAGAGAATGTGAGAAAGCCCCGGATGCGGCGATAAATCCTCAGAATGAGGGCATTTCGGTAGGGTCGAAAGTGGTGCAGGTTAAAGGGTTTATGCTGCTTTGGCAGCATAAATCCGAAAAACACCGACCGGCAAAGCCGTTCGGGGATTCCGAAGTGACATAACTTTCTGCCCGAAGTCCTGATTTGTTATGCTGGTTTCAGAAAAAGGCAAGGAAAACCGGGCTTTTCCGGGGCTTACACTGCATACCGGGGCAGAATTCACAGAGAAAAGGAGGCACTATGGCAAAGGAATCGAAAAAAGTCCGCACCGGCTTTTATATCGAAAAGGAAGTGCTGGATCGGTGCGATAAGCTGCTGGAGCAGGCTAATGTGAAATCTCGAAACGAGTTTGTCACTGAGGCGCTGAAGTTTTACTGCGGGTATCTCACCTCGCAGAAAATCGAAAACTATCTGCTGCAGAGCTTCTCCTCTGTCCTCGTCAGCACCATCCGGGATACGGAAAACCGTCTGGCCAGAATGGATTTCAAAATCGCCACAGAGCTTTCCAAGCTCTCTCATGTGGTGGCGTATACCCATGCGGTTGACGAGCAGGCACTCCAAAGCTTACACTTAAAATGTGTGGAGGAAGTCAAACGGATCAACGGTGCAGTTGATTTCGAGGACGCATATAACTATCAAAAGCGGCGAACCTAAAATGGTAAGATAAATTTGTTTCTTTTGGATATGGACTATAGAAATACATTCGTTTATGGTGTGTTGCGAAAGGAGATGAAAATGCGATGGACAAAAGTGAAATCTTTGAAATGACAATCCGTGAGCTGACAGAAGCCGCAATTGAAAAGCGTAAGGATACTCTGGATGACAGTGAGCTGCAGCTCTATTCTGAGGTAAAGGTTCTCAGCTCGCAGGCTCGTGAAATTGTAAAATCACTGCCGGAGGATCAGCAGAAAATTCTCACCGATTACTTTGAGAAAACTAATTTGATTGCCGATCACGAATGTCAGCACCTCTATGTGCAGGGCGCAAAGGACTGCGTGGAGCTGTTTAAAAAGCTCGGTGCGCTGTAAGAACATAGGTGGACGGCCTCTGCGGGAGCGGAGGTTGTTTTACATAATTTACACATTCATGGTGAATTTTGTTTAAGAAAGTGGTATAATATCCTAAACGTAAAATATTTATTACATTAAAAGAGTGAACATGGAGGCAGTATATGAATTTTGAATTTTTAAATAAGAAGCTTTTTGCTGCCCCTACAGAGTTGGCGCAACGTTCTTCAGATAAAGATAATGTGGCGCAGAAATATCGTACTATGTTTATGCGTGACAGAGATAGAGTGTTATATTCAAGGGCTTTTAGGCGACTGTCGGGCAAAACGCAAATATATTTATCCGGTTCTGATGATCATCAGCGAACTCGTTTAACTCATACACTAGAGGTTTCTCAAATTGCTGCAACTATTTCGCAAGCATTAGGATTGGATCGAGATCTCACAGAAGCTATCGCATTGGGACATGATATTGGACACACTCCGTTTGGACATGCAGGTGAGCAAGTCCTCCATGAAATAATGGTACCAAATAAAAGTCAATTAGTTAATGATACACCGTATAATGATGAGGATGCGGAGTGTGTAGGTTTCTTAGGGTTTAAGCATAATTTTCAAAGCGTACGAATTTCTGTTGCACTTGAAAATATTTATGGTGACTACGGATTGGATTTAACCAATTACACTTTATGGGGGCTACAGAGACATTCGTCATATGAATACAAGAAAAATCGAATATCTGTAAAACACTTAAAACCCGATGCATATGAACAGTATCAAAAATGCTATGCTATAAAAGGATACGAGGGAAAGGTAGCGTGGTCTTTTGAGGCATTTGTAGTGGCCGAAGCAGATGAAATTGCTCAATTGCACCATGATTTAGAAGATGCCATACGTGGGAATGCTATGTCACGTAAAGAGGTATGTAAAACCGTAAAGGATAATATTTTTTCAATTATGGATTCCAATGACCGAGAGCTCTTTTTGAGAATGAAAAATGCTATCATGGATGATGAAAGCTTTGTAGTTTCTTTATCACGGGTTGTTGTTAACACTCTTGTTAATCGCATTATAGAAAAAAGCTTAATGAATCTATTAAAAATTCAAGAAAAATATCAGTTAAACAAAGATAACATCAATGATTTTTTTATTGCACATTCCCCGACAGAACCAGAAATATCAAAGGCTATTTCCTACGATTCTTATGGAGAAGAATCAAAAATTTTTACTTTGCTAAGGAAATACTCACAAACTATAGGTACCAAAGTTCATAATTCTCTTGTTGTCCAACGAATGAATACAAAAGGGCAGTATATCATCAGAAAACTTTTCCAAGCTTATTATACCAATCCACAGCAACTGCCCAATCATTCCATTATTCAATACTTAATTGATGTAGACAAATATAAATCAAAAGAGTCGGCGATTAGAGCAATTACATCAAATGGAGAAGGAGCAGTCCGTACAAAATTTGAGAGTTTTAGAAAATCACCTGCTTTCAAGGACAAGATTAGTAAATTAAAACTAATGCGTGTGATTTGCGATCATATTGCTGGAATGACAGATAGCTATGCAATTGATGAATTTAAAAGGCTATACAACTAGTCTTTGATATATCAATTATAGAAATATAAATGTAAAGAGGAAGCTGCTTTGGTGTAGTTTCCTCTTTTCTTTTGTCCGAAACACAGAAAGGAGGCCGCCATGCCTAAAATTATCTTCACCTCGCAATATATGCGGGATGTCCCGCCAGCCCAGCTTGAAAACTATGTGAAGTACATCGGAACCCGTGAGGGTGTGGAAAAGATTGACGTGAGCAAGCTGTTGCTACCGGCTACGGTCAAACAGCAGCAGCTCATCAATCAGCTCATCCGTGACATTCCTTCTGCCAAGGATATGCTGGAGTATGCCGATTACTGCGAAAGCCCCGCCATCGGCAACGCTACTGAATTTATCTCCCTTGCCTTGGAACAGAACCTGAACCTCATTGGCAAGCGTGAAAATTATGTGGATTATATCGCAGGCCGTCCCCGTGTGGAGCGGATTGGTGAGCATGGTCTGTTCACCGATGCAGGCGTTCCGGTGGTGCTGGCTCAGGTGCAGGAGGATGTGTGCAAGCACAAGGGTGCTGTCTGGACTCATGTCATCAGCCTGCGCCGGGAGGATGCCGCAAGGCTCGGATACGACAGCGGAAAGCAGTGGCAGGATTTGCTCCGCAGCAAAAAAGCAATGCTCTGCAAGCATATGAAAATCGACAGCGAGAATCTGTGCTGGTACGCTGCCTTTCACAATGAAAGCCATCATCCCCATGTGCATCTCATGGTTTACTCTGCCAAAGACAATGACGGATTCCTTACCGAGCCTGCCATTGAAGCCATGCGCTCGGAGCTGGCGCATGATATTTTCCGTCAGGACTTCGCTCACATTTATGAGCATCAAAACGAAGCCCGCAGCCAGCTTAAGCAGGGTGCTGCCGAGGTGATGGCAGAGCTGCTTTCACAGGTGCAGGATCGTGTCTGTAAAAACAAAGCTATTGAAGCAGATCTGCTACTGTTGGCTCGGCGGCTTCAAAATACCGGCGGCAAAAAGGTCTATGGTTACCTCAAGGCAGATGTGAAAGCCATCATCGACCGCATTGTGGATGAGCTTGCCAAGGAGGAACGGATTGATAAGCTGTACCGGGCATGGAACGACTGGCAGAATGAAATCCTCAAGACTTACATGAATAAGCTGCCGCCCCTTCCTCCGCTCTCTCAGCAGAAACAATTTAAAAGTATCAAAAATATGGTGATCGCCGACGCGTTAAAGCTGGGTGGTCACCATGTTTCATTTGAGGATGAAGATGCACCGGAACCGGAGCTGCCGGAGCCTACGTATGGTGAGCAGGAGGAAACCTTCATGGAGCCTGCCGATATCGTCTTTCGTGCCGAGTGGAGCAAGCAATACAAACTGGCGAGAAAATATCTCTACGGCAGCGAGGATGTGCCGCAGGACTTTGACAAGGCATACAGCTTGTTCCTGCTGGAAGCAGAATCCGGCAATGCCCTTGCTATGCACGACCTCGGCAGAATGTTCGCCGATGGCTTGGGTCGTGAAATTGATTTACAGGCCGCACACGAATGGTATGAAAAAGCGCTGTCCGCCTTTTTATCCGCAGATACAGAAAAGCCCAAGCCCTATTTGGAATACCGAATTGGAAAAATGTATGCCGCCGGTCTCGGAACTGATCAGGACTATGGGCAGGCAGCTTCATGGTTTCAGGAGGCGGTGGAAAAAAATCACAAGTACGCCCAATACTCCCTCGGCTGTTTGTATTACCGTGGTCAGGGTGTTCCGCAGGATTATGCACAAGCGCTCTGGCTCTATACGCTGTCTGCCGATCAGGGAAACCCCTATGCGGATTATGAGCTTGCCAAAATGTATCGTGATGGTGTTGGCGCACCGGTGGATGCCCCTACTTCCAATGAGCATTTCAAGGCTGCCTTTATCGGATTTTATCGTCTGGAAAAGGACAGTCATGATGACAAGCTGCAATATCGCCTCGGTCAGATGCTCTATACAGGAACCGGTGCGGATAAGGATGTGCAGGCTGCGGTTTCCTATCTGGAGAAATCGGCACAGCTTGGAAATGTGAATGCCCAATATTTGCTGGGCAAGGTGTGTCTGGAAACCAGTATAGGAAACCCTGCGCAGGCGGTGGCTTGGATGACCAAAGCAGCGGATGCTGGAAACGCCGGAGCGCAGTATGCTCTCGGTAAGCTGTACCGGGATGGCAATCATGTGGAGAAAGACATTCAAAAGGCCGTGGCCATGTTCACTGCCGCCGCAGAACAGAAAAACGAGTACGCCGCCTATCAGCTTGGCAAACTCTATCTCGCCGGTATGGATATCCCGAAGAATGTTACGGAAGCGGTCAAGTGGTTCACTCTCTCCTCTAACCTTGGCAATACTTACGCCCAATATGCCTTGGCGAAACTGTATCTTACCGGTGATGGCGTTCCCAAGAATGTCGGTGCGGCAATCCGACTGTTCACCTTATCAGCAGAGAAGAAAAATGAGTTTGCGGCTTACCAGCTCGGTAAGCTCTATCTCCAAGGGGAAGATGTCCCAAGGAATGTGGAAACCGCTATCCGATGGCTGACAGATTCTGCCGAACAGGGAAATCAGTTTGCTCAGTATGCTCTTGGTAAGCTGTATTTTTATGACGATGAGGTTCCCCGTGACAAGGAAAAGAGTCTTTACTGGCTGGGGATGTCTGCGGCGCAGGGCAATATTTACGCACAGTACCTGATTGACAACATAGGCAGTTATCGCAATCCCTCGGTGTTGTTGGCTACCACCCGGCTCATGCACCGGCTGGAAAATCTGTTCCGGGAGGATTATCGCAGAACCGCAGGAATCGCTGCCGGTCAAATCGACCGCAAGCGCAGACGGAAGCTACAGGAGAAAAAGCAGGCGCAGGGTCACAAGCGGGATGACCATGCGCCACAAATTCATCTATGATGGGAGGTTTTAGTGTGTCAGGCTATATTTATTTTACAGACGAACAAAAGGAACGAGCCAACTCCGTGGACTTGGTGGATTTCCTCCAGCGGCAGGGAGAGAAGCTCCTGCCCTCCGGCAGAGATAAGCGGCTGGCAAAAGATCACAGCATTACGGTGCGGGGCAACCGCTGGTACGATCACGCTTCTGAGGAGGGCAGCTATGCCATCGACCTTGTGAAACGGCTCTACAATCTGTCTTTCCCGGAGGCGGTCAGCCTGCTGCTGGGCGGTGAGCAGGGCGTGGAATACCGGCAGCACAGTAAAAGCAGCGAACCGGAGCAGCGAAAGCCTTTTGTTTTGCCGCCAGCTCATACGGATATGCGCCGGGTGTTTGCCTACCTCATCAAGCAGCGTTGTATCAGCCGGGAGGTACTGTCCGAGTTTGCCAGAGAAAAGCTGCTGTTTGAGGATGCCGAATACCACAATGTTGTATTTGTGGGCTTTGATGAAAAAGGCATTGTACGTCATGCCCATAAGAAAAGCACAGCAACCGGCAGCAGCTTCCGCATCAATGTGGAGGGCAGCCATCCGGCTTACAGCTTTCATTACATCTCGAAAAATCCTTATCCCCATAACCTGTTTGTATTTGAAGCGCCCATCGATCTGCTGTCGTACATCAGCCTACATCCGCAGAACTGGAAAAACGCCAGCTATGTGGCGCTAAACGGTGTGTCGGAGCAACCTGTGCTGAAGCTGTTGGAGCTGTATCCGCAGCTTCAAAGAGTAACACTCTGTCTTGATAATGATGAAGCCGGACATAAGGCAGCCAGCCGCATTCATAAAACTTTAAAGGAGCAGGGATTTGAAGATGTGGTGTACGGTGTTTCGGCACACAAGGATTGGAATGAGGATCTGAAAGCATCATGCTCGCAGAAGCATATAATATCAGCTATGGTGATGCGATGAAAGCAGAACTACTGTTATTAAAACCTATTACATGGGTTTTAGATTTTTATTGAGGCGCTCAATCATCCATGACAAGCGGCTATCCCGTCCGGCATCTGTTTTTGCATCAAAATATGCCCGTGTATAAGTCTTTTTTACAGATGGGGACATAGCCTGAAAATTCGTATAGGCCGGTTCATGTTCTTTTAGCAAATCAGATAAAGCTGCTATCTGTTCATCTGAAATCACTGGAGATTTAGGAGCATTCCACTGACCATTTTTCTTGGCCTCCGCTATTTTCTCTCTGCCATAATCGGTCATTACCCCTTGCTCCTCAAGTTTCATAGCTAACGCCTTATTCTTATCCGACCATTTACTATTTGCCATACGACACGCAAAATATTTTTTGTATTTTGTGCTGTCAAGGCTTTGCATTTGTCCGTCGATCCAGCCGTAGCACAAGGCTTCTTCCAATGCCTCAGTAGCAGTAAGCGTGGTTGGCCCGCCCTTTTTGCCGAAAAGCAACCATACACCTTCACTGCTTGTTCCGTTTTTGTGTAACCATTCACGAAACGCTGCCCTGTTGGAAAAAACTAAAATCTCGCTCATATATCCACCCCCATTAAGTCATCTTACTCGTCGAAAACGAACTATTTTGATTTTATTATACCATCAAATTCTCACGAACAGAAGAAAGGAATTTATCATGCCATCCCAAGTATATATTCTCATAGCAGTAGCCGCCGTGATGTTCTTCGTCATCGGCGGCCTTTCTCTTTTGGCACATTACTACACTCTTAGCGGCATCAAATCCAAAACGGTCGGTGACGGTCAGCACGGTACCGCCCGCTTCGCCACAGAAAACGAAATCAAACGGACATACACCCATGTACCCTATGAGCCGGAGAAATGGCGACGTGGGCAGAATCTGCCCGCCCTGCAGGGGCTTGTGGTGGGCTGTAAGCAAAAGGCCGGTGCTACCATCGCCCTTATTGATGAGGGTGACATTCACTGCCTCATGATCGGTGCTGCCGGTGTAGGCAAAACCGCAAACTTTCTTTATCCCAACATCGAATACGCCTGTGCCTCCGGCATGAGCTGGCTCTGCACCGATACCAAGGGCGACCTGTTCCGAAACTACGCAGGCATCGCAAAGGAATACTACGGATACAAAATATCGGTGCTGGATCTGCGCAACCCCACCCGCTCGGACGGCGATAACATCCTGCAGCTGGTGAACCGTTACATGGATGCCTATATGGAAAATCCGGAGAACCTCTCCATGAAAGCCAAGGCCGAGAAGTATGCCAAGATTACTGCCAAGACCATCATTTCCAGCAGCGGCGAGGACTCGGCAAGCTACGGTCAAAATGCCTTCTTCTACGATGCTGCTGAGGGCTTACTTACCTCGGTGATTTTGCTGATTGCGGAATACTGCCCTCCGGAAAAGCGGCACATCATATCGGTGTTCAAAATGATACAGGACTTGCTGGCTCCCTCGCCGGTGAAAAATAAAAGCCAGTTTCAATTGTTGATGGATAAGCTGCCCTCCGACCACAAGGCAAAGTGGTTTGCGGGAGCCGCCCTCAATACCGCCGACCAAGCGATGGCGTCTGTGCTGTCCACAGCGATGTCACGCCTCAATGCCTTTCTGGATTCGGAAATGGAGCAGATTCTGTGTTTTGACAGCTCGCTGGATACGGAAACCTTTTGCAAGGAGAAGTGTGCAATCTTCATCGTGCTGCCGGAGGAAGATAACACGAAATATTTTATGGTGTCTTTATTCCTCCAGCAGCTCTATCGGGAGATGCTCACAGTCGCTGATGAATACGGCGGCAAGCTCCCCAACCGGGTTATGATCTTTGCCGATGAGATCGGAACCATCCCGAAAATCCAGTCAATGGAGATGATGTTCTCCGCAGGCCGTTCCCGCCGCATCAGCATGGTACCCATCATCCAGTCCTTTGCACAGCTTGAGAAAAACTACGGCAAGGAGGGTTCCGCCATCATCATCGATAACTGTCAGGATATTTTATTTGGTGGCTTTGCGCCCAACTCGGAAAGCGCCGATATTCTCTCAAGAGCGCTGGGAAACAAGACTGTCATGTCTGGCTCCATCAGCAGAGGAAAGAATGATCCCAGCCAGAGCCTGCAGATGATCCAAAGGCCTCTGATGACACCCGATGAGCTGAAAACCCTGCCCAAGGGCAATTTTATTTTGGCCAAGACCGGCTGCTGTCCCATGCGCACCAAGCTGCCGCTGTTCCTCAAATGGGGCATCCGGTTCGGAAAAACCTTTGAGGTGGAAGAACGTGCCGCCCGAAAGGTTCACTATGCCGACCGCTTTGAACTGGAGCAGGAAATCCTCCAGCGGGGCTGTGCCTATGACGAGGAGGACTTTGCCGAAATGCCGGAGCCTCCCTACGATGACCCAAGCGGAGGTACGCTGCACACACTGGTACCGGAGCATGATCCGGAGCCTCCTGCTATGCCTCTGCGCACGGATTAAGGAGGTGTTCGTGATTGAGTTATTTATCCTCTATCTATGCTGCGGATGTTCCGCACCGTGCCGTAGTGGTGTACCGTTATTTGAAAGACCGGGCAAACAAAGACGGAACCTGTTACCCTTCCATCGGTACCATTGCAAAGGACTTGAAGCTCTCCCGCCGCACAGTGCAGAGAGCCATCGCTGACCTTGAAAAGACAGGCCATCTTCAAAAGGAACAGCGCTGGCGGGAAAATGGCGGCAAGAGCAGTTTATTGTTTACGGTGAAATGAAAAACACATACCCTGCCGCCAAGGGAACAGTGCGTCCTGTCGGCGGCATATGGTATGTGTCATCATGGCCTATGCAGTGAACCTGTCACTCTAAGGATTTCTTAAACACAGAGAAAAGACAATCTATCTCTTTGACATGAAGAAAATCCATCCTCGAAGATAGAAGATGGATTCTGCTTATCTGGCATCCAATAATGCTTTGACGGTTGCGGCAGCTATTTTGATTTCCTTTTCACCGCACAGCTGGATCATGTGCAAAAGCTGTTCTTTTTCTCTGTCTGTATGTTGAATTTCAGGATAAAAGATCGTATCGGCTGATATTTTCAAGGTGCGAATAATCTTGAGCAGCACCGGCATTCTTGGATGTTTGTTTTCATTCTCGATGGCCATTATGTACCTTGTCGTGACCCCGGCCTGTTCCGCAAGCGCATCCTGTGTCATGCCTGCTGCAATTCGGGCATCCTTTATGGTCTGGCCAAATGAGTTCAGTAATTCCTCCACTGTTAGTTCACCTCCCATCCCAATTTTACAGTATGGGCATAGGATTGAGAACGAACCACTAATGACTGTAAGAACGAACATATATATACCGAACGAAGTGTTGATTTTATTCGCTTATGCGTATATACTGTAAGCAATATACATGGTGGAGGAATACAAATGCTTGATTATATATCTGTGCAGCAGGCTTCTGGCAAATGGGAAATCTCCAAGCGGAGAATACAAAAGCTCTGTGAAGAAAATAGAATTGACGGAGCGGTTCGCTTCGGTCGTGCTTGGGCAATCCCCAAGGATGCTCCAAAACCTGCAGACAAACGATTAAAGAAAACTTGAGGAAATCTTGAGATTTAGTTGAGATAATAAAAAGCATTCTGCGAAAGGAGGTTTGAAGATATGAGTAAAAAGATATTATTGGTAGACGATGAAAAAGGTATTGTCACCATGATGAAAAATTATTTTGAAATGTCAGGGTATTCTGTTTACACCGCATATAACGGAAATGAAGCATTACAAAAAGCGGCACATAATCCTGATATAATTTTACTGGATATCAATATGCCTGATATAGATGGCCTTACCGTCTGCCGGCGCATTCGAGAACATATTACATGCCCTATTTTATTTTTAACTGCCCGTATTGAAACGAACGACAAGATAAATGGGTTCAGTGCTGGCGCAGATGATTATATTGTAAAACCCTTTGACCTTGATGAATTAGGTGCAAGGGTAACAGCACACTTAAGGCGTGAAAACCGCAGACAGGAGCAGTCGACTGTTCGGTTCTTTGAAGATATGGCAATAGACTATTCCAAGAGGCAGGTTACTATAAAAGAATACGATGTTTTTCTTTCAAAAAAGGAATTTGATATTGTCGAACTTTTATCCATGAATGCAGGACAGGTGTTTGATAGAGAACGAATATACGATTTGGTGTGGGGACTTGATGGTGATGGGAATAGTGATACCATTATGGAGCATATTCGTAAGATAAGAGCAAAGCTTGCCGCACTTTCACTTCACAGCTATATTGAAACAGTTTGGGGGGTGGGTTATAAATGGAATGGTTGAAAAATAGAAGCTTAAAACAGTCATTTTTTGTAATTAGCGCACTCTTTTTGTGTGTTGGGCTGTTATTATCTGCCATATCCTTTGTGGCATGTGTGGAACTTCGAAGCAAGGTCGAATCATACCCTCAATATGAAATTACTGTAGATGAAAATGGCGAGATTGCTTCTTCATACCAAAACGCAACAACAGAAGAAAATAATCGTAATGCAAACTATTTATTATTCGATATTTTGCAATTTGCCCTGCCACTTTTCTTTGTGGTAGTATCATTGGTCTTGGCTGACATTACCTTTTATCGTATTAAGTTAAAAAAGCCTCTTGTTGTTTTACAAAACAGTGCCGACCGGATACGGAAGCAAGACTTGGATTTTACGGTAGAAAAGCTTTCAAGCGATGAACTTGGAGAACTTTGCGCCGCTTTTGAAACAATGCGCATAGAACTTCAATCGAATAACCAAGATCTTTGGAGACAGATGGAAGAACGAAAAAGGCTGAATGCTGCGTTCTCCCATGATTTAAGAAATCCTGTAACAGTTTTAAAAGGATGCGCAAAATTATTGGAGAAGAATTTGTCAGGTGAGAAACCGGATTATTCTAACATGAAAGAGTCCCTTTCTCTGATAACCCAGTACACTTCCCGAATAGAAACCTATGTAGAAGCAATGTCTACCGCTCAAAAAATAGAGGATTGGAACTATGCTCCGCAAGTTACACGCTGGTCGGTTCTTTTAAAGGAATTAGAACAAAGCATATCCTTTCTCGGCAATTATGAAAAAATAGAAATAAAGTTTACTTCCACAAGAGTTGATACTGAAGTATCTGTCGATAAGTCTATTCTTCAAAACGTAATCGAAAATCTTGTCAGCAATGCTTTAAGATATGCGGAAACAACAATCCAAATAAACCTGTCCTATGATACAGAAAAAATTATTGTATGCGTATCTGATGACGGAACTGGCTTTTCACCTGCGCTTCTTCAAAAAGGAATTCGCCCCTTTTTAAGAGATGATAACCGGGACGAGCAAGAACATTTTGGCATGGGACTTTATGTATGCTCCCTACTTTGCCAAAAACATGGAGGAAATTTAAAAGTAGAAAACATCCCAAACGGGGCAAAAGTAACCGCTCGTTTTTTAATTTTACAATCTTGAGAGATTTTTGAGATTTATATTTTACACTCTCCTTATAACAAAAATAAGGAGAGTGTTTTTTATGATAATTGAAGCCAAAGAAATTTCAAAGATTTATGGCAACGACGAAAACAAAGTTATTGCTTTAAACAAGGTTAACTTAGAAATTGCGTCCAGTGATTTTATATCGATTATGGGCCCATCGGGCAGTGGAAAAAGCACATTGCTGCATATTCTTTCGGGTCTGGATAAACCCACATCAGGCAACCTTTCTTATGACGGGAAAGAAATTTACAGCTTCAGTGACAAGGAACTATCTGCTTTTCGCAGACAAAGAATTGGTTTTATCTTTCAGCAATTTAATCTGCTTCCTGTTCTGACAGCAAAGGAAAATATCACCATGCCGCTGTTACTTGACAAGAAAGAGCCTAATGAAACATATCTGAAACGGCTTACGGATTTACTCGGCATCAGCGACCGATTAACCCATTTGCCCCATGAGCTGTCGGGTGGGCAGCAACAGCGTGTAGCCATTGCCCGTGCCCTGATTGCTGAGCCGGATATTATTTTTGCCGATGAACCAACCGGAAATCTTGATAGTAAAAGCGGCGGCGAGGTAATGGAAATGCTCAAAAATATACAGCACAAAATGGGAAAGACACTTGTGATTATTACCCATGATAACCGGATAGCTACAATGGCAGACAGGCAATTTGTTATTGTGGACGGTGTTCTCTCGGAGGTGACAGCGAAATGAAATCCTATCGTACCCTTGCATGGAAAGAACTATGGGCGCAAAAAGTCACCTCTATACTAATTTTAATTGCAGTGATTCTATCCACCATGATGACAACCGTAATTGGGCAGTCAATTGGTATTTTGAGTGCTATGCAGCAAAGCCAAGCAATTAATCTGAATGGAAATAGATATGCAACCTTGCATCAACTGACCAAAGAGCAGGCAAGTGAATTATCAGTAGATCCTCGTCTTGCTTATGCAGGCAGTGTTATTTCCATCGGAAGGGCAGATATAAAAAACAGCAAAATATCTGTTTTGCTTAGAGAATATATGGGAAACGCCCTTTCTGCTTATCCATCGGATTCACAGCTTGAAAGTGGAAAACTTCCTGAAAAGGCAGAGGAAATTGCCTTGCCACAAAACATCTTGGATATGCTTGATTTTCAAGGTAAAATTGGCGACACCATTTCCCTTAATCTTCACATCTCTCTTTTGAGAGATACCGAAGCTGGCTATGACTACACCCACGACTTTATCCTAACAGGAATTCTGAAATCAAATTATGTGGGTTATGTAAGCGGTACTGTTATGGGTATCGTCGGCACAGGTACATCAGAAAAAGTGCTGCCTGATAAGTATATGCTATACTCCATTGATATCCGCACGGCTGAGAAAAAGTCATTTCAAAAAACAATAGATGATTTGGCTTTACAGTACAACATACCGGAATACTGCATTCAATATAACGACACGATGCTTTCTGCGGTTGGAATTGAGTATAAATCGGAAGCAACCACTGAAACCGGATCGGGATTTTCTTATATGGCTTTGGCGGGTGTTCTGATTGGTGCGCTGGTTCTACTTGCGGCCGGACTGGTGGTCTACAATATTCTTAAAATTGCAGTCATAAAACGAGTCAAAGAATATGGTGTGTTAAGGGCAATTGGTGCTGAGAAAGGAAAGTTGTATCTTCTCGTTTCTTTACAGCTTGTGATTCTATGTGGCATCGGTATTCCGATTGGAATTTTGCTTGGATTATCCGCTCAGGGTGTGACAACAGCTGCAAGTGGCTTTTTCAATCCTGCTATCTTTTTAGCAAGCTCTGAAGCAGAGCTTGCAGCGATGATCGCTCAAAATGCGGGAAGCAAAACAGTCCCATTGTTAGTCAGTGCAGGAATTACAATTATATTTGCGCTGGTTTCTGCAATGCCTGCCGCCCGATATGCGGCAAAAGTATCACCCACAATTGCTATGTTGGGGCAAACAACCACCGTCAAACGGCGAAATAGAAAAACAAAACATATTCGCAATTTTGAAGCCTTTTATGCACGAATGAATATGAAGCGAAACCGAGGTAGAACAGCGGTTACTATTCTTTCTCTTGTCATGAGTATTACCGTATTCGTAGCATTGCAAAGTTTTTCAGGACTTTTGGATGTTTCTGACGATGTTCAGAAAATGCACCTTGGGGATTATTCCATGACCAGCCAAACCATTGGATTCTCTCCAGAAGAACTGGTAGAATTAAAAAATGTTTTGGGCATTCAGTCTATATCCACTTTAAAATACAGCCTGTATCAGCAGGATGAAAATGGAGAATTGAAAGATATCGAAACCTCTATCACGCCACAGCCGGGCGAAACGATGCAGATGATCGGTATTGACGGCGAAAGATTGAAAGGTTTAGTTCCTACACTTTCTGAATCAGATTTGCAAGCATTAACAAATGGTGCAGCATGTTTCATTCAAAATCCTATCCCCATTTCCTTTGGTGGGACAGAAGTAAAGAATACTGTCCTGTCGGTAGGCGATAATGTTGTAGTAAATGACACTTCTTTAAAGGTGGTTGGATTGCTGGATTCTCCTATTACGCTTGAAAATGAGGGATTTATCAATGGCATTCAGGTTGTAGTATCTGATACTGTCTACGATAAGATTACACAAAGACCTGGTTACACAGAGCTTTATCCAACACTTACACAGGATGCAGATCGTTCTTTCGTAGAACAGGCAGTACAAGAGCTTTGCAGTAAAAACGGCGGCACATGGCTTTCTTATGCAAACACAGATCAACAGCTTAAGGAAAGTTATGAACAAATCAGATTGCTGGCGTGGGGATTGATTTTATTTGTGGGATTAATTGGTATTCTAAACATCATTAACACGGTGTACACAAACATCCATACACGTATAACCGAAATCGGGGTTCAACGAGCTATCGGCATGAGTGCAGGAAGCCTTTATAAAACCTTTCTTTGGGAGGGGGCATATTACGGAATTATAGCTTCCATAATTGGAGCTATTGCAGGATATATTTGTACAATTTTCGTCAGCTCTGCTGGTACAGATACATTACAGCTCGTATCAATCCCACTCCTTTCCATTGCAGAAGCAGCAGTTATTTCAATTCTTGCCTGTTTAATAGCAACTTATATCCCGTTAAAGAAGATTGCTAAAATGAATATCGTGGAATCAATAGAAACAGTTGAGTAGCTTATTCTATATATTCGTAGTCAGTATCTTAATTAAATGCAATATGATGATTTGCAGTTAAGAGCAAACAGTTTGGTATACCCGCCGAATAAAAAAAACGGCGCTTTGGCGGGGCTTTCCCCATGCTCGAATATCTTTTACCATCCCTCCAAACCCGTAAAGTTTGGAGGGATTTCTTATGTGTTGGTCTTTACAGGCTACACCGCTGCGCATTTGCTGCAGCGACATTAAGCAATCTGCATAACCGCTATTTACATAGGTGATTCGTTAAAAAAAACCTGTGTTCCTCAGCGGATAACTATGCCCACCAACACGAACCATTAGAGCACATAAAACATGAAATATTATATAAGAGTGTACCAACGGACGGTCATGTCCATAGGTATGCTCTTTTTTTTCTGCACAGAATCATACCCCGGTGCCGGTCGCCGCCTCTTGTCCTTCGTTTTCAATCACATTTTGAAAATTTGGAGGACAAGCATATGTCA
The DNA here is from genome assembly GCA_035621215.1 of Oscillospiraceae bacterium MB08-C2-2. Lineage (NCBI taxonomy): Bacteria > Bacillati > Bacillota > Clostridia > Eubacteriales > Oscillospiraceae > Oscillospiraceae bacterium MB08-C2-2. Next base: position 2,594,715 of record CP141729.1, on the reverse strand, counting down.
GAGAACAAAAAATATACCATCGTAGTAAAACGGCAGCGGGTAGAGGTCAGCGAGGCTATCTACCGTGCCTACCATAAAGAGCGTGAAGCAGAACGTTATCAGAATAAACTGATCCGCCAGAATGAGCTGTCGCTGGAACGGTTCCAAGACGATGGTGTCAACATCGATTACCTCATCGTCCGTGTTCAGCCGGATATTGTGGATAAGCTCATTCATCAGGAGCAACTGAAAACACTGTGGATTGCTCTTCAATCCTTGCCGGAAGATGAACGCTTCCTCATTGATAAACTGTTTTTCAATGATAAAAAGGAAGCAGATCTGGCAGCAGAACTATTGGTCACGCAACAGGCCATCAGTAAACGCAAAAAGAAGATACTGGACAAACTGAAAAAAATGATTGATTACTAATTTTTTCGGTTGTACGCCCCCTCACTTTTTCCTTTATAGAAGTGAGGGGGATTTTCTATCTCTCTCGTGTTCCTTGAAAAATACCGAAGCCATTCGGTCATATCCAGCAGCTTAAATACGTTAGCTGTTCAGCTCCGATGAGGGGAAAGCGACTTTGGAGGACACGCCAAGACCATCTGCGGATAGGTCAGAGCTATTCGTCAATACGATAGCATCAAAGGTGCCGAGCGAAAAATGTCCGTCCATAAAGCAATCCGTGGTGGATTGCCCCGCCATGACCTGAACAGCCTATAATGATACTTCTGCACAGCCACAGACATCGCAATGGGTGCAGCCGCCGGAGAACCCGGTGGGGGTGAGAGTCCCATGACAGCCAATAACCAAGGCTGGTTTAAGCTGACTGCCCAAAGGACGAAATCGTCCTTATACCGCAGGCGCTCTGCCTGTGGTGTTCTGCTTCGGGAAGTAGTGTCGAATAGAAGCAGCAGAAAACGAAGAACAAGAGTTTTGTTATATCAGAAACTATGAGGACAGCCGCCCTGCGGGTAACCCGGTCACAATCGGCGGCTGTCCTTATCCTTGTGGTATAACAATGATTTCGCAAAAAGGAGGAGGAATGTGAAATGCGTATCTACAAAGGCGATATGTTCTACGCCGATTTAACTCCGGTTGTCGGGTGCGAACAGGGCGGTATCAGGCCGATTTTGATTGTCCAAAACAATATCGGCAACCGCTACAGCCCTACCGTTATTGTGGCCGCCATCACCAGCCGCACTGAAAAAGGTCATCTGCCTACCCACATCCGGCTGTGCAGCCAGCAGTATGGCCTGCGGCAGAATTCTCTTGTGCTGCTGGAGCAGGTGCGAACCATTGACCGTTCCCGTCTGCGTGAGTACATAGGCCATTTGAGTGAACAACAGATGCAGCAGATTAATGAAGCCTTAGCCGTGAGCTTCGGTCTGGATGCCCTGCTGCCGGAACCTCAAATGAGCCTGCGCTTGTGAAAGGAGTAATTTTCTATGGATCAGAAATCCGCATGGATTTACTGCCGCATCGATGCGCCGGAGGATGTACATGGCACTTTGAAAGGGCAATATGAAAGACTGGAAACCTATGCCGCACAGATGGATTTTACGGTTATCGGTTCTTCTCAGGACTTGGGCAGCGGCCTGAACTTCAACCGCCCCGGCCTACAGGCCGTTCTGGAAGCGGCGAAAGCCGGGAGTTTTCAGGTTTTACTGGTGGATTCGGTGAGCCGAATCGGGCGGGATACGGCAAAGACAATAGAGTTTATTCAAACAATCAGCGGCTGCGGGATCAGCATTTACTCTCCGCTGGAGGGTGAAATCAAGCTCTCTGATTTTGCAATGCCGCCGTTTCAATTGCGATAGGAGGAAACGCTATGACGAAAACAGAACCGGTCAATGAAGTCCGTTATTTAATGGCGCACAACTTCCTCACCTATCTTCTGGAGCAAGGCAAAATCAGCCTTAAAGAATTTGAAATCGCAGATGGATTTGTGGTCGAAAAGTACAAGCCGAGGCTCCGGATTATTTAGTGAATTTTGTGATAGCTATGTCCGCATCTATGTGGTATCGTGTGTGCTAATACCTAAAAGGTATTGAACTCACACGAAAGGAGCCACCATACATGAAAACACGAAAACTAAAGGAGGTGCCGCCATGCCGCAGGTACAGGTTATTGAACCGGTAAACGCCATTTACCGCTATGCACCGCCCAAGCTGCGTGTCTGCGCCTACGCCAGAGTCAGCAGCGATTCCGCTGACCAGCTGAATTCCTTTTCCGTGCAGATGGAGCATTACACCTCTCTGATAGCCGGAAATGACGAATGGGAACTGGTGGACATTTATGCCGATGAGGGTATCACCGGAACCCGTTCAGATAAGCGAGAGGAATTTCAGCGGATGCTTTCCGACTGCAGAAAGAGCAAAATCGACCGCATCCTTGTAAAATCCGTTTCCCGGTTTGCAAGGAATATCCACGACTGCCTCTCCACCGTCCGGGAGCTGAAAGCCCTTGGCATCGAAGTGGAATTTGAGGAAGATGGACTCAAGACAGCGGACATGCACGATGAGATGATCATCGGAGCCTTCAGCTCCATCGCTCAGGAGGAATCCACCTCCATCTCCAACAATATGCGCTGGAGCTACGCCCGGAGGATGCAGAACGGCAGCTTCACTTGCTGCTGCGCCCCCTACGGATACGACCTTGTCGATAATATCCTGATCCCCAATCCCAAGGAAGCAACCGTGGTGCGCCGGATATTTGGAAGCTACCTCTCCGGCAAGAGCATGGATCAAATAGCAACCGAATTGAACGCCGATGGCATCCCTTGCAAGAATGGAGAGATAAAATGGCTGTATACCGCAGTCAGCTATATTCTCAAAAGTGAGCGTTACATCGGCGATGCCCTGCTGCAGAAATCCTACACCACCAATACCATGCCCTTTCAAACCAAGCGCAACAAGGGTGAGCGTGACCGCTATTACATCACCAGCTCCCATGAGCCGATCATCAGCCGGTCGGAGTTTGAGCAGGCGCAGCAGCTGATGAAAACCCGTAACGCCCTCTGCCCAAGCAAGGGTCGTGGCAGGCAGTATGCATTCTCACAAAAAATCAAATGCGGCAAATGCGGTATGAACTTCTCCCGCAGGGTGACCAACGGCAAAACCTATTGGGTCTGCCATAAGCACTTCCGCAGCAAGGAGCTTTGCGAAATCCGCCAAATCCGGGAAGATGCCATTATACAGGCCTTTATCCGAATGGTTAACAAGCTAAAACAGAATAGCCGCTATATTCTCTCCTCCGCCTTAACAGAGCTGATGGATCTCAAATCCAAAATCACCATGAGCGATGCAAAAGTCGGAAGCATCAATCAGGAAATAGCGGAACTCACCAAGCAGAGTCTGGTACTGAATCGTCTCAGGACGAAAGGTTACATGGACTCTGCTATTTTTATGCAGAAAAACAATGAAATCAATCAACAGCTCGACCTTTTAAAGCGCAACCGCCGCAGGCTGCTGGAAAGCGATGCGGACGATGAGATGATTTCCGACTGCAAGCTGCTGATTGAGCTAATGGAACAGGAAGCGCCGTACCTGACCGGCTTTGACGAAACTCTGTTTCACAGCATTGTCAATCAGATTGTCGTCACCGAGCAGGATAAACTGAAATTCTGCTTAATCGGTGGTTTTGCCTTTACCGAGCGGCTGCCAAAGGAGGTGCTCGGGCGATGAAGAAAAACCGATACCTTCCTTTCGGCTACCACATCCAAAATGGTGTGCTGTGCATCCATGAAGTGGAGGCCTCTGTGGTACGGCAGGTTTTCGAGGATTACCAAGCCGGAATGTCCTATCGCCGGATTGCCGAAAGCCTCACCGCCAAAGCAATCTCCTATATGGAGAACCGCACCGACTGGAATAAGCACAGGGTCAAGCGGATGCTGGAGAATTCACGCTACTGCGGCAGGGATGACTTCCCGCCGATTATCCCTGTCGATACGTTCGGGGCTGTGACCGCCCTGATCGGGCAGAAAATCCGAGGGGAGCCTTTATCCGAGGAACTGGACAGCATCCGCAGTAAGGCGATTTGTGGGGCTTGTGGAGCCAAATACAAAAGGGATGGCAGAAGCAAGAATTATGAAGCGTGGTGCTGCGCCGCCGAGGGGCGCATTACCCCCACGCGCATCACCGACCAAGCTCTGCTGGAGAGCGTAACAGCAATCCTGAATGCGATTATCAGCAATCCGAGCCTGCTGGAGCTTCCTTCACTGCATCGAGAGCATTATTCCCTTGATGTTGCCCGGACAGAAAACCAAATTAACCGGGAGCTGGAAAAAAGCGAGGTGGACAGCGACTACACCAAGCTGTTGATATTTGGCTGCGCCGCCGCAAAATATGAGGCCTGTGCCGATACGGAGCCGGAATACTTAACCCGCCAGCTGCTGGCGATATTCGAGAAACAGCCGCCGCTGGATGCCTTTTCAGTCGGACTATTTGAGGATACCGTCAAGCAAGTGGTCATTGATGCGGACGGCGGCCTGAGGCTGCGAATGATGAACGGAAAGCCGGTTGGAAAGGAGTAACCGCCATGCAAACACAGACTATAACACCTGTACAAAAAAGGGTCGATATAATCCCCGCCAATGTTCTTTTAACCAAGTCCAATGCAAGAAAGAGAAAGCTGCGTGTGGCGGCCTACTGCCGGGTCAGCACCGAACAGGAAGAACAGCAGTCCAGCTATGCCGCGCAGATTGCTTATTATACTGATAAAATCAGCAAAAACAAGGATTGGGAGCTTGCCGGTATTTTTGCCGATGAGGGCATTACCGGAACCAGCGCCAAAAAGCGCACTGAGTTTCTCAAGCTCATGTCACTGTGTGAAAAAGGCAAGATCGACATGGTGCTGACCAAATCCGTCTCCCGGTTTTCCAGAAACACACTGGATGCCATCGGGTATATCCGAAAACTCAAGGCAAAAGGCATCCCCATCATCTTTGAAAAAGAGGGCATCAATACGATGGAGATGGCCAGCGAAATGGCGCTGTGCTTCCTCAGCGGCTTTGCGCAGGCTGAGAGTGAGTCCATCAGCCGCAACGTCACATGGGGCAAGCGCCAGAGCTTCAAAAGCGGAAAGGTTCCCTTTCAATACTCCCGTATTTTAGGCTATGAAAAAGGCGAGGACGGTCAGCCCAAAATTGTGCCGGAGGAAGCAGAAATCGTCAAGCGGATTTTCCGGAACTATTACTCCGGTGCCAGCGTTCGGAAAATAAAGGAATCGCTGGAGGCAGACGAAATTCTCTCCCCCACCGGCAAGCAGGAATGGTCAGTTGGCGTACTGCAGTATATGCTCCGGAATGAGCGTTACATCGGCGATGCCCTGCTGCAGAAAACCTATGTGGTGGACTGCTTAACCAAGGAAACTCGAAAAAACAACGGTGAAATCCCGCAATATTATGTCACCGGAAACCATGAGCCGATTATTTCAAGGGATTTATTCAACCTTGTGCAGGAGGAAATTGTCCGGAGAGCCGGGAAGCGCAAGGTGGCCAAGAAAGCTGTGAAAACCGAAAAAGGAAAATACAGCAGCAAATATGCGCTGACCGAGCTTCTCTGCTGCGGTGACTGCGGTACGCAGTATCGCCGGGTCACTTGGGCGAGAAACGGCAAGAAAAAGGTGGTCTGGCGCTGCATCAACCGCTTGGAATACGGTACTAAATACTGCAAGGAATCCCCTACCATTGAGGAAAGCCGGTTGCACCAAGCTATCGTTACCGCCCTGAACCGGCTGGATGAGGATAAGGCCGATGTTATCGAAACCCTCAAGGCAGGCCTGCGGCTTGCCATCAGTTCACAGGAGGATGACAGCTTTAATGAAGCGGCTGTCCAAAACCGTATCGCCGAACTGCAGAGCGTAATGATGGATTTAGTGGAACTCAGCTCCAAATCCAGTGCCGGTGCGGATTACTTCGATACCAAGTTTGAGGAAATCGCTGCGGAGATAAAGGCACTGCAAGGGCAGCTTGGAGAGCATCAAGAGCAGACCATGCTCGCTCAAAACACGCAAGCCCGAATTCATGAACTGCTTTACACAATGGAACATATTGACCTTAGCGTAAAGGAATATCGTGATGATGTGGTCAAAGGGATTATCACCAAGGTGGTGGTTTTATCCGCAGACCGAATCCGAATCACCTTTGATAACAATATGGAAATGGAACAGGAACTGCCGAGTGAATAGAAATAGCAGGAAAAGCCGCCACAAAGCTGGAGGCGTTTCTCCTTTGGGCAGAATTTCTGATATTTCTCAATCTGTTTCACCATAATACTGTGAATATTTCCATAATTTACACAAATTCGATTGCTTTGTTCGCTGCTGCGATATATAATATATACAATATTTATTTGGCAAAGGAACGTTTTAATGGACTATATGACAGCGAAAGAAGCGGCGGAGAAATGGGCGATCACTCCACGCCGGGTGCAGGTGCTCTGCGCACAGGGCAAAATACCGGGTGCTGTTCGGTTTGGGGTTACTTGGGCAATACCTAAGGATGCGGCGAAGCCCAAAGATGGTCGGAGAAAGTATGTTGATAATCGTTGAATGATTGTCAAACTCTTTTCACCTTTTATTTATTGGTGAGGCTATGTAGTAATTTGGTACAGGTTTATATAGATAATATTGATTTGGAGGAGTGAAATACAATATGTGGAATGATGCTGAAACAACCCAAGATTTTCTTAACTTTTCTGTAATTGCCAATACGGTTGCCGAACTGATCTCTGAATCAGGAGCCAAGCCAATTTCTATTGGTGTTTCCGGCAGTTGGGGCGCTGGTAAATCGTCACTGGTAAAAATGATAGGTGAATCTTTAAAGCTGAAGGATAACGGCAAAGATGATAAAGAAAAAAATTATGTTTTTCTAGAATTCAACGCATGGCTATACCAAGGCTATGATGATGCCAGAGCAGCTCTATTGCAAGCTGTTTCGGACAAGCTTCTTGAAGAAAGCAAGAAACGTAGCGACATGGCAAAAGACCTTACCGGAAAAGTAAAAGGATTCATTAGTCGCATCAATTGGCTCCAAGTTGCAAAAATGGCCGTTCCGCTATCCATGGGTTTTGTGCCTGGGGGGGTCGCTGTTGGAGGGGTAGCATCTTTAATGGGTGCGATTACTAACCTTCTTCAAAATAAAGACGGCGAAGATGGAGCTGAAAAAAGCGAGGCGGTTAGCTCAGCATTCAATACCCTTGCGCCGGAAATGAAAGCACTGCTTAAAGAAAACTCGTCAAAATCGACACCGCAACAAATAGAGAAGATTCGTGCTGAGTTTGCTGAAATTCTTAAAGAGCTAAACATCACACTGGTTATCTTAGTAGATGACTTGGATCGCTGTTTGCCTTCAACGGCTATTTCGACACTAGAAGCAATGCGGCTTTTGCTTTTTGTGGAGAGGACAGCATTCATTATCGCTGCCGATGAGCAAATGATACGAAACAGCGTAAAGGCGCACTTTGCTGATGTGGAGCTGTCCGAAGGCTTGGTGACAAGTTATTTTGATAAATTAATTCAAATTCCTTTGTCTGTCCCGCATTTAGGCGTTGCAGAAGTAAAAATATATCTTGTAATGTTATTTGCTGAATTGCTGGAGAGAAGAAGTGAGATAAAAGATGGCACTTGGGAGAAAGTTAAAGCTGATTTGCTGACTTTGCTGTCTAACGCTTGGCAGGGAGGCATCTCTAAGGCTAAAATTGAAGGAGTTTTCGATAGTGACTCCATCGGCAAAATGCAGGAGTATATAGATATGGCAGAGCAACTTGCTGGAATTATGGTTACTGCTGAACATATCAATGGAAATCCCCGGCTCATTAAACGCTTTTTGAATAATTTAATAATAAGGGACAAGGTGGCTCGTCTTAATGGCATGTCGCTTGAATTGAGCGGACTTGTCAAGATGCAACTATTTGAACGTTGCGCTTCACCTGCTGCGTTTGAATCTCTCGTTAAAAAATCCGTTGAATCAAAAGATGGAAAGCTGGTTTTTCTCCAAGAAATAGAAGCTAAATTAGAAAGCGGAGAGGATTACGAGCCTGAGGATGCAAACTGGAAGACCCCATTCATTACCGAATGGCTAAAGCTTGAACCGAAACTTGGGAATATGGACATTAGGCCGTTATTGTATTTGAGTCGAGATAAGTCACTATCTTTAGCCGCTTATGATGAGCTCTCTCAGAAGGCCAGCGAAATCTTTACTGCGTTAACCGCAGTAGACAAAGATATACTTAATGAACTAGTGGAGAGGATTAAAGATATTGGAGAAAGTGAAGCTGAGAAATTATTAACGAGACTAGGACGGAGAGGTAGTGGAAACCAGTGGGATAAGAAAAATCTTATTGCCATATTGCATATTACCGAGGCTTACCCAAATTTAGGATGTAGGCTAGTCAATATATTAGATACAATTCCGCCACAAGCTCGGAAAGCGTCTTTCATTCCACTCCTTCGAAACAAAACCTGGGCATCAGAAATGCTAACTAAATGGCAAAAAGATTCGGATACGCCTCAACCCGTAAAGACTGCTATTGCGCCGAAAGGAGGAAAATAAAATATGGGAACCTCTGCATCGCATGGTGGACCAAAATCCGGCGTCTCATTTGACCCCCCTTGGTTGGATGATATTGATAATCCAGAGACTCCAGAGACTCCTGACGCGCCTGCCCCCCAAAAAGAAGCACCTCCAGTGCCATTACTTGCGCCTCCTGCGCGATTTAGGAGTGCTCGTCAAAACTTGGGCGATTACATAAAGACTGGCAGCCGGGATTCTCTAAGAAAATCGTTAGGGAATTACTCGCGCACTGGTATGGGGGGTGCACGGAATGTAGCAAACCGTATGCGTCATTCCGCGAGCATTGCGTCTAAATTATATTCTTCTTTTAGTGCGCTTCGCGACGGCAATGAGCCCACAATAAGTAGCATCATTAGTAATTACCGGACAGAAAATACTGATGTGTATGGGATGATTGACGCTATTGCGGGGTATATTTGCGGTGATGGAGGAAGTTTAGATGAAACTTCTCCAATCAATTCTGTTTCTGATGCATTGAGTGACCTGCTTGACAAGAATCCTGATATTGATATAGCAGCCCTTTCAGATGACAATGTTTGGTCGCTGGTTTCTTCATTTCTTGGCTACGAAGCTTTCAGCAAGATTCAGCTTGATATTGGCCGAGGTTTTGAAACAAAGGATGTCCCTCTTGGTGATCGCATAACTAGGCTAAAAGATATGCGCGAATATTTAGAATCTGAAATTAGTTCTCAGGTAAATGATATTCGTAACGAATTAGAAAACAAGCAGCCTTCAAACCTACATAATGTGATGATGACTGCAATAGAAAGAACTTTCGAAGTATTTGAGGTGACAGTATGAGAAAGATAATCTGCTATCCAAGCTCATCAGTGCCAGATCACTTTGACAACGATGTTGATTATTTTGAGTTATTTTCGCGCCCAGACGGTTCTTACGATAACGTCAGGCCATTGGGGCTTTCATTGCCCCATGAATTGAAAAAACACGGTATAGTTCCGTCGGTTACGGCGCTTGATTTTGCTGCCTTTGCATTTTCTGTGGTTGCCGTGGACAAATTGATTCCCAGAGGTGATAGTCCCGATGGATGGACACGAATGATAGATCTAACTGTATTTTTATCTGAGCCCAAAAAATGGATGTCGGTAAAGACAAAAATCGAAAAAATGCTTAAGTTTCTCACGGGGGACTTTTGGAAACTAACCTTCCAACTCGCTAATAGCCCATTCATTCAAGCTACATATGAGCCACGTCAACGAGATAATGACTGCGTCTGCCTGCTTTCCGGCGGCATGGATAGCTTGGTTGGCGCAATAGACCTGCTATCTGAAAAGCGAAATCCACTATTTGTTTCGCAGATCATTATTGGTGATGCAAAACGACAGGTTGATTTTGCTAACCGTTTTGGTGGAAGCAATCACTGCCAGTGGAGTATTGGGACACTAAGGGGACCGGAGGGATCAACCCGTGCCCGCTCCATTGCTTTCTTTGCTTTCGCGCTCTTATCTGCCGCCGCTACTTCAGAAACAGGCGAATCTACAGAAATAATCGTACCAGAAAACGGTTTCATTAGCTTGAATGTTCCTCTAGATGCCAACCGCATCGGAAGCTTAAGCACCAAAACGACCCATCCGATTTATATGGCGTTGCTGCAGGAAATCTGGGATGCACTTGGAATTAAAGCAAAATTAATTTTGCCTTACAGGTTTAAGACTAAAGGTGAGGTTCTTAATGAGTGCAAAGATAGACAACTGATGGAAGAGCTAATTTTTGAAACGAACAGCTGTGGCAAATTTCGACGCCATGGCCTCAGGCACTGTGGCGTATGTGTACCCTGCCTTGTACGCAGAGCAGCATTTTTAGAGGCTGACCTACACGACACCACACAAAAAGGTTATCGTTATGACGATATTAGTAAGTCAAACTTTATGGATTTGACTGCTGTTGCGTTAGCAGTTAAGCAAGTTGAACTTTCCGGTATAAACAAATTAGTTAAAGGAAATCTGTCATTTGCTTCTCCTGAGGATCGGAAGTCCTATTTAGGAGTGGTTTCGCGTGGTATTAATGAACTTAAAAACTTTCTGGAGGGCTACGATATTTTATGATTGACATGCACTGTCACCTTGATTTATATAAAGATCCTATTGCGTTACTTCCAGAAGTCCAACGATGCTGCAAATATGTGCTGGCCGTTACTACTAGCCCTCGTGCTTGGCAAAAAACGAAGCAAGTATTTGCAGGGATCGATTGTGTTAAGTTGGCACTTGGCTTGCATCCGGAAGTTCTCGCCTCAAAAATGAATGAGATTGATATGTTGTTATCGAATATCCCCCATTGTGAATATATCGGGGAAGTTGGCATAGATGGTTCTGCGCAATATAAATCTTCTTTTCTAGCGCAAAAAGATTTATTCAGAGAAGTTATTTCGGCTGCCGAAAAATGTGGTGGAAGGATAATTAGTATTCACTCAAGAAATGCGGCAAAAGAGGTCTTAGATATTATTGAAAGCAATCTGGCCACTAGTACCCCTATTCTCCATTGGTTTTCAGGAACCGTCCAGGAAGTTAAACGAGCCAATGAGCTTGGTTGCTGGTTCAGTGTCAGTCCTACAATGCTTTCAGGGGAAAAAGGTAAAAATCTTGTTTCAAAGATGCCACTTTCGCAAATCGTACCCGAAACAGATGCTCCTTTTACTCAAAAACATGGAGTTCCCTACATGCCTTGGGAGGCTTTTGCAATAGCTGATGTGCTCAAAGATATTTTTCATCTTGATGCTGACCAGATAAAAAATGAATTGGTTTTCAATACAAAGAAACTCATATCTGCATCCGATTTGTAAAGCTTATATTCGTATAGAGAGGGAAGATTTACATGAAAATAAAAGCGTTAAAGATGAAAAATTTTAGAGGCTACAGCGATGAAGTAACTATTGATTTCTGTAATCTCACTACTTTTGTTGGGAAAAATGATATTGGTAAGTCTACCATATTAGAGGCTCTCGACATCTTTTTCAATGAGGGTAAGGGCGTGGTTAAGATTGACAAAGATGATATAAATAAGCAGATAGCTTTGGGTGGAGATACGGAAATACATATTTCTATTTGTTTTGAAGATCTGCCTGAAAGTGTTTTGATTGACGCTACTAATGAAACAACTCTAGAATCCGAATATTTATTAAATGAAGCTGGGCAACTAGAAGTAATAAAAAAATATCCTAGCGCTGGAACAGCAAAAGCATTTGTTAAAGCTTTTCATCCGACAAATCCAAGCTGTAATGAACTTCTATTGAAAAAGAATGCTGAGCTTAAAGCGATTATAAATGGTCAGGATATTCCGTGCGCCGATATGACTAAAAATGCTGTTATGCGGGCGTCCATTTGGAACCATTATCGGGATAATTTGCAACTGGCTGAAGTTGAAATAGATATAACCAAAGGCGATGCTAAACCTATTTGGGAGAAACTGCAGGCTGCTTTGCCTCTTTATAGTCTTTTTCAATCTGATAGAAAAAATAGCGATAGCGATAGCGAAGTACAAGATCCTCTTTCGGAGGCAACAAAGCAGATTTTGAATGATCCTGAGTTGAGGGGGCCGCTGACAGAGATTGCTACTGTGGTTGAGACTAAGCTTAGAGAGGTGTCTGCACGAACTCTGGACAAGTTAAGAGAAATGAATCCCGAGCTAGCTAACAGTTTAAATCCAGTCATCCCGCAAGCCGAAAGTCTTAAATGGTCCGATGTCTTTAAAAAGGTATCTATTTCTGGCGATGAAGATATCCCTATTAATAAGCGAGGTAGCGGAGTAAAGCGTCTGATTCTATTAAGCTTTTTTAGGGCAGAAGCTGAGCGAAGAAGGGCTGAGCGAAATAGCTCAAGCATTATTTATGCAATTGAGGAACCCGAAACGTCTCAGCATACAGAGCACCAAAAAATATTAGTGAGGTCATTTATTGCACTTTCTGAGATTCCAAATACTCAAATAATCATTACTACACATAGCGCTGCATTGGTAAAGCAGTTGGAATTTGAAAATCTACGGCTCGTGACTGCCAATAATGGCGCAAAAAACGTATCTCCTGTGTTGCCTGGGCAATTACCGTATCCATCCCTGAATGAAGTTAATTTTTTAGCCTTTTCGGAAATTACAGAAGAATACCACAATGAACTATATGGATTTATTGAAGGAGAGGGGCAATTAGCTACATATAAAAACGGGAAAACTACGATGAGATATAATAAGTTGCTGCGAGATGGGAATCTAAGAGAAGAGCGATTAATTCTCACTGAGTATATTAGGCATCAAATTCATCACCCCGAAAACCATAATAATCAAAAATATACGCCTGAACAGTTGCAAGAGTCTATACTAGCGATGCGGGATTTTATTCAAACCATAGTATAATCAATAATATTTTAAAAGATAAAACGTGCATCGACATAAAATTATTTAGAATTGGCTTTGATGTACCAAATCTCTGGGATGTACGGAGGAGACACATGGCTATTACGGACAGTTGGAAGAAATTGAATTCCTTATGAAATACGCGTTCTTTTGTCCGCACCGTAGCCTGCATCTATTTTGACCAAATGGCACAGAAAGACAGACCTGTTTTTTAACAGATGGGTTTGTCTTTTTCTATGTCCAAAGTGGCTTTTTGCTGCTAATTTTAACACATGGCCGCAAACAAATGTATATATGCACAGGTTTTGTGTGCGTCTCTGATTAAAAACATAGCTAATGTCTACTGAACAATACATAAACGTTGATTTCATGCGGGTTTGCAATCACTTTTTAGCGATACAAGTGCAAGGTTTTTGCGCCATATTTATCTATACCCTTGCACTTACCTCTTGAGGTATATGAAGCAAAGCCCTCACAAGCTACTTACAATGTACCCGAAAAGGTAAAACAAGCCCTTTTTTCTGCCAAAATGGGTAAATATGAACGATTTTGTTGCGCATGATTCAAAAATACTTTTGTTCAGTAGACATTAGCTATTAATGATTTTAAGGAAAGGAAGGAACAACTATGGTGATACCTTATGGCTTTAAAAAAATGCCCGACGGCATGGTGAGGACGATTGCCTTACAGATTGAAGTGGTGCAAAGAATATATCAGCGTTACATTGATGGTGCCAGCTTGGGTTCCATTGCCAACGAACTGGAGGCTGACCAAGTGACTGCTCCGTCTGGCAAACTAAAATGGTCACGATCTGTAATTGATAAAATACTGAGCAACGGAAAGTATGTACCCTATGCCATTCCGATGGAATTATTTATAGAAACTCAGTTTGAAAAAGACACCCGCACCAACATACAAACAAATAGCGATGGCTCCACACAGAGAAAGACCACCCGGTACAGTTCGCAGAACGTACTGAGTGGTCTTTTAGTTTGCGCTGAATGCGGTAGCAACTATCGCCGTATTACAAGGCCAAGCGGCGAGATAGTCTGGCGCTGTGCTGATCGGGTAGAAAGAGGAAAAGCTTCTGCATGCAAATTTTCGCCCACAATTTCTGATGTTGATGTTAAAGCACTAATTTGCAAAGCATTAGGGTTAGCAAGCTTTAATGAATGCCTAATAAATCAAAAAGTTGAAAAGATTGTGGTGGGGAAAAACAACTCAATTGAACTTTACATGATACCAGCAGAAATCTAACAGTTTAGCTTTAATTCTTCAATTTGAAATTCGAAATTTAGCTCTTCCTTATTCGTTTACTTTGTGTTAAAATATTTACGGATAATAAATCTCGAATGGAGAGCTATATGTTAGAATTTGTTTTGAAAAACACAGCGGATTTTCTCGCATCTAAACCAAAAGAAGAACGTAAAAAAATTGGTCAGTTTTTTACTTCCAAAGAAACTGCTATATATATGGCCAGCCTTTTTAATATAGGCGATCAAAAAGAAGTTAGTATTTTAGATCCGGGAGCAGGATCAGGAATACTGGTTGCAGCTTTAGTGGATAGGATACAACATGTTGATACTATTAAGACTTTAAATATAACGTGTTTTGAAAATAATAGCTGTATACTTCCCTTGCTTCGCTTAAATATGAAGCACTTACAGGAGCAGTCGAAAATCAAAATAAACTTTCAAATCATAGATGATAATTATATTTTGAGCCAGAAGAATGCATATAACAACTCGCAGGCTTTTGACCAACCTTGTGATAGCCAAAAATATGATTGGGTGATTGGGAATCCCCCCTATTTAAAAATCCCAAAAGATGCGCCAGAAGCACTGTCAATGCCCAATATTTGCTATGGGGCGCCCAATCTTTACTTTTTGTTCGCTAGTATGAGCATATTTAACCTCAGAAATGGTGGTGAAATGGTTTATATCATTCCACGCTCGTGGACATCGGGAGCTTATTTCAAAAGATTCCGTGAATATGCATTGAGCAACGCCAGAATTACACATATTCATTTGTTTGTAAGCCGAGATAAGGTGTTCGACAATGAGCAAGTACTTCAAGAAACTATTATAGTCAAATTTGTTAAGACTTCGCAACCTCAAGAAAGTCTAATGATTACATCTTCGGCAAGCAATCAGGATTTCGAAAATAGTCTTACTTTTACGGTGCCTTATGACACAGCCATAAGTGGTAACAATCTGTATGTCTACCTCCTTACGACCGAGGAAGAAGTGTTGGCTTTGCGTAAGCTGAATAAATTCCAATACAACTTAGAAGATATCGGTTTGAAAATGAAAACTGGACTGACTGTTGACTTCCGAAATCGTGAATTGCTCCGAACTGCTCCGGGCGATCATATTGTGCCGCTGTTTTATTCTCAACATATTCAAGATGGTCATGTTGTCTTTCCTATCGGAAAAGACTTTGAATACATGACTGATGCGCAGGTAGGGATGATACAAAAAAATAAAAACTACCTTTTTGTAAAAAGGTTTACGGCCAAGGAAGAGAAACGGCGGTTACAGTGTGGCATTTACTTATCCGACAGTCTACCAGATTATCAATTCATAAGCACCCAAAATAAAATCAACTTTATTGATGCAGTTGATAAATCATGCATGTGTGAAGACTTGGTTTTTGGCCTTTATGTAATTTTCAATTCATCTATCTATGACCTATATTACAGAATCTTAAATGGTTCTACTCAGGTCAACTCAACAGAGGTAAACACTATGCCGGTTCCCTCGAAAGAAACACTGATCACTCTTGGAGGCAAATTAAAAAGAAAGCAATGCTTGTCTGTAGAAATATGTGATGCATTGATAGGGGAGTTACTTCTATGAATAAGATTGATGAAGCCAGAAAAATACTTGAAGCTATTGGAATGCCTAAACGCCAACAAGCTGATTTGTGCTGCTATGTCCTTTTAGCAATGACTCAAATTAAGGAATCTTCTGATTGGGGAACTGCAGAATCCGCATGGATACGCATTCATGATATTTTGCAGTTTACTAAAGAGAACTATAATGTCGAATATGCTGAAAACTCCAGAGAAACCTTTCGCAAGCAGGCCATCCATCATTTTAGAACCGCCGCTCTTATTGAGGATAACGGTATGGCCACCAACTCACCAAACTATAGGTATCGAATTACTCTTGAGGCTTTGGACTTGTTGCGGTCTTACGGCAGCGCTAATTGGGACGAAAAAATAGAAGCATTCATAAGCAATCACCAAACTTTGATTGATACTTATGCCTCTAAAAAGAAAATGGAAAAGATGCCTGTAAATATTAATGGCGAAGCTTTCACCTTTTCTCCCGGCAAACATAACGAGCTGCAAAAATATATTATTGAAGAATTTGCGCCAAGGTTTGCACCAAACAGTGAATGCCTTTATGTTGGCGATACCATTGAAAAAGACCTCGTAAAGAATGTAGAAAAACTTGAAGAACTTGGTTTTGAAATAACACTTCATGACAAGATGCCAGATGTTGTATTGTTTAGAGAAGATAAAAACTGGATTTATTTCATTGAATCAGTTACCAGTGTTGGCCCTATGGAGCCTAAGCGAATCATAGAGATTAATGAGATGACACAAGGCGTATCAGCTGGAAAAATCTTTGTAACAGCTTTTCTTGACTTCAAAACCTATAAAAGATTTTCGGACTCTTTAGCTTGGGAAACAGAAGTATGGATTGCTGAAAACCCCGACCATATGATCCATTTAAACGGTGATAAGTTTTTTGGTCCGAGGGAGGGCTAAACCATGATACCGCAAAATCGCTTGTTAGCACTTAGAGAACAAAAGAAGCTAACGGTACAGGAATTATCAAAGGCTATAGGGAATGTGAGCGCACCATCAATTAATCTTCAAGAAAGATGTGAGCGTGCTATATCAGTCGAGCTTGCAATCAAGTATTGTACTTTTTTTAATTGTACTTTGGACTATTTCTTTTGCCAAGATAAAAAAGTGGATGCTTTTGCAGATTATAGCACAGCTGAATTGAAAAACTTTCTTGCATTGCTGGAGAGAGAAGTTGTGTCGAGAGAGCCTGTTTAAATAAAGCTTAGTATTTCTGCCGTAGTTAACAAGTAAATAATAAAAGGAGAAGTGAAATGGCAAAACATATTTTTTTTGGGAATTATAAAGGTGGAGTAGGGAAAACTACGACCGTTTTTGAGTTGGGCGCGTTACTTGCAAAGAATCACAAAAAAAAGGTATTGCTTGTTGATTTAGATCCGCAAGCTTCGTTAAGTAAGGTATGTGCAAATACTACTACACCTAAAGTGACGTTGGAAAACATAGATGTTCAGCATACTCTGAATTTTTTAATTGAGCTATATGCAGAATATATGAGTAGTGCTTCCCGCATTCAAATTCTCGAAAGCAATATATCAACTAATTCAAGTTGCATTGTAAACGCTATACGAAATATAAAAAAATACTCAAAAAGTGGTGGGTGCCTTGACTATATTCCAACCGTGCTAGATTTAAAAAATAGCAGGCTAAATGATATATCAGAGCGTTTGTCAGTAAATACAGTTAATGTATTAGCTATTCCTCAAATGCTTAAGGATATTGCTCAATTAAAGGATGATGGGTATGATTATATACTTTTTGATTGCCCTCCTACCAGCAATCTTATAATACAGAGTGTTTTCCTTGCGTGCGACTATTATCTTATCCCAACCGTTGGCGATGAGATAAGCACCGATGGTGTGGCAGATTATATAACTGAAATTGAAAGTACTTACTTAAGATTTGCATATGACGAAAATATTGGTGGAATGCTTTTGAAGATGTATTTTTCAGATCGACCACAACTAATAGGAATACTTGAAACCATATTTAAGTCCAGACGTCCATCACCAGCTAATACCCGTGTCCTGGAGGCACTTGATGTCTCCGTTTCTTCTATAGGCGTGAAGTCATTAATAACAGGAACACCATACGTAAGTGCAGGGAGAAAACATATCTTTAAAGAGTATATACGTCACTTAGACAACAGATCTGATCCTAACAATTATGGTATCCCCATCACTTTAAGTAATGGGGATATTCATCAAGAATATGCTCCAATCGCGGATGCGATTGCTGCACTTATATGAGGTGCACATATGAATCAAAAACAAAAAACAGCATTAATCAAACTACTGAGTCTATATACAGAACTATATCCATCAAAAGATGTCTTTAAAAACAATCTCTTTCCGTACACACCAGATGAACTTTCCGAAATCATTAAAGGCATCAACGATGTTGAAGATGCTAACCAAAAAAGACCTAGAAGCTTGATCAGAGAGGATATTCAACATATTGAATCAGTTGAACAGGTGCAAGAATATGTTTCTAAACTGGGTTTATTAAATGGGACATATGAAACGATTGAAGATAACAAGGCTGCCTTAGCACTGACATTGGCAGAGTATAAGCATCTTTATTCTATCCTCTATACTACGCCAATAGGTTCTAAAGTCAAAAAAGATGTTTTGATTAACCTCATAGTTAAATATTTTGATGGAATCCAGCGAGCCCACGCTTTAAAACCATAACTAGAAGATCAATAAGTATAAAAGCTCAGAACAGACTGCATCTATTTTGACCTAATGACACAAGCAAAAGTCCTGCAAATCCGTTTTGATAGCGGGTTGCAGGACTTCTTTTATTTTACAGCACATCTTGCCATATCCCGCTAAAAATTCTGATGTCCTGAAATTATGGGGGTCAGAATAATATAGCGAAAAAGCAGAAAGCGGGCTTCTCCGAAGTGGAGATACCCGCTTGTTTCTATTCCTTAAGATATTTCTCTGTGGCCTTGTCAAAATCCGATAAATATTCTTTATCCTGCTTAATCAGCATATCATCATTGAGGACAAGGCCTTTAATTATATACTCTTTTAAAGTGTCAGTTGCCCAGCGCCGAAACTGCGTGGCGCTCTTAGAGTTGACACGGTATCCTACAGCAATAATAGCATCAAGATTATAAAAATCGGCTGTCCTTTTCACCTGTCTGCCGCCCTCGTTTTGAACTGTTTCGATTTTGGAAATAGTTGCTCCGGGAGACATCTCCTTTTGATCATATATATTTTTTAGGTGCGTTGATATAGCAGGAGTACCGACATCAAACAGGTCAGCCATAGCCTTTTAATCTGTATTTTATAAATCTCGGTATCGCCGCCCAATAGAGCAAAAGGCATATTGGGCGGTTGGCCATTGCCTATGGACAAAATGGCCAGCATTCTTTTCTTTTCCCATACAGAAAGGCTATTGAAATGGGCGGATATTGCGTTTAAACTTAATACAAACAACCCGCATGCGAGACAAAGGCGTTTCCAAAGCGGCAGTCTGCAAAGGCTTGTGCCATAACCGGCCTTAGCGGGCGGAACGGAGGTAGGCATGAAGGTTCTGCACTATTGCTTTAACAAGGAGGAAGCGCCCTATTTTCAAGAGGTACAGCAAAAATACGGGTTCAGAATGGATTTTACGGAGCAAGCCCTTACATATGAGAATGCTCGCCAAACAGCAGGCTACGATGCCATATGGGTGCTGACCCCCTGTGTGATCGATGATGCTGTGGCGGAGATACTTCAAGAAAACGGGGTTCGCTATGTGGTCTCCCGGGCGGCGGGAATTGACCATCTGGATATTGAAAGCCTTGGCCGCCGTGGGATCAAAGCCGCCAACACCCCTGATTATTCGCCTCGATCCATTGCTGAGTTTGCGGTTATGATGGCGCTAAATTCCATACGCCGCACCAAGCGTTCCAGCCAGATGACTGCCGATCTGGATTTTCGGCTGAACGGCCTGCGGGGCAAGGAGCTGGGGAGCTTGTATGCCGGGGTGATCGGTACAGGCCGCATCGGCTTCGAAACCGCCCGGCTGCTCCATGGTTTTGGCTGCCGGGTGGGGGCTTATGATCTTTTCCCCAGCCCAGCTGTGGAGGCATATGCGCAGTACTGGCCCCTTGAGCAGCTCTATACCCAATGCGACATTCTCTTTTTGCATTGCCCGCTGACCTCCGAAACCGAGCATATGATCAATAGGGAAAGCCTGCGGCTTATGCCCAAAGGGGTTTACATTGTCAATGCGGCAAGGGGCGGGCTGGTGGATCACGAGGCTGTTCTGGAAGGGCTGGAAAGCGGCCAAATTGCAGGCTTTGCCTTCGATGTTTATGAGAATGAAAAATCTTTTATCCGGCGGAAGCTGGGGCAGGGCGAAGCGCCGGATTCTGTGTTTACAAAGCTGATTGCTTGCGATAATGTAGATTACAGTGCGCATATCAGTTTTTTTACCGATCAGGCGGTTGAAAATATGATCTTTAGGGCGCTGGAAAATCTGGCGCAGTATGCGCAGACCGGCAGCTGCGAAAATGAACTGACAAACTGTCGGCTATAAAAGGATAGGGTGAAGGTTTGTGGAAAAAATATACAAAGGCTCTGCGGCCGTTAACCGCATGGAGCCCTCGCCGATACGTATGATGCTGGATTGGGCGGCTGCGCTTCGTGCAGAGGGCCGCTGGGTGATTCCATTCAGTGCGGGGGAGCCGGATTTCAATACCCCCCAGCCTGTTAAAGAAGCAACCATCCGGGCCATAAACGAGAACTATACACACTATTGCTCCAATCGGGGGCTGCCCCAGCTTCGGCAGGTTCTAGCGGAGGAAATTACCGAGCAAACCACCGCAGTCTATGACCCGGAAACCGAGATTCTCATTACAACCAGCGGCGCCGAAGCGATTAACAATGCGCTCCTAGCCTTTATTGATCCCGGCGACGAGGTGATTGTGTTCACACCGGCCTTTGTGAGCTATAAGAATCTGATCCGCTTTTGCGGCGGGGTTATGGTGGAGCTTCCCCTTAAGGCAGAGAACGGATTTATCCCAGAACCGGCTGAGCTGGAACGGCTGATTACCCCCCGCACCCGGATGTTGGTTCTCAACAACCCCAACAACCCCACAGGGGCGGTATATCCACTCGACTGTCTGGAAGCCATCGGGGAGCTGGCTCTCCGCTATGACCTGCTGGTTGTATCCGATGAAATGTATGCCGCTCTGGTGTATGATGGGGCAGAATTCTGCTCCATTGGCGCATTGGAGGGGATGAAGGAGCGCAGCATTATCATCAGCGGCTTTTCCAAAACATATGCCATGACTGGGTGGAGGCTGGGGTATATTGCGGCGGATCGCCGCCTGTGCGAGCGTATTCTGCGTATGCATCAATATACCACAACCTGCTCGCCCACCTTTATTCAAAAGGGCTTGGCGGATTCTATCCGCTTGCCGGAAACCAAGGCGGCGGTATCCGCTATGGTGGAGCGCTTTGCTGCCAGAAGGCAGCTGCTGCTCAAAGGCTTGCAGGGCATTGGAGGTCTGCGCTGTGGGATTCCTTATGGTGCCTTTTATGTGATGGTGGATGTTTCCGAAACCGGGCTTACCGGCGAGGAGTTTGCCCAGCGTCTGTTGAAAGAATGCGGGGTTGCCTCGGTGCCTGCCATCGGTTTGGGTGACCATTGCGGCCGATATATCCGGATTTCCTACGCTGCCTCGGAGGAAGATATTCGGGAAGGGCTCAGTAGAATGGAAAATTTTGTAAAAGGGCTTGTGCAGATATGATCAAATTGCAAATGACCTTGTTTCTCTTGATGGGGGTTGGCTTTTGGGCTGCAAAAAAGGGCCTTCTCACCGCTGAGGTGCGCAAAAAGGTATCGGATTTATTTATCGCTGTTATTTTACCTTGCAGCATCATTCAATCCTTTCTGATTGAATTTACTTATGATCGGATTCTCAAATCCGGGTGGATTTTGCTTATATCCATTTGTGCCCAGATTTTTTATCTGATCCTCAGCAAGCTTTTATACAGAAGCATTCCTAAAGAGCAGAGAATCATCCTTCAATATGCCACCATCTGCTCCAATGCCGGGTTTATGGGCAACCCGGTTGCTTTTGGGGTGTTTGGGCACGAGGGGCTCTTTTATGCCTCGATTTCTCTGATTCCGCTCCGCTTTTTTATGTGGTCGGCCGGGCTTTCGCTCTTCACTGCCACCGACCGGAAAAAGGTGCTGAAAACCCTTGCCACACATCCCTGTATTCTAGCGGTTGTCATCGGGTTTGTTCTGATGCTGACCGGGCTGCGCCCGCCGGAATTTCTGGGGGATGCCATTGCCTATATCGGCAGCTGCACCACTGCAATATCCATGTTTGTGATTGGTGGAATTCTGGCCTCCGCCGATATAAAGGGCAGCCTTCTTGACCGCCGCCTTTTGTACTTTTCTGTGGTGCGGCTGCTGCTGATTCCCATTAGCCTTTATGCGGTTCTATCCCTTTTGCGAATCGATTCGCTGCTGGTGGGTGTAACGGTTTTGCTGGCGGCTATGCCTGCAGGCAGCACCACAGCCATGCTGGCGGAAAAATACGGCTGTGATTCTGATTTCGCCTCCCGTTGTGTTTTTATGAGCATCATACTCTCGATGCTGACCCTTCCCCTATGGGGGCTGCTAATCGGGCAATAGAGCGGGTGTACATAATAGATCAAACCCCTTGCGCCCTGAGAGCGCAATCTAAGCCTGTATGCGATTTTTTAGCATGGGCAGGCATTTGAATATAAATTTGACGACAATGAAAGGGGGATATCCTCTATGGAAATTAAAGGCGGCTATACCAATTACGGTCAGGATATCGGCATTCTCATGATGCCAACGGTTTTTCCACGCATCCTTGGTGATATTGGCAACGCAAGAACCTTTCGCATCCCGGTACGCTATAAAACGGTGGAAGGTGTGGAGGGCTTTCGTCTGGATGACTGCAAGGCAGAGGAACAGCTTCTCAAGCCTTTTATCAGCGCCGCACAAAGTTTGGAAAAGGAGGGCTGCAAAGCCATCACCACCAGCTGCAGCTTTTTGGCAGGCTTCCAGCGCCAGTTGGCGGATGCGGTTCGCATTCCGGTTTTCACCTCCACGCTGCTTCTTGGGCCTATGGTCTATGCCATGATCAATCGAACCCAAAAGGTGGGCATTCTCACCCTTTCTCCCCAGCTGATCACCGAGGAAATCTTTCTCCAAATGGGCTGGTCATCCAAAGATATTCCCGTTTGTATAAGTGGAATCCCCCAGGATTCGGAGCTTTCCCAGCTGATTATAGGGGATCACCTTGAAGGCAATCTAAAAACCTTGAGCCACTGTATGCGGGAAGTAACCGAGCAGCATATGAGAAACTACCCGGAAACAGGGGCCATTCTGCTGGAATGCCAGAATTATTCCCCCTTTGCCGGGCTGATTCAGGAGGTTTCCGGTGTGCCGGTATTCGGGATCAATCAGCTCATTGAATTCATCGATTCCTGTATCAAGGTTCGCCGGTATGGAGAAGGTATGTTTTAGGCTGCATCGGTTTATCGCTGCAAAAAGTTTTAGGGGGGCATCCGATACCGCCCCATGGCCCCCGGGGATTGGGCCTCTTCGGCCAAAAAGGCGATATTTCTTGGTCAAAGTAAACTTAACTACAGAGAAAGCAAGCAATAAAGGGTACTGCCTGTTTGTCAGTTCATTGGTTTTGTCCACAAAAGTTAACGGCTGCATCCCCCGGATGGGGTATGCAGCCGTGTGTTTTTTGCCATCTATTGTGATAGGCGGGCTTTGCCTTACTCGATTTCTTCCAGACTTTGCAGCCATGCATCGCACACCGCGTCGCTGGGCATTCTCCAATCTGCCCGGGGCGAGAGTGTAACCGAACCGATTTTAGGGCCGTCCGGTATGCAGCTCCGCTTAAACTGCTGAGCAAAGAAGCGCCGCACAAATATTTTGAGCCAGTGCAGAATTTCCTTTTCGGTATAGCGCCCCTGGAATGCCAAGCAGGCCAGCCGGTAAATCAGGGCTGGGGCGCGGCCCCACCGCACCAAATGATACAGGTAAAAATCGCTCAGCTCATAAGGGCCCACCAGTTCCTCGGTTTTTTGAAGAATCGAATCCCCATCCGGCGGCAAAAGCTCCGGGCTGATGGGTGTATCCAGAATATCCAGCAGAACCGCCCGAAGCGCATCATCCCCGCAGGTATCCGCCACATATTCAATCAAATGCCGCACCAAGGTTTTGGGTACCCCTGCATTGACAGCATACATGCTCATATGGTCGCCGTTGTAGGTGGCCCAACCCAGCGCCAGCTCAGAAAGATCCCCTGTGCCGATTACAATGCCGCCGGATTGGTTGGCCAAATTCATCAGCTGCAAGGTGCGGATACGTGCCTGGGCATTTTCATAGACCACGTCGTGGCGGTTGAGATCGTGCCCCAGCTCCCGCAGATGCAGTTCTGTTTGCCGACTGATATCAATTTCCCGACAGGGCACACCCACAGCCACACAAAGGCGGAGCGCATTTTCCCGCGTGCGGGAGGTTGTGCCGAAGCAGGGCATCGTAACCGCCAGAAGCCCACTGGGGTCTTTGCCGATTAGGCGCAATGCATCGCAGGCCACCAGCAGGGCAAGGCTGCTATCCAGTCCACCGGAAATACCCAGAATCCCGTTGCCGCCGGTATGGCTCAGCCGTTTGGCAAGACCGGCGGCCTGAATGGCCATAATATCCATGCAGCGCTGCCGGCGAAGGGCTGGGTCGGAGGGAACAAAAGGGGTGGGATCGATTTTGCGGCCCAGGGAAAGCCACCTTGGTTTTGCTGAAAAGGGAATGATCTCATAGCCCTCCGATTCCGGCGAAAAGGTATTCATTCGCCGCCTATCGTAGGCCATGGCGCACAAATCCAACTCGGAACAGGCCCAGCCTTCCCCAAACAGGGGGGATTCCGCTAAAATAGAGCCGTTTTCGCAGATCAGGTTGTGCCCGGCAAACACCATATCGGTGGTACTTTCACCTTGTCCAGCACCCGCATACACATAGCCGCAAATCAGCCGGGCGGATTGCCCCGATACCAGCGAGCGCCGGTAAGCGGCTTTCCCCACTGTTTCGTCGCTGGCAGAAAGGTTCAAGATCACATTGGCCCCGTGAACAGCATGGGAAATGCTGGGTGGGCAGGGCGCCCATAAATCCTCGCAAATCTCCACAGCGAAGAAAAAATCGGAAGATTCTTCGCATTGAAACAGCAGCTTGCTCCCAAAGGGAATCTTTTCGCCCAACAGCGAAATGACAGTATTGTGATCGGGGGCAGGCACAAAATGCCGGGGCTCATAAAATTCGCTGTAGCCGGGCAGATGGGTCTTGGGGACAATCCCCACGATCTTCCCGCCGGAAAGAATCACGGCAGTGTTATAGAGCTTGCCCTGTATAGAAACCGGCATTCCTAAAGCGGTGGTCAGGGAATAGCGGCTGCTTTCACGGCGTATAAGTTCGAGTGCTTTTATTGTTTCGGTCAGCAGGGCGCTTTGATGAAAAAGGTCGCCGCAGGTATAGCCGGTGAGGCAAAGCTCCGGCAGGCAAAGCAGCTGAACCTCTTCAGAATCGGCCCGGGCCATCAGGGCGAGGATTTGTTTGGCATTATAAGCAGGGTCTGCCACACGGATTTCCGGAGTGGCGGCAGCAACCCGAACAAAACTATCCAGCATAGGGAATCACCTTTCTTTCAGAGTAAAAAAGGATGCTCCTCCACCCGGAAAAAGCACCTTTGCTGAAATCAGTTTACGACAAACAGCCCGTAAAAGCAAGCTGTTCGGTTCAATTTCTGCTTTACCGTGGCTACAACCCGGGGGAGGATAAACTGCTCATGATCATAGTATAGACTGTATCCACTGACTGAAAACCCTTCTGCGCCTTTCAGTCTATGTGAGCATACAGAAAAAGAAGCCCTCTTTTGGCAGGCGGCTGCTTGCCAAAGAGGACCCCCCTTATACTTTGCTCAGATCAGTGTTTTTTCAGCAGTAGCCAAACTCATGGCGAAAAAAATTCATCACCGAGGTAAAGCTCTGGCTTTTGGCCTGTGAAGCAGCCAGCTTATTAACGGGATAGGTAATGGAGCGGTTTTCCAATACCTCCACAATACCCAGTGCGGCCTGATAGGCCATCCGCTCCAAAGCTTCGGTTGTAAAGGCGGCGGTATGAGGGGTGGCAATCACATTTTCCATAGAAAGCAGGGGATTATCTTTCTTGGGCAGATTGCCTTCAAATACATCCAGCGCAGCACCGGCGATTTTTCTGCCTTGCAGCGCTTCGATAAGCGCTCCTTCGTCAACAACTTCCCCCCGCCCTGTGTTAATGAGATAAGCGGTGGGATTCATCAGGGAAAGCTCTCGTTTGCCAATGAGCCGGTGGGTGGAAGAACCGCCCGGCAGATGCAGTGAAAGGAAATCCGCATTGCTGATGACCGCATCCATATCCGGAGTAATCAGGCCGAAGTCGGTCTTTTGGGCCCGGGGAATGCGGCGGTTATAGCCGATTACACGCATCAGCAGGCCGGTTGCCCCCATATGGGCAACCTGTGTTCCAATGTTGCCCATACCAATAATGCCCAGCGTTTTTCCCCGAACATCGCTGCCAAAGAGCTGCCGTACCCCCATATTGCCGCTTTTAAGTCCGTTGTTATAAGCAATGGAGTTCTTTGCCAGCATAAGGATCAGCCCGATGGTATATTCGGCCACAGAGCTTTGGTTGGAGTTGGCTGCATTGGTCACCTGAATGCCCAGTCTGGTGGCGGCATCCACATCGATGCAATCCACCCCCACCCCATGCATAGAAACAACTCGCAGCCCGGGGCAGCCCTTGAGCACCCGTTCGGTCAGCTTGCCGTTGCGGGTTAATATGCCGCTGCAACTGGCTGCTTCCCGCAGGATGGTTTCTTCCTCAGGGCCGGTGCCCAAGATAACCTCGTAGCCCTGTTCCCTCAAATAGTTTATTCCGACCGGATCAATCGGCTCCGTGACCAGTATTTTACACATAATAGCCCTCCTTTATACATATTTATCCCTCAAAGCCCCAGTTTTGAATTTCAAACAGGCGGGATATCCTGTGAAAAAACACCAATCATTCTAAGACCTTTTAATTTGTGTTTAATCATAAACAAAGAAATTGCAGAATGCAATCTCCAATCTGTATATTATTTCGCTAAAGGGTGTACATTCTGTCCAATTGATAAGAATGGTGGACATTTTGTAGTACAGTTTTGTTCTTTGTTTAACAATTTGTAGGAAACCACACAATACTATTTGACTTTGAAGTTTTATTATGCTATCGTGAAGTAAATCAAAAATAGACAAAGGCGTTTATTATTCTATTTTCATGTAGATAATAAACGCCTTTGTCTATTTTTGTGGAGTGAGGTGAGCGGCTTGGCACTGCGAGTGAGGGACATTGTTACCAAGAATCTGTTAAACGGCATTAAGCTGGTGGCCGGTTACCCGGGCGCCGATAAGCCTGTTACATGGGTTACAGTCATGGAGATTCTGGATACACCGGAATCGCTGCAAAAGGGAGAGCTTCTGGTAACAACAGGGTATCGCCTGAGCGATGAAGAACGCCACAAAGGCCTCATGTATGCGCTTCACCAGCGGGATATATGCGGGATAGCCATTCAAACCGGCTACTATATCAACGAGATCCCCTCCTATATCCTCTCTCAGGCAGAGCAATACGGCATCCCGGTGCTGTTGTTGCCTCCCGAGCTTACCTTTTCTGCTATTGTCCATACCCTCATTGAACAAATCGAATTAGGCGCTGTGGAAACGGATAGCTGGATTGAGGTTCTCCGCCAGAAATATCTCAAAGCGGTGATGGAAGATCAGGCAATTCTTTTTGCTTCGCCGGATCAGGTTTATACCCTGCTGGCTATGGTCGCGGATGATAGCCTCAACATGAAGCATGTTGAGGAGGGTATGATGCGAATCAGTTCCTATCTCAGTTCCCAAGGAGCGTTTCTTTGTAAGGCATCGGTGCCGGAGGGCAGCATGGTCTTTTGTCTGGTGCTGCCAAGGGGCAGCTCTATCAACAACTGCATCTTTGAGCTGACTATCCTGCTTACCTTTATGTCCGAGCAGCGGCACGTGAATTTTTTTATCGGCGTACAGAAAACGCCTTCCCCCACCATGCTGGATGCAGCCTATACCGATGCGCTGCGCTGCTGCGAAACCCTTTTGCGGGTGGGAGCCAGACGGGGCACCTGCTACGCTCCGAACCTGCCTTTTTTTGAATTGTTTCATGCCATAAACCGGAACAGCCGCCAAAGTGTGGTGGGCAAGCAAAGCGTTTTACATACCCTGCTGGATTATGACCGGGCTCACGGCACCAGCTATGTTCATACACTGCGGGTCTATCTGGCCCAAGGCGGAGCACAATCCGCCACAGCTTCCCGGCTTTTTATACACCGCCATACCCTAACACACCGCATCAATAAAATCAACCAGCTTTGCGGATGGGATTTAAATGACCACTATATGCGAACCTATTTATCGGTTATGCTGATGCTTCATGATTATTTTGCTTTTTAATCCCTCATTTGTCTGTCGGCGGGTTTGATATGCGCAAGCCATATTTAACATAAAAAAGCTAGGAGGTATTGATATGAAAATCAGGAAATTTCTTTATGCCGCAACAGCAAGTGCCTTAGCGGGGCTGATGCTGGTGGGCTGTGCAGCCCCAAGCGCAAGCGCCGGAAGTTCCAGTGCACAGCAGCCCTCCGCCGCTCAGCCAAGTTCCCAGGCTCAGCCCATCACCCCGGTCAAGGATATCGAAATCGGTTTGGTTGCACCCATGACCGGCAATTCCGGCAGCATGGGGGTCAGCCAGAAGCAGGGCTATGAGCTGGCAATGGATGAAATCAACGGGGCAGGTGGCGTTAACGGTGCAAAAATAGTGCTCAGTACATACGATGACCAAGGTGACCCCCAAAGAGCGGCATCGGGGGCCCAAAAATTTGCCGATAACGATGCCATTCTGGCAATTGGCGGCTCCTGCAATTCCTCTGCAACCCTTGCCATGGTGCCCATTGTGGACAATGCAGGCCTTCCCGAGCTGGTGGTCAGCTCCAGTTCTCCCCAGCTTACCGGCTCCAGCGAATATTTCTTCCGCATGTCGGTTCAGGATGCGGCGGTGGGGCCCCAGATGGCAAAGGCTCTTTTAAGCCGGGGCTATAAAAATGTAGCGGTCTTTTATGTCAACAACGACTATGGCATTGGCCTGAGCGACAGCTTTAAGGGTTATCTTGAAGCCAACGGCGGAACCACGCTGGGCAGTCTGACCTATCTTGCCACCGATCAGGATTTTACAGCCCAGATTACCACTGCAAAGGGGATGAATCCCGATGCCGTTGCACTTTGCGGAACCATGGCGGATTCCGGGCTTATTATCCGCCAGCTTAAACAAAACGGGGTGGATGTGCCTGTTATTGGTGGAACCGGTTTATACAATGCCAAAACCATTGAGATTGCAGGCGATTCCTCCGAGGGTGTCTTTGTAATCGGGGTCTATGTGGCCAACAACCCGGACCCAAAGGTGCAAGAGCTGGTTGCCAAATATAAAAAGAAATACGGCGTGGAACCGGATGGCTTTGCAGCGTTGGCCTATGACCAGATGTATGTGATTGCAGAAGCGGCCGAAAGAGCCCTTGCATCCGGCGAGCTGAGCCGTGAAACCTTTAAGGAAGCTCTTAAAACCACCAACTATAAAGGTGTAACGGGAACGGTATCCTTTAATGAGGACAATGACTGGGTTCGGGATTATCTGACATTGACAATCAAAGACAAAAGCTTTGTAATGGCTGAATAAACAAAGAGGGTATTCCGGTATAGCCTGCTCCAAGGGAACCGCCGGGCAGGCTGTGCGGGAATATAAGGTTCAAAGAAAAAGCAAAGATAACATCATAGGCTGGAGGTATCGGCAATGGAATTGTTGCAGCAGGTCATAAACGGACTGGCGCAAGGCGGAATTTACTCACTGATCGCCATTGGTTGGACAACAGTGTTCGGAATTGTGGGTGTCATGAACTGGACACACGGTGAGGTTTATATGCTGGGCGCTTATGTCGGTTACTTTTTATGTATGGCGGGGATGCCGCTGCTTCCTGCGCTGATTATTGCAATGGCTGTGGGGGCTGTTCTGGCTATGCTCATTGATCATCTTGGCTATAGGCCATTGCGCAAGAAAAGAAAAATGCTCACCGCCGGGTTTATTACAGCTCTGGGGCTTTCCACCTTCCTCCGGTATTCGGCAACAGCCGCTTTTACACCGGACCCTCGGGCATATCCGGGTATTTTGGATTATAAAATGCTCTCTCTCTTTTCTATGGGGGGAAGCACACTGGCGATCAGCTCCATTCATATGACAATTTTGGCTGCAACCATTGTGATTATGGTGATTTTGCAGCTGTTTATCTCCAAAACGGTGACAGGCAAGGCTATGCTTGCCGCCGCGCAGGATATGCAGACCTTGGAGCTTATGGGGGCCGAAAGTGAAAAGCTCATTAAGGTAACCTTTGCCATATCCGGCGCACTGGGCGCAGCGGCCGGTGTGTTTGTGGGGATTATTTATTCGGTTAACCCTATGATGGGGGCGCTGGCCGGTCTTAAAGGATGGTCGGTTGCCATTTTGGGGGGAATCGGCTCCATCACCGGCTCTTTGGTGGGAGGACTTATTCTAGGTATTGCGGAAAGCCTTACGGCGGGGTTTATCTCCACCGGTTATAAGGATGCCATCGGCTTTACCATTATGATCGCTGTGCTGCTGATCAAACCAACCGGCCTGATGGGCTTCCGATTTGAAGAAAAAGTATAGAAGGGAGGCGTTTGAAATGAATGCGGAAATATTTGAAGATGTGCAGGAAACAGCAATCGACCAACCCCAACGGAGCGGGAGTCAGCTTAAAAGATTTGTTTTGGGTTTGCCCTCCCGCCCCGGCACCATGTTTCTGACAGCCCTGCTGTTTATTCTGGCTGTTTGTTTTGTTGACAGCTTTACCTCCACAAGGCTTGTGCCAACCTATATTAAGCATATTTTGGTTTCATGCCTGATTTATTCGCTGCTTACACTGGCGCTCAATTTTGTTTCAGGCTATATCGGGCAGACCTCCCTTGGCCACGCTGCTTTTTTCGGCATTGGGGCCTACATAACTACCCTGCTTACAAAATACACACCAGTCAATTTCTGGATTTCCATTCCCATCGCCATGGCTATTGCGGCGTTGGTCTCCATTCCACTGGCTATGGTATCCCAGCGGGTCAAGGGTTCCTTTCTGGTGGTTATCACCTATGGCTTTGGTGAGGTTCTGCGCTACGTTGTGATCAATACCCCTTCACTGGGGGCCTCGGCCGGTATTCCCGGTGTACCTGCCCCCTTGTTCTTCGGAACCAAGTTCGGGCGGATTGGCCCCAGCGGCAAGGAGGCTTATATCCTGCTGGCCTTTGGGATTGTTGCATTAACCGCCTTTTTTATGCACCGCATCGCAAAATCCCGCACCAACTATGCCTTTTCTGCCATTCGGGAGGATGAAATCGCAGCGGTTGCTATGGGAATCAACACAAAATACTACAAGATGGCGGCGTTTATGCTCTCGGCTGTTCTCAGCTCGGTTGCAGGCAGCCTGCAAGCGACCTATGCTGCTTTTGTCAGCCCGGAGATGCTTTCCTCCACCCAATCCATCCTGATTTTGACCATGGTTATTGTGGGGGGAGCCCGCAGTATCAAGGGTGCCATTCTGGGTGCTTTTGTTATGACCATTCTTCCGGAACTGTTCCAGATGGTCAAGGATGTTCTGGGGCTTCCTTTTGACCCGTGGATGATTTTGTATGGGCTGATTCTCATTACCATGATGCGTCTGCGGCCTCAGGGAATTTGGGGCAAGGGTGCCGGGCAGTGAGCATTGGCCCTTAAAAGAGGAACCAGAATGAATTTATTAAAAAGGTGAAGTATTATGGCAAAAACGCTGCTTGAGACAAGAGGTGTCTCCAAATCTTTTGGAGGGCTGCTGGCCAATAGCGACATTGATTTTCATATTGAAAAAGGGGAGATTGTTGCGATCATCGGCCCCAACGGTTCCGGTAAAACCACCTTCTATAACCTGTTGACCGGGATTTCACCGGCAACCACCGGGGAGATTTTCTTTGATGATAAAAACATCACCCGCATTAAGCCGTATGCCATTACCAAGCTGGGGATTTCAAGAACCTTTCAAAACATCCGCCTCTTTGGGAATATGACTGTGGCGGAGAACATCGTTATCGCCCGGCACTGCCGCAGGAAAACCGGTATGCTCTCGGCCTTTCTGCGAAACGGCCGATACAAGCGGGAGCTTGAAACCAATCAACAGGTAATAGAAGAATGCCTTTCTTATGTTGGCATGGCAGATAAACAGGATTGGCTGGCCAAAAACCTGCCCTATGGCATGCAGCGCCGTTTGGAGATTGCCCGGGCACTGGCCACAGAGCCAAAACTGATTCTGCTGGATGAACCGGCCGCAGGCATGAACCCCCATGAAACCGATGAGCTGATGGAAGTGATAAACCGGCTCAAAGAGGATCATTATTCCATTATTCTTATTGAGCATGCCATGCGTCTGGTTATGCAAATTGCAGACCGTGTTGTGGTTTTTGATCACGGTGTTAAAATTGCAGACGGCCTGCCCGCCTGCGTGCGGGATGATCCCAAGGTGATAGAAGCATATCTTGGCAAAGAGGGTGAATCGGATGAAATTACTTGAGGTAAAAGGGCTGCATGTACATTACGGCAACATCCATGCATTGAAAGATCTCAGCCTTGAGGTGGAAGAGGGTGAAATCGTGGCGCTGATCGGCGCCAACGGTGCAGGCAAAACCACCCTGATGACAGCCATTATGAGCCAGATCGGCCGGACACAGGGTGAAATCCATTTTATGGGTAAATCCACCGAGGGGATGCCGCCCGCTCATATTGTGCGAAGCGGTATGACCATGGTTCCCGAAGGGAGACGGGTGTTCCCTCGCAGCTCGGTGCTGGATAATCTGCTGCTGGGAGCCTATTCCCGTCGGGATAAAAAGGAGATTCAAAAGGATATCGAGGGCATTTTTGAGACATTTCCCCAACTGGGAGAACGCAAGAACCAGCTGGCGGGAACCCTTTCGGGCGGTGAACAGCAAATGCTGGCTATGGGAAGGGCTTTGATGAGCCGCCCCAAGCTGTTGATGCTGGATGAACCCTCTATGGGTCTGGCTCCGATTATTGCGGGGCGGATTTTCAAAACCATACGGGATATCAACCATACAGGAACAACGGTGCTGCTGGTTGAGCAAAATGCCAACCAGGCGCTGCGTATTGCAAACCGGGGCTATGTTGTGGAAACTGGGGAGGTTGTGCTGGCGGATACAGGCAAAAGCCTTCTCTGTAACCAACAGGTTCGGGATGCTTATTTGGGTAGCTGATTATGGAAAAAACAGAAAAAGTCTCAGGCGCTGTTTTTATAGGGGACCCAAGGCTTCAGTATGCTTCCCGATACTTAAAGCATGCGGGCATCACCCTTGAAACAGCCAAAAACTTTCAAGAGGCGCAGCAGCTTCTTTCCCGCCGCTCGGCCCAGTTTGATTTTGTTCTGCTCCCCGGCACAACACCCCGCACCGGCCAGATACGCCTGCTGGATGGAGCCGTTATCAATGCGGATGCATTTCTGCGGGCATTGGATTCGCAGGTGATGGTTTTTACAGGGCACGAAACGCCCTATATCCGGCAGCTTTCGGCTCGGGTGGTGGATTGCTTTGCCGATGAAGAGGTGATGCAGGCCAATGCCCGGCTGACAGCGGAGGGTATTCTCTATATGCTTTTGGGGCAAACCCCCGGCAGCTTATACCAGTATGACTATGATATCATCGGCGCAGGTCACACAGGCCGTGCGACACAGGGGATGTTGCAGGCACTGCATTTACCGGTGCGTATGGTAACCAAAGAGGGCGGTGAGGGCGCTGTATCCACAGCGGAGTGGCTCCTCCAAACCCCTGCGGATGTTGTAATCTGTACCGCTCCAACCCGAATTGTGACCTATCAAACGGCGCAAAACTGGCAGAAGCCTGTTGTTCTGCTGGATATAACAACGGCTCAAAGCTGTGTGGAGGCTGCTGTTGCACAGCTTCCCAAGGTACAGCTTCTGGCAGCCCCGCCGCTGCCCGGCCTGGTTGCGCCCAAGGCAGCGGGCAGCCTGATTGCAAACTTTGTGCTCAAAGCTTATAAAAACCTCATAGAAGGCAGCAGGGAGGAAAAATAACCATGCGTGTTATACAGCATCCGGTTTTAGGGGAGCTCCAAAACCAAAAAACCGTGACCATTTATTACAACGAAAAGCCCATAAAAGCGCTGGAAGGGGAACCAGTGGCCGCATCGCTTCTAAATGCAGGCATCAAGGTGTTTCGCACAACCAGCAAGCGCCATGAGCCCCGCAGCATTTTTTGTGCCATTGGCCGGTGCACCGACTGTATGATGATAGTGGACGGTGTTCCCAATACACGAACCTGTGTCACGCCCGTTCACAGCGGAATGCGGGTGGAATGCCAGCAGGGGGCTGCGCCCATTCAGCAACAGGAGGAACCCAAATGAAGCAGATGGAGGTAGAGGTTGTCGTTATTGGCGCAGGGCCAGCTGGGTTATCGGCCGCTTGCCAGGCACGCATGGCCGGGGCGCAGGTGCTGGTTATCGATGAAAACAACCAACCGGGCGGGCAGCTTTTTAAGCAAATCCATAAGTTTTTTGGTTCCAGAGAGCATCAGGCCGGTGTAAGAGGCTATGAAATCGGCCAGAAGCTCTTGGAAAAGACCATTGCCTGCGGCGCCTCGGTTATGTTGGATAGTCTTGTTTATGGCATTCAGCCGGATTTGACACTGGGTGTGATCAAAAAGGGTGAGAACATTGCTCTCAAGGCCCAAAAGATTATTGTAGCCACAGGCGCCAAGGAAAATTACCTGCCCTTTCCGGGTTCCACTCTTCCCGGTGTTATGGGGGCAGGCGCTGCCCAGACTATGATTAACGTCAACCGGGTTCTGCCGGGGAAACGTGCTGTCATGATGGGATCGGGCAATGTGGGGCTTATTGTATCCTACCAGCTGATGCAGGCCGGCGCCGAGGTGGCAGCCATTGTGGAGGGTGCGCCCTGCATTGGAGGCTATGGTGTTCATGCGGGTAAAATCCGCCGGGCGGGGGTTCCCTTTTATCTGGGATACACAGTCAAGCGGGCCTTAGGGGAACAGAGTGTGGAAGGAGTGGAAATCATACAGGTCAATGAAAGATTTCAGCCTATCCCCGGCACAGAAAAGCTTCTTAAAGCGGATACGATCTGCCTTGCGGTGGGTCTGAACCCGATGAATGAGCTGCTTTGGCAGGCGGGATGCCATTTTGATTTTATTCCTGCCTTTGGGGGCCATGTGCCGCTCCATGATTCCAATATGGAAACAACCATTTGCGGGGTCTATGCAGCGGGGGATGCAACCGGCGTGGAGGAGGCTTCCTCCGCCATGGAAGAGGGCAATCTTGCCGGTGTTGCCGCTGCCGAGGCGCTGGGCTATCTCAGTTATGAGGAAGCTGCCTGCAAAAAGGCGGAGATTCAGCATCGGCTGGATACGCTGCGGGATGGCCCCTTTGGCCAGAAGCGCCGGGCCTTCAAAGAGCAGCAGCTTGCGGATATGAAGGCATTTGACCAAGGCAGCTTTATGGGGAGGATGCAGGCATGAAGGAAGGAATTCTTTTTACCGGGGTGCCCAGCCCGGCAGAACTGGCGGCCAGCCCGGGTTTTCCCGATCCGGTATTTAGGGAAAAAGGGCGGATCGCAGTTATTGAATGTGTGCAGGAAATTCCCTGCAACCCCTGTGAAGGTGCCTGCAAATGGGGCGCCATTCAAATCGGGGATCACATCACCAATCTGCCTGCCCTTATTCCAGAAAAATGCACCGGTTGCGGAATCTGCATCGCAAACTGCCCGGGCCTTGCCATTACGGTTATTGACAACAACTTTTCGGAGACAGAATCCTCCATTGACTTCCCCTTTGAATACTTGCCCCTGCCCAAGGTGGGGGATGTGGTTGAGGCGGTCAACCGTATGGGGGAATCGGTTTGCAGGGGCCGCATTTTAGCGGTGAAGCGCTCCAAGGCTTTTGTGGGAACCACCGTTGTTTCCATGGCGGTGCCCAAAGAATATCAGGATATTGTGCGCAGCATGAAGCGCCTGCCAATTCCGGAAAAGGAAGGAGAGTGACGCCCTGTGGAGGAGGAAGTGTTGATTTGCCGTTGTCAGGAGATTTCACGTGAGGCGATTTTATCCGCTGTGGCGGATGGAGCCACTACAGTGGATGGTGTGAAACGGCGCACCCATGCCTGCATGGGCTTGTGTCAGGGTAAAACCTGTGAGCGGGTTATTCAGAGAATTATTGCGGAGGAAACCGGCATAAACCCTGCAGAGATTTTGCCCCAGAAAAGCCGTACCCCAGTGCGCCCCATTAAGCTTGGAACCTTGGGAGGAAGCAGCGATGATTAAATACGACGTGGTGGTAATCGGCGGGGGCATTATTGGCTGCTCCGTTGCCTATTATCTTGCCAAGCAAGGGCAAAAGATACTGCTGCTGGAAAAAACCGACCATGCCCAAGGTTCTGCCGGTGCAACCGATGGGGTGGTCAGCTATCACACCAAAAAGCCGGGTCCCCAAATGGATCTGGCGGTGAAATCCATTGAGATGTTTCAGGGGCTTTCGGATGAATTGGGGGAGGATATAGAATTTTTGGCCAATTGCGGCGGCATGCAGCCCGCCGAGGATAAAGCCCAGTGGGATATGCTTTGCGCTATTGGGGAGCAGCAGCGCAAAAGCGGCATCAATATGCGCATGATCAGCGGCAAAGAGGCCTGTGAAATGGAGCCTATGCTTGCTCCCGATCTTTACGGTGCCCTTTATGCTCCCTGCGGGGGCAAGGTGGAGCCTATCCGCCTGACAATGGCTTTTCTGCATGCCGCCAAACGATTGGGGGCCACTGTGCGCAACCATACAGAAGTAACCGAAATCCGCCGCAACAGTGCAGGGGCTGTTACCGCTGTTATCACAGCCGACGGAGAGGTTTTTGAAACCTCCAAGGTGGTTATAGCCTGCGGCGCATGGTCACAGGCGGTGGGGCGGCTGGTTGGTTTGGAGCTGCCGGTTCTGCCCAGAAGAGGCCAGCTTTTGGTTACAGAGCCCATCGGGCATTTTATGGGGTGCACCTTCCAATGCGCACGCTACAACATCATCAAATTTATGCCCGAGGCCATCACTGACCCAAGCATTTTGCGTATGGGGATTTCTTTAAGCATTCACCAGACAAAGGATGGCGGGCTTCTCATTGGCGGAACCCGCGAATGGGCTGATTTTGACCGCTCAAATTCGTTGGAGGCCATTGAGGCCATTGCCAGCCG
Source organism: Oscillospiraceae bacterium MB08-C2-2 (assembly GCA_035621215.1). NCBI lineage: Bacteria > Bacillati > Bacillota > Clostridia > Eubacteriales > Oscillospiraceae > Oscillospiraceae bacterium MB08-C2-2. The sequence continues at coordinate 2,557,482 of CP141729.1, read as the reverse complement.
GGCCGTTCGATTCTTTCCGCTGCTGAAAAATGTAGGGGTTATTCGGGCCTTTGCGGGCCTGCGGCCCTATACCTCCGACGGTATAGCGCTTCTTGGGCCCACCCGCAGAGTGCCGGGCGTGTATCTGGCAACAGGGCATGAAGGCGATGGCATTGCCCTTGCGCCTATAACAGGAAAGCTGCTTGCTGAGATGATAACCGAAACGCCTCTTTCCTGCGATGTGCAGCCCTTTAGCCCGGATCGCTTTCAGTATGTGGGTAGCTCTATAGCCTAAAAGGTACAATAAGTCTTGCAAATAAAAAAAGACATAGAAGGCAGCCAGATGGCAGAATTGGAGTTGATGAGACAACAATTCTGCAAAGAAGACTGCAGCTATGCCTGAGAAAATCATACAGCTGAACGTGGGAACAATCCGGGAGGAATCGAAAGAACTTGGTTCAAGCCGGTAGGCCTGTACCCCCTCAGCATCCAGCGGTCTTACGAAGCAATCCGATTGCCGAATCTATTTAAAGGCATGGGGCATCTGAACCGAAAAAGCACAAGAGCCCACAGTCGTTATCACACTTTGCCAGCGGGGATAACACCTATGCAGCTCTTGCAGTCTATCTTCAGTCACGATAAAACTACGGCAAGAAGGCTCTCACAGGTCTTAGCAGATGCGTTTTCATCTCTAAGGCGCATGTCTGGCCGCTGCTGCAACAGCAGCGGCCAGACTGTGAGGGTCTTGTTTTTTTGTGCGATTATTATTCTCGCCGCCTAGTGTGGCAGAAATCCTTTCCAACCACAATACTTCTCTCAATTTGTTTCGTCATGCTTTTGGGGGACATCTCAGCAACTGCATCGAAAAAATTAATTATAAACCTTAGTTGATATTTTTAATCAACCGTTATAACTAAAACACTTACAAATTGCACTGTATGTGTCTATACTCGTTATATCCAGAAGATAAATATCTTTTATTAATACAACAGTATCCTAGGCCTCAATTTAGTCATTATATTATCCGAATGCATGCAGATAGAAAAGGATTATCCTTCTCCCCTCGCTCGTATCAGGCAAGAAAAACAAAACCAACCCACCAATATCAAATCACTTCTACCAATACAAGATTGACCTGCACCGGGGTGAGAGACAAAGTAATGTCTACACCAGTTGCATTCACCAACCGAACAGTTGCCGGCGCTGTGATAATTTCCAGCAGTGCCGAACCATTTACCTGGCCGGTAATAACTGGCATGATACCGCTTACATCTCCTGTATTGTTCACTTGAAGCGCAATATCTATAAAAACACTGCCTGCGGCTCCATCGACGGATGCCCACCATGACGCATAATAAGTGCCTGGAGCCGAGATCGTAACTTCACCTGCGATCGCGTTATAACTGAAATTCGGGTTATTGTCGATAAGCACACTGTTCATCAGCAAAGGAGCACCTGCCGTGATATCCGCGCCACCCAACACTGTGCTTTGTACCTGAATTCCTCTGAACTGGACAGCCGCTCCGGTAGGACCTGTTGCACCAGTTGCGCCGGTAGGGCCAGTGGGACCTGTTACGCCGTCAGCGCCGGTTGGTCCGGTAGGGCCAGTGGAACCTGTCGCGCCGTCAGCACCGGTTGGGCCGGTAGGGCCAGTGGGACCTGTCGCGCCGTCTGCGCCGGTAGAACCAGTGGGGCCTGTTGCACCGGTAGCGCCTGCGGCACCGTCAGCACCAGTTGGGCCGGTGGGGCCTGTTGCACCGGTAACCCCTGCGGCACCGTCAGCACCAGTTGGGCCGGTGGGGCCTGTTGCGCCTGTTGCACCGGTAACACCTGCGGCACCATCAGCGCCAGTTGGGCCGGTGGGGCCTGTTGCGCCTGTTGCACCGGTAACACCTGCGGCACCATCAGCGCCAGTTGGGCCGGTGGGGCCTGTTGCGCCTGTTGCACCGGTAACACCTGCGGCACCATCAGCGCCAGTTGGGCCGGTGGGGCCTGTTGCGCCTGTTGCACCGGTAACACCTGCGGCACCATCAGCGCCAGTTGGGCCGGTGGGGCCTGTTGCACCAGTTACACCGGTTGCACCTGTGGCACCATTAGCACCAGTTGGGCCGGTGGGGCCTGTTGCACCAGTTACACCTGTTGCACCTGTGGCACCATTAGCGCCAGTTGGGCCGATGGGGCCTGTTGCACCTGTGGCACCATTAGCACCAGTTGGGCCGGTGGGGCCTGTTGCGCCAGTTACGCCGGTTGCACCTGTGGCACCATTAGCACCAGTTGGGCCGATGGGGCCTGTTGCGCCAGTTGCACCTGTGGCACCTGTGGCACCATTAGCACCAGTTGAGCCGGTGGGGCCTTGAATACCCTGAGGACCTGCAGGACCTTGAATGCCCATGGGGCCTCTGGGTCCTTGCGGACCAACACAGCAACATCCGCCGCAATCACACGGATTGCAGTGATAGGATGAATCATAATTATTTGACATGAAATACCTCCTACTATTATTAATATTAATAGGTGCAGCAATCCTCACTGCAATCCAGTATATGCGTATGGAATAAACGATGTCCTCGTTAACGCTCAGGGCTGGTATTATGATAAGCCTGCAAATAAGAAGTCAATAGGAAAATGAAGAAAAACAGCAACGCGAAAAGGTGGAACACTAATAGGCCGCCGCCAGTAGCGCCGACCAAAGCTATGCGGAACGAGTTTAGCGAGATAGCCCAGTGGAATCCATATCCACAGGCTTGTCCAGAGTATTCATGTATTCCTTTACCCTGCCGTAGTAAATACGCAGGAATTTGTTACAGCCAGCGGTCATGTAGACATGATAGGGCTTACCCTCGGCTCGTTTTTTGTTCAAAAACTGAAACACAGGGTCGTCTGGGGGCGCTTTTTGCAGCAGGATTGTCATGAGGATAAAGAGCGTCTTTCGCAGTTCCGGAGAGCCCCGCTTTGACGAACGCGTGCTTTTCGCCTCGTAGCTTCCGGACTGGTTTGCGCCCGGGTCAACCCCTGCAAAGGCCGTCAAGGAGCCCTTGTGTGCAAAGCGGCGAACATCGCCAATCTCCGCCATAAGCTGCGGCCCGAGAGATTTTCCGGCACCATACAACCCCATAACCACTTCGTATTCAGGAAGCTCCTGTGCGAGCCGGTTCATCTCCGCGCGGAACACCTCCACGGTTTTGGAAACGGTACCCAGTTGTGTAATTGCTTCCTGCACCATCACTTTGGACAGCGGATTTTTCGGCAGCATGGCAATCAGTTCTTTCGCTTCCGCGTGAATCTGGGCAGCTTTGGCGGTACTGAAATTGTATCCGTGCCGCTTGCACCACTTGCGGTAACGCTCCACGAAGGAGATCTGTCCTATACCCCTTACGCAGTCCACGTGCCAGAAGGACGCGGCGAAATCCACCCACTTCTGGCTGCCATCCGCACGAACGGGGCTTTCAAAGAGGGCGTTGACTCCGGGGTAGGTCTGGTCAAGCAGGGCAATGAGATTGTTCTTCAGCGCCGTCTTGTTCTTGGTGTACAGACCATATTGCCGGTTCATGCTTTTCAGTTGGTAGCGAATCGTATCCATAGGAGTATGTTGGCGCAATTCGGCCCAGTTGTCAAGGCCATACCGGGCAATCTTGAGCGCATCCGCTTTGTCCGTCTTGACCTTACGGAGCGAGTTATTCCCGTATTCCTTGATGAGCAGCGGATTGACCGCACTGACAAAAACTCCGGCGTCATGCAGCATCTGGGCCACCGGTTCATAGTACCGCCCCGTGTGTTCCAGAACCACCCGCGTCTCGCCCTCCAGACTTTTCAGCCGCTTTGTCAGCTCGCTGAGTTCACTGGAGGTGTGGCGTACCTCATAGGGCTTTGCCACCAGCTCCCCAAAGGGACGAAGAACCGACACCATGCTTTTCCCTTTGGAAATATCTATCCCGACTGCGTTCATAACCCCACGCTCCCATCACAGATTTACAATTGGCGTACCATCCTTTTCTCACTGCCGATTCTATCTGTTTGATGACACGAACGCGCCGGATGGCGGCTCTACCTGCACAAATCGAACGCTGCGAGCGAGAGGATGACTGACTGACTTTTCAACGGACGCGAAGTCCTTGGAGATAACCGCCAGGCCTATTGTCCTCTCATTCTATCAGCTTAGGCAATGAAATGGATAATGGCGCAACTGGATGCTGCGCCACCAACCAAATATATAGTAACAGGAGAATAAGAAAGAGAATATTCTTTCGGATATAGGATTTTCCTAATCAGAATATTGGGTCTATATGCAAAAAAGATGTGATTTTAATCACCTAATCTTCTTTTCTTTACTTTCTGTAGCCTAAATGGGTACCAATACAGGTGCTCCATTATTTACCCACCAAAAATTCTTAGAGCAACATAAGGTCAGTGCATATTCTGTAAAAAGGTTTATGAGAGTGGGGGATTCTGGAGTGCTGAAAAGTATCTTTCATTGCATACACAGTACAAGTATTCCGACATTGTAACACTTGAGCAAACCACTGTAATTACAGAGAGCAGAGTGAGGGAATACTCTATATGGAATTGCTGCTTTACTCCGGAAACGCTGCTGAAAGAAGCTCATGAGGTGGATTTTAAGAAGTACCAACTGTTTAGTGACGTTTCGGGCTGTCCTTATAGGCCGGATAGCCAGACGACTGCACTTCTTGTGGAAAAACAGCACACTACTTACCGTTGTTTAGTTATTGATAGGTGATTAAGCTATTGGGATTTTCAAAAGAGCAAGAATAATTAAAATTATATCGCTTGATTTTGGTATACTGTGGTATATCCGCATAGCATCAGTTGAAAGGAGGCCAAACGAAATGGTAAATAACAGCATCAAGAATACAGCCTTAGCCATTGATTATATCGAAGCCCACTTAACTGAAAAAATCGATTTGGATATTGTAGCAAACGCAGTTCATTATTCAAAACACCATCTCCACCGTATGTTTGCCAACACCATTGGGCTCACCATTCATGAATATGTTCAGCGCAGGAAGCTAACCGAAGCCGCCAAGCTGCTGGTTTTTTCAAATAAGCCAATTCTTGATATTGCTCTGCTTGCTGGATACGAAAGCCAACAGGCGTTTACAAATATTTTCACTTCCATGTATAAGCAACCTCCCAACAAGTATCGGGATAATGAAAAATTTTATCCTCTACAAGTAAAATTTGAATTTGAGGCAGGATACGATATGCTGGATCATGAAGATAACGCCCAATGGAATATTGATTTTGCATCAGAAGAGGATATACCCTGTTGGATGCTTCTGGTTCGGCTGGTTATTGACGGTTTTCCACATCTGCATGAAGATGAATATATACAGGTATTAAAACAGCGAATCAAAACCAAACAAGCCTTGCTATTGAAAGACAATAAGATTGCAATTGGAGCCATGCTGTTTTCCTATAAAACGGGAAGCATTGATTTTATGGGAACGCACCCACTTTACCGTAAAAAGGGGATTCCTCAAGCATTTCTTGATAAGGCAATGAGCGAACTGCTCAAAGGAAAGAAAATTAGTATTACCACATACAGAGAGGGTGATAAAGCAGATACCGGACACCGTAAAGCAATTATGGAATTAGGATTTGCAGAGGCCGAGTTACTGGTGGAGTTCGGTTACCCAACACAACGATTTGTTTTGCCGAAGGAGAAAACCGATGAGCACAGGAGAGAAATTTAGCCGGAGTAACCAAGGCGCTACGGCTCAAGATACAAGTGGCAGCATGCCCTTTCCAGATGAAATACTCCATCTAGAAGAAACAAATCGCAAACTGGATGATGCTTTGAAAGAAGCGGATGCCGATGTTGGCCGGCTCGACGGAGAATACATGGAGTTTAAGCGCTACATGGTGGAGAATCGCGGAGAAATTGACCCGCACGAAATGTTTCAAAATGAATTGGCATTAAACCGCATTGATAATACCGGAGCCTTTGCGGTAGGCATGCGGGAGAAAATTGCTAAGTTAAAGGAGTCGCCTTATTTCTCCCGTATAGACTTCCAGGAAGCCACTGCTGAAGAATCAACGGCCTACTACATTGGACGCTTTTCTTTCATTCACGAAAATGAATTATTAATATTGGATTGGCGTGCGCCTATCGCCGGTATGTTCTATGATTATGAAATTGGCCCGGCAGGTTTCAACGCTCCCCAAGGGAGAATAGAAGGTGCCTTAACCCGTAAACGGCAGTTTAAAATTAAAGCTGGCAAATTGGAATATGCTCTTGAAAGTTCTGTCAATATTCAAGATGAACTTCTGCAGAAAGAATTGAGCCATACTTCTGATGAAAAAATGAAATCTATTATTGCCACAATTCAGAAGGAGCAAAATCAAATTATTCGTAACGAAAAAGCAGGCACGCTTATCATTCAGGGCGTTGCCGGCTCCGGGAAAACCTCCATCGCCCTTCATCGGATTGCCTTTTTGCTGTATCATTTCAAAGATAGATTGTCCGCAAAAAATATAACGATCTTGTCCCCAAACAAGGTTTTCGGGGATTATATTTCAAATGTCTTGCCGGAGCTTGGCGAAGAACCGATTGGTGAGCTAAGCTTTTCTGATATAGCCAACGTGCAATTGGAGGGTGTCATTGGATTTGAAATAGACAAAGACCCGCTGGAAACAAATGAAAGCACATGGGCAGAACGTGTGCGCTTTAAGTCTACCTTGGATTTCGTAAAGCAAATGGACAGCTTCATTGCCCAAATGCCGGGCATGATTTTTGAACCTGCCGACTATACTTACGGGCGCTTTACTGCAAAAGCAGATGCGATAAAAACACGTTTTCTTGCTTATAGCAAATACCCTGTCAAACGGCGTTTGCAGATGGTTGCAGATGATATTTTTGACCGCTTTGATACTGACAATTACATGGAAGAAGATATTCCAAAAAGCAGAACCATTCTGAAGGCTTTAAGCAAAATGTTAAAAATGAGAGATACACTATCCCTCTATAAAGAATTCTACAGGCATATCGAGAAGCCGGAAATGCTTGTTATGCCCGCAAAAAGAACATTGGAATGGGCTGATGTTTTTCCCTTCATTTATCTTCATGCTGCTTACGAGGGTTTAAAGGAGAGCGGAACAATTCGACATTTGGTTATTGATGAAATGCAGGATTATACGCCTATCCAATATGCGGTAATCAATCTGCTGTTTAAATGTCAAAAAACAATTTTGGGGGATTTCGGCCAATTTATCAACCCCAATCATCTCCATACACTAGACGATATACGGCAGCTATACAATACGGCTGAATTGGTTGAACTATTAAAAAGTTATCGTTCTACCTATGAGATTATCTCTTTTGCCCAGCAGATCAACAATACAGGAACAATAGAAGCCATAGAACGTCATGGAGAAGCCCCCACGATAATTAAATGTCAGAATAAAAATGATGAGTTTATGCGTATAAAAGCCGGGATTGAAGCCTTTTCTCAAACAACATATTCCTCGCTTGGGATTATTACAAAAACCAATCATGAGGCAAGCATGCTTTACAACCAGCTATCGTATCACTGCGATGTAAACTTAATTTCGCCGGAAAGCACCCATTTTCTCAATGGTATATCAATCACATCCATACAGATGGCAAAGGGCCTGGAATTTGATGAGGTCATAGTCCCTTATGTGGATGAGGCCACTTATTTTACGCAATATGACAGGAGCCTGCTTTATATTGCCTGCACACGGGCTATGCACAAGCTAACGCTTTTATATACAGAGGAAATATCCCCTTTATTGGGGTAGATATATTTTAACGACTATTATTCCTAAAAATCATTTCAACTAAATATAAAAACCGTTGTTAGATACGGCAGAAAAAGGCATATAGCAGTGTCTGACCAGATAGTTGCAGGAGATGAACTGGCGTGGGGCTTGTTGCCAATTTGTATGCCGCCGCACCTCTAGCATAGCTGGTCTATGTAATTATATATGGGCGAAGTAAACAGCAGACAGGGTGTTAAAACTCTGCCTGCTGTTTGGCTATAGATCTTATTTCTTAACTAGATCCTTCTGCATGATAATAACGTAACTTTGATTTAATGCTGTGGTAAACACCAATCCCTAAGAAAGACAAGAAATGCAAGTATATTTCTCCTATTCTATCCAAGCATTACAGATGTTCGAAGCACACTCCTTCAAGAGAACAGCTCTTATAATGTTTTACGGCAAATATAAAAATTTTTATAGTTTATTTTGAGCAACGTCACAGATAATTAGTTTATTTTGCATCTATTGACAAACCAAAACAATAGTTATAGAATATATTCGTAATTCACATAAAAAATATGTAATTTTTACATATTTTTATGATAATTTTTTTCTGCCAACAGGCTTTAGCCCCAAGCAGTGTTCTACGTTGGATATTATTCCTTAATATCGTTCATCTTGTTTAGCTAAAATGAAACAAATGTTTACTGTCAAAAATTGTGCTCGAGCACATAGTAGATAGTAAGCGATTTGTTTCATTTATGTCTTATGAGGAGGAATAGCAATGAGCAAGCGTGTAGCACCCCTGGCTGCAATAACAATTGGTATACTCTTTTCTTTTTCAGCCTGCACCACCTGGGCCCCTCCAGTCAGTCCGCCAAATCTTGACACAGTGAACAAAAATTGCCAGCAGACCGTTAAGGATGGGACCTATTATTCAGCGGCCTTTGATGGAACTTTTTTTTGGGCCGCAGGATCTGGAGGGCGGTTAACACGCATAGATGAGAACAATATAGCGGAAAACCAGAAATCTTTCACCGATCAGGATCTTAAAGGAATGTGGAGCGGAGATGGGAAAATTCTGGTCTGTGGGGATAATGGTACCATCCTTTACAGCGCTGACGGAAAAGATTTCTCTCTTATCAACACCGATAGTAAGGAGGATCTAAACTCAGCCACCTCTTTTAACAACACGTTTTTCATTGGAGGCAGCCGCGGAACCATTCTCTCCTCCTCGGAAGGAACTACTTGGAGCCAAATACAGCTGCCGGTCCAAAATGATATCATCTCCATAGAGGCAAATGATGAAATGATCATGGCCATTACCAAAGAGACCGATTATTTTATTAGTACAGACGGTGTCACATGGAGCTGGAAGAACTACAATGAATATTACGAGGGCTACGCTGATCTTTGCATCTTTAACTCCCTAGAAAATATGGGCGATACATTTTTTGTGGTTGGCCAAATGAAAGATGACCCGGACAGGCCGTTTGTCATGTATACTGAATCTGGAGAAATCTGGTTTTATAAACCACTGACAGAAATTAACGGCACCGACCCATCAACTCTTTTTCCCCTCAACATTAATTCCCTGGGTTTTAATCTTGACCAAATTATAGCTGCCTGCAACAAGGGGCGCCTTCTTACAATAACCAACTGCGCGGAATGCAACAAAATGGACGAGTATACCCAACAGGATTTGTACGATGTGATCTTTGGAAATGAAAAACTGCTGATGGTAGGAGCCGATTATACGCATAGCATTGTTGATACCAACAATATTCGGCAATATAACATTAAGCCGGAGCAGGCTTATGAGGATTACAACTATCGCGGCGCCATAATCATTGATGTGCGTTCCGACGAAGAATGGGCAGAAGGACACATTGCCGGTGCGCTCCATATTCCGGTAGGAGAAATCGGTGCAAATCTTTTAAAACAGGTGCCGGATAAAACTACAACGCTTATATTCTATTGCGCCGTTGGCGGCCGGGCACAAACCGCCTTGGAAGAAGCCTTGAAGATGGGCTACCAGCAGGTGTATAATCTGGGCGGTATCAGCGAGTGGCCTTACGAAATCGAGTGAAACACAGCAACTTTTTGCCTTTAAACCAGCTGTGGTCAAAAAACTTTGCCCACAGCTGCCATCCTTTAAATTTAAGTGCATTGGTTGATCCAAAGTTGTGCTCGAGCACTTAAAATAATAGTTTTTATTAAAAACAGTTTTTATTTATCGGTAAATATTGTTTAAATAAAACAAAATTTAGAATTAATTCTTATTTACTTTTAAATGTGCTCGAGCATTTTAGCGCATCCATTTTCGCTATGTTCTTTTTGCCTAGAAGCATTGAGGTGCTTTAGAGGAAGATTATTACCGGGAATCGGGAAAGGACGTGAATTTTAATTAGAAAGTGAACACATTCTCTGGAACCGCTGCCCACGTTCCCAGATGAGGCAAGAAGCTTCACCACAAGCAGGAGATGTTAAACCGAGAAAAGAGAATACAAAGGAGATAGCGAAGGTGAAAAAAAGATTTTTGGCGTTAGTAACCGCAACAGTCGTTACCCTTAGTTGTTGCCCAACTTTTTCTTCTATGCAGATAACAGCAGCCGCGGCCGATATTGCGCCCATGACCGCTGCCCCTGCAACTCCCCCGATTTATCAAGATGAGAGCTATTCCTATGAAGAACGTGCCGCAGATATGGTGGCTCGTATGACTTTGGCAGAAAAAGCATCTCAGACAGCCGGATACAACTCCAGCGCGATCCCGAGGCTGGGCATCGCAAGCTATATGTGGTGGAACGAAGCACTCCACGGCTATTCCCAGGAGGGATGGTTTGGAATCACAACAGACGGCGCATCCTATCCTTCCAGTTATTCCATGGGTACATCTTGGGATACTGACCTTTATTATCAGGAGGCCGTAGCCATCGGCTCCGAAATCCGCGAGAGGGTGAAAGGCAACAAGTATAACTTGACCATGTTCTCACCCACTGTTAACCTCGCTCGCGATCCCCGCTGGGGCCGCAACGACGAGAGCTACGGAGAGGACCCCTTCCTTGTAGGCAACATGGGAGCCTCTTTCGTCAAAGGCGTTGAAGGCAAAGATATTAACGGGGATTACATAGTCACCAACAGCAACGGTCAGGGCATCAAGCAGGCCGTTACAACCATTAAGCATTATGCGGCCAATAACAGTGAGAAAAACCGTTATACCAGCGGCGCCGATAATGTCACCCAGCGTGAGATGAGGGAGTATTACACCCGCCCTTATCGCATTGTTGTGGATAAAGCCGATGTATCATCGGTAATGATGGCTTACAGCAGTGTGAATGGTATCCCCATCTCCTTCAGCAGCTTCTATATGGATACCTTGCTGCGCCAGGTTTTTGGCTTTTCCGGCTACATTGTTTCGGACTGTGATTCGGTTGCAACATCTTTCAACCGAAATGTTCATAAGACCAATCCTCTTACAGCATCGCCCTATACCCTTGGGGAAGCCTATGCCAATGCAATGGCCTCCGGATTGGATCTCCAGTGTAACGCAGGAGAGACCGATGGCTTAGGCAGCTATGCCTCAAATTATAAAAAGATGATGTTGAATCAGGATGGACGCCCGATCCGCACAGATAAGGGCTTCTTTACAGAGCAGCAGTTGGATGTCTCTGCCCACCGCCTGATGACCAAGCGGATGCAGCTTGGTGAATTTGATCAGGAAAACAAGTACATCACCGAGGGCGCCGCCCGCTTGAGCGCTGGCATGAATGGCGGCTATCTCAACGGCGCCGCAGGCCAGACCAAGGAACGAATCGATTTGGCGGATGAGCTTTCCCGATCCACCATCGTATTGCTTAAAAATGAAAACAACGCCCTTCCCATCACAGAGGAGTCTATCAAGCAGGCTGCCGGTTCCTTCAAGGTTGGCATTATCGGCCCTGTTGGGCAGAGCAACTTCCGTGGTGGATATTCCTCCAGGCTTTCAAACGAAAGCAATCTTGTCACCATCGAGCAGGCGATTAAGACTGCATTTAAAGATGAAGCCACCTACAATCAGGCTGCACGTGACAATCTTAAAATCGACTACCACTATGGTTACAGCTCTTCGGTTAACCGCAATAGATTTACGGCTCTTGATGCAAAGGATATTGCGCTCGATAACGTAGAAGAGAATCTTGACCTTGCTATTGTGGTTGTTGGTCAAGGCAGCGGAGACTCCCGAGAAGACGGAGACCGCACCGATCTGCACCTTGCCCAGGCGCAGGTGGAGCTCATCAAGCAGGTCAAAGCAAAGAACCCTAAAAAACTGATTCTGGTCATGGAAACCTATGGCCCTGTTCATATGGAGGATGGCATTGTCAACAATGCCGATGCAATTCTCTGGTCCAGCTTTAACGGATTCCGGAAAGGAACCGGATTTGGCGAAGCCATCACCGGTAAAAACAATCCCTCCGGCCGTACCAACGCAACTTGGCTTAAAGATATGATCAGCGATACCCCCGGTTTCTTCGATTACAGCCTGTATCCCTCTAATAACAAGGGCGGCCGTACTTACATGTATAATGTTGAAGACACTATCTATCCCTTTGGCTATGGCTTGAGCTATGCAGATGTTGCTTATGCCAAAGCCGATGGCGAAAAATCCATTCTTGGTGCCTCAGCTGCCGGCGCTCTGGATTTAGGCAACGGTGCAGCTATCACAATGGATAGTGTTATAGACGTCAAGTTCAAGATCAGCAACACCAACAATGTGGACGGAAAACAGGTCGCGCAGGTTTACGCCGTATCCCCGGGCGCAGGAACCGATCCAAAAATCCCCCTCAAGCGCCTTGTTGGATTTGAAAAGGTGGAAATCGCCGCCAACGGAAGTGAAACTGTATCCATTCCTGTCAAGGTTTCTGATCTGGCTTTGTATGATGAAGACAAAGAATGCTATGTTCTGCCAGCAGGCGAATGGACCTTATGGGTTGCCCGCTCAAGTGAGCTTAAAGAGGGCGTTGATCTTTCCGAGAAATTCACCGTGACGGATGGTTTTATTCGTGAAGATCCTTCTATCGTCACTGTAAAGCCCACTCAACATGGCGACAATGCCAAAGAAAACGGCGTGAGCGAACGTGTTCTCTTTGACCTTGGCACAAGTGAGCTGGAAAATACCATTCAGCCCAACGTGGCAGTCACTATGGCCAACGAAAAGCTTTATGGTACTCGGGTTATCAACAATGTTCCCGGTAAAGACATCGGTGTAAACCCCGATGATGTCAATGCTTCCACCGCTTCGTGGGACATGCCGGACAGTGCCGGAAAGGTAAGCCGTATAGACAATCCGGATAATCTGCCCCAGATTGGTGTCCAAGAGGTGCTTCCCGCATCCTATACCATTGAATACGCCTCAAACCGCCCCGATGTGGTTCAGGTAGGAGATAAAACAGATTCCGGTGCTTTCTCTGCCGGCCCCATTGTCATGAAGAAGGCGGGCGTAGCCACCATTACTGCAAAAGTTACCTCCCCCGACGGCGTATCCGCCGAAACTGAATTTGTAGTCTATGTGCAGGGAGATGCCGGCCTTACCGACATTACAATTGGCGGCCACTCCATTGAAGGTTTCGATGGAAATACACTGCATTATTCCTGCCCGATTGTTTCGGATATATCCGCCGATGACCCTGCGTATGCTGTCAAGGCAGTTGCCATTGATGGCGTGACCGTGGAGTATTCCGCAACCGGCAAGGAGGGCTCCTTCGCACCTGCCCCTAACGGGATAAATCCCGCCCTATTGCCCGGCAGTGTATACATTAAGGTATCCGGAACCGGAATCGCCGAACAAGTGTATATCGTTGCCTTCGAAGATAAATTTACTTCATCCTCCTTCGTTAAAGGCATAATTGATGACAAATGGACAGTGAATAACGAAAATAAAGATTCTTATACCGCTGTCCCGGGATACGGGCTCAAGCTCGCTATGTCTCCCGGCAGCATCAGCGGGACAAACCGCAACTGGAACAACGTATTTACCAGACCCGGCGGCGGCGACTGGACCATTACCACAAAGCTGTATCTCCCCACCCGTATTGGAAACCGCCACGTGATGCTGCTTGCCTGGGAGGATGAGGATAACTACATCCGGGTAGGCTATCAGGGCTCCAACCGCAGCATGTCCATGGCTCCGGAAATCGGGGGTGCTTCTAACGGCAGCATCAGCACCGCAACGGGAATTCCACAGGAAGATACTCCTCTGGTTCTCTATTATAAGCTCCAGAGAAAAGGAACCGAGTATACGGCATGGTATTCTGAAGATGGCCTGAACTTCAAGCAGGTTCAGAGCGCCGACGGAAGACGGCGCGGCGAAACAAGCTTGGTGAAGAATGTTCAGGTAGGCTTGTTTGCAAATGGTGCCGCAGAGCTGGATGCTTACTGCGAGTTCATTGACATCACTGATACAGACGGCAGAACCGATCAGGATGTGCTCAACGATGCCTTTGCAGCAGTCGCTGAATATTTACCGGGCAACATTCCTACCGAGATTTCGCAGGATATCAAGCTGGCTGTTCCCTATGATTATACCGTCAAGTTTGAATCGGATTCTCCTTATATCAATAAGGATGGAACTCTGACAGGCCGCCCTGCCACAGATCAGGAGGTAGCGGTGAAGATAACCCTCAGCCACCCGAAGGCAACGGTAAATGGAAGCTCAGAGGTTGTGGTTTACAACGGACCCATTACCCTCAAGGCTTCTGGAACTGTTCCCGATCCAGATTATGGAGTATCCAAAAACAGTCTTGAGATTGAGACAGGCGGCTCCAACAGCTTTGATCTTACCATGGGCTCAGAAGCTATCAAGGCAACGATTGCGGTTGATGACGCTACTATTGCCTCTGTGAGCCATACAAATGTTACAGCAGATCAAACTGTTACCGTATCCGCTCTGAGCAAGGGCGAAACCAAGATTAAGGTGACATGGTATGGGCAGAATGATAAGGAGTTGGGTTCCAAGATCATTACTGTATTCGTAGCTGGTGCTTCTACAGATTATGGTCTTTCCACAGATAAGCTGACAATTGAAAAAGGCAGTTCCAAGGATTTCAATCTGAGCATGAACACCAATGTTGTCATGTCTGCTAAAATCGCTGTTGTAAACAAGGATATTGCCTCTGTAAGCCATGAAACAGTCACCGATAGTCAAACGGTTACGGTTTCCGCGCTCAAGAAAGGTGAAACTCAAGTCAAGGTGACTTGGTATGGCTTGCCCAATAATCATGAAATAGCCACCGAGGTTATTGATGTAACGGTAACCGAAGAATCCACTCCTGTGGATAAGGCCGCACTGAATGCCTTGATTGCGAAGGCTTCTGCTTTGACTGAATCTGACTACACCGCAGAGAGCTGGGCACCCCTTGCCGAAGCCCTCGCAGCAGCCCAGAGCACAGTCGCAGACAACCAAGCCACTCAGGAGACCGTTGACACAGCGGCAGCCGCACTGCAGGCATCTATAGATGGGCTTGTAGAAGCAGGTGAGGAAGTTCCTGTTACCGCTCTCAAGATTACCGGCAGTTCCACTGTTAAGCGGAACAAAACCGCTCAGCTTGCTGTCGTTATCACCCCGAGCAACGCAACTGATCCCCATGTCACATGGACATCTCTGTCGCCACTCGTAGCCGATGTGGATGAAAACGGCCTGGTAACAGCTACAAGCAAAACAGGCTTTGCCATTATCCAGGTAACTTCTGCTAACGGCGTTTCGGCACAGTTTACCATTCGGGTGACGGCATAACTCAAAGCAGCTTATGGCGAAACCAGATTTTTCCTGAGATGCTAGCAAAAACCTGCACTTTATATACGCCCTAAAAGTTAACAAACGCATCAAATAGCAAAGAGGTTATGTTTTTCGTAGCTGAAAAACATAACCTCTTTTTTGTTGTCTAAATCAAAAAACTATTAACTGAGTTGCAGCAGGACACCCCGGTTGACTCGGTAGCATTCCGAAAATCGGTCAAAACGGCCGCGGCGGAATATTAAAAAGGCTGAACTCACCAGCCAATTGCATCTGCAAGCCCCGCTTTTATTGATGGGACTGGTAGATATTTTTAATTTCGTTTTCAAAATAACGTATGATTCTCAGCCGTATATCCAAATACATTTCCATTTCGGCAGGGGTAAAATTTTTAAAAACACGCCTTTGTATGCAATCCATTTCCTTTACCAGCAAATCGGTCAGCTCCTGCCCCTTTTCTGCAAGGATAAGAAGGATTCTGCGGCGATCGGTAGGGTGAGATTGCCGAATAATAAACTCCTTGCTCTCAAGCTCATCTGCCATATTGGTTATTGTCTGGCGTGAACTGGCAAGATAATCCGCTATTACAGAGGGTTCCACACCCTGTGGGTGCTTGCGCATAAAGCGCATCATGCGGTAACTCATATAGTTGGTTCCATGCAAAATCATCAGTTCGTTTTGCCAGAAACTAACCTGTGCATTGATTGATGAGTTATTATCCAGTGTTTCCATAACCCGCTGAAAAAGCTTATCGCTTTCACCTTGACCGATCTTGGAAACAATTTTCTTTTTGCTGATGGGCATACTTTCACACATCCTTTACGACCAAATATTTATCCATAATATGGTTGCGAGTGAGCCTTGTATCTTGATTTTTTCTATGGCATAGGCTTGACAGGATCAAAAAGCAGGCATTGGTGCTAATTGGTAATATTTTTATTCTATTATCTAAACCATCTAATGTCAAGCATGGCTGTCTAGTAAAAATGCTGCCTAATTATATCGAAAAAAGTGAGAGGACTCCACATAAATGGGGTCCTCTCAACCAACACATATAAAATAAAGGGGAGGAAATATACAATTTGCAGTCAGGCTTACTTATTTCTTTTTCATTGTGGTGGAGTATTTCACCTGATCCAGCGGAATCTCCTTAAGGATAAGTGATGCTACAACGCCAATAAAAATAAGAGCAGCTGCGGTGAAGAATACACTGCGCAAAGACATTTGCAAAGCGGTCTTGACCGCTGTAACAGTTGCCTCATAGGCGGCTGAATCGGTGAAGGATTCTGCCAGCTTTTGCATTGTTGCGTTATTTACCAGTGCACGTGATGTAGAAACAAGCTTTGTCTGATCGGCATTCAAGCTAAGATCGACGGTGTATTTGGCAATATTTTTGGTGTAGGAGGAATTGATTACAGAGCCGAGAAGGGCGGGAGACAACGCATTGCCCAAAGAAGCAAAGAAATAGAGTGTTCCGTTGCCAACGCCATAATCATCCGGATCAACATAGGCCATGGCGCTCAGTGTGTTGATGGAAGGCATCCAGGAACCACCGCCAACATTGTAAACAATTCTTGCCACAACAATTGCAATAATCGGAACAGAAACAGGCATCAGGCCAAAGAAAACCATGACAAGCACTGTAACCGATGTAGCAAGTGTCAGCATCCATTTATAATGCTTTGTTTTGTCCATAAGGAAACCAGCAAATGCACCCATGAAGATACCCACAAAGCTTGCAGGAATGCTGATGGTGGAGAAGATTGTTGCACCAATACCCTGAACACCCTGCATGAAGAGGGAAAGGTAGGTGGAAACACCGGTCAGACCAAAGGTCATAAAGACCGAAATCAACCCGCACATAAGAAAGCTCTTGTTCTTGAGAAGCTTGGTGGAAACAATGGCATATTCGGGGATTTTGGACTCATGCTTGAAGAATATCACAAAGAATACAGCCGAAACAACAAGCATAATGATGATCGTGGGGGATGTCCAAGCGAACTTGGAACCGGCCCAGGAGAGGCCCAGCAGGAAGTTGGAGACAGCAATGGTCAGGGTAATCAAGCCGATAACATCAATGCGGACATTGATATTTTCCTTTTTAACGTTGGGCACAGTGAATGCCACAAACAAAAAAGCAATTAAAAAGATTATGCCAGTGAGAACAAACACATACCGCCATGTCCATGATTCTGCAATAACGGCGGCAATTGTGGGAAGGGTAAGCGAAACAATGCTCATGATTGAAAGTATTGTGCCGCCAACTTTACCACGTTCTGTCGGCGCAAAAAGCTGGCCCAGCAGAGCCATATATGTACCTTGCATAGCACCGCCGCCAAAGCCGTTTATTGCGTAACCGGCAATAAACACAAAAATGTTTGGGGCTATAACGCAGAGCAGTTCACCGCCCACCATAAGGCCCAACAGAATCAAAAGAATATTGCGCTTGCCGTAAATATCGCCCATTTTGCCCCAGAACGGTGCGGCGATAGCACCGGTGAGTGAGAACATCATAGGCGCCCAAGAATAGTAGGTCATGCCATCCAGATCACCTGCAATAATCGGCAGCAATGCGTTTGCTTTGTAGCGCGTGCTCCAATAAGCGAAACCGCAGATTAGTATTGCAAGAACGCACAGTGCTTTTCTTTTACCGGAGAGCTCGATCTGTTCGGCTGGCTGAGACGAATTGGATTGTCCCATAAATAACACCCCTCAATCAATTTGATTTGGATAATATGGATAATAAATGGTTGCCATAAGAAGTGTGCACACTGTTATAAAAACGCACACATACATCGAGCCAGAAAACCTTTTGCCGAATAATTCAATCGAATATTATAAAAGGTTGGATAATACGATTTGATGATAATATATAACATTCCAAAAGTCAAAGGTTTTCTCAATAAAAAAATGTATAAATTTATCAACTAATTTTTGGTTAAATTATTAACATACTCTTAATAATTTCTTCAAATATTATATTTTGGTTATATTCAATATTTTAATATCGATTTTTTATGTATATTGCGCCTTGAAAAATAGTAAAAAATTTTATAATATCGTTATGGATAATAAATTTGGTTTAGAAGTGCTTCATAAAGGCAGCTTTGGAAGAAATCTTTTTTCTAAATAAATGCCGGCCAACAATTTTGCAACAATGAAAGGAAGCTTTGTAATCATGAAAACAATTCTTGAACCCTCCAGAGAAATTCCGGTATTTGATGAGGCCGATGTGCTTGTCATCGGCTCTGGTCCCGGAGGACATTCCGCTGCTATTGCGGCCGCAAGAGCAGGCGCCAAAAAGATTGTGCTCGTAGAGCGCTATAATCATCTGGGAGGCATGGTTTCCGGCGGTTTTGTTGTGCTGATTCCTCACCTCTCTTTCAACGATCAGGTTATGGTCAAAGGACTTCAGCAGGAATGGATTGACCGGATGGAGAAGCTTGACAAAGGCGCTTTCGGTCCCAGACCGGAGCAGGCCGGCAGCACCGATCCTGAAGTGATGCATAAATATGACGGCCACTGGGGCTTTGCTGTTAACAACAATGTCAACTATGGCAGCTATCTTGATCCCGACATGCTCAAGGTTGTGCTGGATGAGATGGTTGAAGAAGAAAAAGCGATCACAACCTACCTGCACTGCTGGGGCGTTGGTGCCGTTATGGACGGCGATGAAATCAAGGGCGTCATCATCGAGAGCAAAGAAGGCCGCAAAGCCATTATGGCTAAAATCGTTATCGACGGTACAGGCGATGCTGATATCCTTGCTTTTGCAGGCGGTACATATGACGATGATCGGGATCTGAACCTGAGAAACGCCAACACAGCAGGCGTTTATCGTCTTGGCGGATTGGATTTTGATAAATACGCCAAGTGGAAAGCAGCCAATCCCGATGAATGGTATAAAAAGCACAGCGTTAAGCTGATGGAGATGGTCGGGTTCCGCATGTCTCCCCATTCCTTCCCCAGAAACGACCAGTGCTGGATCAACAACTGGATTCCCAAATACTGCCTCGATGTTAAGGATTTGACCGAGACAGATATGAGCGTTCGCCGCACCATGTTCCAGGCGATCGAATACATGAAGGAAAACCTGCCCGGCTTTGAGAATGCACACCTGATCGACATTGCTCCGCAGACCGGTACACGTGGAAGCAGACGTATCCACGGCATTCAGACCCTTTCCGATGCGGATATCAAAGAGCCCAACCATTACGATGATGTTGTTTCTGTGGTTCCTCCCTTTAACTTCGGCGTCTCCCAGAGCCCCACAGAGGTTCCCTATGGTGTTATCGTTCCCCAGAAGATCGATAACCTGCTCATCGCAGGCCGTTCTTTCTCTTCCACACGCTTTGCAAATGACTGGTCCAACCTTGTTCCCCATTGCTCCACACTGGGTCAGGCTGCCGGTGTTGCCGCTGCAATCGCTCTGCAAGAGGGCGTGAAGGTTCGTGATGTAAATGTCAAGAAGCTTCAGGATATTCTCAGAGAACAGGGCCAGTATCTGCCCAGATAATCTGATTCCATAGTTATAAAGACAATATGGCCGCTTTCGTTTATGCAGGATGAATCGAAAGATACTGCGCAGTAGATGAAAGCGGCCCTGTAATTGTATACTCATACAGCCCCAAAACGAAAATGGAGTTTTGAAGCTGGGGCCCTGCCCTCAAACACGCGCGGCGTGTCTATGAGTATGATACCAGTATAGCCGCCTATAGCGGTTAGCGGCATCCTGCCGCTGTTTAAAACCACGCTGCGGTTTTAGATCGATCCAACTACAAAAGAAATGCAGTCAGCTGCATTTTGGGGAGGTTGTTAAAGAGAATGGATAACTATTTTGCTACCCAAACCAATCAAACAGAACAATTCCAAACACCGGAGGGTGAATCCCATCAGGAGCAGCCCAAATGTGATTTTTCGTGCCCCTATGGGAAGCCGGAATGCGATGGATGCAGGATGTGCCACTAAACTTACGGAGGTGTTTTTTTGAAGCAGCTATTAACGGGAAACGAAGCGATCACCCGAGGAGCTTGGGAGGCAGGGGTTCGTTTTGCATCTGCTTATCCGGGGACGCCAAGCACAGAGATACTTGAGAACATGACCGCCTATAAAGAGGTTTATTCCGAATGGGCTCCCAATGAAAAAGTAGCCTTGGAAGCGGCTATCGGAGCATCCTTTGCAGGTGGACGTGCACTTGCATCCATGAAGCATGTTGGTGTAAACGTTGCCGCCGATCCGCTCTTTACATTGAGCTATACCGGCATTAACGGAGGCCTCGTGCTGATCTCCGCCGATGACCCGGGCCTGCATTCATCTCAGGATGAACAGGATAACCGCCACTATGCACGTGCAGCAAAGCTGGGCATGCTTGAGCCTTCCGATTCTCAGGAATCGCTGGATATGATCAAGCTGGCTTACGAGCTGAGCGAAAAATACGATACACCTATGATGGTGCGCATGACAACCCGTGTGTGCCATTCCAAGAGTCTTGTGGAGCCTGGCGAGCGTGTCGAAGTTCCGCTTGTTCCCTATGTAAAAAAAGATAAATTCAACCCTGTGCCTGCCATCTCGAAACATCTTCATGTCAAGGTTGAGCAGAGGCTTAAAGATTTAGAGGAATTCTCCAACAATACCCCCATTAACTTTATTCAGTGGGGCAGCGACAGAAAGCTTGGTATTGTCTGCGCAGGCGCAGCTTATCAGTATGCACAGGAAGTCTACGGCGATTCTGCTTCTTATCTGAAGCTTGGCTTCACCTTCCCCCTGCCGGGTAAAAAAATTCGTGAATTTGCCGCTGAGGTTGAGACCCTTCTGGTTATAGAAGAGTTGGATCCCTTTATGGAAGATGCCATTAAGGCCATGGGCATCCCCTGCACCGGTAAAGATAAAATCCCCATTGTCGGCGAGCTGGATCCAGATATTCTTCGGCTTTCGCTTTTGGGCCAATCCAACCCTGTTATCGAACACGACGATTCGGTTGTGGCAGCCCGTCCTCCCCTGCTCTGTGCAGGATGCCCCCACCGTGGGTTCTTCCATGAGGTTGAAAAGCTTAAAAATGTTGTGGTAACCAGTGACATCGGCTGCTACGGCTTGGCACCCAAAGACATTGCTATATGCATGGGCGGTGGTTTTTCTGTTGCTCATGGCGCCCAGAAGGTATTTAACATGGGTGATACAGGCAAGCGCTGCTTGGGTATTATGGGAGACTCCACCTTCTTCCACTCTGGCATGACCAGTATGCTGGAAGCCATCTACAACAACAGCAACGTGCTTTTGACCATTGTGGATAACCGTATCACGGGTATGACCGGTCACCAGGAAAACCCAGGCAGCGGCCTGACCCTTGCCGGCGAGGAAAGCAATGTCACCAGCGTTGCAGAGGTTGCCAAAGCTCTTGGCATGAAGCATATAAAGGTGATCAATCCCCTGAACCTTAAAGAATGCGCAGATGCGCTTAAATGGGGCATGGGCTTTGATGAACCGGCTCTTATTGTTACCCGCTGGCCCTGTGCCCTTAAACGGCTCACAGCACCTGATATTGAGGAATTTGGCCCCCGGGATAAGAAAAACTGTGTGGATCAGGATAAGTGCATCGGCTGCCGCCTGTGCATAAAAACCGGCTGCCCCGCACTGGAGTATTACAAAGATGAAAAGAAGGTCCGCATAAACCCGGCACAATGCCTTGGCTGTGATATTTGCACCCAGGTTTGTCCGAAAAACGCCATTGCAAGGGAGGAAAACTAATATGTGCGAAAACAAAAATATCCTGCTTTGCGGTGTTGGCGGCCAAGGAACCATACTGGCCAGCAAGATTCTATCCTATGCGCTTGTTGAGAGCGGCTACGATGTTAAAATGAGTGAAATACACGGTATGTCCCAGCGTGGGGGAAGCGTTGTCACGCAAGTGCGTTTCGGTAAAAAGGTTTACTCCCCCATCATTGGCAAAGGCAGTGCAGATATTCTTGTTTCTTTCGAAGCAATGGAAACCATGCGCTACCTTTATCAGCTGCGCCCTCAGGGTGTCGCCGTAGTCAACAGCTGCATGATCCCCACTGCCACCACCTTATCAGGTAAGCAGGAATACCCTATGGATATATTGGATCGGGTGGACGCTGCGGTCAAAACCAAGGTGGTCGATGCCAGCGCAATCGCGTTGGAACTGGGCAATGAAAAAAGCATGAACATTGTTATGCTGGGCGCTCTAGTCAAACTAATGGGTCTGGAAGCCCTCTATTGGGATAACGCCATTGCCGCCTGCATGAAGCCCAAGTTTGTTGAGCTCAATAAAAAAGCATTCGCGGCTGGTATGGCGGCTGTGGAATAGGAGGACAAACAATGCAAAAAATGCTTATCCTCAATCCGGGTTCAACTTCCACTAAGATTGCTGTCTATGAAGATACCAAGCTTATATTTGTTGAAAATATTGAGCATAGAACCGATGATCTCTCCTGCTTTGCTAAGGTAACCGATCAGTATGAATTCAGGCGTGGTCTGATTTATCAGACCCTTGAAAAATATGCGGTCGACATCAACACCCTTACCGCCGTTATTTCACGCGGCGGCATGCTCCCGCCCATCAAAGCCGGAGCATATGAGGTCAACGAAGCAATGGTTGAATATATGCGCACCACCTACAATGTGCATGCATCCAATCTGGGGGCGGTCATTGCACGGGCCATCAGTGTGGAAAGGAACATACCTGCTTATATTTATGACGGCGTGACTGTGGATGAGCTTTTACCCGTTGCTAAAATTACCGGTATGCCCGAAATGAGCCGTAAGGGCCTTGGGCACAATCTGAACATGCGTGCTATGGCTATGCGTTATGCCGAAAAGCACGGCAAGCATTATAACGATTGTTCCCTGATTGTTGCCCACCTTGGCGGCGGAATCACCCTCAGCCTGCACCACAAGGGCAGAATCATCGACATGATCAGCGATGAAGAAGGCCCCTTTTCACCGGAACGTGCCGGCGGCCTGCCCATGTTTGATGTGATACGCCTCGCCTTTTCTGGCGAGCATACACAGGAATCCATGATGAAGCTGGTCAAGAGCCAGGCAGGCATAAAGGCATACTTTGGCACAACCGATACCAGAGAAGTGGAACACCGCATTGAAGAAGGCGATGAGAAAGTGAAGCTGGTATACGATGCTCTTGTGCTGAACATTGCCAAGAACATTGCTAAGCTTGCACCCACCGCCAATGGCGATGTGGAGGCCATTATCCTGACCGGCGGAATTGCCAATTCCGAATATATCTTTGATGCCATAACCAAGCGGGTCTCCTTTATTGCGCCGGTGCTCGCCTATCCGGGCGAGAACGAAATGGAGGCATTGGCCCTTGGGGGATTGCGTGTCCTTGAGGGTAAAGAGAAAGCGCATATCTTTACGATCGCTTAGAAAGGTATGAGACAAATGGTTTACACAAGTTTTGATCAGATTGTGGAAAAAACAAAAGGCTCCACCAGCCCTAAGCGGATGGCCGTTGCCGCCGCTGCTGACGAGCATACCCTTGAAGCTGTTCTGCGTGCTCGCAGAGAACAAATTGCGCTTCCGCTGCTTGTTGGGGATAAGAAAAAAATTCTTGAAATACTTTCGCATATGGGCGAGACCATCGATGAATCGGATATTTATGATTCCGATACCGCATCCGCAGCGGTTATAGCGGTGAGCCTGATCAAGCAAGGCAAAGCCGATTTTCTCATGAAAGGCTTTATTGATACTGGTGCTTTCCTGAAAGCGGTTGTAAATAAGGAAAATGGGCTGGCAAAATCCCCCCTGCTTTCCCTTTTTTCCGTATTTGAAACAAAAGGCTATCACAAGCTGCTTGCAGCTGTGGATGGAGGAATGGTTCCTTATCCTACCCTTGAGCAAAAAAAGCTGATCATCGATAACACAGTTGAAGCCTTTTTGCGCCTGGGCTATACATGCCCTAAGGTGGGTGTTCTTGCTTGTGTAGAAACAATTAACCCCAAAATGCCCGAGACGGTTGAAGCGGATGCACTTGCCCAAATGAACCGCCGCGGCGAAATTGAAAACTGCATAGTGGATGGCCCCATCTCTTATGACTGTGCTGTTAGTGCAGAAATAGCCAAAGCCAAGGGCTATAAAGGAGAAACCGCAGGCGATGTTGATATTCTGGTTGCACCCAACATTCATGCCGGCAACATTATGGGTAAAATGCTGACATGCACCTTTGGCGCCAAAATGGCCGGAGTTGTTATGGGTGCCAGCTGCCCCATTATACTCACTTCCCGTGGTGCTACAGCCGAAGAAAAATACCTTGCCATTGCTCTCAGTGCCGCAATGTCGGCCGAATAAATCTAGCCCCCCTCTACTTTTTCTAATATATACCTAAAACAGGAACAGGATACTCTCAAAACTGAGGGCATCCTGTTCCTGTTTATTGGATTCGTTTTTATTTTATACCGCAGTCCGTTTAATAAGCGAATCAGGGAAGCATTTCTTTGAGGATTCGGTTGACAATTTGGGGGTCTGCCTTTCCTTTTAAAACACGCATAATCTGGCCCACCAAAAAGCCAAAGGCTTTTTCTTTGCCTGCGGCATAATCCTCCACCGATTTGGGGTTTAGCTCCAAAGCCTGCATAACAGCGGTTTTAATCTGTTCTTCATCGCCGATCATGGCCAGACCTTTTTGCTGGATATAGACCAGCGGGTCAGCATCGGTGGTGAAAACAGCCTCAATCACTTCTTTATAACCGTTGCGGTTGATGAAACCGCCCAGCACCGCCTCCATGGCCTTGGCCAGCTTGAGAGGATCAATGCGCAGCTCCTCGGCGGTTTGGCCTGTTTTGTTGAGCAGGCGCATGATCTCGCCGATAATCAAGTTGGCGGATTCCTTGGGCTGGCTGGTTTCCTGCACCAGACGCTCAAAAAGATCACACAGAGGCTTTTCGGAGGTGATCATTTGGGCATCGTAATCGCTGATCTCAAACTGAGAAATAAAACGCTCCCGCTTCTGGTGGGCGAACTCCGGCATTTCCCGGGCAATTTCGGCAATCCATTCCTCGGATATGCTCATAGGCAGAAGATCGGGCTCAGGGAAATAGCGGTAATCCTGCGCATTTTCCTTGGAGCGCATGGCAAAGCTGCTGTCCTTGTTATCATCCCAGCGGCGGGTTTCCTGCACCACCTTGCCGCCTGCTTCAATCAGCTCAATCTGGCGCTGGGCTTCGCATTCTACCGCCCGCTGAATCATTTTAAGGGAGTTCATGTTTTTCATCTCGGTGCGGGTGCCCAGCTGCTGGGAACCCACAGGGCGCACCGAAAGGTTGATATCCGCCCGCATGGAGCCCTCCTGCATTTTGCAGTCGGAAACACCGATGTAAAGCAGAAGCTCCCGCAGCCGCTCCAGATAAGCCACAACTTCTTCCCCACTGCGGAAATCCGGCTCGGAAACAATCTCAATCAGCGGCACGCCGCAGCGGTTGTAATCGATGTGAGTGCAGTCTTCCCACGGGTCGTGAATCAGCTTGCCTGCATCCTCCTCCATGTGGATTTCATGGATGCCAATGCGCTTGGAACCGCTCTCGGTTGCAATATCCAGAAAGCCCTCGGTGCAGATGGGCAAAAACAGCTGGGAGGTCTGGTAAGCCTTGGGAAGATCGGGGTAAAAATAGTTTTTACGGTCAAACTTGCCGTACCGGGTGATGGCGCAATCCAGCGCAAGGCCGACCCGTATGGCAAATTCCAGCACCTTTTTGTTGAGCACCGGCAATACACCGGGCATACCGGTACAGACCGGGCACACATGGGTGTTCGGGTCGCCGCCAAACTCGGTGGTGCATCCGCAGAATATTTTGGAGGCCGTGGCAAGCTCAACGTGCACTTCCAGACCCACTACAATTTCATATGCTGTCATTATCCGTCACTCCTTTCAGGGGCTTTGGTGTGAAAATCCGTAGCCTCCTGCCAAGCGATACCTGCCTTGACCAGTGTGGGCTCCGAAAAGGCTTTGCCGATCAACTGCATGCCCACCGGCATCCCTGCCCCATCAAAGCCGCAGGGCAGTGCCACAGAGGGGATGCCCGCCAAGTTTACCGAAACGGTGAATATATCGCCCATGTACATTTTCAGGGGATCATCAATATTCTGGCCGATGGGGTAAGCGGTTGTAGGAGCAACCGGAGCCAAAATCATGTCGTATTTTTCCAGCAGGCCATCCAGCTCCTGCTTGATCAGCCCCCGCACCTTGAGTGCTTTTTTGTAGTAAGCATCAAAGTAACCGGAGGAAAGCACAAAGGAGCCCAGCATAATGCGCCGCCGAACCTCGGGGCCAAAGCCCTGTGTGCGGGATTTGGTGTAAAGCTCCGCCAGATTCAGCTCACCCTCTGCCCGGAAGCCGTATTTGATGCCGTCATACCGGGAAAGGTTGGAACTGGCCTCGGCACAGGCAATAATGTAATAGGCGGGGACTGCGTATTCCGAAAGGCGGATACTGCACTCCTCCACCACAGCGCCCAGACGCTCAAAGGTTTTGGCCGCATCCAGCACGGATTTTGCCACATCGGGGTCAACGCCGTCGGCAAAATATTCACGAGGCAGGGCGATGCACATGCCCTTTATGCTGCCGCAGGCCTGTGAAAAATCAAAGGGCTTTTGGATAATGGAGGTGCTATCCCGTTTATCGTGGCCGGAGATCACTGAAAGGGCGGCGGCGCAGTCCTTTACATCACGGCCGATGGGGCCGATCTGATCCAGCGAGGAAGCATAGGCAATGAGGCCATACCGGGAAACACTGCCGTAGGTAGGCTTGATGCCGGTGGTACCGCAGAAGGAGCAGGGCTGGCGGATGGAACCGCCGGTATCGCTGCCAAGGGTATAAACCGCCTCTCTGGCCGCCACAGCCGCTGCCGCACCGCCGGAGGAGCCGCCGGGAACACAGTCGGTGTTCCATGGGTTGCGGGTGGGCCCGAAGAAGGAGGTCTCACAGGAGCCGCCCATGGCAAACTCATCCATGTTCAGCTTGCCGACAATAACAGCCCCCGCCTGCTCTAATTTTTCCACCACGCCCGCGTTGTAGATAGGCTTATAGTTTTCCAGCATACGGGAGGAACAGGTGGTGGCAACCCCTTGGGTGGATATGTTATCCTTCACCGCCACCGGCACACCGGCCAGCGGGGAAAGGCTCTCGCCTTTTTCAATCTGTTCCTGCACCTGCCGGGCACGCTGTATAGCCTGTTCCTCCATCACTGCCCTATAGGCACCGATGGAGCTGTCTTTTGCCTTTATAGCATCCAGCACCGCCTGTGTGGCCTCGGGGCTGGAAAGCTCTTTGGCATGGATCGCCTGCGCCATTTCCAGTGCTGTCATCGAAAGAATTTCCTTCACTGTGCTCTCCTCCTTTATTCCACCGTTTTGGGTGCTCTGAAATATTCGCCGCTGCTGCCGGGGGCGTTGGCCAGAATTTTTTCCCGGTCAAAGGAGGGGGTTACCACATCCTCCCGGAGGCAGTTGGTGTTGCCGAAGGGGTGGGAAAGCTCGGGCGCATCCCCGGTATCCAGCTCTTCCAGCTTGGACATATACCCCAGTATCTTGGAAAGCTCCTCCCCTGCCTCCTCCAGCTCTTCGGCCGAAAGCTCAAGGCGGGAAAGCTCCTGCAAATAGTTCATCAGTTCTTTATCAATAACCATGATCTAAATCCTCCTTTCGAGGCTACAAAAAATTCTAAAAAGGGGTTTTAACCGTATTTTTCAGTAATACTTCGCAGGCGAATTTATTTCGCCGTAGATTTCCTTAACTCGCCCCGGCGATCGGGGCGAAACCGGGGGGGCTCATGGGGGGCATTGGATGCCCCCCATGATACCAAACGCATAAAGCGTTTGGTAAAAATTAGGGTTCCAGCCTGCTGGTATCCCGGGGGAACAGAGAGGAATGCCGGATGTTATCCTGCCCCAGCAGCTTCATGCAAAGCCGCTCCAAGCCCATGCCCATGCCGCCATGGGGCGGTGCACCATATTTGTGGAGCATCAGGAAGCTCTCAAACTCGGCCGGGTCAAGACCCTTGCGCTGCATTTTTTCCACCTGCTCGTCGTAGTCGTGGATACGCTGGCCGCCGGTGGTGATCTCCATGCCCTTGTAAAGCAGATCAAAGCTGAGGGTGTAGCGGGGATCAGCCGGGTCATCCTTGGCATAAAAGGGACGCTTTTTCTCGGGGTAATGGGTGACAAAAACAAAGTCACTGCCGGTATCTTCCAGAACCATCTGGCCAATGAGCTTTTCTTCCTCCGGCTCCAGATCAAAGGGGTCTTTTATGCGGCGGTTGTAGCGGGCGGATACCAGCTCCTTGGCCTCCCGGAAGCCCAGCATAGGGATTTCATCCACAGTGGGAAGCTCCAGCCCCAAGGTCTCCAGAGTACCGGCACAATGCTCTTTCAGATAAGCAAAGCAGTGGCGGAGCATAGCGGTCTCCATTTGGAGTATATCATAAAAGCTCTCAATAAAACCTATTTCCAAATCCACACTGACATATTCGTTAAGATGGCGGACTGTATCGTGCTTTTCTGCCCGGAACACAGGGCCGATCTCAAACAC
This sequence comes from Oscillospiraceae bacterium MB08-C2-2, assembly GCA_035621215.1. NCBI lineage: Bacteria > Bacillati > Bacillota > Clostridia > Eubacteriales > Oscillospiraceae > Oscillospiraceae bacterium MB08-C2-2. The sequence continues at coordinate 2,528,438 of CP141729.1, read as the reverse complement.
TCTGCCGTAAACGGGCACCATCATCTGCTTGTAAAACTGCGGGCTTTGAGCAAGAAAGGCTGTGCGGCCAAAATAGTTCATCTTGAACACATTGGCGCCGCCCTCGGCACTGCCAGCCACAATTTTGGGCGAAAAAATTTCAGTAAAGCCACCGCTGGTCAAGAAATCACGGAACCCTCGAACCAGACCTTCTTGCAGCTTAAACACTGCAAGGCTGTGCCGGTGGCGCAAAGCAGCAAGCCTGTATTTGAGCTGCTTTTCCAAGCTGATATCCAACTTGCGCTTGGTGATCACAAAGGGGAGCTCTTCTTTGGGGCAGGAAAGCACCCCCACACTTTTGATGGCGATTTCAAAGCCGTGTGGGGCTCTTGCATCCTCTCGTTTATCCCCAACAAGCTTCACAGCACTTTCGGGCCGCAGGGGCTCTATGCCCTGTTCTTTATCCAGCGTGCACTGGATAAAGAAGCCCCCGGTGCGAAGCTGTATAAAATAAAAGCCGCCCATATCCTTGATGCTGTAGATGATTCCGCTTATGCAGATATTATTAGCATTTTCACCACCCAACCCTTTAAGCTGAGCAAGATCCATTGCCTGCGGCGGTGTTCCCAAAATGCGTTCCATAAAATCATCCCTTTCGGTTTACTGGTTTTGCTCCAATTCAAAAGAGCCGTATAAAAAAATAAACGCCCCATGAGCCTTACGCTCATGGGGCGAATAAATCGCGGTACCACCCAATTTGGCACATCTTCATGTGCCACCTCAATTGCTGCAACGAAAGACAAACCTTCTGTCAATGATTGCGCTGCACGGTAACGTGTGCAAACCGGATTCAACTACTAAGTTCTGCCCCGAGAGACAACCTTTCATCTCATCAGCTCAAAAGTGTTCTTTCACCGAAGTGTTATCAAATGGCGATTTCAGTCTGTGTCGCCAAATCCCTGTTGATTTTCTTCCGCTACGCTCTTTATCACAGCCGATAGCTATTATGCTTTTGTATTTGTTAGCTATTATATCCTCTCATTTCTAAAAATGCAAGAAAAATTTTTGCCAATTTCAAATTTTTTTCGAAACTTTATCCAGTGTTTGCGGCATCTTACCTAAAAAAGAGCCTGTCGCCCAAAAGCAACAGCCTCTTTTTATTTCAGATTTGTAAATTTACAGCTTCTTGCCTTTAGAAATCTTCCCGGCTGATCTTGATTTCTACCCTTCGATTCTGGGCACGGCCTTCTTCGGTGTTGTTATCGCCAACAGGGCGGTAATGGGCATAACCGGCCACTGTCATTTTGGATTCGGGGAAATCGCATTCATCCACAAAAAATTGAAGAATCGCAATGGCACGGTCAGAAGAAAGGCGCCACGCAACCGTATTGGCCTCGGCATCTTCCGATACTTTGGCTGTATGCCCGCTGACTGCAACCGTTTGGATGTTGCTTTGGACACTGAGCAAAAGCTCGCCCATATATTCCAGAATTTCCGTGTTATCGGTACGCATGACCGGGCTATCGGGATAAAACAATATATTATCCTTGAAGTTAAAGGTAATAAAGCCCTCGCCCCGCTCCAGCGCAATGCCATCGCTGAATTCACTTTGCTGAATTTTATTCTTGATAGCTTCGTAAATCATATCCAGATCATTCTGAGCCGCCTGATCCGCAGTGGTATAACCGCCACCGCCTTGTGCATCGTATTGGGCCTGCTGTGCACCTTCTGTTACAATGGCCTGAGATTGGTTTTGGGCGTCCTCCATCTCCTGCTTCATGGCGTAGTTCTGCTGAGCTGTGGCCATCATGGCAAAGGAAAACAACAAAACAAAGACGGCCATCAGGTCGGTTACCAAGTCACTATAACTGGCTAGATAACTTTCGCCTTCTTCCTCTTCTTCCTCTTCCGATAAGTCGAATGCCATCTTTTTCCCTCCTTTATCACCGCTTCAAAAATGGGGATATGTCAGGCTTAGGCAGCCTTGGTCTTTTTCTTTTTCTTCTTTGTATCTTCAAAATCAATGCTGTTGCCCTTTTTATCGTTTTTGATATTCATATAGGCAGTCAGCTCTGCTTCAATCATTCTCGGGTTTCTGCCCTGGTGAATGCTCAGAAGGCCTTCCAGAACCAGCTCGTTTCGGCTGAATTCTTCGTCAGCCATAACCTTGAGCCGTTTTGCCAGTGGCGAAAACAGAACATTGGCGATAACACCGCCATAGAAGGAAGAAACCAGCTCAATGGCCATCATAGGCCCCAACGAGGTGGGATCATCCAAACTGGTCAGCATGGGGATAAGGCCGATGTAGGTACCCACCAACCCAAGAGATGGTGCTGTAGCGGCAACCAGCTCGATCATGGAAGCACCTTTGCTGTGTCTTTTTTTGGTGAAGTACATAACACCTTCCATGTGTTTTCTTAAATCTTCTTCGCTGATGCCGTCGGCAATCAGAAGCATTCCCTCTTGAAGGAATTTGTCATCCTCATATTGGGGGGCTTGATCCTCCAAGGCCATAAGGCCCTTGCTTCGGGCTTCCTTTGCAAGCTCCACCAAGGTTTCAATATCTTGTGGAATATCGATGTGGGTCTTTATAAATGCACGCCTGAGGGTAGGAAAAAACAGCTTCAATTTAGAGGGAGGGAACACCGTTAGAACCGTAGCTGTTGTGCCGCCGATAATAATAAAGAAGGATGGCAGGTTCCAAAAAAGCATAGGGTCGTGGGATTCCAAGACAGCACTGAAAATAAAGCCTATACCAAGCAGAAATCCAAACCAGGCAGATAAGGATATTTTGGATTTTTTCATTTAATAAGGACCTCCCCAAAAATCGAACTACCGACAGCAATTCTTGACCGAGTTCGCACGCCAAACAAATTGCGGTGCCAAATCTCAAAAAATTTGCACCGCAAGCCATAATTTGTGACCGCATATAGCCTGAACAAAACAGGGGCAATATACTTTTGTATTATATTCTAATCCACATTATATAAAACATTACCCAAAAAAGATAGTGGAGAAACGCAAATTCCGACAAGAAAAGACATATTTAGACAAATCAAACAAATTATCCCACCTGTATTGTAACCATTCACTCCAATAAAGAATGCTTCTTAGAAAATTGGCAGTCTGGCGAGCCTTATCTGGCTGACAGTGAAAGAAACTATCAACCAATTAGGAAAACGCCTTGCTCTGCTGTGTTTATCTGGAAATTTTATCCAAATTTATAGCACGCGGCTCAGTTGAGCCTCTGCCCAGATCTATTGCATATATATTCATGGCTTCTCAAAATCGTTCGGTTCTCTTGATCTGTAAATCAGCCACTCATTTCCGAAAAGCTGATTCTAAAGATAAATAACACTGGAAGACTTTGGCAGAAACGCATTTTGGCAGAAAGAACTCACTCACTTATTTTTACCCTTTGCTTACAACTCGCCGCTCCAAAAAAGTGCCCCTATCAGGCAAACCCATTGGGCCTGTTTGATGAAAGAATAGTTTTCGATAAACAATCCATTGCGTCTGGTACTTACAGTCAGTATACTGTCTCTATGTAAGATTGCTAATCTTCAAATATTCTTTTGCTCCTGCAAACGAATATTGTGACTATCACCCTGCGTGGTATTAAAAACAGCCCATGAACCTCCCCCCACAGACTGTGGGAGGTTGGCACATGAGCTGTAATTTATACCCGCTTATCTTGAAAGAAACAGTCGCAGTCTATTTAAAACCGAGACCCCTCAGTTTGACACACTACGACAATTTTCATTATAGATAGTCTGATTTTATTTGTCAATCTCAACCAAAAATTCAACCTTCAGGATAGCACGCAGATCAATCTGTTATGGAAAATGCAGTTTTTTTCGCTAATACGAAAAAATTCGCCGTCAGCATAACCGTCATTATGAAAGGAGTCATAAAGAAATGCCTCGTAAGGGAGAAAATATTTATAAACGCAAGGATGGAAGATGGGAAGGGCGGTTAATCGGGCCGGATGGCAAATACCAATATTTCTATGCCAAGACCTATCGGGATGTTCGGGCTAAAATGAAGGAGAATGACAGGCCGGAAAAAAGTGTCCCAAAAGAGCAGGCCGATAAGCCCGCCCTGGCGGCGGACCTGATGGAAAGCTGGTTAAACGGAACAGCAGCCCGACTCAAGCGCTCCACCTATGACAGTTACTACCACTGTTTGCAGGGCTATGTGCTCCCCCATTTTCGTTTAAGCGAGAATCAAAGCCTTTCGGAGGAGTCTGTTCTATGCTTTGTGAAATCTATTACCCATAATTCCACCATCTCAGAAGCATATCAGAAAAAAATTTTGTCTATCTTCAAAACTGCTCTGCGAGATATATGCAAAAACTCACCGGAGCAACTGTATCTGGCGGGTATGATTGTTATGCCCAAAATTACTCAACAAAAAGAAATTCCCGTGTTTTCTATGAAGGAACAGCGGCTCCTTGAGCAAACCATAATCGATGCAGACGACAGCCGCCTTCTGGGAATTCTGCTGTGCTTCTATACCGGCATACGGCTGGGGGAGCTGTGTGCCCTCAAATGGTGTGATTTTGATTTTGAAGCCGGGAATATGTCCATTTGCCGAACCGTATCAAGAATCCGCAGCCAGCAACCCGACGGCCCAAAAACGCAGCTCCTTGTGGGTGCTCCTAAAAGCCGGTCTTCTCTGCGCAAAATTCCCTTGCCGGCCTTTCTGCTCAGGCAGCTGTCAGAGCGTTCCCTTACCGCCAGGGAGGAAAGCTGCTATATGCTTTCAGGAACAGCGCATCCTTTCGATCCCCGTATCTATCAAAGGCTGTATAAGAGTTTGCTGAAAAAGACCGGAATCCGGGAGCGGAAGTTCCATGCCACCCGGCACACCTTCGCAACACGGGCTTTGGAGCTGGGCGTGGATATAAAAACTCTAAGCGAGCTTTTGGGCCATGCCAATGTCAGCATTACGCTGAATGTTTATGCTCACTCTCTGATGGAGCAAAAGGTTTTGGCCATTAAAAAGCTAAACGATCTGCATACCGTGCAAATGGCTGCGCCCCCATTCACCGTCAATCCCGCCGTCATCAAATCCACTGTTTCTGTATAGAATGCCAAAACACTCCCGTTTACCGCTGTTTTAAATAGACTGCGACTATGCAGGACTGCCAACCAATAGTATTATACCTGTCGTTGCAACCCGCTATACATACCGCCATAGTATGTATATACGCCTTCCTTATTTGAAGGCCTTATGCTGGATTTGTGATTTGAAAGGAGGATACCCCTTAAATCCAGCTTCATTCTTATGGCGTCATTGGCACAGTATAAGCGTATTCCCAGGCAATCAAAAGGGATTACCCCTGTTGCGCTCCGTATACGCACGAAACAACCCAGGTTTCGATTGTGCCCGGCATTTCCCCCTATTTAAACGCGGATAAAAAATTGGAGGTTTTGAAAGCTGTGAAGAATTTTAAAGATTTTAACATTGCACGCAAAATATTAACCGGATTTTTGGTTTTGGTACTGCTCACTCTGCTTGTTGGCGGTGTGGGTGCTTTTGGTATGGCGAACATCAACCAGATGGATACCTATCTGTATGAAATGCAGACCAAACCAATTGGCAATTTGATTAACGCCTTGGATGCACTGTATCAAATTCGCCTTGACCTGCGCAATGCCATTATCAGTGCCGGTAATACGGAACAAGTTGCGGAGTATGAGAAAAAAACGGCGGAAAATGTTGAGAGCTTCCGAAGAAATTTAGAGGAATACCGCCCCACCATCACTGCAGACGTAACAATAGCGTTGCTTGAAGAAACCAACCAGTTTTTTGAAAACACCTATGTGCCTCTTGCAAATCAGGTTATGGCATTATCAAAAGCAAATAAACAGGCAGATGCGAACGCGGCCTTAAACAAAGCCAACGATCAAGTTACCCTAATCTTTGACAATATGAACCAAATCGTGGCTAATCGAATGACCTCCGCCCAAAAGACCAGCGATTCGAATGGACAAACCTCTATAATTTTGATGATTGTTTTGGTTGGGGTGATTGTCGTAAGCGCCGTGGTTGCCACTGTTATGGGTCTTCGCATTTCCAATATTATCAGCAAACCCATCGGCCAGGTGGTCAATGCTGCCAATCAGATTGCTTTAGGCCGTGTGGATGTTGACCTAAGTGATATAAACTCCAAGGACGAAACCGGAGAGCTTGCCGGCTCCTTTATGAAAATGCTGGCTGGTATTCGGGAGCAGGTAGCGGTTGCCGAACTGATCAGCAACGGCGATTTTACACAGGTTGTTCCTCTGCGCTCCGATGAGGATGTGCTGGGTTTGGCGCTCCAGAAAATCGAGCGGGATCTCAGTCACACTTTGCAAATTATCAGCACAGCGGCCGATCAAGTTAACACCGGCGCCAATCAGGTTTCCAGTGCATCACAGGCCTTAGCTTCCGGTGCGGCAGAGCAGGCCGCCACTGTGGAAGAGCTCAACGCCTCCATTGCCAGCGTTACCCAGCAGGCCGAGCAGAATGTAGGGAATGTTCGCAAGGCCACCGAACATGTAAACCAAGTAGGCCATGCAGCCTCCGAAAGCAACCAGTATATGCAGCGGCTGGATAAAGCAATGGGTGAAATCGGGGAATCCTCCCAGCAGATATCCAAGATCACCAAGCTGGTGGAGGATATCGCCTTTCAGACAAATATTCTTGCCCTCAATGCAGCCGTAGAAGCCGCCCGGGCAGGAAATGCCGGCAAGGGCTTTGCCGTAGTCGCTGATGAAGTGCGCAACCTTGCGGCTAAATCAGCCGAGGCCGCCAAGCAGACCGCCGACTTGATTCAGAAATCCGTTTCTTCCATCGCCGAAGGCGGCCGTCTGGCGGCCGAGACCTTGAAGCTTCTGGAAAATGTATCGGATAAGGCCCAGCTGGTGGATCACGCAATTCGTCAAATTGAAAGCGCCTCCACAGAGCAGGCCGGTGCCATCGAACAAATCAATCAGGGCCTCACGCAGGTTTCTGCCGTTGTGCAGACCAATGCGGCCACTGCGGAAGAAAGCTCTGCCTCCAGCGAGGAGCTGGCGGGGCAAGCCCAGACCCTGCAAGACGAAGTATCCCGCTTCAAGCTGGCAGAGGTCTCCAAGCACTTTTCTCTGGAAATACCCAGCCACCCCACCACGCCCGCATACGAGAGCGAATCCAGCTTTGCTCTTCTTTCGGGAGTCAGCAAATACTAATGCATTTAAACGGGGCGGCGATGTTTCCCTTGAAGCACTGCCCTTATACTGTGCTTTAAAACCTAAAGGAGGTACCCCCATGCAATCCCAAGACAAATTCAGCGCGGATCAACAGGAGGACCATGTCACCGGAAGATACTTGACCTTTTTTATTGATAAACAGCTTTTCGGCATCCCTGTAGGGGATGTGGTGCAAATTGTGGGAATTCAAAAGACCACCCAACTGCCGGAGCATCCGGATTACATAAAAGGCATCATCAACCTGCGGGGGCAGATTATCCCGGTAATTGATATACGCCTGCGTTTGGGCAAGCCCGAAGCCATTTACACCGATCGCACCTGTATCATCATCACCCACATCGAAGAAAGTGATTTTGGGCTGATTGTGGATGAGGTGGATGAGGTAATTGATATTGCGCCGAGCCTAGTTTCTCCGCCACCCAGAATCAAATCCGAGAAGGAATCTTCCTTTTTGGAGGGGGTTGCCCGGCTAAACTCGGGAAACAGCTCCATGGAAAGGGTAGCCTTGCTCATTCACCCTGCCACCATTCTCTGCGCAGATGAAGTTCAGGCGCTTGCGCAAATTTCACAGATATAAAATCCAAAGTTTTATCGGTTGCCAGCTGCGAGGTGCTGCAAAGAAATTGCGGCATTCTCCTGCTGGCTTTATTGATGCACCGACCCGCTGATTTCTAAGCTGATATACTCTTTTAGACAACCGATCTATTTGGTAGATATTCTACTATAATACTATAAAGGCATTGCCCACAGCGTCGAATTTCCCCGAAATATGTATATATTTTGCGAAAATCCTCTAAACTTGCTCTTTGGGGAAATATAGGCTCTATGCAAGACCGCCTTAAACACCGCTGTCTTGCTGCACAAAGCTTTGGCTGATGCATGCGGGAAGAAATGATCCATGCGAAAAAACAAGCCGCCGGATCGGACATTGAAGCTGGATAAAGGCATTATCAACAATTGTGTAACCGATCCGGTCAGCCGGTCGATTGTAAAGGGAATGGTTAAAACGGGTAGAATCACCGGGGCGATGTGCCTTGCCGAGGGGGCCGAAATGCCGGAGCAGCCAGAAGCCCTGCGGGAATCAGGTTGTGATTATGCGCAGGGTTACTATTACAACAAGCCTCTGGTTCCAGAAGAATTTGAACAAAAATATCTGGTGGCCTTGGCCTGAAAATCAGATTTAGCTGCATGGGCAATTGCCCTCTCGTGTCTGTATAAGCGGAAGACTTTGTTCTTGCGATTTTCCACACATATATAAAAGGCAGAAGCAGGCGATGTGTAATCGCAAAGCTTCTGCCTTTTTGGTTGTATAGCCCCGATCTGCTGAAAGAGGCTTTTCTTGCAACGGGCGGCCACTGTGAGAGGCTATTGCAGGCGTGTTTCCCATTCCGCCTGCTTAAAGCCTACCAAGACAAAGTCTTCTCCCACCACAAGCGGCCGTTTAACCAGCATACCGTCGGTGGCCAAAAGGGCAAGCTGTTCTTCCTCTGTCATGGTGGGCAATTTATCCTTGAGCCCCAGCGCCTTATACTGCAACCCACTGGTATTGAAAAAGCGCTTTAAGGGAAGGCCGCTTTTCTTATACCACAGGCGAAGCTCCTCCAGCGTGGGGTTTTGCTCCTTGATGTTGCGCAGTTCATACGGGGTGGCTTGCTGCTCCAGCCATTTGCCCGCCTTCTGGCAGGTGGTGCATTTGGGATAACAGATAAACAGCATTGTTTTTTCCTCCCTATAAAAGCGATGTTGGCTTTATATATTCTACTATGACAGCATAACAGCCCTTCGGGGATTTGTCTACCCAATCAAAAAGGGGATGTTCATATTTGCCCCCGGTATTTCCGGAAGTTCTTTATACAAGCTCCACCCGCTTTGTAGTGAGGCGGCCCCTGCCACGCCAAAACACTCATAATTCTAATTTTTATTTATATAGCGAATTCTCCATTTAAAAACAAATAATCCTTCTGTCTTTTTGCTCTCTGAACCATGCCCTATATGCTCGGCTCTACAGAAAATCCAAAAAGAAAAGATGCATTCCCACCCATTATCGGATATACTGATACTATCCATCGGCACCGGCTGGAGCGGCTTCGGGTTGCCACAGTCCTTGGGAGGTACTCATAAAAATGAATTTATACCAGAAGCATGTAGACGCACAGCTGGATAGATGGCACAGCGAAATACTGGGCAGTGCCGGTCTTTTGGAGCGGGCCTCTAAGGGCATTCAAAACAGCACCCAAAAGCTGATTCCCGCCAAAGTGCAGAAGGCCATTACAGCAGCGGTGGAAACACTGGTCCAGTCCATTCTGTATGGCTCGGGGTTTCTCAGCATTCAGGAGGATACCAGCAATCTTTTGCTGGCTGAGCGGGATTTTTTGGTGCAGGAGCAGTTCCAGAGCTATAAAAAGGCGGCTGTTGTCCAAGGCGTGGGGCTGGGTGCAGGCGGGGTAATTCTGGGGCTGGCCGATCTGCCCACCCTGATGGCGATAAAGATTAAGTTTTTATTTGACAGCGCCAAGCTTTATGGCTACGACCCTTCCCTCCGGGAAGAGCGGCTGTTTATGCTTTATGTGTTTCAGCTTGCTTTTTCCAGCCGGGAGCATCGGCTGGATACCTTCCACATACTGGAAGGGTGGGAAAGTAACCCTCGCCCAGAGCTGGACTGGGAAAAATTCCAAACCGAATACCGGGATTATATCGATCTGGCTAAGCTTTTGCAGCTTTTGCCGGTGGTGGGCAGTCTGGCCGGAGGCACCGCCAACCACAATCTGATGAACCGGCTCAAGGTCAACACCATGAACTGCTACCGGATGCGGATTTTAGAGAGGCGATGGCCGGAAACAGCCGCCCAAAAAATCTGGCGCAAAAGATAGCCAAATGAAAAAAAGAGGCTTCTCTACCCAAACGGGAGAAGCTTCTTTTTTCGGCCGAATTTATGTATGGTACAGCTTGTTTTTAAAGCAGGTCGCTGCTCTCAATGGCGGCTTTGAGCATGGTGATAAAGTTCTGCGCACCTTCTGTAAGGGAATCGCTTTGCCGCTTGATATAACCCAGCTGCAAGTTTTTCTCGCTGCCCTTTACCCGGATCGCCCGGATAGCCGTCTCCTCATAGGCATGGTTTGGCAGATAAACGCCAAAACAGCACAAATCGGTGTTGGATAGAAAGGAAAGCAGGGCATTGTCGCTGTTGGTTGTGGCCACCTGATTGAGCATACCAAAACAGCTCATGGCCGGGTCCAGCGGCTCCAGATGCTGTTCCATGGAAAAAGAATCGCTCACCGGCTGGATAAACCGCAAGTCTTTAAGCTCCCCAACCTCAACGGATTCCCGGTGATAGAGAGGGTGCTTCTTACCCGCATAAATACAGGCCTCTCTGTAACAAATGGGCTGAAACTCCAGCCTTTTATGCCACAGAAGATGGCCGAAGCACCCCATCTGCTCACCGGAAATATAGGCGATCCCAATCTCAGACTGCCTTTTTTCCACGTTCTCGATGATGTTTTCGGTGGTGCCCTCTAGAAACTCAAAATTGGAGGAAGGCTCCTTATAAAGGTTATAGTAATCGGTGTATACCTTGGCGATCATTTTGCTGGGATAGGAGGATATACTGAAAACCTGTTTGGCGCTGTTTTGGGCTATAGAAGTCATAATATCCACATTTTTCAGAACACTGCGGGCGTAGCTCCAAAGCTTGCGGCCCTCGGGGGTCAGCTCCATCCCTTTGCTGGTTCTGGTAAAAAGGGGACAGCCCAGCTCTCTTTCCAAGGAAGCGATGGTTTTGCTCACATTGGGCTGTGAGGTATAAAGCTGCTCCGCCGCCTTGTTGACCCCGCCGCATTTCACGGTGGTAACAAAAAAGTTCAATTGCTTGAGCTCCACAAAAGCTCCCTCCCCTGCCCCCAATGGTTCGCATTGCCCTATGAGGTTAACCTTATATAACTTATTTATTTTAACACACATTTTCACCATATGCAACATTTGCTTTACGGGCGTAGACAAAAGTCTACACCCTTTATGGGGGGCATCCAATGCCCCCCATATCCCCCCCGGATTGCGCCGCTCCGGCTCAAAAAGTGGAATTCCTGCGCCGAAACAAATTCGGCGCAGGAAGAATTACGCATCAAAACCATAAGGCCTTCAAGCTAAAGGCACTTATGTCTACAGTCTGAAAGCAAGCTTTGCTTGCTTTTGAAAACGTTGGTTTCGTTTTCAAGTTTATTGACTATAAAACCCGGCGGATGCAGGAAGCTCCCACACCCACCGGGTATTGTTTAAACGGCTTATTCTTTTGGCTCAAGAGCTTTGCGCATTTTCAAGCTGGAAAAGCTGTAGCCTTCCCCTCTGGGATAAAAAAGCATAACTCTTGAAAGCTTCTCCTCTGCTATGCCACCTTCCATCAGCGCTAAAATAGAATCATCTGAAAAACCATCAACGAAATATTCGTTTTCCTCCATCCATTGGTTGACCTCCCAGTGGGCCAGATTGCTGCGGATAATCAGCGCCTCCGGGTTGCTGTAGCCCAAAACGACAAACCACCCAAGGAGGATAAAGGCACAAAGGGCCATCAGCGGCAGCTTCTCTTTTAGCATCCGAACCGCGCACAGCACCAGCACCACCGCCAGATACACAATAAACCATGCCGAAAGCAGCCTTAGCCAAGTCATACCGTAGCTCTGAATATACAGCCGGAGCCGCAGAACCGCAGAAACCAGCATAAAGCCGGTCAGCACCAGCAGTGCCGCCAAAAGCCCTCGGATCACAGAATGCTTTTCTGTATAGCGGAGAAACAGCCCAAAAAGGGATACGTTAATTCCCGCCACCACAATCAGCTGCCAAAAGCCCTGCCGGGCATATGCCGAATAGCTCACCCCATCAGGGAGGCCTGCGCCGGCAAAGAGATAGGTGAACTGTATCACACAAAACAAGGCATACAGCGCCGTTACGATACCCAGCGCCACCCCGCAGGCCACAGCATCCAGCCGCCTTTCCTTCTTGGCCGCCACCGGGGGCACCCGGTTAAACCGCACATTCCAAAGGAAGGAAAAAAACAGCAGGGTGGCAAGCGCCGTTGTGATCAGATGACTGACTACGCTGGTAAAATTGAAATGAAACCGAATATTCTCTAGAATCCGGGCAAACATTTGATCCGCCCCCGCCAAAAGAGGCAAAACCACCACCAGAATCGGCAGAGCAAGCAGCAAACCCAGCAGCACCCTTTTGAGAGTGGAGTTTTTGCTCTTTTTCTCCTCTTCCCCTTTATTGCCTGCAAGGGCCTCAAAAAACAGCGGAATAGCAGAAAAGGGCTTTACAAACCAACCTGCCAGCCATTCTATCGCCAAGGCCCCGGTCTGCTTGAGGGTAAAGTTCCCGGCTGTATAACGGGCGTGGGCCATGAGAACAGCGGGAATTACCAGCAGGCTGAGGCCCCCAAAGCTGGAACGGTAATCGAAAACAAAGTTCCAGACACACAGCGCCCCAGCCGCTCCGGCCACAAACCACATGGCCCGATCCTTCTTAAGCCGCTCCCAGTTGAGGGCATAAAAAACCACCAGATAGCAAAGCCAGAATATCCCGCTGAAAAAGGGTATATCCAGCCAGCTTCCCCCCGGCACCGCCAGAATCAGCCGGTCGTATAAAAGGCCGATCAGCAAAGCAATCGGCACCAGCAGCCTCTGTGCCTTGGTATACACCCTTTTTTCAGGCGGTAGGTCTGCCGGATTTTCCTTTGGCAATGCGTCTCTTTCCTGCCCAGCAAGGGCCATATCGGCGGTCAGTGCCTGGGCGCTTTCCACCCCTGTGGGCTGTTTGGCGGATGCTTTCTCCGGCAGTGAAGAAGGGCTATTGTTCATCCATTTCATCCTCCTCTTCAACATATTCCAGCAAATCCCCCGGCTGGCAATCCAATTCTCTGCACAGCCTGTTGAGGGTAGAAAGCCGTATGGCCTTGCCCTTTCCGTTTTTCAGAATGGAAAGATTTGCTTGTGTCAGGTCAATTCTTGCGGCCAGCTCAGTGAGGCCGATCTTGCGCTTGGCCATCATAATATCCAAATTCACGACTATCACGGATTTCACTTCCCCCTTCGGTTAAATTGTCAGGTCATTTTCCTGCTTGAAAATCACAGCCTGATTGAAAAGATCAGACAGTGTAAAGGCAAAAAGCCCGCCCACAAGCAAAATAACACCACAGCCAAGGGTCAGGATGGTGAAATAATAAAGGCACTTACCAAAAAACAAAGCCGCTGTCAGGATGGCAACAATGCCGATTCGCCGAAGCGTTCTTACATTTTTGGCAATAAAGGGATCAGCCGGTATGGTGCGAAGCATGCCCAGCATTTCGGCCAGCATCCATAGCGCCAACACCCCAACCACCATAAGAAAGCTTAGGATAAAGGTGCGGTAGCCCGGCTGTACCGAATAGGCATCGTACAAAATAAGCAGATAGGTATCCAGCAAAAAAGGCAGTGTCACCACCAGAAAAAGGCCGATAGCAAATACAGTGCAGATAGCGGCGGCCAGCGCCTTGGAGGCTACTGATTTTTTCATAACATCACATCTCCCGCAACATTTTCAATGATGCTATCATAACACACCCATTATTGCAAGTCAATGTTATTTTATTGTTTTTCGATAAATATTTAGCCTTTATCGATATGATCTACTCTCTTGAATTGTTATCTGGCCAAGTAGTAATGTCGGATTAAACATAAAAAGCCGCATAAACCCTCCTGAAAGGGTCTGTGTGGCACAAAAAACACAGATTTAAATAATTTTTAAAAGGTAGTTGACCAAAACTCCGGTCAGCACAGTGGAAAAGCCCATACACAGCCCAAGATAAAACCGGCGGCCTGCCGTGGGGATGATCGCCCGGGAAAGCCCCCCAAAAAGCAGAGCCGATAAAACCAGCCCAAAAACATCCATGCTCACAGCGAAGGTAGCAAAGCCCATGGGGATGTTCCTGCCCCAGAAATAATACAGCACCATTCCCAGCAGGTGAAAGGCCGGCACCAAAAGCAGGGGCCAAAGTAAAACGGTAAACACCCGCCTGCCGGAGCGGATAAACATATACAGCATAATCCCAATAATGGCAACAATGGCTCCGCATTCAGCAACCATGTCAAATTCCTCCTCACAGAACGGTCAATTGGGGCTTACAGACAAAGAACAGCATCCCGCTCAGACTTGCGCTTTCGCAGCGGTATGGCTGCGCAGATAATCAAACCACTTCACGTGATATTCCGCTGTCAGGTGCATGCCATCCACCGGGCTTGCCAGCTCTGGCAGTGCACCAGCGCTGTTTTGAACCGCACCGGCCGGGTGAATGTAATAGGCTCCCACCTCACCGGCCAAATTCATCAGGGCCAGATTATACTGCTGAATGTTCTCGGTGGTCAGGCTGGGGTTCTCGGTCTGGCAGGCGGCGGTTACCGGCAGCACAGACTGAACATACACGGCCATTCCGGGGAAGTTCTTTTTTAGCTCTGTCAGCAAAAGGCGGTAACCCGCCAGCAGCTCTTCCTGAGAGGCACCTTGAGCCAGTGCGTCGGCTCCCAGCATAATATAGGCTTTGCCCCGGGGCTGAATCTCATGGAGCACACCCATAAAGGAGATCATCTGCTCCCCTGTGGAGAAAGCCGCATCGGTCAGAGCCGCTTCCGGAGTGAGTCCGGGCAGTGCCAGAACCGCCGCTCCCTTTGCAACCTGATAGCGCCCAATGCTCAGAGAGGAGGTATCGCCGATGAAAACAGCATCCTCAAACCAAGAGGCCTCCACTGGATCATGCCAGGTCAGCCGGCCGGTGAAGAGTGCGGAAAGCTCTGCCGCCGCATCGGCCTCCTGCTGGGGAGAATCCGTGTGGGTGGCTTTATCCGGCCACACGGCCGATTCCTCTTCCGAAGAGGAAGAAGCCCGATCCGGAACCAAAGGCAGCTCCAAATCAACCTGCTGTGCCTGAATCTCCCGGCTTTGCCAGAAAGCAGCCAGCCCAAAGGCAACGCCCACCACCACAGCCACCGAAGCCAAAATAGCAATCAGGCCGGGCCCATACCGAAAAGGCTTCCGGTTTACACGCATTCTTCACACACCTCCTTCTCTCTGAAAGTTCCGGGCAAACCGGGCATTTACAAAATTGGCCTGCAGCAAGTGCAGACCAATTTAAGTGACTTGTTTAAATGGCCGGCACCAAAAACAAGCCTGTGCTATTAAAGTTATTTAGGCATTTTAGGGTTGGGATTCTGCTTAACATTGGCGGTTTCCTTGAGGGCTTCGCCATCGGGAACCAGCCGGCCCATAACCACATAGCGGTATTTATTGGGGTAAGAGCTGACAATGTTATAGCAGCAGGTGGAAAGCGTGATGATATGATCGCTGGCCGAAACATCGATACCCTCATAAATCTGCCACGAGGATTTGTTTGCCTCGGAAATAATGTTCATGAAATCGGCATCACTGAGGTTGGGGTCGTTGTAGTTGACATCAATATCAGTAAAGTATACAGCGAAAACCTCATAAGCATAATCCCCGTTTTCGGTGGAGAAGAAAATATAGGGATTCTCCTTGGCGAAATCCTCTTTGAGATACCGCTTGAGCTGTGTGAACAGGGGCTCGCCGGTATCATCTGGGTTATCGTTCATGCTGTGGCCATAGAGCACCATATTGCGGGAATTCTCGTTGGCCTTAGCACCATACTTAACCCGGAAATCGGCATAATAAATGCCATTGTCGGAATAGCGCAAATCAAAGTTCTTGCGCAGATAATAGTCGTTATCCTTGGACTGAACCACTACATCATCAATGATGGTGCCGGGAACCTGAAGCCAGCCCACTGTATCTTTATTATCCTCTTTGGCGCCCTTGACCTGCTCAGTGAGCTTGGGCCGGAGCACGCCGCCCAAAAACTCATCCGGGGCTTTAATGGGGTTGAGATACAGAACCGAGCTGTATGGGCTGCTTTCATCCTGCGATGAAGAGCTTTCTGAAGCCGGGGTTCCCCGGTTGCCGCAACCAGCCAGCGAAAGGGTCAAAACCACTGCCAGCAAAACAGCCAGCACTTTGTATCCATGTGTTCTCATTTATAAAGCTTACCTCCGTTTATGTGCTTTGGCAGTTGCAGCAAAAATTTTCCGGTAACTGCCCTTGGAAATATCCGGCCCGAAAAACCGGCAAGAATGCCAATGCGCAAGGAATAACGTGGAACGCCCGAGACTACATTGGCAAAGAAAGATTGGCCACAACGCCTCTTTCGGCATCCACTGTAACATTAGTGCCGCTTTTTAGAATTTTTGTTGCACCGTGTGCTCCCACAATTACTGGAATATCCAGGGCCATTCCCACAATCGCGGCATGAGAATTGATGCCTTCTGCCTCGGTTACAATGGCGGAAGCATTCTTGAGCAGGGGGAGCATTTCATTGGAGCTGCTGCCAATCACCAGAATATCCCCCGGGCGAAAAGTCCTGAAAGCTTCCTCTTCAGATTGGGCCACACAAAGAGTACCGGATGTTGAAAGATGATTGATGCCGGTGCCGCCCACAAGAACATCACCCACAACATGCACCTTAAGCAGGTTGGTTGTGCCGGAAATGCCCAGAGGCACACCGGTGGTGATAACCACCACATCCCCATCCTGAACCACACCCGCTTTGCGTGCGGCATCCACAGTATGAGAAAAGAGCTGGTTTACATCGTCCTTTTCCTCTACCAAGAGGGGGAGCACACCCCAAGAAAGGTTGAGCTGCCGCCAGGTTTTTTCACTGAGAGTGCAGCCTAAAATCGGAATATCGGGGCGGTATTTGCTGATCATACGGGCGGCCTGACCGGAAATGGTAACGGTAATGATGGCGGTTGCACCCAAATCATAGGCCGTGGTGCAGGTGGCATGGCCAATGGCATTGGTTACGTTGGCATTTTCCAAACGGCTGCCCTCTCTGTTATAGAAACGGCGCTCATAATCAATATCCCGCTCGGTACGCTCCGCAATCCGGGCCATGGTTTTAACAGCCTGAACCGGATACAGCCCGGCGGCGGTTTCACCCGAAAGCATAATGGCGCTGGTTCCATCGTAAATAGCGTTGGCAACGTCGGTGGCCTCCGCCCGGGTGGGGCGGGGGTTTTTAATCATGCTATCCAGCATTTGAGTAGCAGTGATAACCATCTTGCCTGCATTATAACATTTCTTTATTAATATTTTTTGAATAGACGGCACTTCTTCAAAAGGAATTTCAACACCCATGTCGCCACGGGCCACCATAATGCCATCCGAAATACGCAGGATGTCGTCAATATTCCGAACACCCTCGGCATTTTCAATTTTTGCAATGATTTTAACATCGCTGCAGTTCTGCTCCTGCAGAATGTGGCGGATTTCCACAATGTCTTCGGCACTGCGGACAAAAGATGCCGCAATAAAATCGAAGCCCATCTTCAGGCCCGCTATAATATCGGCCCGGTCGGCCTCGCTGATATAGGGCATGGAAAGGTTAACCCCCGGAAGGTTAACTCCCTTGCGGTTGGAAATTTCTCCCCCATTGACCACCCGGCAGTGAATATCTCCATCCCCGGCCGAAAGAACAGTCAGCTCAATGAGGCCATCATCCAGCAGGATGGTATCCCCCTGATGAACATCATAGGAAAGGCGCTTGTAGGTTATAGTGGAAATAGAAGAATCGCCCTCCACCTCTTCGGAGGTAAGAGTGAATTCGCCGCCATCCTCCAAAGTCGCTTTTCCGCCTTTAAACAGCCCAAGGCGCACCTCAGGGCCTCTTGTATCCAGCAGGGCGGCCACCGGGCGGCCAAGCTTTTCCCGGGCGGCACTAAGAGTATCCAGCATTGCCTTGTGGCTCTCGTGGGTTCCGTGGGAGAAATTGAACCGTGCCACATCCATACCAGCTAGAATAAGCTGTTCCATAATTTCAGGGGTTTGGGATGCAAGCCCCAGAGTGCATACAATTTTAGTTTTTCTCATGGTATACTCCTTTTTAATGTCTTCAGCCCTGCGGGGCACTCTCTATTTCTTAACCCACACCAAAACAATATGTATCATATTGTTCTTAAAAACCGCGGCAGTCGGATATGGTTTCAACCTTTCGGCCAGTCCCTAAAAGCGCTGTAAAGAGCTGCTTTGGAGTAACGTTTTTATGGGGCCGTATGCGGCAGAAAAAATCCTTTGTCAAAAAAGCGATTCATATTAGATACTACTCTAACAGGTGGCGCACTGTCAATGTATATAACAAAATTGTAACCAGCCTGCCTTCTGGAATACTGATTTTTACGGTTGTATATTTATACCAAAAGTATATCTTTTTCTGGAAAAACTGTCAAAAGAATTTGGTTTTCGACCCTAATTGGTCAATTATTCGACTTTCTCAGTGGAAAACTCGGTGGAAAGTGTTAATAACCAGCGGATAAAACGGGGAAAACTCCTGAAAACCTTTAAGTTTTCAACACAAATAGAGCTTCCAATTGTTTACAATTCGTATAACCTATAACCAGATTTTGCCGTCCAGAGGAGCATTTGCGGACTCTGGGGCAAAAAACATAAAAGCTTCTTTACAAACTTATTACGAAACGGTATTCTAATACTGTGAACTCAGTGAGGTATGGGCGCCTCTTTCGGCCAGGCGCTCTGCTTCTTCGAAAAATCGGCCTCCTTCGGCACGAGGAGCAGGCCAATATGCAAACGGAAAGCGAGGGTCAATACAAGATGTACGATTTAATTTCCACCGGTGAAATTCTCATTGACTTTTTGGATCAATCGGCAGGCGCCAAGGATACAGTAGCCTTTCTCGGTGCTCCAGGGGGGGCTCCCTGCAACGCTTTGGCACAGGCTGCCAAGCTGGGGCGGCACTGCGCCTTTCTGGGCAAGGTGGGCGAGGATATGTTTGGCACCTTTTTAAAGGATTTTGTGGCTGGTCTGGGCATTGATACCCGCTATCTGCTCACCACCGACGAGGCCAACACCACGCTGGCCTTTGTCAAGCTGGATGAAGGCGGCGACCGCAGCTTTTCTTTTTACCGCAAGCCGGGTGCGGATACCCTGCTTTCCAAGGAAGACATTGACCCGGCTTTTATTACCGACTGCGGCATCTTCCTTTATGGCAGTGTTTCCATGTCTATGGAGCCGGAGCGCAGCGCTGTTTTTTATATGTTGGAGCTGCTTCAGCAGCAGAGCTGCCTGCGTGCTTATGATCCCAACCTCCGCTTCAACCTTTGGAGCAGCCGGGAAGATGCCCGCCATTTTGCATTAAAAGGAATGGAGCACGCCGATATCCTCAAGCTTTCAGAAGAAGAAATCCTCTTTTTATCCGGCAAGGCCACCATCGAAGAGGGTATTGCTCATTTAATGGCCAAATATCCTATTAAAATGGTGTTGGCCACACTGGGCAAATATGGCTGTGAGCTTTTTTGGAGCGGAAAGCACCAGCGTTTTTATACTTACGACACCAAAACAGTGGATACCACCGCCGCCGGAGATTCCTTTTTCGGTGCCTTCCTCAGCTGCCTGAAAGGCTATAATCGTTCCACGCTGGGTGAGCTTACCTTTGAACAGCTCAGTGATATGGTGGATTTTGCCAACGCCGCCGGTGCTCTCACCACCTCTAAAAAAGGTGCCATTACCTCTATGCCCGGTGAAGAAGAAATCAGAAGCTGCATGGTGAGTGTACCCAAGCTGATCTTATAGGCCTCCTTTTTTAAAAGAGAAACGAACGCATACCTGCTTAAACAGCAAAGCTTTAAAGCAATGCCGCCTTTCCCCATTCAAGGGAAGGGGCGGTATTTTTTTAAGATCTCCTGCGCAAACCCAGTTTATGAATCATGGCTAGAAGACAACATTCTTTTGACAGAGCCTTTCTTTCTGTGTGGAGAACACGGCCCGAAACTGTCTTCTATCCAGACTTTCCGCCTTTTCCCTAGTCTTGAATATATTTAGGATAAAAATTGAATAAATATGGAAAGCGGTATATAATGATTCTGTTATGCCCAAATTTTTATTGGGACTAAATTATACGGTTTCACCATGAAAATATAGACCCGATCCCCTGCTGGATGGAATCGGGTGAATTGAGGTGTTGACAGCATTGAACCAGAAACTGGAGAGCTTTTTTGATAGCCTGAAAGGAAAAACCGTAGCCTTTATGGGGCTGGGGGTTTCCCACCGGGATTTAATCTCCCTTTTCGCTGCCCGGGGCATTCGGGTGCTGGCCTGCGATAAGCGCAGCCGGGAACAGCTGGGTGAACTGGCTGAGGAAATGGAAGCTAAGGGAGCCATCCTCCATTTGGGGGAGCATTATTTTGAAAATCTGGAAGCGGATGTCCTTTTCCGCACACCGGGAATGAATTTTTTTCTGCCTGAGCTGACGGCCTTCCGCCAGCAGGGCGGTGTTGTAACCAGTGAGATGGAGGTGTTCTTTGACCTTTGCCCCTGCCCCATTTACGCTGTAACCGGCAGCGACGGCAAAACCACCACCACCACCCTTATTGCCAAGATGCTGGAGCAGACCGGGTTCACCGTTCACCTTGGGGGCAACATCGGGCGGGCGCTTCTGCCCATTATCGAAGATATCCAGCCGGGGCATCGGGCAGTGGTGGAGCTTTCCAGCTTTCAGCTGATTTCCATGCGTTCCTCCCCTAACGTGGCGGTGGTCACCAATGTGGCCCCCAACCATTTGGATGTCCACAAGGATATGGCGGAATATGTGGATGCAAAGAAGAACCTGCTTCTCCACCAAAATGCTTTCTCCCGGACTGTGCTCAACCGGGATAACGACTATACCCGTTCCTTTGCCCAGCTTGTGCGGGGGGAACAGCTTTGGTTCACACGTGGTGAACAGCCGGAAAACGGTGCCTTCCTAGCATCGAATGGAACCCTTTCCATGGCGTTCCATGGGCAGGTGATCCCGGTTGTTCACAAGGATGACATCCGCATCCCCGGCATCCACAATGTGGAAAACTATTTAGCCGCCATCAGCGCTGTATGGGGCACCGTGTCCCCCGAGGCCATGACGGAGGTCGCCAAAACCTTCGGCGGCGTGGAGCACCGTATCGAGCTGGTTCGGGAACTGGAAGGGGTTCGCTGGTATAACGACAGCATTGCCTCCTCCCCCAGCCGCACCATTGCGGGGCTGAATTCCTTTAATCAAAAGATTATTATGCTGGCAGGCGGGTATGATAAAAAAATACCCTTTGAGCCGCTGGCCCCGGTGATTTTGGAGAAAGTGAAGCTTTTGATTCTCACTGGCCACACCGCCGATAAAATCCAGCAGGCGGTCACCAGCTGCTCCGATTATGAACAAAGCGGGCTGGTGATTGTGCGGGCGCAAAACATGCAGGAGGCGGTAACGCTGGCACAGAGCCGTGCCAAAGCCGGGGATGTGGTTTCCCTTTCGCCCGCCTGCGCCAGCTTTGATGCTTACCCCAACTTTGAGGCCAGAGGCCGCCATTTCAAGGAGCTTGTAACCGCTCTGGAGCCGCTGGCAAAATAGGAGGACAAATAGAATGAATACCAAAGAAACCCTTTTGGCCTTTTCAGCGGTCTGCGGCGTTTCCGGCCGGGAAGAAGCCGCCGCCGCTTTTGGCCGCCGTCTGCTGGAGCCCTTCGGCAAGGTGGAGACTACCCCGCTGGGGAGCCTGATCTGCCGGGTGCGGGAGCCTGCCGCCGGGCAGCCTCATTTGATGCTGGATGCCCACATGGATGAAATCGGTCTTATTGTCACCTCCATACAGGAGGAGGGCTTTCTAAAGGTTGCAGGCTGCGGTGGTATCAACCGGCAGCTTTTGCTGGCCTCGCAGGTAACGGTGCACGCGGAAGGCGGCAATATCCCCGGTGTGGTCTGCTCGGTGCCGCCCCATCTCAGCGGCGACAGCGACAAGAAATTCCAGAAGGTGGAAGAAGTTTCGGTGGATATCGGCATGGATAAAGAGCAGGCCAAGGCTCTGGTTCAGCCGGGAGATCGCCTCACCTTTATCGCCCAATCCAAGGAGCTGCTGGGCAACTGTGTCAGCGGCAAGGCGCTGGATAACCGGGCAAGCTGTGTGGCACTGGCCAAGGCGCTGGAATATTTGCAGGATACCCCGCTGGAATGCGGCCTTACCGTGGTTTTCTCCACCATGGAGGAGGTGGGCGGCCAAGGCGCACAGACAGCCGCTTATATCGTAAGCCCTACCCACTCGATCGCAGTGGATGTTTCGTTTGCCCAAACCCCCGATTGCCCCAAGGAAAAATGCGGCCAGCTCAAGGGCGGGCCGATGATCGGCTTTTCTCCGATTTTATCCCACAAGCTTTCCAAGAAGCTGATTCGCCTCAGCGAGAAGCAAGGCATCCCTTATCAGACCGAGGTTATGGGCGGGCGCACCGGAACCAATGCAGATTCCATTGCCACCAGCCGGGGCGGCGTGGTGACCGGGCTTCTTTCCATCCCACAGAAATACATGCATTCCCCCATTGAGCTGGTTTCGGTGGAGGATGTGGAAAATACAGGCCGTTTGCTGGCAGCCTTTGCCGGTATACTGGGAAAGGAGGCCATCTAAATGGCAATGCTGGAAACGCTGAAAGCCCTCTGTGCTCTGCCGGGTGTATCGGGGAGCGAGCACCCTGTCCGGGAGGAAATCATCCGCCGCATTGACAGCACCTGCGACTGGCAGGTGGATGCCCTCGGCAATCTGCTAGCCCACAAAAAGGGGCAGCAAAAGCCCGCCAACACCCTTCTTTTCAGCGCCCATATGGACGAAGTAGGCTTTATCATCACCTTTGCAGAAGAGAGCGGCCTGCTCCGCTTTGCCACGGTAGGCGGCATCGACACCCGGGTGATCATCGGCAAGCCGGTGCTCATCGGTGAAAAGCAGGTTTACGGTGTGATCGGAGCCAAGGCAGTCCATTTGCAGGAGGAAGATGAAAAATCCAACCCGCCTAAGGCTGAGAAGCTCTATATCGATATTGGAGCCGCCACCAAGGAGGAGGCTCTCGCCCATGTATGCCCCGGAGACCGGGCCATTTTCGCCGCTCCCTTTGTGGCACTGGGCGGCGGAAAGGTCATGGGCCGTGCGCTGGATGACCGTGCGGGCTGTGCTCTGCTGCTGGAAATGATGGAACAGGAGCTTGCCTATGACTGCTGGTTCTCCTTCACTGTTCAGGAGGAAACCGGCTGTACCGGTGCCAAAGCCGCAGGCTATACCATTGCCCCTGACCGGGCGGTTGCGGTGGATACCACCACGGCCTCGGATATCCCCGGTGTTCCCCCTGAAAAGATTGTCTGCCGAGTGGGCAATGGCCCTGTCCTTTCCTTTATGGACAGAGGCACGGTTTATGATATGGAAATGTATCGCCTTTCCTGCAAGACCGCTGAGGGTCTGGGAATTCCCTACCAATCCAAGGAAGGGGTATTCGGCGGCAACGAATCCCGCTCTCTCCAAACGGCGGGAGCCGGAGCCAAGGTGCTGGGCGTCAGCCTGCCCTGCCGGTATCTCCACTCTCCCTCCAATCTGTTGCAGGTCAGCGATATGGAGCATACTCTGACCCTACTCCGTGCACTGGTAAAGGAGCTGGCCGATTCATGATTCGATTCTTCCTCCCCGGAGAGGGCATGGAGGCTCTGCTGGAAAAGGGCTGCTCCTTTGACCCGGCAGTGGGCTCCAAAATTCTCACACTTTTAAAGGCATATGGTGGAAACGGCCCTCTTTATAAAGCCTATGTGCTCCAAGGGGCTGATGGAACACCCACCGGGGCCTTGGGTATCTTTGAGGGGGGAGGCAACCTTTCTGCCGGCCCGGCACTGGATTACGACGAGCTGGCCGAGTTTGCTCAAATGTCCGGTCTGCGCTTCGTATTCGGCTCCCTGCACACGGCCTGTGCACTGGAAACCCGTATGGGAGGCGAGCTTTTCACTTCCCCCGCTATGGCTTATCGGGGCGGCATGACCGGTGCCAATACAAGGGGCATTGATTTTGCGCCTGCCCTGCGGGATGTTTACCGCATTATCCGGGATGCCAACCCCCACTTTGCCGAGCACAACCCCTTTGATCTGTGGCTATCCTACACCACCCGGCTTGTTCGCTCCGGGCAGGCGGTTTGCTGTACTCTCAATAAAGGGCATATCCCGGTGGCCACAGGCGGTATTTATTCAACAGGGGTAGGGGTGGGCGTGATTGCTTCCATCGCTACTCTGCCGGGCAGTCAAGGCAAGGGCTATGGGCGAATCATTACCCAATGTCTGGTGGATCGCCTGCTGGAAAGGGGCCTGACCCCTACCCTTTTCTGCCGGGAGGAAAGCCTCAGCACCTATTATGGCCGCATGGGCTTTGTGGAAACCGGGAATTGGGGCCACCAGCATTTTGAAAAGGCATAAGCTGGCGCTCTTGGATACATACGGCCAATCTTTCAGCCCGCTTTGCTGGATAAAAGAAGTGAGTAATGCCCACTGGTTGCGGAAAGCACAGAACTGGCCGCCTCAAAGGCAAATACAAAAGAAGGAACCTCAAAATGAAACAGGATTTTTTTAACATAGACCCCGCTCTGGAGGCTTTGGTCCAAAGGGTGGAACAGGAACAGCGGGAAAGCTTTGACCGCATCGATCGCATCGCCCAGTATAACAGCTGGAAGGTGCAAAAGGCTTTTTCCGACCACCGGGTCAGCGAAAGCCATTTTGCGGGAACCACCGGCTACGGCTACGGCGACCGGGGCCGGGATACGCTGGAAAAGGTTTTTGCCCAGCTCATGGGGGCGGAAGACAGCATCATCCGCCACAACTTTGTCTCCGGCACCAACGCCATTGCCACAGCCCTGTTTGGGGTTCTGCGTCCGGGGGATGTGATGCTTTCTCTCACCGGCAAGCCCTACGACACACTGGATGCAGTGCTCACCGGGGAAAATGTAGGCTCTCTCAAGGAGTTTGGCATCCACTACCGCCAGCTGGAGCTTCTGGAGGATGGTTCGGTGGATTTTGCCGCTATTCCTGAAGCTGTCAAGGGTGTAAAGATGGCCTATATCCAGCGTTCCCGGGGCTATACCCTGCGCCCTTCCCTCTTTGTGGAGGAAATTGAAAAGATTGCCAAGGCGGTCAAGGCGGCCAACCCGGCGGCCTTAGTGGTGGTGGATAACTGCTACGGCGAATTTGTCCAGACCATCGAACCGACTATGGTGGGGGCCGATCTGATGATGGGCTCTCTCATCAAAAACCCCGGAGGCGGCATCGCCCAGACCGGGGGCTATATTGCAGGCCGCCACGATTTGGTGGAGCTTTGCGCCCACCGCATGACCTCCCCCGGCGTGGGCCGGGAGGTGGGCTGCTCGCTGGGGGAAAGCAAGAATATGTACATGGGGCTGTTCTTTGCGCCTACCGTGGTGGCCTCCGCTTTGAAAACGGCGGTGCTGGCCGCCGGGATGATGCAGGCGCTGGGCTACCGGGTTCTGCCCGAAGCAGGCGAACCGAGAGCGGATATCATTCAAACCGTTGTGACCGGGTCACCCCAGGGCCTTTCGGCCTTTTGCCGGGGAATCCAGCTGGGTGCGCCCATTGATGCCTTTGTAACCCCTGAGGCTTGGGATATGCCCGGCTATGACAGCCCGGTGATTATGGCCGCTGGGGCCTTCCATATGGGGGCTTCTATCGAGCTTTCTGCCGATGGCCCCATGCGGGAGCCTTACGCCGCTTGGATGCAGGGGGGGCTGACCTATCCCTCCGGTAAAATCGGTGTGCTGCTGGCGGCACAGTCCATGCTGGAGGCAGGGCTGGCAAGCCTATAAACGGAATCTCCTATCGAGCAAAAAACCACGCTGCTTTTCATTGAAGCAGCGTGGTTTTTTATTTATAGACTTTCCTTTATCAAAGAAAGGTTATTACTCCGAGAACAGGCCGGTTCGTCGGCCGCAATAAACGCTGAGCACCAGTCCCAGCCCCAGATACAGAGTAACCACCGAGGTGCCGCCAGCAGAGAACAAGGGCAGGGTAACCCCAATCACCGGCAGCAGGCTCAGGCACATCCCCAAATTGATGATCATCTGCCCTAAAATCATAGCCGCCACACCTACGCAAATAAAGCGGCCTGTATCATCACTGGCAATGCTGCTGTTGTAAAGGATTTTCAGGCAAATAGCCGTGAGCAGAGCGATTACCCCAAGGCACCCGATAAAACCGGCGGATTCCCCAATGAAAGAAAAGATAAAATCGTTATAGATTTCTGGCACAGGCAAGTGCTTGCCTGCGAAAATACCGGTACCCTGCACACCGCCCGAGCCAAGAGACATCCGCCCCCGCAGCTGCTGATAAAGATAATCGGCGCTGGCCTGCTCCGGGTAAAGAACTGAAAGAACCCTCATTTTTTGATCCGGTTTCATTATTTTAAACCAGAAAACAGGTGCTATCACCGCCAGTGCCACCACTGCGCCCAAAATGTATCGATAGCCAATACCGGCCACAAACAACATAATGACAAATATAAACACGAAGATTAGGGCGGAACCATCATCCCCTTGCAAATGAATCAGCAGAATGTGGATTCCCCCATGGGCACAAAGAAGCAGCAAATTCAGCGGTTTGTTGAGCTGATCCTTCACCTTAGCCAAATGCATGGAAAAGGTGGTGATGAACGAGATCTTTAACAGCTCTGAAGGCTGGAGAGAAACCTCTCTGCCTCCACCAATGGGAATCATCAGCCATGCCTGATTATCCCCACGGACTGTACCCACAAGAGCTGTCAGCAGAATCAGAAACAAGCAAAGGGGCAAATAAAGCTTCCACAGCTTGAGCAGCAGGTGATAATCCAACTTAGAAATCACTATAGCCGCTGTAAGACCCAGCAGAATCCCGGCACCCTGTGTGACCAGTGTGGAGGAACTCACCATATTGGAATTATAGATCCCCGCTAAAAACAGCATGGATAAGCCGGAGGCCGTTACCCAAAAGAACAAAAGCCACCGGTCTGTTATTCGAAAATAGGAGCCAACGGCTCGCAGCGCTTTTTTCATTCCTTGCTTTCCCCACCTGTGTATGAAGCACCGTTCATACCGATTTTTTCAGCCTCCTGCTTTTTCAACGCCCCAACTCATGCGGGGCGAAAGCCCCAAACCACACGCTGGATGCCGCCCAGATCACGGGCGAACCCAATGTTGCAGTAATCATGCCCCAGCAAGATTTCTTCCACCAGCTCGGCCTGCCCGATGCCAATCTCCACACAAAGGGCCCCGCCGGGGCGGAGCTGATCCCAATAGCCGCAGGCAATGCAGTTGTAAAAATCAAGCCCGGTCTCGCCGCCATCCAAGGCCATAAGAGGCTCCTTGCGAACCTCCTTTTGCAGCCCCGCTATATCCTCACTGGGGATATAGGGCGGGTTTGCCACCACCAAATCCAAAGGAACGGGGTGCCGGTATTCCCGCAGATCCATCAGCACCGGGGTGCAGCAGCCCTGCCCGTGGCGGGTCAGGTTCTTTTGCAAATATACCATAGCCTCCACCGAGCTTTCCACCGCTGTGATCTTAGGCGAAGGCAAAAGGTTGGCCAGAGCTGCCGCCACACAGCCGCTGCCGCTGCAAAGATCCACAATTTCCGGCGTAGGCAGCTCCTCCACCAGCGAGGCGGCGGTTTCCACCAGAACCTCGGTATCCGGGCGGGGAATCAGCACCCCCGGGCCTACCGAAAAGGTCAGGCCATAAAAATCCCATTCCCCTAAAAGATATTGGAGAGGCTCCCCCATGGCACGCTTGCCGCAAAGCTCCAAAAAGCGCTCTGTCTGTGCAGGCGGAGCAAGCTCCCGGCCGATGTGGGGCAAATCGTGGCGGCGCTTGCCGAAGCAGGCGTAAAAAAGCTGGTCTGTCTCAAACAAATAGGATTGGCAGCCCCCGGAGGCCAAAAGCACCTGCCCCTGACGGTAAAGGCTGTGATAGCTGGCAGGCTCTACCATCGGTCACTGCCCTCCTCTTTGGGAAGAACAGGGAGAACAGAGGCAATGGCTACCTCAAGCTGGCTGTCATCCGGCTCGTTGGTGGTCAGGCGCTGGAGCCACAGGCCGGGAGCGGAAATAGCCCGGGTAAAGGGATTATCGTGCCGCCCGGCAAATTTGATAATTTCGTAGGAAATGCCCACCACCACTGGCAAAAGCAGCAGCTTGAGCAAAATACGCATAGCGATGCTGCTCCAAGTGACCACCGAAAAGAGCAGGATGGAAATAACCATAACAATCAGCAAAAAGCTGGTTCCGCAGCGGGGATGAAAACGGGTCTGCACACGGGCGTTTTCCACGGTCAGCTCAAGGCCCGCCTCGTAGCAGGCAATGGTTTTATGTTCGGCTCCATGATACTGAAACACACGGTAAATATCCGGCATTTTGCTCACCACCGCCAGATAAGTAAGGAAAAGCGCGATCTTGATAATACCCTCTACAAGGGAGCGGGTGAAGGGCGTTGGCAAAAAGGCTCTGAACAGGCCGGTGATCACCGCCGGGAGCACCATAAACAGCCCGATGGCAAGAGCACCGCCCAGAATCAAGGCAAACACGGCCACAATGTTGTTGATGCTGGTGCCAAACACCTTGGAAAGCCAAGTCTCGAACTTGCTGGGCTCTTCCTCCTCCATACCGGATTTGGAAGCGGATTTCATCAGGCAGTTGTAGCCAAAAATCAAGGAATCGATCATGTTAAAGCCGCCCCGGATAAAGGGAGCCTTTTTATACCATTTCTGGCCGGTCTGATTAGGTGTGACCTCCACATCGATTTCGCCGTCAGGCAGGCGCACTGCCATAGCGGAGGCCTCTGGGCCACGCATCATCACCCCTTCTATGAGGGCCTGCCCCCCAATGGAGGTTTTAAACGGACTGTTTTGTTGTTTCATTCCATTCCTCTATTCTGCTTCGCCCGCCGCCGGGTGATTGCTGGTTTGCCGCCATAAAGCGGGTTTGATACAGTTTGAAAGTCAATTTGAATTATCCCTGCTGTTGTGTATCGTCAATCTGCGCAATTTCATCGGATCGGTCGTAAAGAGGCAGGGTAATTCGCACCCTTGTGCCCTCGCCATACCGGGAGGCAATATCCAGTGTGCCACCGTGGCGGGTTACAATCTCATCCGCCACCGCAAGGCCAATACCGGAGCCTCGCCGGGTAAAGTTCCCTTTGTAAAACTTGGTTTTCACTTTTTCCAAATCCTCGGGCTTTATGCCAAGGCCGGTATCGGCCACCACAACGGTCACCGTTTTGGGTGTACGGTTCACCGTAATGCTGACACTGTCGCCGGGATCGGAATATTTTACGGCATTGTCTATAACATTGATGAACACCTGCCGCAGGCGGTTTTTATCGCCATACACCAGAATGATTTCTTCCAAATCCTGAAAATTCAGGCTGATGCCCTCACGCTGGGCCCTCTGGGTATACATGAGCACTGCTTCTTCCAGCTCGGCGGCCAAATCAATCTTGGCCAAAATCAGCTTGAGGCGGCCACTGGCCATACGGGAGAAATCCAGCAGCTCCTCCACCATGGAGGAAAGGCGGGAGGTTTCCCCAATAATAATGCCCATCCCTTTGGTGAGAGTGTCTTTATCCTGCCCGCCATCGCTGAGAATGGTCTCCGCCCAGCCCTGTATAGCAGTCAGCGGGGTTCGCAGCTCATGGGAGACTGAAGAAATAAACTCGTTTTTTATTTTTTCGGAATTATCCAGCTCCTCGGCCATATAGTTGATAATGTCGCAAAGCTCGCCGATCTCATCGTTGGTTTTCTTTTTCAGCCTTGCGGCGAAATCCCCTTGGGCGATGCGCCGGGCCGTGTTGCCGATCTCACCCACCGGGTTCACGATGGAGTTGATAAAATAAGAGCTTGAAAACACCACCAGCAGAATAACCGATACACCCAGCGCCGCAACCCCGCCTGTGAGCATGGCAATCTGGCGGTCAACCGCCGAAAGAGCCACCACAAACCGCAGGGCATACCGCTGGGGAACGCTTTCCTCTGAGAAAAAGGTCATGGCCATAACCCGCTGGCCGCTGATGGTTCCCACATAGCGCCCCACCCGGTCGGGGCTGGAAAGAGCGGAGTAATAATCGGGCAGAAAGGATTTTTCATCCGGCTCAAAGCCGCTGGAAGTAACAAAGATGTTGCCCTCCGAATCCAGCGCCATCATTTCCATTTCCGCCTTATCGGCAAAGCCGGAAACATAGCTCTGAATCTGGGTGACAAACCCGGTGGAGGAATCCTCCGAATAGCTCATAAAGATAGACTGGGCCACATTGGAGCGAGAAACAATGGCCTGCCGCACATAGTCGTAATAGTAGGTGTAAATCACATACCCGGAGACAGCCACCACAGCCAGAATAATCACAATGATTACACCAAAATTGTTGAGAAGCCACCGCTTGGTTATTCTTTTCACAGCCAAGGCCTGCGGCCTCCCTTCTTGAAACGCCCAGCACCACATTCTTTTTAAAGAAGCGGCGCTGTGCAAACGTCCTTGTTTTCGTAATTCTTCGCAGGCAAATTCATTTAGCCCAAGATTCCC
Source organism: Oscillospiraceae bacterium MB08-C2-2 (assembly GCA_035621215.1). Classification (NCBI taxonomy): domain Bacteria; kingdom Bacillati; phylum Bacillota; class Clostridia; order Eubacteriales; family Oscillospiraceae; species Oscillospiraceae bacterium MB08-C2-2. The sequence continues at coordinate 2,497,756 of CP141729.1, read as the reverse complement.
TTAACCCACCCCTGAAAACAGAGGCGAAACCGGGGGCTTATGGGGGTATTGGATACCCCCATAAAGACAAACACTTCTTGGGTTTGCCGGGTCTTTAGTCAACCCATTTGTAGCCAAAGCCCCAGATGGTCAGGATATGCCGGGGGCTGGAAGGGTCATCTTCGATTTTCATACGCAGGCGGCGGATGTTCACATCCACGATCTTCACATCACCGAAATAGTTCTCCCCCCACACATGGCTAAGGATGGAGGAGCGCTCCAGCGCCTCGTTGGGGTGACCCATGAAATACTCCATGATCTGGAACTCCACCTGTGTCAGGTCGATGGGCTTGTTGCGCTTGGTGAGAGAGCGGCTTTTAAGATTCAGGCGAAAATCCCCCGAAACAATCTGCGCCACCGGTTCATCCCCGTTTTTAGCCATGGAAACCCGCCGGTAAACCGCATCCACTCGAGCCACCAGCTCGGTGGGGCTAAAGGGCTTGGTGATATAATCATCGGCGCCTTGCATCAGGCCGCTGACCTTATCCATTTCCTGTGTTTTGGCAGAAAGCATGATGATGCCGATAAAGGAGGAAAACTTCCGCAACTCACGGCAAACCTCAAAGCCATCAATACCCGGCATCATAATATCCAGCAGAGCCACATCAAAGTCGCCGTTGCAGCCGAAGAAAACCTCAAGGGCCTCCTCTCCGTTGGCTACATCCACCACCTCATAGCCTACACGCTTGAGATTGATGACCACAAAATCACGGATGACATCCTCATCCTCCACCACCAGTATTCTTTTCATGCTGACACCTCATTTCATCAGTTCCGGTTTATTCAGGCTAGAAAGGACGCCTCGGGGATTAAAGGAGCAGGAACATTTGCCGAATTTCCTCTTTTGTTTTCACAGCCGGGTCGCTCCCCTCATAGGGGGGGATATAGCCCCAGTAGTTGAAAAAGCCTTTGGTTCCAAGCAGAAAATACTCTTCTTGAACAAACTTATCCTGCACATCCTTGGAGGAATAAACCCGGATGCGAAGCAGCTCCCGGCGAATATCCCCCGTTTCCGGGTCGGTCTGGTAGATACGGCTCTCCTTGTTAACAGCCTGCCGCTGTATTGTCACCGCTTCCACCCATTCCTCCGGGAGAAAGAGGGCATAGCCTGCATCCTCATTGAGTGCCAAGGTATAGGCGGGAGCCAATTTCCCACCAGCCAGCTTCATATAGCGAAGAATTTTTGGGCTGTAATCCTCCGACGAGGATACCCCAGCTTGGGCGAAAGGCATCGGTATTTCCATAACTCCGTTTTGGTCGAAATCCCGGCAGATCTCCTCCCGATCCCGGAAGGTCTGGGCGTAAAGATCCCATGTTTCGTTACTGTCGGCAGCGATAGGCTCCAGAGCCTGCGCCGAAATGCGAAAAATCTCAGTGGCCGAAATTGTGCCTGTAAAGGATTCATCAATATACAGCCCCATAGCCCCATCCGGCAGGCGGCCGGTGGAAAGGGCCAAAATATCGGTGGTATCGCTGCTCAAATCCACCAAGCCCGCCTCACTGATCCGCCCGGAGACATACCGAAGCAGAGTAGCAGAATAAGGATCGGGGCCGGAATTCTTGCCCACCAGCACAATCTGCTCAAGGCCTCCCGGCAAAAAGCTGCCGATGGTATGGAACTGATAGGGATAGTTTTTTTCCTCCTGCAGCCCCTCTTCTTCAAAGGTATAGACCGACAGAGACTTGGCTTTCTGGCGGCCGTTTTTCCAACCGATCACCATGTTGTAGGAATTCTGAGAAGAAAGCCGGGCAAACCGAAGAAAATCCACTGTATCACCGGCTCCGGCAAAATCATACACCGAGCCCCAGGTGCCCTCTTTGCTGCTGAGCACCTTGACCCGGATATCCGAGGGTTCGCTGAGCAGCGCATAAAAGACAATGGCCTCCTGGGAGCCATCTCCATCCAAATCGAAAAACACAAAGGAGGAATGGTATTCACCGGATTCCGGGTATTTATAAACAATGTTTTTGGTATCCAGTGTCTGCTCCAGCGCTTCATAAACGCTGGCCTGTTTTTGGTTCAGCTTGGGGGCTTGAAGCAGCTCTTGGGTATCCAGAAGAACACCGCTGCAGGAGGTTGCCAGAAGCATCACCAGCAGCAGGCCTAAAAGCTTTGGGTACACCCGGGCTTCCCTCCTCTCTGAGGTCATTTGCAAAGAGTGTTCTCCTCCCCATTTTAAAGGGAAAGCTCCACCCTGTTAATAGTAAAACAAAACACAGTGCATGTCAATTCTTCCACCCGTGAAAGATGCCCCAGCCTATTATTTTCTTTGGCCTTTTGCAAAAGAGGTGTTGCCTTTCGCCAGAGAAAAAACGGTCCCCTTTGCTCAATAAATTTCCACACGCTTTTTCCCAAGAGTTGAAAGCTGTTTATATTATACCAAACAAAAGTTGACCATTTCGACATGTTTTTGTGAAGAAACCTTCACTTTTGTTTAAATTTCACAACCATGCAGATGGTAATTCTACAGCTCAGGGGCTTATAGTCTCTCAAATTTACATAATATTGGCTTGTTTCTATTTGGATATATGTTATAATTTATATTGATATATTTTTTTATGCTTGTGGCATATGAACAATATTACCCTTTTGCGCTTATGGATATACAGGATGTGGAAAATCCTTCCGGCTCAAAAGAAAAATGTTCTTAAAGCATGGCATAGGGAAATAAAAGTTCATTAAAATATCCCCGACTCCCCCATGGGAAAATTGAAAGGAGATCACCAGGTATGAGACAGTATTTAGCGGGTAAAATCCGAAACGTTGCGTTGGCGGGCCACGGAGGAAGCGGTAAGACATCGCTGGCCGAGGCCCTTCTGTTCAAGGCGGGCGAGCTGGATCGCCTGGGAAAAATCGCAGACGGCAACACCACCTTTGATTTTGATCCGGAGGAAATTAAGCGTCAGGTTTCCATTTCATCCTCGATGTATCCTTTCACATGGGGAAGCGTGAAAATAAATCTGCTGGATACCCCCGGCCTTTTTGATTTTGCCGGCGGCATGTATGAAGGTGTTCGGGCAGTGGAAAGCGTGATTATCACGGTTTCCGGTAAATCCGGTGTGGCAGTGGGCACCGAAAAGGCTTATCGTCTGGCTGTGGATATGGGCAAGGCCCGCATGTTTTATGTAACCAAGCTGGATGCCGAGCACAGCAACTTCTATAAAACATTGGAGGGCCTCAAGGCCGCTTTCGGGCCTTCGGTCTGCCCGCTGGTGGTTCCCTACGAAAAGGACGGCACAGTGGAGGCCTATATCAATCTGGTGGAAAACAAGTGCTACCGCTACGATGAAAAGGGCGAGCCCCACGAAATCCCCATGCCGGATTTTGGCCACCGTCTGGAAGGCCTGACCTCCGCTATTTCCGAGGCAGTTGCCGAGACCGATGAATCTCTCTTTGAAAAGTATTTTTCCGGCGAGCCCTTCACCCGGGATGAAATCATTGCCGGTATCCACAACGGGGTAAAGCACGGCTCCATCACCCCGGTTCTGTGCGGCTCCGGCACCACTCTGGCCGGTATTGATATGCTATTAGATTCCATTGTGGATCATCTCCCCTCCGCATGGGAAAGTGCTTCTGAGACCGCCATAGATGAAGGCGGCAAGCCTGTGGAGATTGAGTGCACCGACGAAGCACCCCTTTCCGCTTATGTGTTTAAAACAGTGGCTGACCCCTTTGTGGGCAAGCTGTCGTATATCAAGGTGGTTTCCGGCAAGCTTTCCGCCGGCACCGCACCCATCAATGCCCGCACCGGCCAGCCGGAGCGTCTGGGTAAGCTGATTTATCTCAAGGGCAAAAAGCAGGAGGAGACCTCCTTTATCACAGCAGGTGACATGGGCGCTGTAACCAAGCTTTCGGACACCATTACCGGGGATACCCTCTGCGATACCACCCGGGTGGTCAGCTTTGCACCGGTCAAATTCCCGGGGGCTACCCTTTCTATGGCGGTTAAGGTGCTGAAAAAAGGCGATGAAGGCAAAATCGCTCAGGGCATGGCCCGCCTGATGGAAGAAGACCCCACTATCCTGTTTGAGCAGAATGCGGAAACACGCCAGCAGGTGATCACCGGCCTTGGTGAACAGCATTTGGATGCCATTGTATCCAAGATGCGCAGCAAATTCGGGGTAGACTTCCAGCTTGTACAGCCTCGTGTGCCTTATCGTGAGACCATCCGCAAGAAGGTTAAGGTGGAAGGCAAGCACAAGAAGCAAACCGGCGGCCACGGCCAGTTTGGGCATGTTTGGATTGAATTTGAGCCCTGTGACGGCGAAGGCCTGACTTTTGAAGAAAATGTATTCGGCGGCTCGGTTCCCCGCAACTTCTTCCCGGCGGTGGAAAAAGGCTTGCAGGATTGCATCAAAAAAGGCATGATCGCCGGCTACCCTGTGGTGGGCCTCAAGGCCACTCTGCTGGATGGCTCCTACCACCCGGTGGATTCCTCCGAAATGGCCTTTAAAATGGCCGCTTCTTTGGCTTACAGAGCGGGTATTCCCCAGGCCTCTCCCGTTATACTGGAACCCATTGGGAATCTTAAGGTTTATGTGCCGGATTCCGCTACCGGTGATATTATGGGCGATCTGAACAAGCGCCGTGGGCGGGTGCTGGGAATGCATCCCACCGACGATGGCTTGCAGGAAATCGAGGGCGAGGTTCCTATGAGCGAAATGTACGATTTCACCACTGTGCTTCGTTCCATCACACAGGGCCGTGGCTTCTTTACCCTTCAGTTTGAGCGCTATGAACAGCTCCCCGCCAATCTGGAAGAAAATGTGATCGAGGAAGCCAAAAAGCTGTTTGAAGATGAATAACAACCTTTCTTTTTAAAAAAGAAAAAAGGTTGCAAAAAAAAATCGATGTAGGTTTAGTTCCCCCCCTTCCTTCAAGGCATATCTCTGCCTGATGTAAGGGGGGCTTTTTTCTTCGATACCTTTCTTTTTGAGGCTTCGCCTCTTTCGTCCGAGGGACTTCGTCACTTTCTTCGAGCTTAGGCTGATTAAAATCATTCCCTTTGCACACAATGGCAGAACCAAGGGTAAAAAAAGCTACCCCTTTTCCCTGCCGGAGGCTGGAGGGGGTTCATGGGGGAACTAGTTCCCCCATGAGGCGCTTTGTGGCTTGAGCTTGCGAATGACACCTGCGCATTTTCCGCAGAAAATGCAAGCGCCTAAAAGTATGTGCCAGCCGCACGGCATGAGTGCGGAAGTCAAAAAAATCAATTTTGCAAAGCCTTGCGCACTTATACCCTAACGCTTCGCTTTTATGGTATAATAGTCGCAAAGCGCTTATTATACGTCCTATTCTTATGCCCGGCCTACGGCCACGGGCAAAAGCAGATAGTAAAGGAGCACACACCTATGACCTTCCATTACCGCAACAGCTACGAGGATTTTATACAGTTTAATCTTTACAACTCCGACCATTCCGATTCCATGCAGGCTTATATCCGCATTGTGCAGTTTGGGATGGCAATCGTCTTTCTGGTTTTTTACTACCTTAGCTCCATGATCATAACCACGATACCTGCTGTTGCGTGGCTCATTTTTTATCTGGTTGTTACCGTTTTGTGGATTGTTTTTTATCCCACTCTGCGCCGCAAAAGCACCGTGCGCCGCCTGAAAAAGATTATTGCCGCCGGGCACCTGAAGGGCTTTGAGGGGGAGCGCTCCATTTCTTTTCAGGAAGAGGGCCTTGTAGCCACAGGGGGCGAAAAGGGCGAAGCCCGTCTGAAATACAGCGGCGTGACCCGCATTGGCACGCAGGAAGGCTCTGTCTATATTTTTGTGGGCAATAAAAACGCTTTTATCCTGCCCGCCGGTGCCTTCACTGCCGAGGAAGAACGTCAGGCTCTTTTGGATTTGCTCAAAAGCCGCACCAAAGCTGAATTCATCTCAGAGAAAGCCTCTTTCTTGGGGATTTAGAGCGCAAAAAAAGCGTCCCTTTCCTTGCATGAAGGAATAAAGGACGCTTGCTTTTTATCTTTGCAAATCAGCCGGCCAGAGCCGCTCCGTGAATATTGCGGTACTGCACGGGAGTCATGCCGGTGTAGCGTTTAAAGAGAATATTAAAATAGTTTTGGCTGTTAAAGCCTGCCTCCATGGAGATTTCCAGCATGGAGCGGCCATAGCCCATCAGCAGCTTTTTGCTGTGGTCAATTTTGATCTGGTTGAGATAATCAGTGAAATTCTGGCCTGTTTCCTCCTTAAAAAGCTTGCAGAGGTAACATTTGTTTACCCCAAGAGCCTGCGCCGCTGTGGTCAGCGTGATGGGACGGTTGTGGTATTCATTGATATACAACAGTGCTTTGCGCACATGGTATGTATAACTGTTTTGCTCCATGAAAATTCTCCTTTCGGTGAAGAGTTGAGGGACAAGACTTGTTAGCCTAAATTAACATCTTAACTATACCGGGAAATGAAATCTTTGTCAAGCCCTCTTTCTTTCTTTTTGAAAAAAAGAAAGAAAGCAAAGAAAAACCGCTTATAGTTTAGCAAAAATGCCCTGCCGCCAGATTCCCCACAACTATTCTCTTGTCTTGGGAAAAGGTTTTATTATCGTACTCTTTGCATAATCTTCATCCAAGAATATTTTTTCTGCATTTTGCTGTGCTTCCTGCAAAATGCATATGGCATCTGTTAAGCTGTTAAAAAGCTGGAAATACATCTTTTGATAGTCTGGCATAAAATCACCCCTCAAGAATCTATATTATGACAAATTGGCATAATAGTCAATATGTCATAATGTCATAATTATAGGGGTGATTATCATGAATCGTATAAAAGAGCTGCGGCTTGGGCTAAAGCTAACCCAAACCGCTGTACAGATGAAAACCGGTATCGACCAAACCCTGCTCTCCAAATACGAAACGGGGGAACGGGTTCCCACTGTGGATAACCTGATGCTTCTTGCCGCCTTCTATGGGACCAGCATGGATTATATTATGGGCCTTACCGATGAAACCCGGCCCTATCCCAGACAGCATAACCCTAACTAAAACGCACATAAAAGGCCGGAGAACAAGGAGGAATATTCCTCCCTATTCTCCGGCTTAACACATTTCCAGCTAAGTATAAATCCCAGTGGGGCCACAAAGCCCGCCTGGGATAATTTTGCAGGAAGTATTACTCTTCGCCTTGCTCAAGATACCGGACGATGTCTCCGACCGTTTTGAGACCTTCGATTTCTTCATCGGGGATCTCCGTGTCGAACTCTTCTTCCAGGCTCATAATCAAATCCACAACATCCAGAGAATCCGCACCCAGGTCATCCAAAATAGAGCTTTCCATGGTGACTGCGTCTTCATCAACATCCAATTGATCTACCAGAGTCGCTCTCACTTTTTCAAAAATCATCTGCTGGCACCTCCTTGCCTATAAACTATGTTTTAATGTATCACAATATGCAAGCCTTTTCAATAAGAAAAGTGACTGCCAATAAAATTATTTTGGCTACTCTAAAAAATCCCCTATTTTGCGGAATTTCTGGTAGCGTTTTTCCAGCAATTCCTCGATTGGCTGGGCCGAAAACTCCGCCACAGCCTCCTGCAAATAGCGTTTAAGAGCCGCCGCAGCCATCTGGGGGTTTTTATGCGCGCCGCCCACCGGTTCTGCAATAATATGCTCTGCAATGCCAAAGCCCACCAAGTCCTCCGCTGTGATGCGAACCCGGTTGGCCGCCTCCTTTTCCCGGGAGGCATCCTTCCACAGAATGCTGGCAAAACCCCGGGGGGAAATTACCGAATAGGTGGCGTTTTGCAGCATGGCAAGCTGATCGCATACCCCCAGTGCCAAAGCGCCGCCGCTGCCGCCCTCACCCAGCACCACCGAAATCACCGGGGTGCGCAGGCGCATCATTTCCATCAGGTTCTTGGCAACCGCCTCGTGCTGGCCTCTCTCCTCCGCCTCAACGCCACAATAGGCGCCGGGGGTATCAATGAGGCAGATGACTGGGCGGCCGAATTTCTCGGCCTGCTTCATCAGGCGCAGAGCCTTGCGGTAACCCTCGGGATGGGGCATACCAAAATTGGAGGCCTTGTTTTCATCCAGATTTTTGCCCTTCACATGAGCAATCACTGTAACAGGGCGGCGATCCAATCGTCCGATGCCGCCGATAATGGCCGCATCATCCCCATAGCAGCGGTCACCGTGAAGCTCGATAAAATGCTGAAAAATCTGGGGGATATAATCCTTGGCTGTGGGCCGGGCTTTGTTGCGGATCAGTTCAATGCGTTCCCATGGGGTTAAGGCATTTGCTTTACTCATGTCCTTCCCTCCCCCAGTCATGGAATCGCAGAAGCCTGCCCAACCGCTGTTTCATATCCTGCCGCTTTACGATCACATCCACAAAGCCGTGCTCCAGAAAAAACTCCGCCGACTGAAAATCATCCGGCAGACGCTGCTTGATAGTACCCTCAATAACCCGCCGCCCGGCAAAGCCGATGATCACCTTTGGCTCCGCCAGAACAATATCCCCCAGGGAGGCAAAGCTGGCCGCCACGCCGCCGGTGGTGGGATCGGTGAGCACTGAAATATACAGCAGCCCGGCATCGCTGTGGCGGGCCACCGCCCCGGAGGTTTTGGCCATCTGCATAAGGGAGACAATACCCTCCTGCATACGAGCCCCGCCGGAGGCCACAAACAGAATCACCGGCAAGCCCTTCTCAGTTGCCCGCTCAAAGGCCCGGGTGATTTTTTCACCCACTACAGAGCCCATGGAGGCCATCATAAAGTGGGAATCCATAATCCCAATCACACAGGGCTGGCCCTCAATGGTAGCCTCCCCTGTAATACAAGCCTCTTTCAGCCCGGTGGACGCTTGAAGCGCCGCTATTTTTTCTGGGTAGCCATCAAAATCAATGGGATTTTTGGATAGCATATTTTCGTCGTATTCCAAAAAGGAGTTCACATCCACCGTGGCGGCAAGCCGCTCCTTGGCTGTGAGCCGGGCATGGTAGCCGCAATTGGGGCAAACCTTGCCGGTCAGCTCAAAGTTTTCCATGAACTCAACCTTTTGGCACCGGGGGCACTTAAAAAGCAAATCCGCCGGCACTGAAATAGAGCCGGTGTTCTCGGTCTGCGGAATGCCAACCCGGGCTTTTACTTTATCAAACAGATCCTCCAGCATGTAAAAGTCTTCCCCCTCACCACACTTTTAGCGCTTCTGGCCTATTTTCCAGAAGCCGCCTTCTGTGCCGCCAGCTTTTTGCCCAGATAGGCAATATCATACTGGCCGGCCGAAAAGTTCCAATCCCGCAAAATATCCAGCTGAAAATCAATGTTGGTATCAATACCCGAAACCAAAAATTCCGCCAGCGCCCATTTCATCTTGGCAATGGCCTCCGCCCGGGTGGGGGCATAGGCAATCACCTTGCCAATCATGCTGTCGTAATGGGGCGGAATGGTATAACCCGCATAGACAGCGCTATCCACACGGATGCCGGGGCCGCCGGGAACCAGCAGTGCATCAATGGTGCCGGGGCTGGGGCGGAAATCCTTATCCGGGTTTTCCGCATTGATCCGGCACTCGATGGCATGACCCCGCAGCTGAATATCCTCCTGCGAAAAGGGAAGGGGCTGGCCTTGGGCAATGAGAATCTGGTTCTTCACCAGATCGATGCCAGTCACCATTTCGGTGATGGGATGCTCCACCTGAATGCGGGTGTTCATCTCCATAAAATAGAAATCCCCCCGGGCATCCAGCAAAAACTCGATGGTTCCGGCGTTGTGGTAGCCCACATGGCGAACCGCCGCTTTGGCCGCCTCACCCATTCTTTCCCGCAGCTCCGGTGTCATCACCGGGCAGGGGGATTCCTCCAGAACCTTCTGGTTGCGGCGCTGGAGCGAGCAATCCCGCTCACCCAGATGCACCACATTGCCCCGCTCATCGGCTAAAACCTGCACCTCCACATGGCGGGGGGAAACAATAAACTTTTCGATGTATACACTGTCATCCCCGAAGAATTTCAGTGCTTCCTCCCGGGCGGCCACAAAGGCGTGCTCCATAGCCGCGGGCTTTTCCACCAAACGGATGCCCCGGCCGCCGCCGCCTGCGCTGGCCTTAACCATAATGGGATAGCCGATTTCCCGGGCAACGTTTTCGGCCTCTTCCACTGTGGCCACAACGCCATCCGAACCGGGCACCACCGGCACACCGGCCTCCTGCATGGTTTTTTTGGCCCGGGCCTTGTTGCCCATCAGCTCAATGGCCTCCGGCCGGGGGCCGATGAATTTGATGCCGCATTTTTGGCAGTTGCGGGCAAAAACAGCGTTTTCTGATAAAAAGCCGAAGCCGGGATGCACCGCCTGTGCCCCAGTCAGCTGGCAAGCGGATAAAATTGCCGGAATATTCAGATAGCTTTCCCGGCTGGAGGCAGGGCCAATGCAAACGGTCTGGTCTGCAATTTTGGCATGCAAAGCACTGCGGTCGGCCTCAGAGCAGACCGCCACAGTACCAAGACCCAGCTCCCGGCAGGCCCGGATGATCCTCACCGCTATTTCGCCCCGGTTGGCGATTAATACCTTACTAAACATTGCTTGACTCCTAACATCCCCATAATGACAGCATGGGAAGCAATTTGGAAAATGAAGAAACCTAAATTCAGCCCATTTTACGTTATTGCTCGCAGGCGGATTTACTTTGTCTGCGATTTCCTTAGCTCGCCCCCAGGGCGGGGGGCGAAACCAGGGGGCACACGAGGGGCATAGATTCCCTCCAGGATGACAAACCTTTATCGGTTTGTCATCCTAACCTGCCCTTTTATTCCGGCTGCGTGTAGGCAAAGGTCAGCTCACAGCTGACAACCTTATCACCCAGCTGGTTGTAAGCAGTGCCTCTGCCCACGCCGACCATGCTTTTGAGCTTGATCATTTCCACTTCCAGAGTCAGCACATCACCGGCAACCACCGGCTTGCGGAACTTAGCTTTATCAATTTTGGCAAAAAGACCGATCTTGCCTTTATTTTCTTCCAGTGAGCCGGCGCAGACAGCACCGGTCTGGGCCAGCATCTCCACCATCAGCACACCGGGGGTTACCGGCATCTGGGGGAAATGCCCCGCAAACCAAAAGTCATCCTCCCGGATGGAGCGCCTGGCAACGCATTTCACACCCGGCTCCAGAGCAATAACCTCATCAATGAGAAGAAAGGGGTCACGATGGGGAATAATTTCTTTGATTTGTTCCTGATTGAGCAGCACCATGGTTTTTGCCCTCCTCTAATGTTTTACACAATTCAACAGTAAAAAGCAGCTTCCCATACCGAAGCGCTTAGATAAAGCCCAGCCTATTCGATGCGCAGAATAGGCTGGCCGAATTCCACACCTTGGGCATTTTCCACCAGTATCTCGGATACGGTTCCTTCCAGCTCGCTGGCAACCTCATTCATCAGCTTCATGGATTCGATGATAAACAGCACATCGCCCTTTTTCACCTTCTGGCCTACCTTGGCAAAGGCAGGCTTATCGGGGGCGGGCGACTCATAAAAGGTTCCCACAATGGGAGAGGTCACCAGCTCCCCTTTGCAGACAGGGGCCTGAGCGGGAACAGCCGAAGCCACCAGCTGGGAGGTGACGGTTTCCACCGCCGCAATCTGAGCCGTTCCTGCCGCAGGAGCCGATTCCAGCTCCAGCTCCAAGGCGCCCAGCTTCATTTTAAACGAGGTGAGCCGGTTCTGGCTCATGGTCTGCATGAGATCCTTGATCTCTGCAATGGTAATATCCTGCTCCTTCATGGCCATCACTCTCCCGTATATTTTTTAAAGGCAAGGGTTGCGTTGTGCCCGCCGAAGCCCAGCGAATTGGAAAGAGCATACAGCGCATCCTTTTTCCGGGGGCCTTCGGTGATATAATCCAAATCGCATTCCGGGTCGGGCTTCTGGTAGCCTGCGGTGGGAGGGAGTATTCCCTCTTGAAGGGCTTTGGCACAAATGATGCTTTCCAGAGCGCCCGCCGCACCCAAAAGGTGGCCGGTCATGGATTTTGTGGAGGATATGGCCAGCTTGGCGGCCGCCTCTCCAAAGGTAATCTTTACCGCCATGGTCTCGCATTGATCGTTGAGCTCAGTGGAAGTGCCGTGAGCATTGAGGTAATCCACCTGTGCGGGGGTAATGCCCGCCTCGTTGCAGGCAAACTCCATGGATTTGGCCGAGCCCATGCCGCTGGCATCGGGGCTGGTGATATGGAAGGCATCGTCGGTGGCGCCATAGCCCACGATTTCGGCGTAAATCTTAGCGCCTCTCTTTTTGGCGTGCTCGTATTCCTCCAGAATCAAAACCGCCGAACCCTCACCCATAACAAACCCACCCCGCTCTGCATCAAAGGGGATAGAGAGGCGGTCAGGATCGGTGCTTTTAGAAAGCGCACCCATATTGTTGAAGCCACCCAGCGAAAATTCGGTAATGGCGGCCTCGGCTCCGCCTGCAACGCAGGCATCCAAATAGCCGTGCTTGATTTTACGGAAGGCCTCACCCACTGCGTGGTTGGAGGAAGCGCAGGCAGAAACAGGGCAGAAATTTTCGCCCTTAAAGCCGTGATCAATAGCGATCCGGCCGCCTGCCATATTGGAAATCATCATGGGAATAAAGAAAACGGAAACTCGGTTGGGGCCTTTTTCTAGATATTTGGTATGCTCTGTCTCAATGGAACGGAACCCGCCGATGCCGCTGCCCATAATGACACCAATGCGGAAGGGGTCCAGATCATCGGCAAAGCCGCTGGCATCCGCAATGGCCTGATTGGCCGCCACACAGGCAAATTGGGTGAAAAGATCCATGCGGCGAGCGTCCTTTTTCGGAATGCCCATAACCTCGGGATCCCAATTTTTGATTTCAGCCGCATATTTTACATCAAAATCCGAAGTATCAAAGCCTTCTATTGCAGAAAAGCCGTGTTTTTTTGCCAAAAGATTGTTCCAAAGGGTATCCACATCGGTTCCCAGGCTGGTCACAACGCCCATGCCTGTGATCACAACTCGTTTCATCGCATTCGTTCTCCTTCTTGCTTGATCAATGGATTCGGTGAAAACACAGGAGGGCTTACATGGAAAGTCCGCCGTCCACCAGAAGAACCTGGCCGGTCACATAGCTGGCCTCGGCTAAAAACAGTGCCACCTGCGCCACATCTTCTGCCTTGCCGAAACGGCCCAAGCTCACTGCCAACAGCATTTTCGCTTTCAGCTCATCAGAAAGCACATCGGTCATGGGGGATTCGATTAAGCCGGGGGCAATGGCGTTGCAGGTGATCCCCCGCTTGCCCAGCTCCTTGGCTGTGGTTTTGGTCATACCTATAATGCCCGCCTTGGAGGCGGAATAGTTCATCTGGCCGGGATTGCCATAAACCCCGGCAACCGAAGCCATATTGATAATGCTGCCGCCACGGCGCTTGATCATACCCTTGGCCGCATGGCGGGTCATATTGAACACACTTTTCATGTTGGCTGCAATGACATCGTCGAAATTCTGCTCGGTCATCTGCACCAGAAGGCCATCCCGGGTAATGCCAGCATTGTTAACCAGCACATCCACGGCTCCAAAGGCCTCGGTGACCTCCTTGACCAATGTGGCGCACTGCTCAAAATCCGAAACATCCGCCACAAAGCAGGCGGCCTTTGCACCCAGCTCTTCGCAGGCGGCCTGTGTCTGCCTGCCGCCGTTTTCCAGGGTGGAGGCGTTGTAGCAGTTGATGGCCACATTGTAGCCCTTGGCGGCAAAAGCCTTTGCCAAAACGGCACCTATGCCCTGTGAGGCTCCTGTAATCAAAACTGTTTTATTCAATTGTCATACCCCTTCCCTGTGTATAGGAGCCCAGATAGCGCACCGTGCTCTCCATAAGCTCCTCGATAATGGCTTGGGCTGATCTGATTTCGCAGACCAGACCGGCACTTTGCCCCGCCATGAAGGAGCCTGTTTCCAGATCGCCCTCCATCGCCGCCCGGCGCAGGGAACCCAGCGCCGCTTCTTCAATTTCTTCTTTAGAAAGCCGTTCCTCCTCCATTTGGAGAAGGCGGCGGGTAAATTTATTGCGCAGGCTGCGCACCGGCAACCCGATGCTGCGGCCGGTAACAACGGTATCACTGCCCTTGGCCTCTATAACCATTTGCTTATAGGCCAAATCAGCCGGGCACTCCTGAGCGCAGAGGAAGGCTGTCCCCATCTGCACACCATCCGCCCCCAGCATCAAAGCGGCAGCAAAGCCTCTGTGATCGGCAATTCCCCCTGCGGCTACCACAGGGATACTCACGGCATCCGCCACTTGGGGAACCAAGTTCATGGTGGTCATCTCTCCGATATGGCCGCCGGCCTCACAGCCCTCTGCCACAACAGCATCGGCTCCCGCCCGCTCCATACGCTGGGCCAAAGCCGGAGTGGGCACAACCGGCATCACCCGGATGCCTGCGGCCTTCCACTGCTCGATGTATTTGCCCGGGTTGCCTGCCCCTGTGGTGACCACTGCCACCTTCTGCTTGATGCAAATCTGGGCAATATCATCGGCAAAAGGGCTTTTAAGCATAATGTTAACCCCAAAGGGCCGGTCGGTCAGCCTTTTTGCCTTGAGAATTTCTGATTCTACCACCTCAGGGGGGGCCGAAGCCGCACCGATGAGGCCAAGACCGCCAGCCTGCGAAACAGCCGCCGCCAGCATGCCGTTGGAGGTCCATGCCATGCCGCCCTGTATAACCGGATAAGTAATACCCAGAAGGCGGGTCAGTCGTGTTTCCAGCATACCATTCTCCTTTTTATGCTTGTCTTGCTTTTCGGGAAGAGGCCATTACCATTCCAGAATCGAGGCTCCAAAAGAAAGCCCCGCCCCGAAGCCCACCACACAAAGCTTATCCCCTGCCGCAAGCTTTCCACTGCGGAAAAGCTCATCCAGGCAGATTGCCATGCTGGCGCTGGAGGTGTTGCCGTATTTTTCAATATTCACAATCATTTTTTCCATAGCCAGCCCCAAGTTTTTAGCGGCTGTTTCAATGATACGCAGATTGGCCTGATGGGGAATAATCCATTTCAGATCAGGGGGGGTAATGCCCAGCTTTTTGCAGGCTTTCTCCACTGCCATGGGCATAGCCCGGGTGGCAAATTTATAGACCTCACGGCCATTCATATAGGCAAAGCCGTTTTCATTGGTTTCAAACATGGCGTTTTCAAAGGAGCCGGTCTCAAAAGGAACCGGCTTTTGGGGCGGAACACAGTACATATGTTGGGCACCACGGGAATCAGAGCCTAAAAAGGATGCAAAGGCCTTGTTATCCGCTCGGGTGACTACGCTGGCTCCCGCACCGTCACCAAACAAAACACAGGTGGCCCGGTCGGTATAATCGGTAACCTGGCTGAGCCGCTCGGCGCTGACCAGCAGAACAGTATCCACATCCCCGGTCATCAGATACCGCCAAGCCATATCCAAGCCGTAGGCGATGCCGGAGCATGCCACATTGATGTCGATGCCGAAGGCATTGTTGGCCTCAACAGCGTTTTGCACCATATTGGAAACAGAGGGGAAATCATAATCCGCAGAGGCGCTGGTTACGATGACCATATCCACCTGATCGGCGGTGATGCCCGCCGTCTCCAACGCCGATTTGGCCGCCTGTGCGCCCATATACCAGACCGGCTCATGAACAGCGATATGCCGCTCTTTCATACCGGTTCGGGTGGTGATCCATTCATCCGAGGTATCCACCAGCTTGGCGAAATCTTCATTGGTAACAACAAAATCCGGGACGTAGCTTCCCGTTCCCAGAATTTTCAGTCCAGTCATGGCGCATCTCCATTCTCCCGCCGCAGGGCAGGCTCAGAATTCTTTACGGTCAAAATACAGGAATTTCTGTATAGTCAAGCCGGTCTTTTTATGCTATGATAAGAATTAAGACCGAGGCTAAAATGTAACACTTGTTATATTCCCTAGCATAAACCCTAATCCATCATTTGTCAACGGCTTAATAAGAAATATCCCTTATAGGGCTTTGTTTTCGGCACTTTTCAGAAAAATGAAGCCATCCGGGGGTTTTTTGACCGCATTTGGTCAGAATCAAGTATAGTGCCAAGCTACCGCCGAATTTTGTCGGGATTTGCATTGCATAAGCCCGAACTGCGTGTTCTTGGTGAAAGGAATGATGTTGTTGTGAGTAAAACAGCTTATTTATTCAGCGGGCAGGGCTCCCAATACCCGGGCATGGGCAAGGAGCTGTATGATGCTTTCCCGGCTGTGCGCCAAATTTACCAGTGCGCCGGGGATATCTGCGGCTTTGATGTGGCCGGGCTTTCCTTTGGGGGCACAGCCGAAGAAATGGCTGATACCCGAGTGGCCCAGCCGCTGATCTATACTCTTTCTCTTGCCTGCTTGGAGGCGGCTTCCCAGATTCGTTCCGGTGCCCCCGATGCGGTAGCCGGGCACTCTCTCGGCGAATTTGCCGCCCTGACCTGTGCAGGGGCCTTTTCCATGGAGGATGGCTTCCGCATCGTGGCCGCCCGTGGCAAGGCCATGCAGGAGGGTGCTGGCGATGCACCCGGTGCTATGTTTGCCATTTTAGGCTCGGATGAAGCGGTCATTGAAGCTTCCTGCCGTATGGCAGGCGGTCTGGTTACACCGGTTAACTACAACACGCCTTCCCAGACTGTGATCTCCGGTGAAACGGCATCTGCCGAAGCCGCCGCCGAGGCACTGGCCGAAAAAGGCGCCAAGGTAATCCGCCTGGGTGTTTCCGGGGCCTTCCACACCGCCCTGATGAGCGGTGCCGCTCAAAAGCTGAAAGCAGCCTTAGTGGATGTGACCTTTACACAGCCTCAAGTTGATTTCTATTCCAACGTGACGGGTGCAAGGCTTGATTCCATTGAAAGCTTCCCCGATTACTTTGAGCGGCATATGATCAGCCCGGTTCGGTTTGTCTCCCAGATTGAGGCCATGGTGGCCGCCGGGGTGGATACCTTTGTGGAGCTGGGGCCGAAAAAGACCCTGTGCCAGTTTGTAAAGAAAATTACCAAGGAGCCTGCCGCTTTCAACATTGAGGATGCCAAATCCTTGGAAAAAGCCTCCGGCCTGCTACGGTAACCTTATGGATAAAAACATTTTCCTTTGCGGCTTTATGGGCAGCGGCAAAACCACGGTTGGACAGGCTCTTGCCGGCCTTCTTGGCCGCCCCTATCATGATTTGGATAACTGGATTATAACCGCCGCCGGCATGCCTGTCAGCGAAATCTTTGCCCAAAAGGGCGAGGGCTTTTTTCGGGATGTGGAGCATCAGCAGGTGGTCTTGGCCGGTGGGCTTCGGGGGGCTGTGGTGGCCACCGGAGGCGGCGCCGTAACCTTTGATCGCAACCTGCCTCCCCTGCGGGAAAACGGTGCGCTGGTTTATCTGAACCCCGGCTTTGATGCCTGCTACAACCGCATTGCCGATGACCCGTTTCGCCCCATTGTGCAGAGCAACACCCGGGAATCCCTCTGGGAGCTGTATCAGAAGCGGCACCGCCTTTACAGCGGTGTGTGTGATTTTTCGCTGGATCAGGAGCTTACCCCGGAGGAATCCGCCAAGCGGATTGCCGACTGGTGGAACAGCCTGAAATAAAACTTATGATTAAAAGCGCCTTCCCCTTGCTTTGCAGCTGTGGGGAAGGCGCTTTTTCTATTACCTAAGTTCTCGATGCAGCGAGAACCTTTACTTTGTTCGTTTTATCCATTACAAGCAACGCTTTGAAACTTGGCACTCATGCCGTGCCGGGCACACACTTTCTCCACGATGAGAAAGTGTGCAAAGAATCGCCAAGGGGCACGCCCCTTGGTACCCCACCGCCAAGATATCGCAATATATAAATCGTTACGCTACGGTCGCACTTATGCCGTGCAGGCATATCCTTTCTTTTTACGCAGAAAAAGAAAGGATACAAAGAAAAATGAGCGCCACTGCCGTCAGGTAAAGCTCTTTATCAAAACAGAATCTTTTTTATTGGCCGTGGTCGCAGTTCCTCTGAGACCACTTAGCCTTTAAAGTGAACGGTTCATCCTTGCCCCTTGTACACAAGAGCAAGGGCTTTAACCCGATTAATCCCGAAATAGTTTTTCTTTGCCAACTTTCTTTGTTCCTAAAAAGAAAGTTGGGGTGTAACCACCACGGCACCAATACCATCTTCCACGGTAACGGTCACCACCGAGCCGGCAAATTCGTTGCTGATGGCCCGGGGATCAGAGAAGGAAAGATCATAACTTTCCAGCGGGAAACGCCCGCCCCGGATGGTCACTCCCCTGCACAGGCCCGATAAGGGCACCACCGAAAAATAGTGGTTTTCCCGAGGGGCAAGGGTAAGCTTGCCCCCTACAATGCCATACACACTGGTGACGCCGTCATCCAGCCGGGCCTCAAAGCCTTTTTCGGTGCACCAGCCCAAGGTCTGCAAATTGCCCAAGGTATGATCCAGCCGCCCGCCCAGTGTTCCCGCTAAGTAAAAATGCTGTGCACCCCGCTTGGCGCCTTCCTCCACCGCCAGCATACAGTCGGTGTAGTTTTTATCCACCGGGAAGGTCATGATGGGGATATCCTTTGGCATTTCGTCCACCGAATCAAAATCCCCCAACAGCAGATCGGGCACAAGCCCCATTTTGCGGCAAAAGGCCCAGCCTCCATCGGCACACAGGAGCAAGCCGCACCGGCTCAGCTCATGGGCTACTTTTTGGGGATCGGCAATGGCTCCCGCTCCGATCACGCCGCAGAGGCTTTTATCTTTTTCACTCAAGCTCATGAACGCTCAGTCTCCCATTCCTTGAGATTGCGGACACCCTCCAGCATGGTTAAGTAATTTTGATAACGGGAGGGAGCCAGCTTTCCTTCGTCAGCCGCCGCCTTGACCGCACAGCCCTTTTCGCCCCCATGGAGGCAGTCATGAAAACGGCATTTTTCCCTATAGGGGGCAAAATCCCGGAAGCACCCGGCCAGATGCTCCTTGTAGATGGTCTCCATCCGGGTCAGCTCCATGGTGGAAAAGCCGGGGGTATCCGCTACCCAGCCACCCTCTACGGGGAAAAGCTCCACATGCCGGGTGGTATGGCGGCCCCGGCCCAGTTTTTTGCTGGTTTCTCCCGTTTCAATATCCAGCCGGGGGTCAATGGCATTGAGCAGGCTGGATTTACCCACCCCGCTGTTGCCGGAAAAGGCGGATATTTTGCCGGTCAGGGCGTGCCTGACCTCTTCCAACCCTTGGCCGGTTTTGCTGCTGACCACAAAAACCCGGAAGCCGCAGGCCTCATACAGGCGGGCCAAATCATCGGGGCAGGAAACATCCGCTTTGGTCACGATAATCAGCGGCTCGATTTCCTTGTATTCCAGCACCGCCAAAAACTGATCGAGCACATAGAGGTTGGGAGCCGGGTCAGCGGTGGAAATCACCACGCCCATCTGATCCAGATTGGCCAAAGGCGGGCGAATGAGTGTGTTTCTGCGGGGATGAATCTCCATCACGGTGCCATCCCCCTCTGGTGGGAGCAGAATATCCACCCTGTCCCCCACGCAGGGGCTGCGCTTTTCCTTGCGAAAGACCCCTCTGGCCCGGCACTGGTACCGGGTTCCATCCGGGGTGAGAACATAATAAAAACCACCGGTAGCCTTTACAATCAGGCCTGTTTGCTGGTTATCCGCCATACTCCTCCTCACCTGCGCCGAAACCGGCACAAATACTCATACCCAAATGAAACAGGAAAAACTGTTTCATTTGGACAGGCTTTGCCTGTCTTGCCGCTTCCCCGGCATATGAGTGTAAAGAACGAATGCGCCGCTTACAGCGGCTTACGGCAGAAATGCCGTAGGTACCAAACAGCGCTGCTGTTTGATACGCATTCTACTATAAACGCTATGGGGGGCATCCCATGCCCCCCATACTTCCCTGGAGTGTTCCTCCAAGGTGTAACGTGTTGTTTTTTCCACAAGTATTTAGAAACGGTAGGAATAATCCTCCTGCTTCACAAAGGTTCCTTTTTCAAAATCCACTTTATATTCCTGATAGATTTCGCCATCCAGATAAATTTCCACAACGGCCGATTTGCCGCTGACCGGGATGGGGGGCTTCCACTCGGGAACCTGATCGGGGTTGAGGATTTCTTCCGCCACGGTTTCGCCATCCACTTTGGCCTTAACCACCATCATCATGTTAATGTTACGCGGCATATCCACTGTTATGGTTTGGCGGGAAGCACCGGAGCTGCCTTTGCACACCACCATATTCACAGCGGTGTTTTCCGGCTGGAGACTGCCGGGGGCAGGCTCTTGAGCCATAACCGTGTTGTCGGGGACATCGCCAGCTTCATAGGTGATGTTGCCCACCTTAAGCTTGTGCAGATCCAGCAGGCGCTGAGCGGCCTCCACGGTCATGCCGGTTACATCCGGCACCGTGCGCAAAATCTCCTGGGGGCCCATGCTTACATATACACTGACCGCTGTTCCCGAAGGAACGGAGGAATCCTTGGAGGGGTCGGTGTAAACCACGCTGCCTGCCGGAACATCATCGGAAAAGATTTTCTTTTCCTCGTATTCCAGCCCGTCCTCCCTGAGCTTGGCAAAGGTCTGCTGGGCATCCTTGCCGGCAAAGTTGGGCAGGGTGACCACACGCTGACCGGCGCTGACCACCACCTTGACCACCGAGCCGCTTTTAATGGTGCGCCCGGCTTTAGGCTCCTGCTCAATGATCACGCCACGGCCGTATTCATCACTATACTGAGGCTCCAGTGTTTCCACCTTAAAGCGGCGGTACTGGTCGTCCGACTGAACAGTATCGTATTTGAGCCCAACCAGATCGGGGAGGCGAACCTCCTCCACCTGTGCAAAGGGGTTGTTGATGTTGATCATGAGGGCGATGAAGGCCAAGGAGGCCAGAACAAAGGCAAAGGTGACGCCGGTCAGAATGGGAATATAGGGGGTGCGCCTGGATTGCTGGTACATGCTTTCCTCTTCTCTGCTGTGTTCAACGGCACGCTGGTATTTTTTCCTTTGGGCGGGGGAGCTTTCCGGCTCCATATATTTATAGGAAAAGTGAATGCCCGGGTCCTTTTTGAACTGTTCAATATCCTGTATCATTTCGGCGGCGGATTGATACCGCCGGGCGCTTTCCTTGCGCATGGCCCGGACTGTGATCTCCTCAAGGCCCTCGGGAATATCCGGGTTGATGGAGCGGGGCATCACCGCTTGTGTCTGAATCTGCTTGATGGCCACCGAAACCGGGGAATCCGCCTCAAAGGGGAGCTTTCCGGTGAGCATCTCAAAGAGCATGACACCCACGGAATAAATATCCGATTTTTCATCGGTGCTGTCTCCCATGGCCTGCTCGGGGCTGATATAGTGAACCGAACCGATGGCCCGGTCGGTGATGGTTTTGGATTCGCTGCGGGCAAACCGGGCGATGCCGAAATCGGTGACCTTGATGGTACCATCCGAGAGCATCATAATGTTCTGGGGCTTGATATCCCGGTGAACAATACCCTTATCGTGGGCGTGCTGGAGCGCCCGGAGAATCTGGAGGGTGAAGTGCACCGCCTCTTTCCAGCGGAGAACGCCCTGCTGGTCGATATAATCCTTGAGGGTGATGCCGTTGATATACTCCATGACAATGGAGTGCACCCGGTTGTTAAAGCTTACGTCATAGACCTTGACAATGTTGGGATGGGATAAAACGGCAATGGCCTTGCTCTCGTTTTTGAAGCGGCGGAGCAGTTCGGAATTATCGATGTATTCATCCCGGAGGATTTTAACAGCCACCACCCGGTCATCAATCACATCGTGGGCCCGGTAGACATTGGACATGCCCCCGGTTCCGATGAGCTCCTCTATCTCATAGCGGCCATCCAGCCGCTTGCCTACATATTTATCCATGTTGTGTAATTCCTCCCACAATCTGCGGCACGGCCCGCGCTACTGCGCAGCAACCTGCAGCACAACCGCCGTGATATTATCGGCGCCGCCCTGCTCGTTGGCCAGCCGGATTAGGCTGTCGACGCTTTTTTGCCGTACACATTCCCGCAGCAGGGGAACAAACCCGCCCTGCTCCACATAGTGATACAGGCCGTCGCTGCAAATAAGAACCATATCGCCTTCTTCAAGAGGACATTCCACAAAATCGGCATCCACCGATTCCGAAACGCCCACCGCACGGGTGATGTAATGGCGCTGAGGGTGATTTTCCACCTGCTCTTTGCTGATTTCGCCGATATCCAGCAGCATCTGCACCACGGTGTGGTCCCGGGTAATCTGGGTTTCGGCCTCGCCGCTGACCCGATAGACCCGGCTGTCGCCCACATAGCCAATAAAAAGGCTGCTGTTCCAGACAACGCCCAGCACCAATGTGGTGCCCATGCCTGAAAGGCCTTCGTCCTTGGAGGCGGCCTCAAAGACCAAGGCGTTGGCCCCGGCAATGGCTGAGCGCATAATGGAAAGGACAGACTGCTCCCCCTCGGCGCCCGGCAGGTCACGGGTGAGCATTTCGCTGATGCAGCTCACCGCTATAGAGCTGGCCACGCTGCCGCCGTTCTCGCCGCCCATACCATCGCAGACCACCATAAAGGCAAGGGCCTTCCCCAGTATTTTAAAGTCGTATTTATCCTGATTGGCTTTGCGCACACGCCCGGTGTGAGTGCCTCCCCATATGTTAATCAAGATAGCCTTCCTCCTTTTCGGCTTCCTCCCTGCGAAGCTGCCCGCAGGCAGCGCTGATATCCTTGCCCAGAGTTCGCCGGACCGTAGCGGTTATACCGCCTTGTTCAAGTACCTCCAAAAAACGCCTTACGGCATTTTGTCCGCTTTGCTGATAGCTTCGCTCCTTGACCGGGTTCACCGGAATCAGGTTCACATGGCTGCCCATACCCTTAAGCCGCAGTGCCAGCTCCTTTGCAAACAGAGGGGAATCGTTGACCCCGGAAATCAGCGCATATTCAAAGGAGATGCGCCGCCCGGTGGTCGCAAAGTAGCGGCGGCAGGCCGCCAGAAGGGTATCCATATCCCACTTGTTGGCAACCGGCATGGTTTTGCGGCGAATGTAATCGTTGGGTGCATGGAGCGAGATGGATAAGGTCAGGGGCAGCTTTTTTTCCGCCAGCCGGTCGATCTGATCCACCAGACCGCAGGTGGAAAGGGAAACGTGCCGCAGGCTCATGTTTAGCCCCTGGGGGTGGGAAAGCAGCTCCAAAAACCGCATGACATTATCAAAATTATCCAGCGGCTCCCCGATGCCCATGAGCACAATGCTATCCACTCTCCGGCCGCTCTCCCGCCCGGAGGTGTAAACCTGATCCAGCATTTCAGCCGGGGTCAGGTGGCGCACCAGCCCCCCCAAGGTGGAGGCGCAGAACCGGCAGCCCATGCGGCAGCCCAGCTGTGTGGAAATACACAGGCTGTTCCCATGCTTATATTCCATAAGCACACTTTCCACACTGCCCCCATCGGCAAGCCCATACAGGTATTTTACCGTACCATCTATGCCGGAAACAAGCCTTTTTTTGATATTTATGTAATTCAGGTGGCATTTTTCCTTCAAAGCCTCCCGAAAGGCGGCGGGAAGGTTGGTCATTTCATCAAAACTGCTCACCTGCTTTTGGTGAAGCCAGCTAAAGATCTGCCCGCCCCGAAAGGCAGGCTGGCCCATCTCGGTGCAAAGCTCTTTGATTTCTTCGAGGGTGCAGGATTTGATATCCAGTTTCTCCATTATGCCATCCTTTTCTTTAACACAGCGATAAAAAAGCCATCCGAATCCAGCTCGTGGGCAATCAGGCGGCTGGCGCCTCCACCCAAAGCCTCGGGCAGGGTATCCGACTCAAAATCCGGGTGCTCCGCCAAAAAGCGGTCCACAACCTCGGTATTCTCCTTGGGATTCAGGGTGCAGGTGGAATAAACCAGCCTTCCGCCCTCTTTAAGATAGTTTGCGGAGGTTTCCAATATTTTATACTGTATACTGGGTAAATTTTCAAATTCTTCCGGGTTTTTGTATTTAATTTCCGGCTTGCGGCGGATAACCCCCAGCCCGGAACAGGGAACATCGCACAAAATCCGGTCAAACTCCCCCATATTCAGCCCCGGCTGGGTGGCGTCTCCCTGCATGGCATAAATGCAGTCAAGGCCAAGGGCAGAGGCTCCCCGGCGAATCAGCTTGACCCGGTTTTCATGAACATCCATGGCCACAATGCGTCCGGTATCCTCCATCATTTGGGCGGCGGTGAAGGCTTTTCCGCCGGGGGCGGCGCAGACATCCAGCACCCGCTGATCTGGCTGTGCATCCAAGGCCAGCACGCAAAGCTGGGAGGATTTATCCTGTAAATGGAAAAATCCCTGTTCCCACTGGTTGGTATTTTGAAGGGACTTATGCCGTCCCACAGCCAGACAGTGCGGCACCAGCGGATCGGGAGCGGCGGGGATATCATCCTCCGCCAGCCACTGAATCAGCTCCGCATCGGTGGTGCGCTTGGTGTTCACCCGCAGATAGTTGGGGGAAACGGTCAGGGAATGCCGCAGAAAATCCTCGGCTCCTTTTTTGCCCAGCGCTTCTACATAAAGGCGGAGCATGGGGCGGGGGCAGGCGGTTTCCACCGAGAGGCGCTCCTCCCAACCCCCTTTCAGAGGCGGGAATGCCTTATCCGCCCGCAGATAACCCCGCAGAACCCCATTGACAAACCCGGAAAGCCGGGGATTAAAGGCCAGCCGTGGTGTTGCCTTAACCAGCCCCACTGCCTCGTTGACCGCCGCCGAATCAGGCGTATCCATATAGGCAAGCTGGTAAAGGGCACAGCGCAGAATGGCCCGAATCTCCGGCTCCATCTTGCCCACAGGCACCTTGCTGTAACCGCTCAGGATATGATCGAGGGTCAGTCGGCGCTCCAAAACGCCATAAAGCAGAGCCTGTGCAAAGGCTCTTTCTTGAGGGGAAGGGTTTTCTTCCTTGGCGTAGGCTTCCAGCACCAAGTTGGAATAGCTGCCTTGCTCCACTCGCATCAGGGCGTTGACGGCGGCTTGTCTGGGGGTGATTTTCATAGGCGTGGTTTCTCCTTGGGTGGTGTGTTTTTGAAAAAGTAAGGCTTGCGCCCTTGGCCCGGGGCAACGCCCCGGCGGCAAGTAAAACTTGCCGGTTTCAGCTCCGCTGAAACGCCAAGGGCCTCCGGCGATACAGAGCAGGCATTATCGCCGATTGTTCCGCCCGCTGCGGCCACGGGCAATGAGCACCAGCCGCAAAAGCTGCGCCAGAGCGGAAACCAGCGCCGCAACATAGGTGAGGGCCGCCGCCGTGAGAACCTTTTGGGCTCCCGGCTGTTGGGAAGGCTCCAAAAGCCCTTCCGATGCAATAACAGCCATAGCCCGGCGGCTGGCGTTAAACTCCACAGGCAGGGTAATGAGCTGAAAGATGGCTACAAGGGAATACCCCACCAAGCCAAGGTTAACCAGCCCGGGTAAATCAAAAAAGAACCCGACCAGCAAAATGGGTATTGCCAAAGTGGAGCCTATATTGGTCACTGGAACCGCCGCACTGCGCAGCTTAAGGGGAAAATATCCCTTAGCGTGCTGAATGGCATGCCCGCATTCATGGGCCGCTATCCCGGCGGCTGCCACCGTTGTGGCCCCGTATACCCCTTGGGAAAGGTTGACCACCCGGGTGGATGGGTTATAGTGATCGGAAAGCTGACCCTGCACAGCATTGACCCGCACATCATGGAGGCCGTTTGCATCCAGAATGCGCCGGGCAATCTGTGCACCGGTCATGCCGTTGCGGTTGGGTTCACCGCTGTATCGGGCATAGGCACTGCGCATAGCCCCCTGGGCCCACATGGCAAAAACCATGGCGGGGATAATCAGCACAAAAAAGTAGTAGTCGTAATAAAACAATGGTGGCTCTCCTTTCCGGGGTTATTCTTTCAATAAATCAGATGTATACCGTCTGGCATTCTTTTATAACAGTGCAAAACCGGGGCTTTCAAAAAGCGGCTCCATGGAGCACAGGCAAAAGGGATGCCCAGCGGGATCAAACAGCACTGTCCATCCTTCAGAAAACTGCTGCTCTGCCACAGTGGCCCCGCAGACAACCGCATGCTGAACCGCTTTTTCCAAATCATTCACAGCGAAATCCATATGGGCCATCTGCTGTTGGGCTTTCGGCTCTGCCGGCCATACAGGCGGCTCATATTCGTCGTTGCGCTGAAACGTGATCCCGGGATACCCTCCCTGCTGTGCCCCGGGGGCACCCGCAATGGCGAAATCCTCATTGTGAAACACAATTGCCCACTCAAGCAGAGCGGCATAGAATTTCGCCAACTCAAGGGGCTCCTTGCAATCCAGTGTAAAAGAGTACATTTTGATTTTCAGTTCAGTATCCATAATGACGAGCACCTCCGATAATATAAATGTTCTTGGGGTTCACCCCTTATTATAAACCTGCATTCACTCACGCAGTCAAGGCATCCACAACTTTTTGAGGATTGAGGATTTTGCCGAAAGTATACGCCTGCCCCTCGTGGGGAATGGATATGGTCTCGCCGGTTTGAAGGCACACTGCAACAAATTCATCTATGGTCATCTCCGGTTTTGCCTCTAAGCAGAGGGCATAAAAACCGGCAAGCCAAGGGGCAGTCCAGCTAACCCCACCGTTGGCGGAAAACTCATAAGACTTCTCGGAGTTTTGAGTCCATGAGGCATAGGTTCGGTTATCCTGCGGCACAATCAGCCTGTCTACCCGCTGGAATTCGTCGGGATGCTGCCAATAATAGTCCCGGTATTCAAAAGCGGGCATGCGTGACTGAGGGTCATTGGGATCAGAGGTCATTTCCCCGCCGCAGCCCAAAATATCAAAGCCGTGCATATCTGTATTCATGCAGATCACAAAGATGCCTTCCTTTTTTGCATCTGCAATGGCTTGCTCCATTTCCTTTGCGCCCTTTGTATCCTCTATATATCCGTTGGAAATGGATAACACACGGATTTTATCATCCTGAGGCAGCTGTTTATTGATCTCAATAAACCGATAAATCGCTCCGGCAATGGGGGTGAGATCATAGTCATCTGACCATGCGGTGGAAGCAATGTAATAAAGATCAGCCTTTGAGGCAACACCGGTGGTTTTTCCTACCGCTATGCTGGAAACAGCCGCGCCGTGCATCTGGGTAACGGGATCGGAGCATAGATATTCTTCATAGAACCGAAGCCGATCTTTATACTCAGTGTGCTCCTGATACAGTGCCTGATCAACAATAGCAATGTTAATCCCCTTGCCGGTCCAGCCCTGCTGATGCAGAGTACGAATGCCAAGGCCGGGGTCTTTCCCCCGCTCAATTATGCTTTTCGGGTCAAAGCCCGGCGGCAGCTCCTTGGGCCATACGGTGGCACTATCAAAGGAAATCTTCTCTATCTGCTCAGCGGGAATACCCGTTAGATCAAAGCCAGATACATCCCGGTGCCGAAAATCCAGCTGACCATATTTAAAAGCCTGCGTAACATCCTCCAAGGGCTCCCGCTTCCAAGGCCCAGCCGGAACCTGACGGGCAAGGAGCTTTTTGCCGCTTTGCAAACGGCTGATATCCACTTGAAGGGTCTGGGGCTGCTCATAGGCCTCAAAGTGCTCTCTTTCCCAATCATCCTCCTGTGCAGCACCGCAGCCGCTTAGGAGCAGACCGGCCACACACCCGAATATCACAAATTTAGAAAATACTTTTTTCACAATTGGCCTCCGTTTTGTGGAATCACCGGAAACATGTTTTTCGAGAACTTCCAACTCATTTTTCTTTGCTTATTTGCTTTCATCAAGAAGATCAAATGTTATAATTTCGCCATCTTGGGCAACCGCTTTGCTAAAATCATAATCCTTGGGCTTGCCGCTGAAATAATAGTTTATTACCCGTGCGTTGGCGGCGTGGGTAACAATCAAAATGTTTTGCCCACTGTATTCCTGCGCAATAAAGTCGCAGACATCACAGTTGCGATCCATAAAAGACTTAAAGCTTTCTGTGCCCTTATCGCCGGTCATAACAGCTTGCCAAAACAGCTTCATCGATTCGGGCGTTTCTTCTGTACCCTCAAATTCACCGCAATCTATTTCAGAAAGCCTTTGATCAAAAACGATATTGCCCTTATAAATAATTTCACAAGTCTGGCGGGTTCTTTGCTGGGGGCTGCAAAAGCACACATCAAAAGAAACGGCTTCCAACGCTTTGGCCTGCTGCTGCGCCTGGGTCACTCCCGTTTCATTCAACTGGGTTTCTGTGGTGCCGTTAAACTTTTTTAACCGGTTCCAATCCGTTTGGCCTTGACGCACAAGATATACCATAATGGGTTATCCTCCATTTTGTGAAATCACTGGAAATGTACTCTTATCAAACACTGTAAGCTTGTTTTTCTTTGCTTGTTTTTCTTTGCTTGTTTTTCTTTGCTTGTTTTTCTTTGCTTACTTTCTTTTCCCCAAAGGCTTTCGCCATCGGGTACAGTGCTAAAAATTTGCAGCAAGTGAAACCCGACGAGAGAGGCAACGCCTTACTTTCTTTTTTCCAAAAAGAAAGTAAGGCCGCTGCCATTGAGAAAGGCGGAGCCATCCATGGGTGGCTTGCCGGGCGGGCAAACCGTGAGAAGCTCCAAGGCTCCCTCCCCGCAGGCAATTACCAAGCGGCGCTTATCCAGCAAAGTTCCGGGCTTGCCGCTTTGCTGGGGCAAAACAGCCGAACGCAGCACCTTGAGCACCTTATCGCCGGAGCGTACAAAAGCGCCGGGAGAAGGGTTCAGCCCTCTGATCTGATTGTGCAGCTCACGGGCGGGCTTTGAAAAATCCAGCTCCCCCATTTCCTTTTGCAGCATGGAGGCATAGGTGATGCCTTCCTGAGGCTGTGGAAAGCGAGGGCAGTTCCCGGCCTCCAGCTTGTCCAGCGTTTGGCTAAGCAGAGCGGCTCCTATGGGAGCAAGGCGCTCAAACAGCTCACCGGCGGTTTCCTCAGGGTCAATGGGGGTTTCTTCGGTCAGGAGGATATCCCCTGTATCCATCCCCGCATCCATGGCCATGGTGGCCACACCGGTTTTTTCATCCCCTGCCAGTATGCTCCACTGAATGGGAGCGGCCCCCCGCCACCGGGGCAGCAGAGAAGCGTGAACATTGACACAGCCCAAGGGTGGAAGCTCCAATATATCCCCCGGCAGAATCCGCCCATAGGCCACCACTGCAATGACATCGGGGGCGAGCTCCTTTAATAGCTCCAAGGCTTTGCCATCCCGCAGGGCGGTGGGCTGGTAAACCGGGATTTCATGCGCAAGGGCCAGCTCCTTGACCGGGGGAGGTGCCAGCTTATGCCCCCGCCCCTTGGGCCGGTCCGGCTGGGAAAAAACCCCAACAACCTCCCGGCCCTCCTCCAGCAGACGTGCCAGACAGGTGGCGGCAAAATCCGGTGTTCCCATAAAAACAATTCGCAGACCCATTGGCAATATACTCCTTTTTAAGTCCAATTTAGAGCGTTGCGGGCAACCGAAAAATTACCGGCTGGTTCCGGTGCTTCTTCCCCGCCCTTGTGCCCCGTTGCCGGGCTCCACCCGGTGAGGCCTGACACGCTGAGGCTGGTTATTTTTGATATGATCCTTAAAAACAATGCCATCCAAGTGGTCGATTTCATGGCAGAAGGCTCTGGCCAGCAGGTCCTCGCCTTCCATGGTGAAAAGATCACCGGAGCGATTCTGGGCCTGAACCTTCACCCTCTTGGGGCGCTCCACCATGCCATACTGCTGGGGGAAGGAAAGGCACCCCTCGTGATCCAAAACCTTTTCCTCCGAGGCCTCCAGAATCACGGGATTCACCAGCTCAATAATCCCCTGCCCCACATCGATTACCACCACCCGGCGGAGCATGCCCACCTGAACAGCGGCAAGGCCCACACCATCGGCCATGTGCAGCGTTTCCGCCATATCCTGCAAAAGGCTATGGAGACGTTTATCAAAAACTGTTACCTCACGGCTCTTTTTGCGGAGAATGGGGTCTCCGTCCTTCACTATGTTGCGCAAAGCCATCTTCTATTCCTCCCATTCGGGTCACAGGCCGGCTATAAGAACCGGCGTTACATTTTATCGTAATACATATCTATGAATATGCTCACTGTTTTGCTCTCTTTTCCGAACCATTCCTGCAATCCGCTCAAAAGCTGTCTTGTAGCACGGTTGGCGGCGCATTTCACCACCAGCTTATAGCGGTATTTGCCCGCTATCTTCAAGGTATCACAGGGGGCGGGGCCCAGCACCCGCACCGGAAGGCCCGGGTAATCCGCACCGGCAACCTGCGTGAACTTCTCCAAAAAGCGGCGGGACCAATGCATTACCTGGTCCAGCTCCCGGCCCACAAAGCCGATGCCTGCCAGTTGGCAGAATGGCGGGTAAAGGTGAATTCGTCGGCTGAGGATTTCCTCCTCAAAAAAGCTGCGGTAATCCTGTATGGCGGCCAGCTCGATGATGCGGTTATCCGGGGTAAAAGTCTGGATAAAGGCCCGGCCGGGCAGCTCTCCCCGGCCGCAGCGGCCCACCACTTGGGTAAGCAGGCTGAAGGAGCGCTCAAAGCTGCGGAAATCCCCGGAAAAAAGGGATTGATCAGCAGAAACTACCCCCACCAGCGTCACCCGGGGGAAGTTGAGCCCCTTGGCAACCATCTGGGTGCCGATCATGATATCATACTCCCCGGCGGCAAAAGCACCGAAAAGCTTCTCGTGGGAAAACCGCTGCATGGTGGTATCCACATCGATGCGCAGAATCCGGGCGTTGGGGCAAAGGGCGGCCACTTCTTCCTCCAGCCGTTGGGTTCCTACGCCGGAAAACCGCACCAGCTCACTGCCGCAATGGGAGCAAGCCGCCTCCCGAGGTTGAGAATAACCACAGTAGTGGCACAGCAGCTTTTGGTTGGCCGTGTGGTAGGTGAGGGAAACCGAGCAGTTGGGGCATTCGGCCGCCTTGCCGCAGGAGGAGCATTTGATCACCGTGGAATACCCCCGGCGGTTGAGCAGCAGAATGGACTGCTCGCCCCTTTGCAGATTGTATTGCAGCTCCTCCGCCAGCACACCGCTGATGGAGGGGGAACCGGTGAGATTCTGGGAATCTCCCATATCTACAATGTATACATCAGGAAGGCGCTCCTGATGGAAGCGGCCCTCCAGTGTTACCAAATGATAATCCCCCTTGCGGGCTTTATAATAGCTTTCCACCGAAGGGGTAGCGGAAGAAAGCAGCAGCATGGCTTTGTGGTGGCGGCAGCGCACCAGCGCCACATCTCTTGCGTGAAAGCGGGGGCTTCGGTCGGATTTATAGGTGTGCTCCTGCTCTTCATCGATCACCATGAGGCCGATTTTATCCAGCGGCGCAAAGACCGCCGAACGGGTTCCCACGGCAATCTGGGCTTCTCCCTGCTGGAGGCGCTTCCATTCATCCATGCGCTCCCCAAGAGAAAGGCCGCTGTGCAGAACCGCCACCCTTGCGCCAAAGCGCCGGTGGAAGCTATCAATCACCTGCGCTGTCAGCGAAATTTCCGGCACCATAATCACCACGGTGCGCCCCTGTGCCAGAACATGCTCACACAAATGCAGAAAAACCTGTGTCTTGCCGCTGCCGGTGACACCATAAAGAAGAGCGGTAACCGCATCCCCTTTCTGGCAAAGGGCACTAAGCTCCTCATAGGCGGCTTGCTGGGAGGGGGAAAGCAGCACAGCCTGCTCGGTGGCGGCGGCCGCCTCATAAGGGTTGCGGAAGGTTTCCCGCCAGTAATATTCCACGGCCCCCAGCTTTTGGAGCTTATCCGGCACCACCCGGGTCACCCCGGTGTAGTAGCAGATCTCCTTGAGGGAGGCGGTTTCGTTTTCTTCCAGAAAATCCAGCACAGCCTGCTGCTTTTTGGTAAAGGAAGGGGGATCATCCTCTTTTTGGGTGAGTCGAACCATACAGACCTTTTCATCCTGTATTTTCTGCTTGAGAAGCTGCTCCCTGACCACTGCGCCGGTTTCCAGAAGCTCAATCAGCTCGGGGGAATCCACCGCCAGCCCGGCAGCCGCCAAAAAGGTTTCTTGGGTAATTCCGGCGGTTTTCGCCGCCAGATAAGCAAGTGCGGCGGTTTGGGCGGGGCTCCACTGCCTCGGGGGCGGCTCCCCCAGCCGGTAAAGGTTGTGAAGCGCCACGGCAACGCCGGAGGGAATCAACAGGCGAACCGCATCAAAATAGGTGCAAAAAGTGGTTTCCCGCAGATAATGCACCAGCCCCAGCATTTCCGCAGAAAGCAGGGGCTTTTCATCAATCAGTTCCGCCACCGGCTTGAGGCGTCCCCGATCGGGGGCTTCCTCCACCGCCAGAACCACCCCGGTGCAGACCCGGTTGCCCCGGCCAAAAGGAACCCGAACCCGGCAGCCCGGCTGCACCGGGAGGGGCTCGGGAATCAGGTAGCTGTAGGCCTTATCAAAGTGATAGGCGGTGTTTTCAATGGCCACTGCGGCGATTTTATACAAGGCTTGCCTCCCGAAAAATGGGTGTGAAAAAGCTGCTGACCAGCGGCCGTGTTGCGGCCACCGATGATACAGACTGTTTTTTAGGAGCAAAAAGGGGCCTGCCGCTGTGAACACTCACCCGGAAAAGCCCCCCAGACGGCATAACTGCTTAGATCATATCGCTGACCTTAATCTTGCCCGCTGCAAATTCCTCCACAGCCAGCTTTACCGGCTTTTCAACAAGGTAGATTCCTTCGTTTTCGGATTGATCCGCAATATCCCTCGCCCTTTGGGCCACTGCCACAACAAATTCATAATAGCTGTCGTTTACACTGATAATTTGGTTCATGGAGGGTCTAAGCATGGGTGATTACCTCTTTCAGTAATTGATCGATAATTGGCTTTTTGTAGGAAAGGGTGCATTTTGCCGCCCGCACCACAGCGGTTAAATCCGCAGCTGCCTCGCAGAGATTTTCATTGACAATAACATAGTCATAGGAGCCCAGCTGCGCAAGCTCAAAGGTGGCGGTTTGAAGGCGCTTCTTGAGCATTTCTTCATCCTCGGTTTTGCGGTTGGTCAGGCGCTGAACCAGCACCTCCATGGAGGGAGGTGCCAGAAAAACAAACAGAGCATCGGGGAAATCCTTTTTGATCTGCAAGGCTCCCTGCACCTCTATTTTCAGGATGACGCTTTTGCCCCGGGCCAGCTCCTGTTCCACTGTATGCCGGGGGGTGCCATAAAAATTCCCGGAATATTCGGCCCATTCCAGCATTTGGCCGGCCTCAATCATCCCTTTAAATTCTTCCCGGGAGACAAAGTGGTATTCACGCCCGTTCACCTCAGTGGCTCGGGGCGGCCGGGTGGTGGCGGAAACCGAAAGGGCACAATCCGGGTTATCCTCCAGAAATTCGCCTAAGAGGGCATCCTTGCCCACGCCGGAGGGGCCGGAAAGCACGATAAGCAGGCCGGGATCAATCATCCTCTACCTCCTCGTCATCGTCATCAATAATGCGGTTGGCCACCGTTTCCGGCTGAACCGCTGAAAGAATCACATGATCGGAATCGGTGATGATCACCGCCCGGGTGCGTCTGCCATAGGTTGCGTCAATCAGTGCACCCTTATCCCGAGCCTCCTGAATAATTCTTTTAATGGGGGCCGATTCGGGACTGACTATGGCAATCAGCCGGTTAGCCGATACCATATTGCCAAAGCCAATGTTAATAAGTTTCAAGGATAATCCTCCTAGCCCTTACGGTATTTTAAAGATGTCCCGGTGAGACTATTCAATCAGACTGTAACATATTTGTTGCTAAATGAAAGGCCTTGTGGTCTCAGTTGGGAATTCTGACCCACTCGAATTGATTTCGACCCATGAATTCCTCTTTTTTTGCGCCTAAGAAGCGCAATCCGGGGGGCTTGTGTGGGGGTATTGGATACCCTCCCACAGCGAGGCAGACCTTTGTCAGCACCCGCTATTCAATATTTTGGATTTGCTCTCGGATTTTCTCGATTTCGGATTTAATTTCCACCACCCATTTGGCAACGGAAATATCCTGTGCCTTGGAGCCGATGGTGTTGGCCTCCCGGTTCATTTCTTGAACCACAAAATCCAGTTTGCGGCCGATAGGCTCTTTGGAATCCAGCATTTCCCGCATTTGGCCAAGATGGCTGCGCAGGCGGACTGTTTCTTCCGCCACTGCTATTTTCTCGGCAAAAACAGCGGCCTCCTGCAAAATGCGGCTTTCCTCAACCCGGGCATCGGCCAGAACCTCGGCCATTTTGGCATACAGGCGGCTACGGTATTCCTCAAGGGTCTGGGGGCTGCGCTGTTCCACCTGGGCCACATATTCCTCAATGGTATCCAGCCGCTGGGTGATATCCTGCCCCAGCTTTTCGCCCTCCAGAGCCCGCATGGCATTGTAGGCGGCCAAGGCCGCCAAGCCAGCTTCCTCCACCGCCGCCCAAATCTCGCCTTCGTTTTCGGGGGCTTTTTTGATGAGGAAAATATCGTGGAAACGGGCAACGGCACTCAGGGAAAGATCGTCCCGAAGCCCCAGTTCTTCGCCCACCTTGCGCAGGGCGCTTACATAGGAGCCGGCCAGCTCACGGTCAATCTCAACATCCGTTCCCGAGCCTTCCACCAGCGAGATGGAAACGCTCACATCCACCTTACCTCTGGAAACACTCTGGCGAACAAGGCCCTTGAGCTTTTCCTCCAAATAGCCGTAGCTTCTGGGAATGCGGGGGCTGTATTCAAAAAAGCGGTGGTTCACCGATTTAACTTCCACCAGCAGCTCCCGGCCATTCTTTATAAGCTGGGCTCTTCCGTATCCGGTCATACTGTTCATAAATCGTTCCTTTTCGACTGCCTCCGGCACAGGGAAAAGCGCTCTCCGAAGCCGAATGACAGAGGCCTTTGCTGACATTCCATATGTCTCTACATCATACTATTTTGGCTGGGTTTTGTCAATGGATAGGCCCCGGCAGATCTAATGCCGGCGGCATAAAAAAAGAACAGGGCACCTTCCCCACTTGGGGAAAATTTCCTGTTCTTCGCAAGGCTCAAAGCCTATTGCTTAAAGAATCTTGCCCTGTGCGCTGATTCGCAGACCGTTGATGACCACCTCACCGTTGCTTTTCAGGTGGATATACGCACCGCTCTTGGCCCTCAGGCGCAGCTCACCTTCCGCAAGCCCGGTGGTATCACAGGGCGCACCCAAGCAAAGATTCACCCCATCCACCGGCAGAATCAGCATTTTATCGCTGCTTTTGGGGAGGTAATCAATGCCGGCCGGCGCAAACATGCGGGCATGGGCATAAGAAGAAACCCCCACCGGCGTGGTACTGCTCAGCATATGACCCACCAGCGGGGCCTCTGTGGTTTTGGCGGTTTTGCCATAAAGCTTCATTGTATGGTTCCTCCTTTGACGACTTCTTACTTAGCTGTAAAGGCTGCTGATCAGGTTCAAAACAGTTGTGGCGCCCTCCTTGCCAAAGCGGTGGGTTACCTGATAGACCTGCAAATTTTCCAGCACCACAACGCTATCCCGCACCCGGACCGCATCCCCCGGAGCCGCCTGCACATAGCCGGGCAGCACCGCCCGGACTGTTTCCTTTTCCAGCATGGCCCGGCGGATTTTTTCCTGCCCCTCCCACCGGGGGCTCATGGAATAATCGGTGAGGGGCACCATATAGCGCTTGCGGTCTGCAAGGCCGCCCGGGTTATCGTAGTTGATCACCCGGGTGGAATAGGCACCGCTGTTATCCCGCAGATAAACCTCCGAAATTATTTTGCTGTTGCGGTTTTCCCGGGTCAGGCTGATAAAACGCTGCCCAGTGGCCCGGGAATTGGAAAGGGTGATGGTCTCCTGCCCCGGGGGATTGCCCACCACAATGGTGCCGCCCTGCATATAAAGGCTTTCCTGAAAGGCCAGCTGGGCATAACCGGCCATGGCCTCCCACTCGCTGATGCCCCGGGGAATGTTGTAAAAATTCAGCCTGCCGTTGCCCCCTGTACGCAGGAGGGTAAAGCCATAGGGCTGGGCGCACCGTTGGGAAAGGGTCAGCAGCGTGGGGGAAGAAAGCTCCCCGGGCTTTGCCTGATTATCCAGCAGAACCGCCTCCCGGGAACGGGCCTCCAGCTCCAGAAAAGCCCCGCTCTTTCCATAAACAAAGCGCTGGGTATCCACCTTTCCGGCAAACAGCTCCTCCTGCCCATCATACAGCCACACCTCCGAAAGCTCCTCCGGCATTTCCTTGCAGGATAAAACAAGGCGCAGGCTGGCGGCGGGGCTATCCAGCCCCCGGAGCAGCTCGGCAGAAACAAAGCCCTCCAGCTCGGCTGTCTCCTGAAAATCCCACAGGGTTCTGGTTACTCGAATGTCCGCCATGGTTTATCCCTCCACCAAAACCAACGTGTAGGGGATGATTTTACCATCCCCCTCCGCCTGTATTTCCAGTTGGGCGGCATAGGCATTCACCGTTCCCATACCCGGCAGCCGCAGGGTAAACAGCCCCTTGCGGCACTGCTGGCGAAGGCTTTCCAGCAGAGTTTGGGTCTGCTGGGCGCTTGTGCCGCACATTCGGCCCTTACAGGTGATTTTCCGGGCCTTATGCCCCATCCACTGCACTTGCTCACCCACACCCGGCAGAAAGTGCACCGCCAGCTGCTCCCCCTCCTGCAACAGAATGGATTCGGGGTTGTGGGGGAATTCAAAATCCCCCAGCTTCATTTTTTCCATCCTCAGTCCTCCCCTTCAAAGTCGGTGGGGAGCCGCCTTGCCAGAAAATCCAGCTGGCGGCTCAGCCGCTCCACCAGCGCCTCCTCTTCAAAAGGCAGTTCCTGTAAGGAGTACTGTTCCAATAGATCCTGCATCCTTGTTCCCCTCCAATCTCTTAAACGGCCATTTCCCGGCAGGAGGCGGCCAGCACCACGATCTTTTCGGCCAAGCCTCCCTCCAGCCCAGCCGTTTCGGTCAGCTCCTTCCAGCAGCAGCCCTCATACAAGAGGGTTTTTCCCGGACGCCTGACTTCCACCTGAAAATCCGAAAGACCGCTAAAATCCACACCATCACTAAAACCGGGGTTCAGCCGCAGCCGATGCAGTTCCAGTGTGTAAGTCTTGGGGCCACAGCCGATTTTAGCAGGCTGTTCCTCCCCGTATGCCCAGACAATCATCGGCTCCCGGCTGATTTTGCAGCTGTAGCTTTGAACGGCGGCCATCACAAGGCCCCCGGCCCGCAGGGTAATTTCCTCGCCCGATACCCGATAGCCCACAGGCTATCCCCCTTTCTTTTCTTGGCACCCCATTATCCCTGTGCCCATCCAAATTCCACCTGCACCCGCACAGGCAGGCGGTTGGCTCCTGCCTCCGGGTCAAAAAAGATTTTTCCCGCTGTGATGCTTCTGACCGCAACCGGGCATTCCGGCAGAAGAAGCACGCTGCGCAGCTCATCAAAATAAAAGGAGCACCGGTTCCCTGAGTGGCGGGGCGCTGCAAAAATCTCCAGAATCAGCGTTCCCCGAACAGTCTTACCGGTAATGGGCTGGCCGGTGCTATTCGCCGCCGCATAGCCGCCCAGCCCGCCGGGGAGAACCTCCAGCCGCTCCACTGAAATCACAATCTGCGATTCCTTTTGAGGCCCCGCCATGGAATAGCTTGGATACTCCATAACAAAAAGCACACTGCGCCCCATTGAAGAACTATCCAGCCAGTTAAAGAGGCTGGTTTTCATTTCCACAACACCGTCTATCATGGCGTATCCTCCACCCAGCTTTCCAGCTCGGCTGTCAGAAAGGCGGTTTTACCAAAGGCTTGCATACGCTTGATATGAGTCACTGCGTATTCCCGCTCCTTATAAAAAATCACATCCCGGGGAAGAAGCCCCAGACCCACCGGGTCGGCGGTATAAAGACGGTATTCCCCACTTCTGCGGCCAATGAGGGTGTATTTCTCCTGCCTGCCCGTGTTTGTCTGTACGCTGGCGGTAAAGGTCTGCCGCTGGCTGCCCCGCTGTAGGATGCAAAGGGCGCCGGTCAGCCCCAAGGCGGCTTTGATTTTTTCAAGCATGGGTTTCCTCCTGTTCCGCCCCACCGGTCAGGCGGAAGGCAATGCTTTCGGGAACCAGACAATAGGCAACCTGTTCCAGAAAATGCTGTGCCAGCCGCCGGGCCTCCTCCGCCGCACTTTCCCCGGAAAGCTTGACGGTAACATCCCCCACCCGGGCCTCCTGCACCCCTTGGGTATCGGAGCCTTTCATCAGAGTATAATCCCGAAAGGCCATAGCACCCGCCGCCAGCAAAAGCCCCTCTAAGCAGGCCGCTGTGTCTGTCTGGGGGCGAATGCGTCTGGTAATGGCCGCCTTTGCCCCGGCGCAAAGGTAAAGCCACGCGGCACCTTCCTCCCGGGTCATGCCGGAAAGCTGCAAAAAATTTCTTCAATCCGCTGGATATCCAGCATTCTTTTCACCTCCTGAATGGGTCAAAAGAGCCGGGGAAAGGGTTCTTCCCCCGGCTCTGCCCAATGTATTCTAAGATTTGAGCTTGAGCGCCTGCACAGCCTCGGGAAAAATCTTGGAGAAGCCCACAATGGAGGTAATGGCCGCCCGCTCCAGCTGGGTGTTGATCAGCTTATCGTGTTCCACCGTAACGCCCCCGGCGCAGACCATTTCCAAGGCATAGCGCTTATCCAGCCCGATGACGGTACCGGCGGGCACTGCACTGCATTTGATCAGCCTTGCCCCCAGCGGTGTGCTCAAGGTGCCGGTGCCTTGGAAGTTCAGGCCGGTCTGCGGGTTCTGGAACTCGGGAATCCCCAGCATTTTCACCACCATATCGGGGGAAGCCAGCAGAGTATTCAGCTCAAAGTTTTCGTATTTCGCCCAAAGTCTGATTAAATCCTGATAGGTAAGGATTCCCGCTGCGGCTGTCTGGGTAACAGCGGCGGCATCGGAATGACCATCGCCATCCAGCAGGGTTTTAATGGCCTTGGCAAGCTGACTGCGCACCATCTGATCGCCGGACTGGCTCAAAGCCACGCTAAAGAGATCAATGCGCTGGAATTTAATGGCCTCGTAGGAGGCGGAAAGCAAGCAACCATACTTGGAAAGCCGCACCAAATCTTCTTTGAGGGAGATCACCGATTCCGGAAGCTCTGCGCCCTCAGCCACTGGCTGGGTTCCCGAAACGGCACACTTGGTCAGGATAGAGCGGTAATCCAAAGCGTTGATGTCGGTGCGGGCGGCAATAATCTGCTCAAGAATGCTGTTTTCTCTGGCACCCTGCCCAACGGCCCGGGCCACATATTCGGGGAACAGGGCCGCACTATCGCCAGTGGAGAAAAACTTGGCTACAATGTCACTGGCCGGGCCGCTGACCTTGATATCAAACCGCTTAAGCTGGCGCTGAAAGGCATCCAGCCCTTCCAGCTGGGTTCCGGCATACTGGCTGGTGGGATCGAGCCGCTCCAACTGAGCGCTAAAGCCGCCTGCACTTTTGTAAAAGCCTTTGTCAATTTTTACATTTTCGTAATTTGCCATGTTTGTACCCTCCGTTGTTTAATGGTGTAAGTGCTTATGATCGTATGCAAAGAGTAAAATTGCCATTTGATTAAGCCCGAAGAAAGAGACGAAGTCTCCCTGCGCTCATGCCGCGCAGACTGGCACATCCTTTCTCTTCAATGAGAAAGGATGCAAAGAATTGCCAAGGGAGGTGCGTCCTCCCTTGGAACCCTCCCTTGCCAAAATTGGGCAGAGTCTGGGCGGAGAGGCTTCGGTCGTGCTTTTGCCGCACAGGCAGTTTCTTTCTTTTTAGGCACAAAAAGAAAGAAACCAAAGAAAAATGAGCCCCACTGCCGACAGACAATGCCGGTTACTCTTAATACTGGCTCGTGCATTGGCCGTGGTCGCAGTTTCTCTGAGACCACTTAGCCCCCTAGGCGGGCAGTCCGGCTTTTACCACCAAGGACAAGCGCCTCCATTTTTATCGGCCTAAATCCGACGCCTTTATATACAAAAAGGAGAGCTTTCTAAGCCGGGCTCCTTCTCCTTTCTTTGCACCAGCTGAGGCTCCAGCGGCAGCTGCTCCCGGGCGGCGGTGCGGAAGCTCTTCTCAAAGGAGCAAAGCTGGCTGTAATCCATCCCCGCACACACCGTTTCCAGCACAGTCTGCTCCAGCTGAGGCTGGCAGATTCCCGCCAGCTTGACCACCTCCCGGCGCAGGCGGCTCAAAGAATCCTCCCCCGCCCGGGCAAGCTGGGTCAATCGGTCATACTGCCCTTTCAGCCGCTGGGCAGCTGCCGGTTCTAAACAGGCCAAGCTTTCTTCCAGAAGCTGTTCCAGCTCTTGAGGAGTCTCCCGCCGCCCACTGCTATAAGCACCCTTGGTGACCCCGGCATTTTTCTGAGCCGGCACCGCCACAAAGGACCATTCATAGGCATCGGTAGGCTCCTCCAGCAAATGCACACACAAAGCTCCGTCGTAGGTTTTGCCTTTCTGATGGGAGCAGGGGACTTCTTTTTGGTTGGCCCCGCAGACCGAGCAGGTGATCTTTTCCACCGCACAGCCCACACTGACCTCCTTCTTGATGCCGGCATCAATTTCCAGAATCAAGTCGTGGTTTTTCTCACACCGCACCATATAGGCCAGCCCCCGCAGGTATTCATAAGGCTCTCCTGCTTGGGTAAGCCCTTCCCCCTTTTCCACACTGGTGTCAAAAATCCGGGCAGATTGGTTGTGGGCCTTGGGGTCGTGGTCAAAAACCCCGGTTTTTCCTACAAACAACTCTCCCAACCTTTTTAGCGACTGGGGGGTAAACCGCTCCATATCCCGGTCAATTTCGTTATCGCACAGCACCACCGGGAAGATAAACACCTCTTCCTGCGTCAGCGGGCGTCGGGTCAGCCGGTTGATCTTTGCCAACTGCGCCGGGGTGACCTCCATCGGCTCCAGCGCCTTTTGGGTTTCAAACCGTTTCATTCTTTGCTCCTTCCTCTCGCTCCAGCTTAGCGGCTTGGGCGTTGACTAAGCGTACATTGGCCGCCTCCAGTTCATCCTGCAAATTGATTTCCTTCCATCGGATGCTGAGGGGGCAATCCTTTCCGCCAAGGCGCAGATGCATCCGGCAGATTTTCAGGATCACCGGCTCCAGCAAAGCCCGGTAGCTTTCCAACTCAGAGGTGAGAATATCCGACTGCTGAGTGCTCATGCGCTCAGTGGTGGACCAGTGCAGACCCAGCATAAAGGGCGGAAGCCCCAGCTTGGCCACAATCTGTTCCAGCATCTGCCGAACCGGCACCTCATATTCCAACAGCTGGTTATCCGCCCCGATAACCTTAATATCCACATCCCCCACAGCCACGAAATCCCGGATATCCCCGTTTTCCCCGGCGCTCATGGCCTCGCTCCACTGCTGGGCAAGGCTGTCGGCAATTTCTGCCGCCCCCAGCCGGTCAAGGGAGCCCTCCGGCTTGCAGGTCACCGAATACCGCAGGTTGGCCACCCGGCTGAAATTCTGGCCGATGGCCCCATAAATCTTCATGAGCACCGAGGTTACAAAGGGCAGGCTTCGCAGAAGAGAGCATCCCACGGCCTGTCCGGGCTTGGGGTTAAGAGGGGTATACAAAATCAGCTGGGGATAAGCGGCAGGCTTCCAGCCGCCATCCTGCCCTTGGGTGCAGATACGCAGCTCCAGCGGATTCTCTCCCCGCTCCAGACGCACCGCCTCCAACGAAGCGTTGTAAAGAGCCGCCACTCCACTGCCATCCTTGTGGAGAAGCATTTCCCCCACGCCGTTTCCGTAGGTAAGCAGGCTGTCAAAGTAAACGGCAATAAACCGCTCCAGCCCAGCGGAGCCCGCCCCCACCTGTATTTCCCGGGAAAAACAGTCCAGCTCTTTCTGCATGGCCGGGTTTTCGCATTCCACTGTAAATCCCACTGTCAGCCTCACGATCTTTTCGATAGCGGCATCGATAATAGGCACCGCCTCCCGCATGGCTCCGTAAAGGGCGGTTTCAGGGCCGGTAAAGGGAATCTGCCCGGAAAGCAGCTCAACAGGCCCACTTTGCCGCCGCACCGTCTGAACTGTACGAGCCGCCTTTCCCGGCCTGAGCCATTCCTTAAGCTTCAAGTTTTTAACACCTCCTGGTTGTATTCTAGGGTATAGCATAGCCCTTCCCGAATAACCGGGTGCGCTATAGCGCAGGGCGGGAGAATCCCGCTCTGCGGGTGCAGACAAAAGTCTGCACCCTTTATGGGGGGCATCCAATGCCCCCCATATTCCCCCCGGTTTGCGCCGCTCCGGCGCAAAAAAAGTGGTATTCCTCCGTCGAAATCAATTCGACTTCGGAAAAATTACGATTCAAAACCATATTATCTTTAAAAGGCAAGATTGTTACGTCTACAGTCTAAGGGCGGGGCAAAGCCCCGCTCAGGCCCGGTTATCCGATCTCCGCCGTGCCGCCCGGGCGCAAAAGCCGCCTTGCTCACGTTCCATGCAGGTGGTGACAAAATAGCGGATGTCATCCATGGCATGGTCATGCTCCTTAACCGGCTTATCCTGTCCGGATGTGGTATCCCAGCGGTAAAGGGAAAACTCTCGGATGCAGTCGGCGCAGCTTTCATGAAAGAGTAGCTTGCCCCCTCGCAAAGCCTCCCCCACCCGGGCAATACCGGGCAGCACCTGATTTTCGGCGGGAACCACCCGAAATTTCCCCCGGCGGCGCAGAGCCTGTATAAAGCTGGCGGCAGAAGGGTCGACCACCACTCGTTCGATTTTCAGCCCCCGAGCCAGCTCCTCCAAGGCATCGCAGTATTGCTCATCGGTTTTCTGCACCCCAGCTGCCCGGCTGTCGTGGTAATACTCCCGCAGCCGATACCAGATTCCCCCGGCATGACCCCACAACCCAAAGGAAGCGGGGTTCACCGTCCCATAATCGCAGGAAATGCAGTACCGGTCACAGGGCGGCGCACAGCTCACCACATGACGGGCCGGATCAAACATGGGGTATACCGCCCCCTGAGCGGCCACCCATTCCCCCAGCACATACCGGCGGTAAAAAGGCCCGGTATACAGCTTTTTGTACCGAGCGGCCACTTGAGGGGAAAGGGCAGGGTTATCCTCCATGGTGAAATGGAGGTAAAGCATATTTTTCTCTCTACTGCCCAGAATCCACTCCCGGTAAAACCAATGGAAGGGGTGCTCCGGGTTGCAGTTGAACCAGAACTTGGAACCGCTCACCGAGCACCGGGCCAGAGCCTGCTCCACAAAGGAGCGGGGCATGAGAGCCACCTCATCCAGCAAAACGCCTGCCAAGGTAATGCCCTGAATCAGTGCCGCCGAGCCTTCGTCCCGCCCGCCGAACAGATAAAACCGGTTTTTCCGCCCGCCAAAGGCAATGTCGATCCGATTGTGAGAAACCCGCTCCCGGCAGCGAAACCCCAGCTGCTCCAGCACCGGAAGCACCGGGCCGGTTACGTTGCGCCGCAGCGAGGCTATGGTTTTGCCGCACAGCGCAAAGGTTTGCCCCTCAAAAGCATAAAAGGCCCACGCAATGAAAGAAACCGTTTCACAAAGCGTCTTGCCGCTGCGCACAGCCCCATCGCAGATTACCCCCTCCCGGTTTTGATGGGGGCTCCCCCGGCACCACCAGTTGAGCACCTGAAGCTGCCGGGGTGAAAAGCGTTTAAAATGCATGTGCTTCATCCTCTCCGGGAGGCTGTTGGGGCAGGCTTTTTTCCAGCGCTGTATAGAAGGAGGCTTCCGCCGCACCTTCTCGCCCGGCACCCGCTAAAGCCGCCAAGGCCTCCAGCGCCTTGAGCCGGTCATAGAACCTGATCTCAAGCTCGCCTCCTTTGGGCCGCCTGATTTCCGAAACCATAAACAAATCCAGCTGATCCACCCGCATGCCCTCCGGTTCTGGCTCCAGCAGCAAAGTCACAGAGTCGTTGATGGGGGAAAAAGCCAGCCGCTCCAGCCCTCGAAGAGCCTTTTCGCCTAAAAGCGCCTGCTCCTCCCGGCCTAAACTTTCCAGATAGGAGGCAATTCTCTCCTCTGCCAGCAGCCGCAGACCTTCTTGCCCCGCTCGCCCAGCGGGATAGCCCGCTTGCAGGGCGGCCTCCCGGGAATTACCCAGCCGCCGGTAAAAAAGACAAAACAGCCGTTCCTTGTCTGTCAGTTTTACTGTATGTTCCACTGTCTGCCTCCTTTTTCTGTTTATGCACCGTGCTTAATCAAAAGGCCTTTCACCTATGGCTGTAAATTTTAAAAACCACCGCTTTTTGCGCAAGAAAAGTGAGGTTCTCAGAACATTTTGTTTTTTCCCATAGTTTCAGTGAGATAAGCTTCTCATATTTAGTTGATTTTTCCTTAA
The DNA here is from genome assembly GCA_035621215.1 of Oscillospiraceae bacterium MB08-C2-2. Classification (NCBI taxonomy): domain Bacteria; kingdom Bacillati; phylum Bacillota; class Clostridia; order Eubacteriales; family Oscillospiraceae; species Oscillospiraceae bacterium MB08-C2-2. Next base: position 2,453,436 of record CP141729.1, on the reverse strand, counting down.
TTATAAGAGGCTCGATTCGTCTTTGCTTCATTTTCAGCAAGCCGAAATTCCCCCGAATTTTATAGGGTTTTCCCCGGCACTTGACGCACAGCCGCATAAAGTGGTACATTATACACAGAAAGCTGGGGAAGTCCGGTCTGCTGAACGTTCTTAGCTTTTTTAAGACAGCTTATATTCCAAGGCGCTCTGGAACCCGGATCGCCCTCATTTTTTTGCAAAGGCAGGTCTTTTTGTTGCCAACCCTAAATTTAGTGCTGGTGGAGCCACAAATCCCCCAAAACACCGGCAACATTGCCCGCACCTGTGCGGTAACCGGCGCACGCCTCCACTTGGTCAAACCCATGGGCTTTACCGTAACGGACAAGCACCTGAAGCGGGCAGGGCTGGATTATTGGCACCTGCTGGATCTGCATTACCATGAAAATCTGGATGCTTTTTTGCAGGCGGCAGATGGCCCCTGCTACTTTTTCACCACCAAGGGCAAGCAGCGGTATTGCGACCCGGTTTTTGAGGATAACTGTTACCTGATTTTTGGCCGGGAGGATGCGGGCCTGCCGGAAGCTCTTTTGGCAAAGCATCCCCAGCAGTGCCTGCGCCTGCCCATGCTGGGAAATGCAAGGAGCCTGAATCTTTCCAACACGGTGGCCGTCGCCGCCTTTGAAGCTCTGCGCCAGTGGGATTTCCCCCAGCTGGAAACGGCGGGGCAGCTGCGCGATTTTAACTGGGAGGAATAGCACACGTGGAAAAAATCAAGTTTATTGTGGATTCTCCAAGCGATATTCCAGAAGAGGATCTGGCCCGCTATAACATCGATATGATGGCCGTGCCCATCACAGTGGATGGCGAAGGCTATTTTGAAAGAAAAAGCTTTACGATACAGGAGTTTTATACCGTTCTTTCTCAAAGCACCGAAATCCCCACCACCAGCCGGGTTCCTGCTTTTGATTTCCGGGATGCCTTCCATAAGGCGTGGCAGGAAGGGTATAAAACCATCATCTGTGTAACCATCAATGCAGGCGGCTCGGGTACATACCAATCGGCAGTCATGGGTATGCAGATGTTTTTTGAGGAAAACCCCCAGGCCGTGGAATCCATCGCTTTGCATGTGCTGGATTCCAAAACCTACACCGTCGCCTATGGCTGGCCTGTGATGGAAGGGGCCAAAATGGCGCAGGAGGGCCGTTCCTCCGCAGAAATTTTGGAATTTATGCAGGAATGGTTTGATTCACTGGAAATCTATCTGGCCACCTACACCTTGGAATATGCAAAGAAATCCGGGCGCATTAGTGCCGCTGCGGCTTTTGTAGGCGATGTTCTGGGTCTTCGCCCTATTATTTCTATGATTGATGGCACCACCAAGGTGGTCGAAAAGGTTCGTGGCGAGAAGCAGGTTATCCCCAAGCTGCTGGAACTTTATGAGAAGCAGTGCACCGATTCCAAAGCCCCCTGCTTTATCGTAAAGGGTTCTGTGGATGAATACGCCGACCAGCTCAGCGCCCTTTTTATGGAAAAATACGGCTGGGCTCCCCCGGTTTACAACGCCGGCGCCTCAATTGTCATCAATTCCGGGCCTAAAATTGTGGCTTTGGTATGTAAAGGCAAAAAAAGAACAAAATAAAGGATATGGGCACATTTTCGCCTTAAAACAGACAGAAATCCGTGGTGGCTTATTCTTTGCAAAAGTTTTATCAATCCTGTGAGAATTTGACTTGAAAAAAGCGCCGCAATGCTTTACAATATCTGTGGTTTAAATTCTATTTATGCGAAAAAACGGGTGTTTTCTTTTTCTTCTGTGCTATCACAGTTGGTTAACTTGAAAACACTATAGTGTTTTCAAGCTGCGGCGTATGCCGCACGCCGCCTTTTGGCGGCGTTAACCTTGCTGCATAGTCAATTCCACGCCATAGCGTGCCGGCGGGCAAAAGCCCGCTGGATCAAAATCCGATCGGATTTTAATATTGGTTGACTATATATTATTCTGTATTATTATGAAGGGTGGATTTTGAATGACTTCTCTAGGCAAAAAGACCGTCGAGGATATTGACGTCAGCGGCAAAAAGGTATTGGTGCGCTGCGATTTCAATGTCCCTTTAAAGGACGGCGTTATCACCAACGATAAGCGGATTGTGGCGGCTCTGCCCACCATCCAGTATCTGATAAAGAAGGGTGCAAAGGTAATTCTCTGTTCCCATCTTGGCCGCCCCAAGGGTGAGGTCAAAGCCGAGTTTTCGCTGGCCCCCTGTGCGGCCCACCTTTCTGAACTGCTGGGTCAGGAAGTCATTATGGCGAAGGATGTAATCGGTGAGGACGCCAGAGCCAAGGCCGCTGCTCTGAAAGACGGCGAAGTTCTCCTGCTTGAAAATGTCCGCTTCCATAAGGAAGAAACCAAAAACGATCCTGCTTTTGCCAAGGAGCTTGCTTCCTTTGGTGAAATCTTTGTCAACGATGCTTTCGGCACCGCTCACCGGGCCCATGCTTCCACTGCCGGTGTTGCCGATTATCTGCCTGCTGTCTGCGGCTACCTGATCCAGAAAGAAATCCAGTTCATCGGCGGCGCTCTGGAAAACCCCAAGCGTCCCTTTGTGGCCATTCTGGGCGGCGCTAAGGTTTCCGATAAGATCGGTGTTATCAACAACCTGCTTGAAAAAGTCGATACCCTCATCATCGGCGGCGGCATGAGCTACACCTTCTTCAAGGCCCAGGGTCTTGAAATCGGCACTTCCATCTGCGAGGATGACAAGCTGGATCTGGCTAAGGAACTGCTGGAAAAAGCCAAGACTAAGGGCGTTAACCTGCTTCTGCCTGTGGATGATGTTGTAGCTGACCGCTTTGACGAAAATGCCGACACCCAGACCGTTGCCTCCAATGCCTTCCCTGTCGGCTGGATGGGCATGGATATCGGCCCTGAAACCCAAAAGCTGTTTGCAGATGCAATTAAAGGCTCCGGCACCGTTATTTGGAACGGGCCTATGGGTGTGTTTGAAATGGATAAATTTGCTAAAGGCACCAATGCTATTGCCAGCGCTGTAGCCGAAAGCGGCGCCATCTCCATCATCGGCGGCGGCGATTCCACTGCGGCTGTCACCAAGCTGGGCTTTGCCGATAAAATGTCCCACATTTCCACCGGCGGCGGCGCCACTCTGGAATATCTGGAAGGCCTTGAGCTGCCCGGTATCGCTTGCCTGAACAACAAGTAATATTCTTTCGACCTTTCCAGCAAGCATAAATTTAGAATTCAGAGTCGGAGAAGGCCTTGCCTGATCCAGCAGTTAAGGCACGACAGCGTTTGCTTTTCGTGCCTTGCTCTTTAGGGCGTTGTTTCTCCTCCGTCTGTTCTGTCCGTACCTTGAACCCTGTAAACATAAAGGAGAGAGTGCCATGAACAAGCAGAAAAGACAGGCAGTTATTGCCGGCAACTGGAAAATGAATAAAACCCGCCCCGAAGCCAAGGCTCTGATCAACGAGCTGGCTCCTCTGGTTAAGGATGCTGACTGCGGCGTGATCGTATGCGTTCCCTTCACCAATCTGGAAACCGCTCTGGATGCCGTCAAGGGCACCAACATTCAGGTGGGCGCACAGAACTGCCACTGGGCAGCTTCCGGTGCTTTTACTGCCGAGATTTCCGCCGGCATGCTGGTGGAAATGGGTGTCGGCTATGTTGTAATCGGCCATTCCGAGCGCCGCCAGTTCTTTGGCGAAACCAACGAGACTGTCAAAGACCGCACCCGTGCCGCTTTGGATGCAGGCCTCAAGGTTATCCTTTGCGTTGGCGAGCTGCTCAACGAAAGAGAGCAGGGCATCACAGAGGAAATCTGCGGTCTCCAGACCAAGATTGCTTTGGGCGGCGTTTCCAAGGATGAGCTGAAAAACATCATCATTGCCTATGAGCCTGTGTGGGCTATCGGCACCGGCAAAACCGCAACCTCCGAGCAGGCTGAGGAAGTTTGCGCCTACATCCGTTCTGTTGTTGCCAAGCTCTACGATCAGGATGCAGCCGAAGGCCTGACCATTCAGTACGGCGGCTCCATGAACGCCGGAAATGCGGATGAGCTTCTTTCCAAGGTCAACGTAGACGGTGGGCTCATCGGCGGCGCTTCTCTCAAGGCTCCCGATTTTGCCGCTATTGTTGCTGCTGCCAGCAAATAAGGAGACTTCGTCTCTTACCTCAGGCTTAAGTGAGTAGAAACTGTTTGCTCAGCGCTCGATGGGAGACTTCGTCTCTTACCTCAGGCTTAAGTGAGTAGAAACCGTTTGCTTCGCACTCGATGGGGAGGCTTTGTCAGTAAAATCCTTGCCCTTGTGCTCAATGGCGAACCTTTTGTCAGCTTATTTTACAATTAAGGCAAGCCTTTTTCTTTGTTACCTTTCTTTTCTTAAAAGAAAGGGTGCCCGTGCGGCACAATCACGACCTAAGCTGAACGCATCCAACTCTGCTGAATCTGGGCAGGGGAGGGTTCCAAGGGGGGATTCACCCCCCTTGGCAATTCTTTGCAACCTTTCTCATTGCAGAGAAAGGTTGTGCCAGTCTGCGCGGCATGAGTGCAGGGAGGCTTCGTCTCTTTCTTCGGGCTTAAGTGAAAAGGAACTGTTTGCTTCGCACTCGATGGGGAGGCTTTGTCAGTAAAATCCTTGCCCTTGTGCTCAATGGCGAACCTTTTGTCAGCTTATTTTACAATTAAGGCAAGCCTTTTTCTTTGTTACCTTTCTTTTCTTAAAAGAAAGGGTGCCCGTGCGTCACAATCACGACCTAAGCTGAACGCATCCAACTCTGCTGAATCTGGGCCGGGGCGGGTTCCAAGGGAGGATTCACCCCCCCTTGGCAATTCTTTGCCACCTTTCTCATTGCAGAGAAAGGTTGTGCCAGTCTGCGCGGCATGAGCGCAGGGAGACTTCGTCTCTTACCTCAGGCTTAAGTGAGAAGAAACCGTTTGCTTCGCACTCGATGGGGAGGCTTTGTCAGTAAAATCCTTGCCCTTGTGCTCAATGGCGGACCTTTTGTCAGCTTGTTTTGCAATTAGGGCAAAAGTACCGATAAAATTCCCATTGCTCTTTAATGTGTTGGATGCCAATTCCACAAAGCAAAGCTTGAGTTGGTTTTCTTTTGCAACCTTTTCTTTATTCTAAAAGAAAAGTAAGCGTCTTTGCGGGGGGAGGCTGACGGCCTTTCTCCGCTTTTTATCTTTTTCAGCGAATTAGGCGGGAGGCTTCAAACCGATCTGTTTGAAGTCCTGCAGGTTCTTTTCCTGTGGTTTCCTGCATATCACACTGTTATTTTATCTTGATTTCCGAAAGGAGCATACTATCATGAAAAGTCCTTTAGCTCTTATTATCATGGATGGCTTCGGCTTTAATCCCAGCGAATACGGCAACGCCGTCAAGGCGGCTAAAACGCCCAACTTGGATCGTTTTCTTGCTTCTTCCCCCAATATCCAGATCGGTGCTTCCGGCATGGATGTGGGCCTTCCCGATGGGCAGATGGGCAACTCTGAGGTGGGTCACACCAACATCGGTGCAGGCCGTATTGTCTATCAGGAGCTGACCCGTATCACCAAATCCATAAAGGATGGCGATTTCTTTACACAAAAAGCCCTGCTGGATGCTATGGAAAACTGCACCAAGAACAGAAAGAGCCTGCACCTCTTTGGCCTTCTTTCGGATGGCGGTGTTCACAGCCACAATTCCCACCTGTATGCTCTGCTGGAAATGGCAAAGCGTCAGGGTGTGGAAAAGGTGTATGTCCACTGCTTTATGGATGGCCGTGATGTTCCCCCCACCTCCGGCAAAGGCTTTATTGCCGAGCTTCAGCAAAAAATGCAGGAAATCGGCGTGGGCAAAATTGCTTCGGTCATCGGCCGCTACTACGCCATGGACCGTGACAACCGCTGGGATCGTGTGGAAAAGGCTTACAGCGCCATGGTTTACGGCGAAGGCAGCTTTGATACCGATCCTGTGGCTATGATGGAAAAATCCTATGCCGATTCGGTTACCGATGAGTTTATCGTTCCCACTGTCTGCGACCGGGAAGGCAATATCCAAGCTGGTGACAGCGTTATTTTCTTCAACTTCCGCCCCGACCGTGCCCGTGAAATCACCCGCACCTTGGTTGATCCTGATTTTGAGGGCTTTAAGCGCCGGGATGACAACCTAAAGCTCCACTATGTGTGCATGACCCAATACGATGCCACTATGCCCAATGTGTATGTGACCTTCCATCCCCAGTCTTTGGCCAACACCTTTGGAAAATACATCTCCGAAAAGGGTCTGCGCCAGCTGCGCATTGCAGAAACCGAGAAATATGCCCATGTGACCTTCTTCTTCAACGGCGGCGTGGAAGCCCCCTATGAAGGCGAGGATCGGGCTTTGATTCCTTCCCCCAAGGTAGCCACCTATGACCTCCAGCCGGAAATGAGCGCCCCCGAGGTAACCGAGGAGGTTCTCAAGAGACTGGATACCGGCAACTACGATGTGATCATCCTTAACTTTGCCAACTGCGATATGGTTGGCCATACCGGTGTATTTGATGCCGCTGTCAAGGCTGTGGAAACCGTGGATGACTGCATGGGTCAGGTGGTCAGCAAGATTACCGCAATGGGCGGCGTAGCTCTCATCACCGCCGACCACGGCAACGCCGACCAGATGTATGAGCCGGATGGCTCCCCTTTCACCGCTCACACCACCAACCCTGTCCCCTTGATCTTAGTGGGCCGTGATTGCACTCTGCGCACCGATGGCGGCTGTCTTGCCGATCTTGCCCCCACTATGCTGCAGCTTTTGGGCCTGCCCCAACCTGCTGAAATGACCGGCCGCTCCCTGATCGTCTAGTTTTCCCCTTTTCTTCTGTATGTTTAACCGCCTAAGTGCGGAAAAGGCGATTCCTTCCGGTTATCTGGAGGGCATCGCCTGTTTTTCTTAACAAGGAGTGTATTGCTATGCTCAAACCGGCCCTTCCCGATTTCACTTCTTTCCAGCCCATTTCCGTTGAGCCTGAGAGCTTTGATTCCTTTCTTAAAAATGCCTTGGAGGATGGAGATGTATGGAACACCCAGTTAAGTCGGCTCTCCCAGCCCCAGCTTGCATTAGCAGGGCTGGATTGGAAGGAATGCCTGCTTGAAAATTGCCGTCTCACCGGCTCTTCCTTTCAAAGAAGCTCCTTTGACCAAGTCCTGTTTAAAAATTGTGACCTTTCCGGCGCCAAATTTACCGACTGCGTGTTCAACAAGGTGGTTTTTGAGGGCTGCAAGCTGACCGGAACCCTGCTTTTTGCAGCCGCCTTTCATCAGACTATTTTCACCGATTGCGTGGCGGAATATGCCACCTTTACCAAGGCAAGAGCCAAGGGACTGTGGTTCGAAGCCTGCACCCTGACAGATGCTCGGCTGGATGAGCTTTCCGGCAAGGCTCTGGGCTTTGATTCCTGCAATCTGAGCCGTGTCAGTTTTCAACATACACCCCTTGCAGGTGTTGATGTTTCCAACAGCGATATCGCCGGGTCACTTTTTACAGAAAAGGAGCTGAGAGGGCTAAAGGTTTCTCCCATGCAGGCCTGTGAACTGGCAAAATTGCTGGGAATAGTCATATCATATTAGCATGAAAAGCTCTGTCATATTGTGTTGATATTTTTCTCATTTTATGCTATTATGAAAAAGTAAGCCCCGGCATATTTCCCTTATGCCGGGATTTTGCACGAGTACATATAATAGGAGATTAAACAATGAAACGATCGCTTTTTCTCGCAACCACTCTTTTGTGCCTGAGCCTTGTGCTGTCAGGCTGCAGCAATCTTTCTTCTGCACTGGATGAAGCCCTAAGCCCCAGCTCTGCCAGCAGCAGCGGTGCTACAGGCGCTTCCACCACCGACGATGGCCGTGAAGTAGGCGGCTATGTGGATGGCCGTATGGGCGATACCCTAAGCACTGCTTTCTTTTCCTATGAGGTCACCGATGCTTATTATGCCGATACCTTTGAGGGCCAATCCCCCTCTGAGGGCACAACCTTTGTGGTGGCCAAAGTCAAGATCAAAAACACCTTTGGGGATGAAATTCCCATGTGGGCCAACGAGTTCCAGATTCAGTGGAATGATGAAGGTGACTTCTCTTTGCCTATAGCAAACTTCCATGAAAGCCAGATGGAAGATGAGTATGTGATGAAAAAGGGCGAGACCTTGGAAGCCCTCTGCGTTTTTGAGGTTCCTGTTGCCACTGAAAAAACCGAATACAGCGTCAGCTATCTGGAATACTACGAGGACGATGTAGAAGGCAACGTGTTCTTCCTTTACTTTGATCTGGATCCCACAACAAAGGCTTAATAATCGGCCTGCACTATGCCTGATTTAAAAAAGATAGGGCCGCACATAAAGTGTGGTGCCTATCTTTTTTACAGCCTTTTCTTTGTCAGCTTCCTTTTTCGAATGGTGTCCGCCTTATGCGCAGGGCGATTCGCTCACTTCGTTCGCTTCCGCCCTAAATGCACAATTATACCATAACGCTTCGCTTTTATGGTATAATAACTGCAAAGCAGATATTATACCGCTTTATGCGCAGGGCGTAATATCTCAAGCACATTTTAATTTTACCTATTGTGGAGGAACCTATGAAAAACTGGATTACCCTTGTTCTCTCTCTGCTGCTTGTCTTTTCTCTGGCAGCGTGCAGCACCAGTAACCAAGCTGCTTCTTCTTCGGAAGCGGAATCCTCGCTGGAAGAAAGCCTTCCACCAGCCGTTGAGACTTCTCTTCCGTCACAGGAGGGTTCTTCCGAGGCTGATATTTCCGAAACCTTCCCCTATCCTGAAATTGAAGGCTTTAACAAGCAGGAGATGCCCGGCTTTGTCTCCTATTTTTACCCCGACAACCAGCGTACCGGCATAGTCGCACTGGTTTTGTCGGCTGAGGCAGAAAAGCTCAAAAGCTTCGGCAGCCAAAGCAACGAAGCCACCGATGAAATCAATGCCGTTCTTCGCCAATATATCGGCTCTATGATCCCGCAGGAAACACCTCCCGGAGCTTTTGTAGAAGTCGGCGGCAAAACGGTGTATGAGATCCGTGTCACCATGGAGCCGGCTGAAGATAACAACCTTGAAGCCACCACTTCCCTGCTGGCCTACGCCATTCCCTCCGCAAAGGAGCAGGCCATTGTGATTGCCATGGGCACAGCCCCTACGGAAACAGCCGCCCCCATGGAGGCGGGTATTACCCATTTTATTGAGCAAATCCAATGAAGGTGCATCCAATGCCCCCCATATTCCCTACGGATTGTGTCAATTCGACACAGGAAGAATTACGAATAGTCATGTCTGCCGTTTGTTCGATAACACCAATGAATAAAAGATTCGTCTAAGTCTTTTTGTTCTTTCATAAACACAAGCAGAAACGCCTCAGGCGGATTGTAAAAATCCAGCCTGAGGCGTTTGTCTTATGCCTGCTTTTCCTGATCCAGCACCGTTTCAATAATATACCGGGGGCGGGCCTTGACCTCTTTATAAATCTTCCCGATGTATTCGCCCACAACACCCAAAGCCGTAAGCTGAAGGCCGCCAATAAACCACACCAAAAAGATCAGTATCCAGCTGGGATGATACCACCACCCCGCCAGCTTGGCAATCAGGGAATAAAGGCCGAACAGCCCGCCGGTAGCGGCCAGAACAACCCCCACACCGGTAATAAATGCAATGGGCTTCACGCTGAAAGAGGTAACTCCATCCATAGCAAAAGCCAGCATCTTTTTAAGAGGATATTTAGATTCCCCCGCAAAGCGCTCACCACGGGCATATTCCACAGTAGCGGTTTTATAGCCAATCAGCGGCACAATACCCCGCAGAAAAAGGTTCACCTCCCGGAACTCGCTGAGCCCTTCCAGTGCCCGGCGGCTCATGAGGCGGTAATCCGCATGGTTGTATACAATTTTAACCCCAAGAGCATCCATCATCTTGTAAAAGCCCTGTGCAGTGCCCCGCTTAAAGGCAGTATCGGTGGTGCGCTCACTGCGCACACCGTAAACAATATCGCAGCCCTCGTAGTATTTCTCCACAAAGCGGTCTACAGCGTCAATGTCGTCCTGCAAATCTGCATCCATGGAAATCACCACATCCGCCCTTTCCTTGGCTGTCATCAGCCCGGCCAGAAGCGCATTCTGGTGTCCCTTGTTCCCCGCCAGCTTAACCCCGGAAAAAATCGGGTCCTGCCTGTGCAGTGCATCAATCAGCTCCCAGGTTTTATCCCGGCTGCCGTCATCCACAAAAAGAATGCGGCTTTCCCGTGAAACACTGCCGGCCTGTATCATGCCGGTGAGCTTTTCCTTCAGGCGGCGGGAGGTTTCATCGAGAACCTCCTCCTCGTTATAACAGGGCACTACGATATACAAAGTGTGGTTCATTGCTTGTCTCCCTCTTCCGGCTGCTGGTCGGCTTCGCCGGAAACTTCTGTGTTAAGTTCAAAATGAAAGGATTGCTCCTCTTCATCCAATTGGTGGGGCATATGGTGATGATCCGCTTCGTTGAGGGTTTTTTGGAGCTCCTCCCGGCGGGTTTCGGAATCCCCAAAGGTTTCGCTGTAAAGATCCCACTCCATACGCACAGTCTCGCCAGTTAACAGCCGCTGTGCCACCGAGGGCTCCGCCTGGGGCTCCTTTTTGCGCATACGGCGGAAAACCAGCATATAAACCACCAGCAGAATCAGGCAAACCAGCGTAACCCCCGCACCGAGAACCAGGCCCGGCGGCGTGAAATTAAAGCGAATCACCGATTCCCCGGCGGGAACCCGCACAGCCATAAAGCCGATGCTGACATTTTCCACCACAGCCGCTTCACCGTTGACGGTAGCGCTCCAGCCCTTTTCATACGGCACACTGAAGAACATGAGGGTATCGCTGCTCAGATTGGAGCGGGCGGTAAAGCCCTTATTGTCAATGGCAAAGTCATAGGCGCTTTGCTCCCGGCGGGCCAGCACATCCTCTGCATACCGGGTCTGGGAAAAATCAGTCAGCTCCCGGATATCCAGCGGTGTGAGGATATCCAGATTGCGGTCAATGGCTTCTTCCTCCAGCAAAATCCCCCGGAGCAGAAGCTGGCCCCGATGCTCGTGGGTTTCCGCATCAAAATCCTCCCGGAGCATGTACTGGTTGTAGCCAAAGCCCATGGGGAGCCAGTATTCGTTTTCGTAAATATTGTAACCCAGCTGGTTATCGTAGTATTGGTAACCAGGCATAGGGGATTGATCATCTTCTGTATCCTTGATAAACAGCCAGCGAACCGAAAGCAAAGGGCGCAGGGCATAGTAGCGTGTTTCCGGCTTGGAGGAAACATCCCGCTTCACTCCCACCTCCGGGTAAAAGGTCATCAAAGAAGAAGGCACAATGGAATGGAAAGCCTGTATGTTGGGCAGGTTCCAGAACATAGCCGCATTGTCCGAACCTTTGTAAACATCGGTGCGGGCGAAGGGCTCCGAGGGGAGCTCCAGCTCATACCGCCCCTCAATTTGGGTTTCAATCAGCTCTTCCGAGCGTCTGGAGCCAATCCAGCCGTTGGCAATGGTAATGATGTTGACCACAATGGCCGCTACTCCGATGCAGGCGCCAAGCTTTTTGGCAAAGTGGGGCTTGCTGGCTTGGCGGATAATGATCAGGGTAAGAATCAGCCCAGCCATGGCAACCATAACCCAGCCCCAGAAAAGCTCTGCGTCTCCCATAAGACCGAAGGAAATATCCTGATTTCCCGGCAGGCCGATCAGCTTCCCAAAGGAAGACTGCACATGGTCAGGGTCATCCATCTCCATAAATTTAGGGGTCAGCCCAATAATGAAGGTAACCACAAAGGTGGCCAGCCAGACCCCCCGCACCGATTTCTCATAAAGGCGGTTATCCTCCTCCGCCCGCTCCAGCGCCACAGCGGTGGCCACACACATAAGCAGAATGGGCATATAAAACCAGCGGGCATAATAAGAGTGGTTAAACAGGATAAACAGGCTGTTCAGTCCGGGAACCAACGCCAGAATAAGGCAGCAGGTCAGAATGCTTTTGAGCCAGTTTTTCTTGCTCTGCATAAAAAAGGCGGCCACACCGCTTACAGATACCAGCGGCAGCCATGCGGAAAGGGAGGACCACTTTGCCCCATGATCGGGGAAAAAGTTGGGCCGTGCCGGCATATCGGCCGGAAACAGCAGGCTGGATAAAATCGCCGGCAGTCTTTGCCCATGGGAATAAAGCCAGAAATTCCACCCGGTGAGCAGGGAATCGGCACCGGTGCGGGGGTTGCCCATCAGAGCCAGAACCGAGGGCAGCAGCACCATCATCGCCAGCCCCACCCCCAAAACCGATTCCGCCGCAATCCACGAAAAAGTTTTCAGGTTCATTTTCCAATCCACAGAGCGGCTGCGGAAAATCACATACAAAATCACAAAAACAACCTCGCCGATGAAGAACCAGTAGTTCACCATGGCGCAGATTGCCACCGAAATGGCAAACAGCCCCCGTTTGTTTTCGGTAACCAGTTTTTCCAGCCCCAAAAGCATCAGCGGAAAGAACACCGCCACCTCGTGGAAATGGTTGAAAAAGATATTAAAGCTCATCCAGCCGGAAAGGGCATAGAGCATGGCGCCCAGCACTGCGAACTTCCGATCCCGCACAAAACGCTCCAGATAAAGATAGGAGGTAAGTGCGGCACAAGCGGTTTTGAGCATCAGCAGCGGCGCCATGAGATAGGGCAAAAAGGCTGTGGGGAACGGCAGTGTCAGCCAGAAAAAGGGGCTGAACAGCAGATAAAAGCTGTAGGAGCCGATAAAGTTGACCCCTAAATCGGTGTTCCAGTTCCAAAAAATGCTGCCGCTGCGCACAGCCTCGTGCGCCAGCCGGTAAAAGGGAATCTGCTGAACGTTAAAATCCCCGTAGTAAATAAAATACCCCTTCCCGATTATGATAAAGGGAAGAAAAAATACAAAGGCAATTGCCAAGGTCAGCCCGAAAGCTTCCCACTTCCTGCTTTTTGTCTGCTGTGGCATCCCCAATCTCCTTTCGACGTCATTGTTGGCCATATGGCCTTTTGTCATCCACTAATTGTATAATATATAATTGTTTTTACCCGGAGTAGTTCCCCAAATACTGAAAATGATCAAACCGCCCTGCCATATCACTGAGCAGAGCCGCTACTTTAGTATCCCCAATTTTTCCCTTAAAATCAAGGTAAAAAATGACACTGAAATCCCGGGTGCCCAAGGGCATAGACTGTATGCGGGAAAGATCCAAGTCACACAGGGCAAACCGGGTCAGAAGCTGTGCCAGCGCCCCCGCCTTATTGGGGAAAGAAAGGGTGATAGAAATGGTATCTGCCCCGGGGAGAATCCAGTTTTTCCGAGCAATGGTGATAAAGCGGGTGTAATTCTCCTCGGAATCCTGTATATTCTCCGCAACAATATCCAATCCGTATAATTGAGCAGCTCGCTTAGAGCAGATACAAGCAATGGGGTGTGGGCTGAGCGATACCCTTTGGGCGGCCGCCGCTGTATTGATGTCGCTCTCGGCGGGAACGCCCAGCTTTTCCAGATACCGGCGGCACTGGGCCAGCCCTTGCGGGTGAGAATACACGGTTTGAATGCTTTCGGGCGAAACTCCCGGCGATACCGCCAGACAGTGCTCCACCTTCAAATTATACGCCTTGCATATATACAGCTTATATTGTGTAACCAGATTGAAAACCTGCTCCACCTGCCCAGCGCTGGAGTTTTCCAGAGGAACAAGGCCAAAGGGAACCTCCCCCTTCGAAACTGCCTCAAATACATCCCGGAATTGCTGCAAAAACACAATGTCCGGCTCCTCAAAAAGCTGTTCACAGGCAGCGTGGGAATAGGCCCCCGGCACACCTTGACAGGCTACCCTCTCCCTTTTGGGAAAGCGCTCCAAGGGAACGATGGGGTGCTGTTCCAAAATTTCCAGTGAGGAATCCGCCAGCATCCGCTGGCATTGGGCAATTTCCTGCAAGCCTGAAAAAATCAGCCGGGTGCTGGCATCCTGTTCCTCTGCCGCTTCCTGCAAAATCTCGGGAATAGCGCCGCTGCCTCCTGCGGCCGAAAGAGCGATGCGCTGATTTAAAAGCCTCTTTATCTGCCGATCCAGCTCTGAGAGCTGAGCTTGATTGCTGTGCAAAACAAATCGCCTCCTTGTTGGCCATACAAATCTGCCATGGAAGATTCGTATTATCAAGTATGGTTTACTTTATAGAGTGTCTTTTCCGGCTGCTTTTCCTGCTTGGTTTCAGCAAAAGCGCCCCTTTTTACTTGTGTTTTATGAAAAGTTACGAATCGCTCCTATTATTTACCAAAAAACATGGTATAATAAACGCAAAGCTCTTATTATACGTCCCATTCTTATGGCCCGCCTTACGGCGATGGCCAATTATACCATTCACTGCGTTCATGATATAATAACCGCAAAGCGCTTATTATACGTCCCATTCTTATGGCCCGCCTTACGGCGATGGCCAATTATACCATTCACTGCGTTCATGATATAATAACCGCAAAGCGCTTATTATACGTCCCATCTTTATGCCCGGCCTACGGCCACGGGCAATTATACCATAACGCTTCGCTTTTATGGCATAATAACCGCAAAGCGCTTATTATATGTCCCATCTTTAATGCCCGGCCTACGGCCATGGGCAATTATACCATAACGCTTCGCTTTTATGGCATAATAATCGCAAATCGTCATTATAACCTGCGCTTTATGGTATACTATTCAATAAAACAAGCCTTGTTTCATTTACAGAAAACAAGAAATCACAAGCCCCATTATACTGCTAACCTGCCCAAGAATCAACGAGGTAAGGGAGTTTATTCCATGAGCCTGTATCGCCAATCCGACTGCATTGATTATGTATGCGGTGAAATTATCCGCATGCAGCATCCCCAGAAGATCATTCTCTATAATCAAAGGCTGGATTCTCACGAAAATACCTACAGCTTCAAGCTATGCGTGGTGGTGGATACCCCCGATGCTGATAAAACGCTGGAGGAAATCTACACACAGGTGGATTGTGAAATTCCCTATGATATTCTGCTTTATACCTCTGAGGAATGGGAAATGCTGACCCAGCAGCCAACCTCCTTCGCCACCCAGATTCAGGATTCGGGTAAGGTGCTTTATGAGTAGGCGGGGAATGCGGCAATCGGATAGCCGGGATTATGACGACTGGATGGAGCGTGCCTATGAGGATGTGCTCTGTGCCCGGCTGCTGGCTCAAAAAGAGGATTGCCTCAACGGGGCGGCCTTTCATGCGCAGCAGGCGGTGGAAAAATCCCTCAAGGCTTATATCCTGTTTAAAAGCCGCTCGCTGGTGGATGGCCACAATCTGGTCTGGCTTTGCAAAAAAGCCGCCGGATGGGATGCCGGCCTGCGGGATTGGCTGGGCAGCTGCATTACCTTGAACCGTTTTTACATTGAAGCCCGTTACCCGGCGGATATCTCCATTGAACTGGAACCCGCTCAGGCGCAGGGGTTCGCCGATCTGGCCGAAAAGCTTTTTGACTATGTGGGACAGGCAATTGATCCCGCTGGAAATTAACACAGCATTAAAATGCCCTCATTCTGAGGGGTGTTCCAGACTGTAGACATAACAGCCTTCAGCTTGAAGACGTTGTGGTTTTGATTCGTAATTCTTCCTGCGTCGAATTGATTTCGACGCAGGAATCCCGCCTTTTGCGCCGCAGCGGCGCAATCCGGGGGGCCTATGGGGGGCATTGGATGCCCCCCATAGGGGGTATAAACAGCAATTCTTAGTATGAGGAGGCCTTCCCTTTGGGTAAATATCTCGTTCGTTATATGATTTTCTGGCTGCCGGGGGCCATTTTAGCGCTCACCTTTCAGAATGATTCCATGTTTTCGGTTATTCTCCAGTGGTTTTTCGCCTTTTTCTTTCTATTCGGCTGGGCGGTTAATTCGGGAATGGCTTCCGCCTACTATCCCCGATCCACCCTTTCCTTTTTGTTGGTTTACACCGGCATCGTTGCTTTGGGGTTGATTGCCATGTATTCCGCCAGCTACCACAGCCAATGGGGCAATACGGTTCGCCTAATTGTGGGGCTGCTGAGCTTTCAGCCAATGGATATTGCCATACAGCTTTTTCTGCGCTACAGCATCCCCCACGAAGCCTATGTTCTGGGGCTGCAGGTTATCACCTGCCTGATCGGCTATTTTGTGGGGCTGATCTACCGCAAAAGCAAGGGAATCGGCCGGCGCACCCTGCGCTACCGGATGCCCCGCTACTGAGCACTGCGCCCAAGAAGCGCTTCCAGTTCCTTTAAAAAGGCCGCATCCTGCTCGGGGCGGCGCTTGGCACTTCCCCGCAGCCTGCCGCCCGCCATACGGATTTTTCGGGCGGTGTGCCGAGCCAGCAGAAGGCTCTGGATGTTTTCCTCACTGTAGACCATGCCGTCCTGACTGATGGGAACCGCCCTTCTGGCCAGACACATGGCGGCAAGGCCATAATCCTGTGTAACCACAATATCCCCGGGATTGAGCATATTCACCAGTGCAAAATCCACACTGTCCGCCCCCTTGGAGACTGTAATGGTTGTGGCTCCCGGGCGCTCAAACACATGGGAGGTATCACAGAGAATCAGGCATTCCACCCCGGCCCGCCCAGCGGCGCCAATGGCCTCTTCCACCACCGGGCAGCCATCCGCATCAATTAAAATTCTTGGAGCCATGTTTGTGCTCTCCTTCGTTCGGCCCTCAGGGCCGATTTTTTTATGCCAAAACGAGTATGAAAGGGATAGAGCCGCCCATGAAACAATCGGGCAAGAGCACTGGCCCAAAACATCACTTTGATGCAATCCTTTGTTTTGTTTTTTCCTCCCAAATCCTATAGACCTGAAAACAGGATGAAAACCATACAAAACATAACCATTCAATCTAGCTTGATTGCATAAAAGAAACGCCTCTTCTTGTATTGCAAAACAGCGCGATGAATAATCAAATTAATAGTACAGGGTTTTATTCATGAATTCAACCAATAGTCCCGTTTTTTCATCAAAAGGAGGCTTCAAGAAAAGCAAAAAGAGAATTTCTGCCCAAGAAACAAAACAATATTTTATTGGAGGCAGCAAAATTTGACAACGGTTAGTTTAGTATCTATACTAATGGAATAACACAGTTGTATGCAGGAGGTTTCTTTATGGCAGCAGGATACAATCCCTTTCATAACGCTCAAGCACAATTTGACCATGTGGCGGAAAAACTGGGTCTGGATGCAGGCACAAAGGCTCTTTTGCGGGAGCCCATGCGGGAAATGCATTTCACCATCCCGGTTAAAATGGATGATGGCACCACCCGGGTGTTTAAGGCCTATCGCATCCGCCACAACGATGCCCGTGGCCCGGGGAAAGGCGGCATTCGCTTTCACCCCCACGAAACAGCCGATACTGTCCGGGCTCTTTCTATGTGGATGACATGGAAATGTGCCGTTGTGGATATCCCTTTGGGCGGGGCCAAGGGCGGCATTGTCTGTGACCCTCAACAGCTTTCTCCCGGTGAGCAGGAGAGGCTTTGCCGTGGCTATGTTCGAGGGCTTTACAGCCTTATGGGCCCCAACATTGATGTGCCCGCCCCGGATGTCATGTCCAACGGGCAGCATATGCTTTGGATGCTGGATGAATACGAGGTTCTTTCCGGGGGGCGCTTCCCCGGTATGATTACCGGAAAGCCTGTGGGTATGGGTGGTTCTTTGGGGAGAACACAAGCCACCGGCTATGGCGTGGTGTATGTTTTGGCCGCCATGCTGCGCAAGAATAAGATCGAGCTGAAACAAACCTCCGCCAGCCTTCAGGGCTTCGGCAATGTGGCAGAATATACAGCCCGGATGTATACCCACTTAGGCGGAACGGTCGCGGCGGTTTCCTGCTGGGATCAGGAGGATTCCAAAGCCTATACTTACCGCAAAAAAGGCGGCTGTGACATTGAGCAGCTTGCCGCAATAAAAAACACCTTCGGCGGCATCGATAAAGCCAAGGCAGAAGCCTTGGGCTATGAGCGCCTCCCCGGCAAGGCATGGCTTGAACAGGATGTGGATATTCTCATCCCCGCCGCCTTGGAAAACCAGATTACCCCCGCTGTGTTCCCTCATATCTCCGAGAAGGTCAAGCTGATCTGTGAGGCCGCCAATGGCCCTGTCACCTCTGACTGTGATCCTCTCATTCAGGAGCGGGGCATCCTGCTGCTGCCCGATTTCCTCACCAATGCAGGCGGGGTAACTTGCAGCTATTTTGAGCAGGTTCAGTGCAACAGCAACTATTTCTGGAGCCAAGAAGAAGTGCTGGAAAAGCTGGAACTCAGCATGATCCGTGCTTTTGAAGCGGTTTACGCACTGGCGCAGGAGCAAAACCTCTATATGCGTGATGCGGCCTATACCATCGCCATCAAGCGAGTGGCCAATGCCGTGAAGCTGCGGGGCTGGGCCTAACCCAGAGCCTTTGCCTGCACCCTAAAACCACAACCTCATTCTCAGAGCACCCTCCTATGGGTGCTCCTTTTTTTGCTACTTTTTTGCATATTGCGTTTATATAATGCCTGCTAAACAATTCAAAAACGTAACAACAGCAATACTTTGACGGCGCTTTTGGATTGTTTAGGTGCAAGGTTTTTGCCGAATTCGGCCAAAAACCTTGCACAAAGGATTTGCGGCGTGTGTCCGCAAATCCTTTCAGGCAGTCAATCAATGGTTCTAAAACGGCAAAACAGGCCTGTTTTGCCGTCAAACAGAGCAATTTTTGCTCTGTTTGCAAATGCGCTTCGCAAAGCGCATTTGTTCAGTGGACATTATATAATTTGCCATTATTGGGGAAAGCTACCTTATATACATCCCACCTTCATTTCTGCTATAGAAAGGAAAACGGCTTTTATGAAATCCCCGATGGTAAAGTATACCCCTATTTTCAGGCTTGTTTGCGGGCTTCTCGCCGCCTTTTTCTCTCTGGGTAATCTTTCTCTGGCCGCCAGCCCACAGGCCGTGCTGCCGCTCCCGCTGCCCAAGGGGGAATCCCTCTTTTTTGTGGATGCCGAGCCTCAGCCCGCTCAGGCCGCAACCCATTATGCGGCCAGCGGCGAAGAAATCCAAGCCATTCTGGATAAGCTCAATGCCTCCGCCGCCACTTACATTGAGGCTGTAATTGTGCTCACCAAGGATTTCATTGCCTTGGAGCGGGAGCTGCACATCAGCGTGGAAAGGGGCTACACCCGGGGGAAATCATGGAAGCTGACCTTTGCTTCCGCTTCGGGCAACCCTGTGCTGCTCTATGCGCCGCCGATCAGCCAAAACGGGCAGGAGCAGGCGCTTTACCGGCACCTGTATATGGATTCCCTGACAGTCACTCTGATTTTTAACAAGGTGGTGCTGGATGGCACCGGAGCGGCCGGCGGCGTTTATTACCGGGGCGCCCCACAGGAGCGAACCACCTCCCCCACCGCTCTAACCCTCGGCGGAGCGGTGCTCCAAAACTGCAATCGCACCGCCGACAGCACCTACAGCAGCCCTCTTGCTGTTTCCCAGTGCGATTTTATCATGACCGGCGGTGAGCTAAAAAAAAATCGTGGCAGGCGGGGCGGCGCCCTTGGATTGGGGCCGGGCACCCGGACGGTTATGACCAATGTGAAAATTTCCGGTAATCAGGCGGTGGAAAGCACCGGGCGTGTGGCCGAGACCAACAAGGGCGGCGGCATTCTCGCCTCAGGCCAGCTGACCGAAGGCTTTGGGCAGACACAGCTCAGCCTCACCGGCTGTGAGATCTCCGGCAATACGGCTTATGAGGGTGCAGGCATCCATGTGGATACCACCGGCAGCTACAGCCCGGGAAGCACCGCCCAAACGCCGCAAAGCCACACCTACGACAGTGTAACCATCACCGGCAACCGTGCCTCCGCTTATGGCGGCGGTCTCTCACTGGGCCGTATCTCGGATGCAGATGCTGCACAAGGCCTGCGCCCGCTGGTTCAGGCCACCATACAGAGCAGCGAGATTTCAGGCAATACAGCCGGCCTTGAGGGCGGTGGCATCTATGCCCGCTGGCAGGCCCCCAAGATGAATATGACCGGCTCCCTTGTGATTGAAGGCAGCAAAATCTCCGGCAACACGGCCGGATCGGTTCAGGCCAACGGAAAAGGCGGCGGTATTTCCGCCAGTTCTCTGAGCCTGACCAATTCCACTGTGGAGAAAAACAGCGTGGCAGGGCGCAGCAGTGCCCAAGGCGGCGGCCTGTTTCTGGGAACCTTCGCCGAGGGGTTCGCCGCTGATCTCTCCCTGTCCGGAACCTCCTTTAACGGCAATCAAGCCAAGGGCTCCCTTTTCTTTCAAAGCGCTGGCGGCGGCATCTACAGTGAATCCCCTCTCACCGTAACCTTGGATGCAGGAATCAGCGACAACAGCGCCGATCACGGCGGGGGCATCTGGATTAACCGGAATCTGTTGGTGGTGCGGCCCAGTGGTTATTTTTCCGGCAACCGGGCAAGAGGCCCTTATATGGGTCTTTCGGCTCGGGATATGGCCCTGCACAAAACCCACATTCTCACCAACCGCTTCACAAGGGGCCTGCAATACGGCTACAACAATCTGGATATTGTTTTTTCCAACAATTACCCATATCTGGTGCGCTTTTACCGGGGTGTGGATGACCCCAACCCCACCGAGATTGAGGTCAACGCCGGGGATCGGGTTCCCCAGCCCGCCATTGTCGAAGGTGATCCGCCCTTGCTTGGCTGGTATCAAAACCCAGATTTCCGTGAAAGTTCCAAGTGGAATTTCAGCACCCGCACCATGCCCTGTGCCAATCTGGATCTTTACGCCAAATGGGGCAAAGAGCCTGAAACTATCATTCCGCCACGGCCCCCCCAGCCTTCGGAGCGCCCCGATCCCACGCCCGGCACCAACCGGCCCAGCGGCGGTTCCAGCATAAGCCGCGGGAATCCGAATTATCCTCAAGTCACCTATCCCGGCGATGAAATCGACTTTCCTTCCGTGGATAACCCCGGCACAGGCAGTCCGCTGGAAATCGGGCTGCTGATTGGCGGTGGCTTGCTCCTGCTGGCTGGGGGTCTGCTGCTCCTGCTGCACAAAAAAGCGGGCGGCCGTTTCAGGTAGGCCTGCAAATCACCTTAATGCAAAAGAGCTCTCCTTCGTTTTTAGGCGAAAGAGAGCTCTTTTTTGTTGGGGGATAGCCCAAAGACCTTAACCCGTAATGGAAGAAGGATCTCTTTTTTTCAGCATGCTGAGCAGCAGCACAGAAGCAACCGCAGTCAGAATAATCTCGGGCACCATATAGCTGGCGTTGTAGGTCATGGAATAAATCCAGACCGGTGTCCCCTCCGGCGCATAGCCGCCCCAGATCAGAATGCCGGAAAGGAAGCTGCAAAGATACCGCAAAAGGCCGGTGGTCACCACACCCACAGCCACCCGAACAGAAAAGTTGGAAATGCCTTTTCCAAAAACGCAGCTGGCACCAATCACGGTATAAGCCAGTATATAATCCAGCAGGATACACCCGATTATGGCGGGAATGGTGGTGGCGTAAAGAACATTTTTAAAGCCCAGCACCATTTGGATAAACCCGTTAACAGTGCCGGTGAGCAAACCCCACTTGACTCCACGGCGGAAGGAAACCACCACCAACGGCACCATGCTGCACAGGGTAATGGAGCCGCCCTGAGGCATTTCAAATATGGGAATGTAGCTGAGCAGTGTGGCCATGGCCGCCATAATGCCACACTCGGCCAGAATCCTTGTTCTGTTTTTTTCCATTTAAAACAACACCTTTCTTGCTATAAAAATAAAAAATAAACGCACCATGAAGAAAGCTTCTCAGTGCGCTGTTGATGCTTCCTACGCTGGCATTACCCAGATCAGGTTATAGGGTCATGGAACATCCATATCTCAGCCCCCGAGGGGCTCCCCTGCTCACGATATTCAGTTTGTGATTTCATAATAGTCCATTGCCGGGGAAATGTCAAGGGGCAAGCCTGCTTACCCAAAGAAAAAGCGCCCGCCCAGTCAGGCAGACGCTTTTCGTTTTCTGCAATTTACAGCTCGGTATGCTCCACAATGCCGGCCTCCCGGATGCGGTTCATATCCAGAATGCGCTGGTTCCCACTGCCCCGAAAAGGCAGGCTCAAAGAGCGCTGCTCCAACAGGAAGGGGCCATCCACCAGATAATCCAGCAGTTCCAACAGTTGGCCGATTTCCGGCTGGGCCTTGCTCATCTCCAACAGCTGCTCATAGGTATAACCGGTATACGCCATCAGACCCAGCCCCCGCTCTTTGACAGCCCGGGCAATAAGCAGGCATTCCCGCGGCTGGGCAAAGGGCTCCCCTCCGCTAAGAGTCACCCCTGCCAAGAGTGGGTTTTTATCGATGTGCTCCAGAATCCGGTCAATGGGGCAGTCATAGCCGCCTTCCGGGTCATGGCTCTCCGGGTTGTGGCAGCCGGGGCAGCGGTGGGGGCAGCCTTGGGTAAAGACCGTGAACCGCAGGCCCGGCCCATCCACAATAGACTGCTGAACCACACCATAAAGTCGTATGCTTTCCAACTAAATCCGCTCCACTTCACCATCGAGAGAATGCTTAACCCGATCATGTTCCTCAGAACGCTTTGCATTGTTGAAGCGTTCCAAAGTGCCTACCAGATAGCCGGTGATCCGGCGAATACGCTGGATCGGCTGGCCGCCATCGCTCTCTGTGCGTCCGCAGCCGGGGCACTGGTCGTTGATGATGCCGTTGTAGCCGCATTCCGGGTCACGGTCAATGGGATGGTTAATGGAACCATACCCGATACCAGTTTCCTTCATAAACCGTACAACACTTTCAAAGGCATCCAAATTCTGGGTGGGATCGCCATCCAGCTCCACATAGGTGATGTGTCCGCCATTGGTCAGCGCATGGTAAGGCGCCTCCAGACGAATCTTATCGTAGGCAGTGATATCAAAATACACCGGCACATGGAAAGAGTTGGTGTAGTATTCCCTCTCGGTTACACCGGGGATAGAACCGAATTTGCGGCGGTCGATGCCCACAAAACGTCCGGAAAGGCCCTCGGCAGGGGTAGCAATCAGGGAATAGTTCATGCCGGTTTCTTTGGTGAAACGGTCGCAGCTCTTGCGCATGAAGCCCACAATATCGATACCCAGATTCTGAGCCTCCTGGGATTCGCCGTGGTGCTTGCCAATGAGTGCCTTGAGGCATTCGGCAAGACCGATAAAGCCCACGGTCAAGGTGCCGTGCTTAAGAACCTCACCCACTGTATCATCGGGAGAAAGCTTGTCGGAATCCATCCACACACCCTGCCCCATAAGGAAGGGGAAGTTGCGCACGGTTTTCTGGGCGATGATTTTATAACGATCCATCAGCTGCTGGGAAACCAAAACCAGCTTGCGCTCCAGCTCCTCAAAGAAAAAGTCAATGTTGCCGTTGGCCTTGATGGCAATACGGGGCAGATTGATGGAGGTAAAGCTCAGGTTTCCCCGGCCATCCACAATCTGACGGGAGGGATCGTAGCTGTTGGCAATAACCCGGGTGCGGCAGCCCATATAGGCACATTCGGTTGCGGGGTTGCCGGGCTTGTAATACTGGAGGTTAAAGGGGGCATCCAAGAACGAGAAATTGGGGAACAGCCGCTTGGCAGAAACCTTGCAGGCCATTTTAAACAACTCGTAGTTGGGGTCCTCAGGGTTGTAGTTGATGCCTTCCTTGACCTTGAAGATGTGAATGGGGAAAATGGCAGTCTCGCCGTTGCCAAGCCCGGATTCGGTAGCGCCCAGAATGCTTTCGATCACAAGGCGGCCCTCCGGGGAGGTATCGGTGCCATAGTTGATGGAGCTAAAGGGAATCTGCGCACCAGCACGGGAATGCATGGTGTTCAGGTTATGCACCAGTGCCTCCATGGCCTGATAGGTGTTGCGGCGGATTTCCCGGCAGCTATACCGATAGGTAAAGCTTTGGATTTTTTCAGCGATTTCCTGACTGGTCAACTGGCAAAGAAGTTCAAGCTCCGCTTCCCGGTAGCCGTTGTTATCGGCCATAATGGGCGAGCAGCCAGCAGTCTTTTCCACAGAGGTGACAATCTCCACGGATTTAGCGGCACAGTCCCCGGAAAAATCGGCCAGAAGCTCCAGCGCCTTCTCCAGATTCTTGATGTACAGGCGGCGATAGGTCTTCTTGACCCCCTTGGACATGGCATAATCAAAGTTGGGGATGCTCTGCCCGCCGTGCTGGTCATTCTGGTTGGACTGAATGGCAATACAAGCAAGGGCTGCATAGCTCTGAATATCGTTGGGCTCACGGATATAACCGTGGCCGGTGGAAAAACCGCCCTCAAAGAGCTTATCAATGTCGATCTGGCAGCAGGTGGTGGTCAGGGTCAAAAAATCCATATCATGAATATGAATATCGCCCTCAATGTGGGCCTTGGAATGCTGAGGGTCCAGAATGAACATCTCATAGAACTGCTTGGCGCCCTCAGAGCCGTATTTCAGCATAGTGCCCATGGCGGTGTTGCCGTCTATGTTGGCGTTTTCACGCTTAATGTCGTTTTCAGATGCATCCTTAAAGGTCAAATCCTCATATACTTTCATGAGGCGGGTGTTCATTTCCCGCACACGGGTCCGCTCAGCCCGATAAAGAATAAACTCTTTTGCCGTGCGGGCGTGGCCGCTTTCAATCAAAACCTTTTCCACCGCATCCTGAATCATCTCCACAGTGGGGGTGGTTTCGCCCAGAGTTTCGGCTACATATTCCTCCACCTCTGCGGCAAGGTTCTTCGCAGTCTCTTTATCGGTGCCGCCCAGAGAATTGGCGGCCTTAAAAATAGCATCCGCTATCTTGCCCTGATCAAAAAAAACGGTTCTGCCATCCCGCTTTACTATGGATTTTATCGCTGTCTTCACCATATCGTCTCTCCTCACTTAGCACATATACAGTATTAATATTTGGGGAAAACACAATATCTTGTGTTTTTAGTCTAATGCTTATTTTAGTATGCCCGGCCGCTTTTGTCAATGGCTTTTTTCACTAAAAAAATAAGAATCTTTCGACAGCATATTTTTCCAAAAAGGTTGTGCATCATTTTTTATGAGACAGCATATACTGTAGGAAGGCTCCAAAACACAGCCCAAAGCAGCCCTTTGGCGGGATTTTAACCGGTATTTGGCCGGTATTTGCCGCCTTTTCGCATTTTTGAAAAAAGCTTGTCTAAACTTGTCCGCTTCTGCGGTGGAGCAGAAGAAATTGTGCCGAATTTTCATATACACCCTTATCGCTTTAAAGAGGCAGCACATACCGCCCCGGAACCGGGGCTTGCTCTTGCGTTTTCAGCATTTAGGCTGTCAAACCAGCATAGCCCGCGGAAAATCCGGCGCAAAAAACTATAAAAACCTGCTTTTGCAGATTTTCACTGTAAAGCCTGCAAATAAGAAGTCAATAGGAAAATGAAGAAAAACAGCAACGCGAAAAGGTGGAACACTAATAGGCCGCCGCCAGTAGCGCCGACCAAAGCTATGCGGAACGAGTTTAGCGAGATAGCCCAGTGGAATCCATATCCACAGGCTTGTCCAGAGTATTCATGTATTCCTTTACCCTGCCGTAGTAAATACGCAGGAATTTGTTACAGCCAGCGGTCATGTAGACATGATAGGGCTTACCCTCGGCTCGTTTTTTGTTCAAAAACTGAAACACAGGGTCGTCTGGGGGCGCTTTTTGCAGCAGGATTGTCATGAGGATAAAGAGCGTCTTTCGCAGTTCCGGAGAGCCCCGCTTTGACGAACGCGTGCTTTTCGCCTCGTAGCTTCCGGACTGGTTTGCGCCCGGGTCAACCCCTGCAAAGGCCGTCAAGGAGCCCTTGTGTGCAAAGCGGCGAACATCGCCAATCTCCGCCATAAGCTGCGGCCCGAGAGATTTTCCGGCACCATACAACCCCATAACCACTTCGTATTCAGGAAGCTCCTGTGCGAGCCGGTTCATCTCCGCGCGGAACACCTCCACGGTTTTGGAAACGGTACCCAGTTGTGTAATTGCTTCCTGCACCATCACTTTGGACAGCGGATTTTTCGGCAGCATGGCAATCAGTTCTTTCGCTTCCGCGTGAATCTGGGCAGCTTTGGCGGTACTGAAATTGTATCCGTGCCGCTTGCACCACTTGCGGTAACGCTCCACGAAGGAGATCTGTCCTATACCCCTTACGCAGTCCACGTGCCAGAAGGACGCGGCGAAATCCACCCACTTCTGGCTGCCATCCGCACGAACGGGGCTTTCAAAGAGGGCGTTGACTCCGGGGTAGGTCTGGTCAAGCAGGGCAATGAGATTGTTCTTCAGCGCCGTCTTGTTCTTGGTGTACAGACCATATTGCCGGTTCATGCTTTTCAGTTGGTAGCGAATCGTATCCATAGGAGTATGTTGGCGCAATTCGGCCCAGTTGTCAAGGCCATACCGGGCAATCTTGAGCGCATCCGCTTTGTCCGTCTTGACCTTACGGAGCGAGTTATTCCCGTATTCCTTGATGAGCAGCGGATTGACCGCACTGACAAAAACTCCGGCGTCATGCAGCATCTGGGCCACCGGTTCATAGTACCGCCCCGTGTGTTCCAGAACCACCCGCGTCTCGCCCTCCAGACTTTTCAGCCGCTTTGTCAGCTCGCTGAGTTCACTGGAGGTGTGGCGTACCTCATAGGGCTTTGCCACCAGCTCCCCAAAGGGACGAAGAACCGACACCATGCTTTTCCCTTTGGAAATATCTATCCCGACTGCGTTCATAACCCCACGCTCCCATCACAGATTTACAATTGGCGTACCATCCTTTTCTCACTGCCGATTCTATCTGTTTGATGACACGAACGCGCCGGATGGCGGCTCTACCTGCACAAATCGAACGCTGCGAGCGAGAGGATGACTGACTGACTTTTCAACGGACGCGAAGTCCTTGGAGATAACCGCCAGGCCTATTGTCCTCTCATTCTATCAGCTTAGGCAATGAAATGGATAATGGCGCAACTGGATGCTGCGCCACCAACCAAATATATAGTAACAGGAGATGTTGATAAATGGCAGCTTACATGAAAAGGAATACTCCCTCCGGCGGATCACCCCTTCCCGATTCTTCGGGAGACTTAGAGCATTGGCTTTCGGTCTCCGGCGATCTGGATGACTTCATATTTTATGAGCAGGATGATAAAACCCAAAGCGAGCGCTGAGCGGAGAGGGTGTTTCCTCTCCGCTTACTTTTCTTTTTTAGAAAAAAAGAAAAGTAAGCAAAAGAAAAAACAATTCAAACACGCCCGCTCAATTGCCTGTTACAAAAAAGAAAAGTTAAAAAAGCCAGTGAAGAAAGCTTTGCCTGCCGCCAGAGACGGCTTTTTTCTTTGATGACTTTCTTTTTCAGCCAAAAAGAAAGTCATTGCCTGCACGGTATAAGTGCGACCGAAACTGAACAAAATATAGATTGCTTAATTTCGGCTTTGGGGGTACCAAGGGGGATCTCCCCCTTGGCGATTCTTTGCATCCTTTCTCATCGTGGAGAAAGGATGTGCCAGCCGCACGGCATGAGTGCGGGAGTGACACCTTTAATCCTTGTTAAAATACAGAAAAAGCCGTTAGGGGAAAAAGAAGGAACGGGCTCACCGGCCAAAGCCGGAAAGCACCGTCCCTTTTTTGATTCAAAGGGGCAACAAACCCCTTTGGGAGATACAGGGGTTAAACGGGATGCACAGCGTTTTTGCTGTCAGCATGAGCGCTGTCCACACCATATTTGGCGTTGCGGCGAGCCTCAAAGAATTTAGGCGCAACCTGCGGGAACTGAGCCAGAGTGAGAACATCCTCCTCCTGCTCGTAAAACTCCATGGGGAACTCAGCCTGAAGCTTTTTCAGCTCCGGCTCCAGCAAATCGGCAGGACGGCACTCAATGGGCTTGTCATCCCCGATAATCTTCTTGCGGAACGCAGGGTCTACTGGAGCAGGGGTACGGCCGTAATCGCCGCGGACAAGCCCCTTAAACTCGTTGGAAACCATTTTATACCGCTCGCCGGTGATGACATTCAGCACAGCCTGTGTGCCTACAATCTGAGAAGTGGGAGTAACCAGAGGGGGGTAACCGCTGTCCTTACGAACATTGGGGATCTCGTTGAGAACATCCTCCAGCTGGTTCTCCTTGCCAGCCTGCTTCAGCTGGGAAACCAGATTGGAAAGCATGCCGCCCGGCACCTGATAAAGCAGCGTGTTGGCATCCACGCCCAGCAGCTTGGGGTCCAGAAGGCCGCTGGCCAGATACTTATCCCGCAGCTTGGCGGCAAAGGCCCGCACATCATTAAGCTTGTGCAGATCCAGGCCGGTATCATAGGGAGTGCCCCGCAAGGCCGCTACCATGGATTCGGTGGCGCTGTGGCTGGTGCCCAGAGCCAGCGGAGAAATAGCAGTATCAATGCCATCCACGCCCGCCTCAATGGCTTTCAGGCAGGCCATAGAAGCAAGACCGGAGGTATAGTGGGTATGCAGCTGGATGGGGATTTTCACCGTT
This sequence comes from Oscillospiraceae bacterium MB08-C2-2, assembly GCA_035621215.1. Lineage (NCBI taxonomy): Bacteria > Bacillati > Bacillota > Clostridia > Eubacteriales > Oscillospiraceae > Oscillospiraceae bacterium MB08-C2-2. The sequence goes on along the minus strand of CP141729.1, from coordinate 2,424,911 downwards.
TCTTTCAGAGCCTTCACCAGATCAAAAGCCATGGTGGGGGTGACAAGACCGGCCATATCCTTGATGCAGATGGAATTGGCGCCGGTATCTTCCAGCGTTTTGGCGTATTTTACGAAATATTCCAGATTGTGCACCGGGCTGAGGGTGTAGCAGATACAGCCCTGCACATGAGCGCCTTCCTTGATGGTGGCCTTGATGGCCGTTTCAAGGTTGCGGATATCGTTGAGAGCATCAAAAATACGCAGAATATCAATGCCGTTGGCTACGCTGCGCTGGATGAAATATTCCACCGCATCGTCGGCATAATGGCGATAGCCCAGCATATTCTGGCCCCGGAAAAGCATTTGGAGCTTGGTGGTGGGCAAATATTTGCGGAAAATACGCAGCCGCTCCCAGGGATCCTCATTCAAAAAACGAATGCAGGAATCAAAGGTTGCGCCGCCCCAAACCTCGGCGGAATAATAGCCTACAGCTTCCACCGCTTCCAGCATGGGACGAATCTCATCCATAGTCATACGGGTGGCGATGAGGGACTGCTGGCCGTCACGCAGGGCAAGCTCGGTGATTTTTACTTTTTGTGCCATAACGTCAGGCTCCTTTCCCTTGGCCAAACTAATTCAGGGAGATGAGTAGAGCACCCACCTCAACCGATGCACCCTTATCCACATGAACACCGGCTACAGTGCCATTGTCGGGGGCTACAATTTCGTTTTCCATTTTCATGGCTTCCAGTATGCAAAGTGCCTGGCCCTTGGTGACTTGCTCGCCAACCGAAACCTTCACATCCAGAATGGCGCCGGGCATGGGCGAAGTGATCTTGACAGAACCGGTGACACCGCCAGAGGCCGGTGCAGCAGCAGGGGCGGCCGCAGGAGCCGGAGCAGGTGCTGCGGGAGCGGCGGCGGGGGCAGGAGCCGCTGCTGCAGGAGCAGGCGCAGCCATTACAGGAGCGGGGGCGTTGGCATCCAGTTCCTGTGCCTCCACATAGTAGCTTTTTCCGTTGACTGTTATATTAAACCGTTTCATTTAGGGAGCCTCCTTTTTTTGTGTGAGGGGCGGTTTTCCGCCCTATCGTTTTGGGTCTTGGAAAAACCGCTCTTTACAGAGGCAGGTTGCTGTGTTTTTTGGGGAGGGTATGCACCCGCTTGGAGGAAAGCACCTCCAAGGTGGAAATCAAATAATCCCGGGTGGCTTCGGGAGCCAGCACAGAATCAATAAAGCACTGGGCAGCCGCATTCAGAGGAGAAGCTTCGTTTGCCAAATATTCTTCCTCCACCTGCTGGCGGGACTTCTCAGCGGTAATCCGGTCACCGTGAAGCAGAGCCACCGCAGCCGAGGGAGGCAGGGCGGAGATGCTGGCGCCGGGCCATGCAGCGGTATAATCGGCATTGGCAGCATGGGAAGCAAGGGTAATATAAGCCGCGCCATAAGCGGCACCGGTGATCACCGCAATCTTGGCGGTGGTGGCTTCGGCATAGATATGCCCCAATCTGGCCATATCGCGAACCGAGCCGGCCAGCTCAGCTACAGAGGAAGGTGCAAAGCCGGGGGTATTTACAAGAGTGATAACCGGAACTTGGAAAGCATCGCAGACACTGACCAGCTTGGCCATTTTAGCACAGTCATCCGAGGTGAGAGCTGCTCCCTTGGTGGCGACAAAGCCACAGGAAAGCCCACCCACAGCGGCCATAGCGGTATAGGCACCCGAGCCGAAATCCGCCATCAGCTCAAGGGCACTGCCCGCATCGGTCAGGCTCTCAACCAGAGCGGCGGCGTTGGCAGGGTCAGCAAGGCCGGCGCTGTCGCCAGCGGCGGTGGATTCAAAAACAGCCGGAGCAGCCAGATTGTTCAGGGGCAGTGTGCAAACCAGGCGGCGGGCGTTTTCAATGGCAGCCTGCTCATCCTCACAGACAAGATGGGCAAGGCCGGCTTTTGCAGCGGCAGCAGCAGAGCCTGCCTCCGGTGCGCCCATGCCGGCGGATTGAGCGATAGCAGGAGGTGTGAGGAAAAACTCAGCATCCTTGCTCATCACCACAAAGTCTGCGTTGGCGGCAACCAGTGCGGAGGTTCCTCCGCAGGTTCCCAGAACCAGTGAAAGCTGTGGAACAACGCCGGAAAGGGTGCTGGCCAAATGCAGCATCTCACCGTAGGCATCCAGCGCTTCGACCCCTTCGTCCAGACGAAGACCCTTGGAATCAAAAATACCGATTACAGGGGCGCCGGTTTTCAGGGCAACCTCATAAATCCGGGCAATGCGGCGGCCGTGAATCCGGCCAACAGCACCGCCTGTCTGCGTACTATCCTGAGCAAATGCATAGGCAGGACCACCCATAATGGTACCGTATCCGGTAACCACGCCACAGGGCTGACCTTTTACGCCGGCCAGTGTATCCATTTCCACAAAGGAATCAGGATCAAACAGCAGCTCAAGCCGCCGCCGAGCCGGTGTTGCTTCCTGCGCCTGCGCCAAAGCAGCCGCAAGAGCGTTTTCTTTTGTAAGTCCGCTCATTGGTTTTCCTCCAATCTCCAACCGATTTATACGAATTCCGCAAAGGAATATTCATAACTCTTTATGGTTTAAATCGGTGATTGGCTCCTTTAACGCCCAAGCTCACCGATATTATGACCCATCAGGGCCTTTGCAACGAAACGACACCAATTTATATTTTACAACACTTTCCTGCAAATAACAAGGCTTTCAGGCTCTGCAAATAACATTATCTGCATCAGATTGCTGCGATAACCATAGCTTTTTCACTGAAGATAAAAAGCACCCGGCAAAGAACCCCCTCAATGTAATTTTCATAGCTTTTCCAGACAAAAAAATACCCTTTGCAGAAAAGCAAAGGGGGGGGACTTCGTCCCTTTTGTCGGGCTTAAGCTGATTAAAAGCATTCTCTTTGCACACGATGGCAGAACCAAGGGAAAAGAAGGCCGCCTCTTTTCCCTGCTGGAGGCTGGAGGGGGTTCATGGGGGAACTCGTTCCCCCATGAGGCGCTTCGTGGCTGTAGCATGCGGAAGCCACCTGTGCATTTTCCACAGAAAATGCAGTTATACTATAGCCCTAAAAGCAGCTTTCTTTTGCTTGCCTTCTCTTTTTACAGCTCACAGTTTTTGTATTTGCTGAAAAAATTATGAATATTAAAAACGCTGGAACGAGGAAGATTAAGCTTCTCCAATAAGGAATAAGCGCTTTCCAAAAAGCCAACACCCAACACACCGTTGATAATTCCATGCTCGGCGGCATAATTAAGCCCTGCCCGCAGCACCCCATCCAGCAGCCAATGATCCTCCGGCTGGGTGGTGCGATAAGCCACCGCCTCAATGCGGTCGCCCTGCATTTCAAAAAGAGCAGCGCCAAGCTCCTCTCCCCGGTTCATTGCCTGATAAATAAAGAAGGCGCCGCTGTAAACACGTCCGCTTGCCCGGCAGAACGCCGCCACAGGCTGAACCTCCAGACAGGGTTTGATTTCCAGCATGTTTTTTCCTCCCCTTACTTTTCCCGGGGTGTCCGGCTCCGGCTGCTGGAGCGCTCCCCGGATCGATAACCGGTGCTCCGGCCGCTTCTTTCGTCAAAAGCCCTTTTGGCAGGCTTGGCCTTGCCCCAGCTCCCTGTGCGGCTGGCGGGGTCACTTTCTCTGGCAATGGCCAGCTTCTCTTCATTGCGGCGGGCTTCGGCCCGGTTGCTTGCCTTGGTCAGGGAATTGCGCAGAGCAGTCAGCTCGGAGGGTTTCAGCTCCCGCCATTGGCCGGGCTGTAGCATTCCCAGCTGAAGAGGCCCCACAGAAATGCGCTTCAGGCGGGCAACCTCAACACCCACAGCCTCGCACATTTTGCGAATCTGGCGGTTGCGTCCTTCATAGATGGTCATGAGCATGACCACACGGCCCGGCTCATTGGAAAGCACATGCACCTGAGCGGGCAGAGTCTTTTTCCCATCGATCTCCACACCGGTAGAAAGATGAATAATCTGCTCTTCTGTGATGGAAGGCCGAATGGTAACCCGATAGGTTTTGGCGATGCCGCTGCCCGGATGCATCACTGCATTGGCCAAAGCACCGTCATTGGTGAACAGCAAAAGTCCTTCGCTGATTTTATCCAGCCTGCCCACAGGGTATACACGCTGGTTAACCCCGGTGAGCAAATCGGTGACACACCGCCGCCCCAGTTCATCGCTGGTGGTGGTTACATAGCCACGGGGCTTGTTGAGCATAATGTATAATTTTTCTTCCTGACCCGCCTTGGCCAGCTTGAGGTTAACCCCATCCAGCGCCACAATATCCTTGCGGGTGTTGATTTTCTGGCCTAAGGTGCAGGGGTGCCCATTAACGGTAATGCGCCCCTTGGTGATGGCATCCTCCGCAGCGCGACGAGACATAATGCCGTTTTCGGACAGAACCTTTTGTATGCGGATTCCGCCTTTATCCATAGTTTTGTACTTCCTTTTCCTAAGAGTAATTTGTTTTGTATTTTCTATTTATCTTGATATCCACCGGAGATTTTATCTCATACGGCGGATTTAGACAGTAAAAAGTGCTTCCGTTTTTAATCAAAACTCTTTTTTCTAGATTCCACCAAGCGAAGCTTTGAAACTTGGTGCTCATGCCGTGCCGGACACACACTTTCTTTTTATCTAAAAAAGAAAATTATCAAAGAAAAAACTTCTCTGATGACAACTCAGCCCACGCCATCGAGATTAAAGGCCCCTATTTTTCTAAGTTGCGCCCGACGAAAGAGGCGAAGCCTCTTTTAGAGGAACTATTATTGGTTTTTCTTTTGCTAACTTCTCTTTTTTTCAAAAAGAAAAGTTAGATTTGAAGCGTTCCCAGAGGCTGCGCTTTTCTTTATAAGGATGAAGCAGTGGAACATCCTGAGAAGCCGTAAGAGTGATGGTGCAGATTTCGGTTCCATCCAGCGTAACCGTGGCATAGCCCACTGTCTGCCCCTTGGTTACAGGCGCATACAAAAAAGGCTGGGTAGTAGTCACCTTATATTCAATCCGGCTGCTGCCGTCGGCATTAACCGGAACCTGAATGGGCTGTGTTGGGGCGGAGGTCACTTGATTCTGGGCACCACCGGCCACATAAAGCCGGGCCCGCGGAATCCCTGCGGATAAATCCTCCACTTGCAGCTTTTCAAAATAGGTATCAAACAAATGCCTGTGGGTGTTCCAATCATCGGGACAGTTGAGGGTGACTGTGATCAGCTCCACACCGTTACGCTCCGCCGCCGAAACAAGGCATCGGCCGGATTTTTTGGTAAAGCCGGTCTTAACCCCCATGGCACCTTCATAATAGTTGAGCATCTTATTGTGGTTGGTCAACCAGCGGTCATAGGGCGGGTTGCCATACTGGGTGCGCATACGATATTGGGAGCAAATGGCCGAAAAGGTCTCGTTGCGCAATGCCTCCCGGGCTAAAAGTGCCATATCGTAGGCTGTGGAATAATGGGTTGCACCATCCAAACCGGAGGGGGTGTCAAAATGGGTATTGGTCATTCCCAGCTCAGTGGCCCGCTGGTTCATCATTTCCACAAAGGCAGGAACCGAACCGGCGATCCGCACGGCTGCTGCGTTGGCGGCATCGTTACCCGAGGCCAGCAGCATGCCCACGGCCAGCGATTCAAGAGAAACCATATCCCCTTCCTGCAGCCCCATGGAGGAACCCTCCACCAAAATAGCGGTGGAATCCACCTTAAAATAAACCTCTGTGTTGGATTGCTCCAGCGCAATCAAAGCGGTCATAATTTTGGTGGTGCTGGCAATGGGCAGCTTTTCCTGCGCATTCTGGTCAAAGAGAACCCGTCCTGTTTGGGCCTCCATCACCACTGCGGCCTTGGCCCCCACCGAAAAGCCTGTACTGACAGGGCTTTCCATAGGCTCCGCCGCTGAGGCCGGGAAAACACCGGCCCACCATATTAATGCCGCCGTCAAACAGGCAAAGAGAGTGCGTTTTTTTCCCATAGTCAGCTCCCCTATGCTTCAATGCATTTCCTCAAAAAGGCCACAAATCACGGCCCTATATAATTGAAGTATATTAATGGGTGAGCCGGCTTAGACTATCCCGGCGCAAAAACGGCTTTTCCATGCCAAAAACAGACAGGCCATGGGGCTTCTAGGCTTGGGAATCCTTTTTATCGGAGGGCTTCTCTTTTTTGAACAGGTCAGTTACCTTATCAATAAGGCCGGGAACCGAGTTGACAATGCGGTCGGCTGTGTTATCGGCGGTCTGCATCTGCAACAGCTCCACCCGGCCGCCGCTGATGACCAGAAAGGCCAGAGGCTGGATGGTAACCCCGCCGCCGGTTCCTGCACCGAAGCCCTCGGAGGTTTTAAAGGGAAGATCGGAGCCGCCGGTTCCATACCCGAAGGAAACCTTGGAGATGGGAATGATGACGATACCCTCAGCTGTTGTGATGGGGTCGCCCACAATGGTGTTGACATCCACCAGAGTTCGGAGGTTCTGCAGAGCGCTGGCGGTAAAATCATTGATTGGATGCGGTTGTTGCTGGCTCATGTTTTTTGGCACCACCTTTTGATTTTTTCGGGAGGCCTTCCTCCCGGATGTATGTGATTAAAAAGGAAGCCGCCGCTCTCAGCAGAACCAAGGGCGTGATCTTGATGCGGGCGGCAAAATCCACAGCAGTTTCGGGAGCGAAAAAATCCACTTCAACGGTAATCTCCGGCTCCCGAGGGGAAAGCAGGCGATCCAGCAGGGGCAAAGCGGCGCTGAGTGCGGCACACCACCGGCCATAGGCCTCCCCAATCTGGTGAGCATCCTCCCCGCCGGCGATCACCTCCAGCGCAAAGCGCTCAAGGCGCAGTCCACTCCAGAAAATAGCCATGGCCTGTTTGGAGCAGCGCACCACACCCCATATTTTTTGAATGGTATCCCACAGGGCCGAAAGCTTTTTTTCGGATTTGGGCTTTTTCTCAGGCTCAGCCTTTTCCTCTTTTTTGTAATCCCGGCGCAGGGTGCGCTTGAGGCGGCGCTGCTCCCGTTTGGCAAGACCCTCCGGCGAAAAATCAAAGCGGATGAAAAGATACTGGGCCAGCCCCCCTGCTTCCTGTTCCCGGTACCAGAGGCTCACCTGAATGGGAGAAAGCAGCAGAAAGGCAAACAGGGCAACAATTCCCAACAGGATAACCAGCGCTGTCATTTCCCGGCTCCTCCCCCGCTTTTTCTATTCAATCTCAAAAAAATCGATCTGCCCCGGAAGCTGAGCCTCATCCTCCGGCTCCTCATCGGGCAGGCTGGGAACCGTGGGAAGCTGCTCCAGTGATTCCATGCCAAAGCTTCGTAAAAAGTTGGGCGTGGTTTTATAGGCCAGCGGCTTGCCCGGAATCTGCAATCGCCCGGCCTCCATAATCAGGCCCTTCTCCACCAGCGAGCGCATAACCGAAGAGCAATCCACCCCTCGAACCTGATCCACAAAGGCCCGGGTTACCGGCTGGTTATAGGCCACAATGGCCAGAACCTCCAGCGCCGCCTGAGAAAGAGGTGCACTCCGGCGAATTTCCAGCGCCGCCCGGATCACAGGCGCAAAATCCGGCCGGGTGCACAATTGGTAAGCGCCATCCATAAAAACAATATCGAAGGGGCTTTCCTCCCGGTCATAGCGGTCGGCAATCCTATTGACTAAATTTTTGACTGTTTTTTCCTCAATATCCAGTGCAAGCGCAATTTTTTCCCCTTCCAGCGGATCACCGGCGGCGAAAAGAATGGCTTCCACGTTGCGTTCCATCCGTTCAATCTGCAAAGCTTGTCCCTCATCTTTTTATGGTTGGTTGAATTTTTGAGCGAATGCACAGCCATTGGCACAGTGCCCTCCTGCGAAGGCCGCCTGCCCCGCCGGCAAAGCCGGCGCTCCGCAAGACCTTTGGCCTTTGCGGAGTTTTCCACAGAGCCTAGTGTGCTCTGTGGAAAAGGCAGGCGGCTCAGCGGCGGCGAGGCTTGGAGAGAACCTCTCCCTCCCGTACCACAATGCGCTGGGAATGCACCAGCTCCAGCAGAGCCAAAAAGGTGGCCACCATGCCGCTGCGGCCGCCGCTTTTCTCAAAAAGCTCCCCCATAGGCACCTTTTCCCGGCGGCGCAAGGCCCGCAGAACGGTAAAGATTTTGGAGGTAACGCTGACCATGGGGTGTGCCACCAACGGGCGGAAGGTTTCCTCCGGCGGCGGGCGGCGGCGGGCCTCACGGCCTACCGCATCGGCATAGGCATCAAACAGCACCCCCCGCGGATGCACCAGCGTATAGGTCTGATCCACCGGCAGCGGCATAGGCTCCCGAACAAACAGGTCAGAGGCAAGGTTCCTCTCCCCCAACAGCCGGGCCACCGCCTTGCACAGGCGAAGCTCCAACAGCTGGCCGGTCAGCTCCTGCTGCAAGCGCTGGTTTTCTTCCTCATGGCGAGGCAGAAGAGAAACGGTTTTCATATAAACAAGGCGGCTGGCCATTTCCAGAAATTCACTGGCAACATCCAGATCCTGTTCCTTCATCTGCTCGATGGCCGCCAGATACTGGGCCAGCAGGGCGGATATCTCAATATTAAAAATATCCATCTTATGGCGGGTGATCAGCACCAGAAGCAAATCCAGCGGGCCTTCAAACTCCGCCACCCGGAATTGCAGCTCTTCCATGGGGCCGGGCATCAGCGCAGTCTCCCCACCAGCAGATCGAGAGGCAGAGTCAGCCAATTAAGCAGGTCTAAAATGTAGCCGGAAAGAATCCGCAATGGAATGCTCAGAATTCCGGTCATCATCAGAAGAATCAGTATGACATAAATCACCCGCTCATAGCGCATCAGGCTCCAATAAAGCTTGGAAGGCAGAACCGCCGAAAAAATCCGGGAGCCATCCAGCGGCGGAATGGGCAGCAGATTGAACACCGCCAGATACAGGTTGATGCTGATCACAAGGCTCAGCACACTCCCAAGGCCAGCGGCGGCCCGATAAAACCGGGGGTCAAAAGAACCCTCAAAGGCAAGGAGCAGCTTAAAGCAAACCAAAGCGATAAAGGACATGAGCACATTGGCTCCCGGCCCGGCCAAAGAGGATAAGGCCATCCCCCATTTGGGCTTTTTAAAATTGCGGGCATCAATGCTCACCGGTTTTGCCCAGCCGAAGCCGAAAAGCAAAAGGGCAATGCTGCCCATTGGGTCCAGATGGGCAAAGGGATTCAGGGTCAGGCGGCCCTGACAGCGGGGTGTGGGGTCGCCCAGCCGGTCGGCTACAAAGCCATGGGCAAATTCATGCACCGGCAGCGCCGTGAAAATCACCAGCACACGAACAAAGGTTGTAAAAAGCTGATCCTGCATATTACCGCCCAGCAGCATGTTTTCACGCCCCTTTCTTTTTATGGTTGGCATATGCCAGTTGTTGCATAGCATACCAGTCTGAAGACAAACTGGCCTTTGGCATAAAACTGTTGTAGTTTTAATGGGTAATTCTTCCGAAGTCCAATTGATTTGGACACAGGAATACCATTTTTTGTACCGAAAGGCACAATCTAGGGAAAATATAGTGGCATCCAACGCCCCCCATAGAGGGTGCAGGCTTTTTTCTACACCCTCATTATAAAGGGAAAGCCCCTAAAAAACAAGGCTTCGAGACGTGGAACAGGTCATTCAAAGAAGATTTTTCAGATATTTTGGGGGATTTTTTGCGGAAATCAAAAGAAACTGCTTGCATTTTTTCAAAAAGTTTGCTAGAATAGCTCTGTTGACCTTTTGTCCGTGCTGATTAAGCTGGCAAAGGACTTATTTTGATCTCGAATGAATCTGCGGCCTTCGGATGTTTTTTCGGTGGAGCCGCTTATGCTAAAGGAGGTGCAGATAATGGCTAAATGCGATATTTGCGGAAAAGGTGTTTCTTTTGGAATTAAAGTTTCTCACTCTCACCGCAGGAGTAATCGGACTTGGAAACCCAATGTGAAACGTGTCAAAGCAGTTGTGAACGGTTCACCTTGTCACATCCACGCCTGCACCCGGTGCCTCCGTTCCGACAAGGTTGTCAGAGCGGTCTAAGGCTTGCGGAATTTTCTCAATTTGTTTGAAGAACCCGTCGGGATATTCCCGGCGGGTTTTTTGATTTTTATAAAAAAGCAACTCTCCCCTTGACATTTGTCGGCGCCTGTGATAGACTTACGACAATTTGGAGTGAAACAGCCTGCTTAACTGTGCGAGAGGAGTTGCCACATGAAGCCAAACTTACAACACATTCTCGGAATATCAGATTTCCGTCAAAAAGATTTGGATTATATTATTTCAGTAGCCGATACTATTGCCCGTAATCCCAAGCGTTATGCTGAGGTTGCAAAAGGCAAAATATTGGCTACTCTTTTTTTTGAGCCCAGCACCCGCACCCGCCTTTCTTTTGAAAGCGCCATGCTTCGCTTAGGCGGAAATGTCATCGGGTTCTCAGATATGTCCACCACCTCTGCTTCCAAAGGGGAAACACTGGAGGATACCGCCCGCACCGTCAGCTGCTACAGCGATCTGATGGCTGTGCGCCACCCGGTGCCCCTTTCCCCCCACAAAATGGCGGCCGCCGCCGGGGTTCCGGTCATCAACGCCGGGGATGGCGCCAACGAGCACCCCACCCAAACCCTCACCGATCTGGTCACCATTTACCGGCGCTTCGGCCGGGTGGATCACCTGACCATCGGCCTGTGCGGGGATCTTAAATACGGCCGCACCGTTCATTCCCTGATTCGGATGCTCTCCCGGTATCCGGGCAACCGGTTTGTGCTGATCAGCCCCCCCGAGCTGCCCATGCCCACCGAGATTGTGGAGGAATTGACAGCCCAGGGCATGGATATCACCGAAAACAGCAATCTGACTGCCGCTTTGCCGGAGCTGGATATCCTGTATATGACCCGCATCCAGCGGGAGCGCTTTTCTGATCCGGAGCAATACCAGCGGCTCAAGGGCTGCTACATTCTGGATAGCGAAAAGATGGAGCACGCCAAAGCGGATATGATTGTGCTGCACCCCCTACCCCGGGTGGATGAAATCACCGAGGATGTGGACAATGACCCTCGGGCATGGTATTTCAAACAGGCGCAGATGGGTGTCTTTGCCCGGATGGCTCTGATTATCAAGCTGCTGGAACTCAACGATCTTATGACGGAGGATTACATCTATGTCCACCCTTATCAGGAATATAAAAGCGGTCGACTCCAGCAAGGAGCGTAACCTAGAGCTGCTGATTGAAAATGGCCTCATAGCTCAAATTGCCGAGCACATTGAAGGGGATTTTGAAACGGTTTTGGATGGCGGCGGCAAGGTTCTGCTCCCCGCCTTTACCGATCTCCACGCTCATTTCCGCGATCCCGGCCTTACCCACAAGGAAGACATCCTTTCCGGGTGCCGGTCAGCGGTGCGGGGCGGCTATGTGAATGTGAGCCTTATGGCCAACACAAAGCCGGTGTGCAGCAGTATGGATACAGTGGAGTATGTGCTGGAAAAAGGCAAGCAGGCCGGCCTTTGCCGCCTGCACCAGACGGTTTCCATCACCGAGGGCTTTGACGGAAAAACCCTTTCCCATCTGGATGCCCTTGACACCGCCAAGGTGCGCTGGCTTTCGGATGACGGCGTAGGCGTGGCCGATACCGGCGTGATGCTGGCGGCCATGGATAAAGCCAACCAGCTGGGGCTGGGGCTGATGCTCCACGAAGAAGACCCGGCGCTCACCCACCGCAACCTTTATCTGGCGGAGGATCTCATGACCACCCGGGATGTGAAGCTGGCTGTGCACACCGGCTGCAAGACCCACTTCTGCCATGTGAGCACCATCGATTCGCTGGGGGATATCATCAGCGGCAAGCTCATGTGCGACAACATCACCTGCGAGGTAACCCCCCATCACCTTTGCCTGAATGATACCACCGAGTATGCCGTGGCTCCACCTCTGCGGGATGAAAGCCACCGCCGCTATTTGGTGGAATGCCTGCGCAACGGCTACATCGATGCCATTGCCACCGACCACGCCCCCCATACACAGGAAGATAAGGAAAAAGGCGTTAACGGCATGGTGGGGTTAGAATGTGCCTTTGCCGCCTGCTATACCCATCTGGTGCGCACCGGTGAAATTACCCTTTCCCAGCTTTCTGCACTGATGTCCCGCAATCCGGCCCGGATACTGGGCTTTGAGGGCGGGGTCATCGAGCCGGGGGTTCCCGCCGATCTGGTTCTGGTGGATGTGGAATCACCCTTTGTTTTTAATGCATCGGATTGCTCCTCCAAGGGGCATAACACCCCTTTTGACGGGCAAACCTTTTATGGCAGGATACTCATGACTATGAAGCAAGGAGAAATTGTATATGAAGCTCATTGATCGGCTGCACCAGCGTGTAATGGAAAAAGGACATGTCTGCCTCGGCTTGGATACCGACGCCGCCTACCTCCCGGAGGATTTCCGCAAGGGATTTGAGAGCGATGCCGCCGCTGTGCTGGCCTTTAATAAGGAAATCATCGATTCCACCCACGATATTGTGGCTGTTTATAAGGTGCAGATTGCCTACTACGAGGCCATGGGCCTTGCCGGTATGGAGACCTACGCCAAAACCCTTGCCTATCTGCGGGAAAAGCAGGCCATCATCATAGCCGATGTCAAGCGGGGCGATATTGCCAAAACCGCCGAGATGTATGCCGCCGCCCATTTCACCGGGGATTTTGAGGCAGATTTCATCACGGTCAGCCCCTATATGGGCATGGATACCTTAGAGCCTTACTTCCCCTATCTGGCCACCGGGGAAAAGGGCCTCTTTGTGCTGGTTGCCACCTCCAACCCCGGCGCCCCGGACATTGAAGGGCTGATTGCCGATGACCAGCCGGTTTATCTCACTGTCGGCGAAAAAACGGCCAAGCTTGGAGAACAGTTTGCCGGAGAATGCGGCTACAGCGCCATTGGCGGCGTGGTGGGCTGCACCAACTCCCAAGATACCCAGCGCATCCGCCAGCGGCTTCCCGGGATGTTCTTCCTGATTCCCGGCTATGGGGCACAAGGCGGCACCGCTTCCGAAATCGCCCACTATCTCCACAAGGGCAGCGGTGGGGTGGTTAATTCCTCCCGTGGGATTCTCATGAGCTGGAAAAAGCCCGAGCATGCAGGCAAGAGCTTTGCCGCCGCTGCCCGGGATGAAGCCATCGCCATGCGAGACGACATACTTTTTTTTTGATAAAAGAAAGGGGGCTTAGGCCCAGCCCAAAATGGAAACTCTTCACTCGAAGGGGAGGCCTTAGCCCAGCGCCAGAGGTGATTTTTTTCTTTGATTTCTTTCTTTTTCAGTCAAAAAGAAAGAAATTGCCTGTGCGGCATGAGCACGACCGAAGCCGAACGAACTGTGCTTTGCTGAATCTTGGCTGCGGGGGTACCAAGGGGCGTGCCCCTTGGCAATTCTTTGCATCCTTTCTCATTGCGGAGAAAGGATGTGCCAGTCCGCGCGGCATGAGCGCGGGAGTGAAGAAACTGCGCTTGATAAGACCGAGGAATTAAATCGCATTGTTTTTTGAAAAAGAAAGGATGCAAGGAAAACCCTCTTTTGGGACACCTTTATAAAGGATGCTTCTTTTATACATCACTATAACCAAGGAGGTTTTTATATGCAACGTATTTTGTGCCTCATTCTTGTTCTGACTTTAGCTTTGACTTCCTGCACCCCCAAGGCAGAATCCAAGACCTTAGCTCTTGAGGATGTTCTTTCCCTTTCTGAAATGACTCTCGCTCTGTCGTGGGAGGATTTTGAGGCATTTTCCCATAAGGATGCCAGCGCCGAAAAACACCGTTGGGAATTCCCTATGGCAGAAGCGGAATACTCCTTGTTCATTGAAGGAGAGAATATGGACGATCCGCCCGAGCATATTGTGCTGCTCCGCAGCACGGGCGAAAGCATTGATATCCGTGTGGAGGATGTGCAGGCTTTTTTGAAGGCGGAACCGGATGAAGAGCCTATCTCCCAATCCGAGCCAGAGCCCCCAAAAGAAACCAGTGAGCCGGCTTCTCCCAGCAGTGCTGTTTCAAACAGCCAAGCCCAATCCTCCAAGCCAGCTTATAGAGTTGAGGCCTCCCCCGCCAGCTATGCCGTGGATGCCCCATCCATTACTGTAAAGATCACCAACACCTCTCAGGTTGAGGGCGGTTATGGCTACATGTACCGCATTGAGCGGGAGGTAAACGGCAGCTGGCAAGCAATCCCCCTCGATTTCAACGTTATTGAAATTTTCGTGACTTTGCCAGCTGGCCAAACCAACACAGAAGAGTTTAGTCTGTTTCAGGAGCAATATGACTACCAGCCCGGCACTTACCACATTGTGCTTTCGGATGGGCTAGGCGGTGCATCCGCCCAGTTCACTCTGGAATGACAGAAAGACTGCATCCCCTTTAGGAAGGAAGCCACAACCAATGAGCTATTCGCAGGTAAAAATTATATCCAACCGGCAGCTTGCCCCGGGGATTTTCAAAATGGAGCTCCCCGCCCCAGAGATGCCGCTTCCTGGTCAGTTTTATATGCTGCGCCCCGCCCAGAGCCGGGTGCTTTTGCCCCGAGCCATTAGTGTCTGCGATTGGGCAGATGGGGTGGCCACCCTCCTTTATCAGTTGGTGGGTGAAGGAACCATCCAGCTTTCTCAAATGCAGGCCGGTGAGCCTCTTGGCATGCTGGGGCCCATCGGCGGCACCTTTCCTATAGATTTCTCCCGGCCTGTGGCTTTGGTGGGAGGCGGCATCGGCACAGCGCCGCTGGTGTATCTCAGCCGCCGCCTCAAGGAAGCCGGAATCACCGCTGATGCCTTTCTGGGCTACCGGGATACCCCCTACTTCACAGAGCAGTTTGAGCCTTTTACCCGCCGGATAGCCATTGCCACCGAAACAGGTGAAGCCGGAACCAAGGGCTTTGTAACCGCTCTGTTTGATCCAGCTGATTATGAGGCGATTCTTTGCTGCGGCCCCACCCCCATGATGAAAGCAGTCAATGCTTTGGGGCAAAAGTCTGGCGTTCCCGTTTATGTCTCGCTGGAAAACAAAATGGCCTGCGGTGTGGGGGCCTGCCTTGCCTGCACCTGCGGAACCAAGGATGGAAAATACCGCCGGGTCTGCAAGGATGGCCCGGTGTTTTTAGGGGAGGAAGTCGACTTTGAGGCTTAACGTAGATTTGTGCGGGGTTCCCCTGAAAAACCCTTTGATTATGGCTTCGGGTACCTTCGGCTTTGGCGAAGAATTCGCCCCTTATATGGATATAAGCTGTCTGGGCGGCATTTCCTCCAAGGGCCTGACACTGCACCCCAAGGCAGGCAATGGCGGCCACCGTATGTGGGAAACCCCCTCCGGTATGCTCAACAGCGTGGGCCTGCAAAACCCGGGGGTACCGCATTTTATAGAGCATGAGCTGCCCGCTATGCTGGGGCTGGGGCCGGCTGTGCTGGCCAATCTGGGCGGCAACACGTTAGAAGAATATCTGGAGGGCGCCTGCCTGCTGGATGCAACCCAAGTGGATTTTATTGAACTGAACATATCCTGCCCCAATGTTAAGCACGGCGGAGCTGCTTTCGGAACCAAGGCCGCTG
This sequence comes from Oscillospiraceae bacterium MB08-C2-2, assembly GCA_035621215.1. Lineage (NCBI taxonomy): Bacteria > Bacillati > Bacillota > Clostridia > Eubacteriales > Oscillospiraceae > Oscillospiraceae bacterium MB08-C2-2. Next base: position 2,409,349 of record CP141729.1, on the reverse strand, counting down.
TGGCCCACGAGGTGGTTGCCGCTGTGCGCAAGGCTACCAGTAAGCCTCTTATGGTCAAACTTTCCCCCAATGCAGAGGATATTGTGGAAATGGCGCTGGCCTGCGAAGCCGCAGGAGCGGATTGCCTCTCCCTGATCAACACCCTTAAAGGGATGGCCATTGATATAAACAGGCGCAAGCCGGTTTTCCGCAATGTGGTGGCGGGGCTTTCGGGGCCTGCTGTTCGGCCCATCGCCCTACGGATGGTTTATGATGTATGCGGTGCAGTTAAAATCCCGGTCGTTGGCTTGGGTGGCATTGCCTCCGGGCGGGATGTGCTGGAATTCATTATGGCTGGTGCTACCGCTGTTCAGGTTGGAACGGCTAATTTTATTCGGCCGGATATGTCGGCTGTTATTTTAGAGGAGCTTAGCTCTTTGATGGATAAGTTGGGAATCGAGTCGCTGGAAGAAATCCGGGGAGCGGCCCACTGAAAAACGAGGAGGCAACAATTTATGGAAAACAAAGCTGTTTTAGAAATATTCAAGGAATGCGGCAGTCTGCTGGAGGGGCATTTCTTGCTGACCAGCGGCAAGCACAGTGACCGCTATTGCCAGTGCGCCCTTTTGCTCCAGCACCCCGATAAGGCCGCTGTGGTGGTCAAGGAAATCGCCGATCAGGTCAAGGATCTTGCCCCCACTGTTGTGGTGGGCCCGGCCATGGGCGGCGTTGTGGTAGCCTATGAGCTGGCACGCCAGCTTGGGGTAAACGGTATCTTCACTGAGCGTGAAAACGGTGAAATGACCCTGCGCAGGGGCTTCCACCTCAGCCCCGAGGATCGTGTGCTCATCAGCGAGGATGTCATCACCACCGGCAAATCTACCCTTGAAACCGTGGCGGTTATCGAAGCCGCCGGAGCCAAGGTGATCGGCCTCACCGCCTTAGTGGACCGCCGCACGCCCGATATCCAGCTGCCCTTCCCCGTTTATGCGGCCACCACCCTTTCGGTGCAGACCTTTGAGGCAGATGCCTGCCCCATCTGCGAAAAGGGAACCCCCATTGTCAAGCCCGGCAGCCGCAAGCTCCCCATGCCCAAATAGGCAAGTTCCCAGAAGCCCTTCCCACATAAAACAAGAGCCGTTCCCTCCACGCTTGTGGATAAGGGAACGGCTCTTGTCTTATAGATATCGGTTTGCTGTGTAAAAGACTTGATGCTACAGAGCCAGCTTATAGATGGCCACAATATCCTCTTTGCCAAGAGGTTTCAAATTCCCGACAGTTCCCCGGTTGAATACGGCCTTTTCAGCCATCAATTCAAGCTGATCGGCAGGAAGGTCAGCCTCAGAGAATCGAACAGGAAGCCCCACGCTGCGGAAGAAATCCTCCAGCTTTGCAATTCCTTTGTGGGCGATCTCCTCGTTGCTGCCGGCATCGTCAATGCCAAATACACGCCGGGCAAACTGGGCAAATTTCTCCGGTGCTTCCTTCACCATATACTTCATCCATGCCGGAAAGATGATAGAAAGCCCCGCTCCATGGGCGATGTTATAAAGGCCGCTCAGCTCGTGCTCAATGTCGTGGCTGCCCCAGTCGCCGGTGCGCCCGCAGTTGAGCAGGCCGTTGTGGGCCAGGGTGCCTGCAAACATCAGCTCGGCCCGGGCATCGTAGTTTTCCGGCTGTTCCAGCACCACCGGCAGGTTGCCCAGCACCACCTTCATGGTGGATTCAATATACCGGTCGGTGAGCTCCACATGATCCTCGGGGGCAAAATACCGCTCCAGCAGGTGGGCAAAAATATCCGCACAGCCGCAGGCGGTCTGGTAAGGGCTTAAAGTAAAGGTCAGCTCCGGGTTCATCAGGGCAAATTTGGCTTTCAGAACCGGGTAGCTGATGTAGCGCTTATACTGGGTTTCATCGTGGGTAATCACCGAGCCGTTGGAGGATTCGGAGCCAGCGGCAGGAATGGTCAGCACCACACCGATGGGCAGCGCCTTGCTAACCGGCTTGCCCTCTATGTAGTAATCCCAGATAGGCTCATCCAGCATAGCACCAGCAGCGATTCCCTTGGCCGAATCGATTACACTGCCGCCGCCTACCGCCAGAATAAAGTCAATCTTCTCCTTTTTACAGAGGGCGATTCCCTCCTCAACCTTAGAAAGCAAAGGATTGGCCGCTACGCCGCCCAGCTCCAGAACCTCCAGCCCCTCGGCCTTGAGAGAAGCAAGAACACGGTCATAAAGCCCGCTCCTTTTGATGGAGCCGCCGCCATAATGCAGCAGCACCCGGGTGCCAAACTCCTTGGAGCAAGCTCCGGCCTCTTCTTCGGCATTGCGGCCGAAAACAAGCTTGGTTGCATTTTGAAACTCAAAATTCTGCATGTTGCTTTCTTCCTTTCTTATGCTGTTAATTAAGAGCGAACCACTCGGATAATGCATCAAACAAGAACATACGAATAAGCAATTGTATTTTCTGTTTCAGCATATAGAATAACCTTTTAAAAGTCAAGGGTGTCGGCTCTGCCGTAGGTTCCCCCTACACCGAAATATCCGTATATTAAAAAACAAAAAAACAGGACAAACATAAAGTTAGTCCTGTTTTGGTGGGAGATGGTGGATTCGAACCACCGAAGGCGGAGCCGTCAGATTTACAGTCTGATCCCTTTGGCCACTCGGGAAATCTCCCATATTCAGTTTTTTTCAGCCTAAACGCTTAATGGGTCTTACACAGCGCTTGTCCGCTCAAGTTCCATCCTCATTTTAAGCCAAATAAAAAGTGGAGCTGGTGGACGGATTTGAACCCCCGACCTGCTGATTACAAATCAGCTGCTCTACCAACTGAGCTACACCAGCATATGTCCTCCAGTCAGGTGACTTTGATATTATAGCATATCCGTTATGCTGAGTCAACACCCTTTTCAAAAACCTTTTACCTTTTTATAAAAGCCTGCGGGCGGCATAGCAACATCCTGATTTTCATAAGGTTTGACCTTGATTTTACACAGGTTTTATAGCTGTGTTCCCTCTTTATGTCGTATTATTTGGGCGATTACACATCAGTGAGGAGAAGCGTGGCAGCCATGCAGACAAGATACAGGCAGTTTCTATGATAAGAACTCTAAAAGTTACACCCTACTTTATCGGGTATCCCACCAAGCACGGCTTCTGTGTGATGATAAGCCGCAAAAGCTGCCGGAACACCTTGCCACCCGCAGAAAATCTTTCGCTTTTCTTATTTATTCTTTCCCAGCAGTCCATCCAGCAGCCGTCTGTTGAGGCTGCGCCTGCGCTGTGTCTCCTCCGGGTCAGGGGAAACGCTGCCATCCTCTCCCAGCAGAATCCAATCGCCTTCCCTGCTCCCTGAGGGGAGGCGATCCGGGGTAATCTCCAGCCTCTGCCGCTGGGCATCCTCCAGCAAGACCGTTTCGGGAGTCAGGCGCAAAATACAGTAGCCCTTCATTGCTCACCCTCCTTATGCTGCCGCTGAAACCGAAAGCTGTGAGCCATCGGAGCGCATCACAATGGTTCCCTGCAAATCGGTGCGGTATATCTGGGCACCCTGCCCACCAAGACGTTCCAGCACCTCCTTGTGGGGGTGCTTATAGGAATTGTCCAGCCCACAGGAAAGGACAGCGATGGAAGGATTCACCTGATCCAGAAAAGCCTGTGTGGTGGAGCTTCTGCTGCCGTGGTGCCCCACATCCAGCACATCCGCTGAAAGATCAGCCCGGCTCTCGATCAAATCCAGCTCCGATGGCCCGGAGGCATCTCCTGTAAACAAAAAGGATGTATCTCGATAATCCAGCCGACTGACGATGGACATATCGTTGAGATCGCTGTATTCCCCCAAGGGAGCCAGCAGAGTCAGGGTTGCACCCCCGCCCAGATCGTAGCTTTTGCCCGCTTTGAATTCCTCGACAGTCACCGAGTTTTTCGCAATGGCCAGCAAAAAATCTGTATAGGAGGCCGAGGTGGGAACCAGCTCGTGGGGCAGATCGGTCATCACCACCGATTTCACCTTGAGATCATCCATCACCACATCCAATCCGCCGATGTGATCGGCATGGGCATGGGTGGGAATGCACAGATCAATGCTGCCTGCCCCCGCATCCTTGAGATAGCGCACCAGCTCTTTGGCGGTGGCATTATCCCCGCCATCAATGAGCACCGTTTTGTCCGGTGCCTGTATCAAAATCGCCTTGCCCTGCCCCACATCGATAAAATGCACGCTCAGATTCCCTTTGGAGGAAAACACCGCCAGAGGGCTTTCTTTTTCTGTCTGCGGGGCTTGGGAGGTATCGATAAAATAGCTGAAAAAGCTGCTCACTCGGGCTGCCGCCTTGCTTTCCAGCTCCGGCAGGCCGATTTCCAGATTGTCCCGGTTTTGCATGGTGGAAAGCACACAAAAGCCCACCACCACCGATACCAGCAGTATGACAATCCAACTGCGGCGCAGCTGTCTTTTATTTCTGCCTTTTGCCACCCTTCTTATCTGCCTTTCCTTTTAGGAGCTTTCGCCCCTTTATTACGGGGGTTGGCACCCGAGGAGCCTCGGGTATGTGCAAACGAATTTGCCCCCTTGCCGCCTGTTTGGCCACCTCTGCGGCCAGAGTGAGCCTGCTCCTGCCGATTTTGGCGCTCTCGAAAGCTTTTATCCGGCGGCACCAAGCAGTTTTTGCCGGTTCCCACCAAATCGGCCCGGCCTGCTTTAATCAGCGCCTTGATGATCACCGAGCGGTTTTCTGGCCTATAGTATTGCAGCAGCGCCCGCTGCATGGCCTTTTCCTCGGGTGTGCGGGGGACATAGACAGGCTCCATGGTGAAAGGATCAAGCCCGGTATAAAACATACAGGTGGAGGCGGTCCCCGGCGTGGGGTAAAAATCCTGCACCTGTTCCGGGCGGATGTTGTTTCGTTTTAGGAACACCGCCAGCTCCACCGCATCCCGCAGGGTGCTCCCCGGATGGGAGGACATGAGATAGGGCACTAGGTACTGCTCCTTGCCCACCTTTTTGGTGGTGGAATAAAAGGTTTTCGAAAACTTTTCATAGGCGCTAATGTGGGGCTTGCCCATTTTATCCAGCACAGCCGCACTGCAATGCTCGGGAGCAACCTTGAGCTGCCCGCTGATGTGATGCTTGACCAGCTGGGTAAAAAACCGTTCGTCAGGATCCGCATTGATGTAGTCAAACCGCAGCCCTGAGCGAACAAACACCCGCTTCACCCCCGGCAAATGGCGCAGCTCCTCCAGCATCTCCCGGTATTCGGTGTGATCCACCTTCAGGTTGGGGCAAGGGGTAGGGGCCAAGCATTTGCGGTTTTTGCACATGCCGTGCTTTCTCTGCTTATCGCAGGAAGGCCCCCGGAAATTGGCGGTGGCTCCTCCCACATCGTGAATATAGCCCTTGAATCGGGGGCTTTTGATCATCCGCTTGGCTTCTTCCAGAACCGACTGGCGGCTGCGGGCAGAAACTACCCGCCCCTGATGGAAGGCGATGGAGCAGAAGTTGCAGTTTCCAAAGCACCCCCGGTTGTGCTGGATGGAAAACTCAATTTCCTCAATGGCCTTCACTTCGCCCTTGCTTTCATGCATGGGGTAGACACTGCGGGTAAAGGGCAGGCGGAACACATCGTCCAGCTCCTCCCCTTCAACAGGCTCCATAGGGGGATTCTGCACCAAAAAAGCTCTGCCGTGCTTTTGAACAATAGCCCGCCCGGTGATGTGATCCTGCTCCTCCATCTGCATGGCATAGGCCCGGGCGTAGGTTTTCTTATCCTCCCGCACCTTATCAAAGGAGGCACAGCTAACAGCGCCGGCAGGCAAAAGAGCAGGGTTCTCAGTCAAGAAGCAGGTTCCCCGGATATCGGTCATGGTGGAGATCGGTTCCCCCGCACGCAGGCGGCGGGCAATCTCCCGGGTTTGGTATTCGCCCATGCCATAAACCAGCAAATCAGCGCCGCTATCCGGCAGAATGGAAGGGCGAACCGCATCGTCCCAGTAATCATAGTGGGCAAAGCGGCGAAAGGAGGCCTCAAGTCCTCCGATGATAATGGGGATTTCCCCAAACAGCTCCCGCAGCTTCTGGCTGTAAACAATCACCGCCCGGTCGGGCCGGGAACCAGCCTTGTTGCCGGGGGTGTAAGGATCATCGGAACGGCGGCGCTTGGCCGCTGTATAGTGGGAAACCATGGAATCGATGTTGCCGCTGGTGACAAAAAAGCCAAGAGCAGGTGTGCCTAACTTGCGGTAATCTTTTTCGCTCTTGGGCTGGGAGATGATCCCCACCCGCAGGCCCATGGCTTCCAGAAGCCTGCCCACAATGGCAATTCCAAAAGAGGGATGATCCACAAGGGCATCCCCCGTTATGCATATAATATCCGCCTGCTCCCATCCACGGGCTTGCAGGTCGACTTTGGATACGGGCAAAAAATCAGACAGGGAGCTCCGCTCCTTCCTTCGGGCATAGGCCCGGTAAAATTGTTATGCCTTTACTTGGCGTTCTTGGCTTTTCTTTCCTATCAAAAGCCAACTGTATATTCTCGTTTGTAAGGCCTTTTCTCTGGGGATCTTATTTTTCTTAGATTTCACCAAGTGCAGTTTGACACTTGGCACTCATGCCGTGCCGGGCACACACTTTCTCCACGATGAGAAAGTGTGCAAAGAATCGCCAAGGGGCAAGCCCCTTGTTACCCCACCGCCTAGATATAGCCGTATAAAACCCATGAAGCTTCGGTCGTGCTTATGCCGCACAGGCAATGGCTTTCTTTTTGGCTGAAAAAGAAAGCCATCAAAGAAAAAAGCCGTCTCTGGCGGCAGATAAGGCTTTTTGCTCTTCATTCTGCCATCGTGCGCCAAGCGAACGATTTTAATCAGCTTAAGCCCGACGAAAGAGGCGAAGCCTCAAGTGGTTTTTCTTTTGCTTCCTTTTTTTTCAAAAAGAAAAGGAAGTTAGTCACGAGAGGCATTCATCATGGATTCTTCGGCGCCGCTGAGCTTCATTTCCAGCCAGCGCTCCTTCGAAATCAGCACCGCACGAGGCTTACTGCCTTCAAAGGGGCCTACAATGCCTTTCTGCTCCATCTGATCCACAATACGGGCCGCCCGGGCATAGCCTAGCTTGAGCCGCCTCTGGAGCAGAGAGGTGGAAGCCTGCCCCACTTCAACAACGCATTCAATGGCGGCGGGGAGCATATCATCCTCATCCTCAAAGCCGCCTCCAGTGTCTTTATCCTTATCCTTAGAGGCCTTGCCCACCACCACATGGCGGTCAATTTCCTCGGCGACAGCTTGGTCATAATCGCTGTCCTGCCCTTGCTTAATAAAGGAAACCACCTTTTCAACCTCATCGTCGGTGACAAAGCAGCCCTGCACCCGGATGGGCTTGGCCGCACCCACAGGGTAAAACAGCATATCGCCCCGGCCCAGCAGCTTTTCGGCGCCGCCCATATCCAGAATGGTGCGGCTATCCACCTGAGAGGAAACGGCAAAGGCAATGCGGGAGGGGATGTTGGCCTTGATCACACCGGTGATGATATCCACCGAGGGGCGCTGTGTGGCGATGACCAAATGCATACCGGCGGCCCGGGCCATCTGAGCCAAGCGGCAAATGGAATCCTCCACCTCATTGGGGGCGGCCATCATCAAGTCGGCCAGCTCATCGATGATAATCACAATTTGGGGCATGGTGGGCATGGTATCGCTGGCTTTAGCCAGCCGGTTGTAGCCCTCCAAATCCCGGACACCATTCTCTGCGAAGGCTTTATAGCGGTTGAGCATTTCACTCACAGCCCACGAAAGAGCACCCGCCGCCTTTTTGGGGTCGGTCACCACCGGCACCAGCAGATGGGGAATCCCGTTGTAAACACCCAGCTCCACCACCTTTGGGTCTACCATCAAGAGTTTGACCTCATCGGGGGAGGCTTTATACAGCAGGCTCATAATAATGGAGTTGATGCACACCGATTTACCCGAGCCGGTGGAGCCTGCTATGAGAACATGAGGCATTTTGGCGATGTTGGCAATCATGATGTTGCCTGCAATATCCCGGCCCAAAGCGGCTGAAAGCTTGCTGGGGGCGGCGATGAACTCCTTGGAATCCAGTATCTCCCGGATTTTAACCATGCTGACAACCTTGTTGGGAATCTCGATACCCACCGCTGGCTTGTTGGGAATGGGCGCTTCAATGCGGATGCCGGAGGCGGCCAGATTCAGGGCGATATCATCGGCCAAGCCGGTGATTTTGCTGATCTTCACCCCGGCGGAAGGCTGGAGCTCATACCGGGTAACCGCCGGGCCCCGGCAGATATCGGTGATCCGGGTTTGCACACCAAAGCTTTTCAGTGTATCCACCAAGGTTTGAGCGTTGGCTTTCAGCTCTTCGCTGACCTTTTCGTTGGCCGGGGGTTTGCCCTCCTGCAAAAGAGTGGGCGATGGGAACGCATATTCCCGCACCACTGGGACTTTGGGTTTCACATCCTCCAAAAAGGCAAACTCCAACTCCTCGGGAGAGAATTTCACCCGCTGGTGCTCCAGCTTGTAAAGATCCTTATCGTTGGGCAAAGGCTCCGGCTCCTTGGGCTGATCAAAGGTAAAAGGCTCATAGGAGCGGCTCTCCCGGGCCTTGGTTCCGGGAAAAGGGATCGCCTCCCCCCCGGCACGAACACCGGGAAAACGCAGAGGCTCCGGCTCATCAAAGGAAACCGGCTCATCCCATGGGAGCTGTTCAAGGGGTGCCCGGGGATCGGCGGATGCCGGGGCCTCCCGGTAGCGGTCAATGAGATTGTCAATGCCCAAGTCATCCTCTTCATCTTCTTGAGGCTGGGCAAAGTGGAGAGGCTCGGAATGGGTCAGCGCTTCGATATCCTCCTCTAAAGCAGAGGGTATCACAGCTGCCGGTTCAGGCAGTGCCTCCTGCTCCTGCGTCCTCGATTCAAGCTCGCCGGCGGGGACATGTTCCGCAGGGCTGTCCACATTTACCACACCGAGAAGCCGCTCTTTCGGGGTCAAGCGGCGAACTGCCTTGGGGCTCGAGTGCACCAGGTGAGCGGGCATATCGTCATCCAAGTTTACATTAATGTCAAACCGCCCACCGGCGGACACCGGTTCTTCCCGCTCCTGCTCCTCCACCTTGGCGGTATAGACATCCTCCAAGATGCGGGCGGGGCGTGTAGCCGCCCGGAAAAGGTGCAACAAAGTGGTGCCGGTAATCAGCATGGTAAAAACAAAAATCGCCAGCAGAATCACAATGGAAGCGGCAGTCTTGCCGCACAACGCCAACAGCGGCAGGCCGAAAATAGCCCCGGTGAGGCCGCCGCCCTTTAGGCTAACACCGCCGTTATACAAAGCCGCAATGTTTTCCACCAAGTTTTCTTCTG